>NZ_JBHXSQ010000003.1:0-1050460 GCF_042715335.1 Kribbella sp. NPDC058693
CTCGCCGCACGGGTGCAAAGGCCACGATGCTCCGCATCGAGACCTTCGCCCCCGCGCGCCGATGCACCGCACCGAGCACCTGCTCGCTACGGCGCGGAGCCGTCAGCCACCCCCTAGTCCAGCTGGAAGGACTCGAACCTCCGACGCCCTCAACCCAAATGAGGTGGCCTTGCCGCTGGCCTACAGCTGGTAATTCGCGAATTCAGTTGTCAATTGTTCGTGCCGGTATCCGTGAATACCGAATTAATTGCATGCGTAGCTGACCCGGATTCCGGGCAAAAGAAAAGAGCCGCCTGCTGCCGGTGCCCGGCTCAGACGGCTCCTGGAGGTCTCCCCAGTCGGAGACTACCCAGGCGAACCGCCCGCCCACGGGCCCGGCTCGATGCTGAGCCGGTGGTATTCGAAGGTGTTGTCGGTGCCGGGCCGCGCACATGCCGACAAAACCATGCGGCCACGCCGCCAGGTCTTTGTCAGGGTGCTTGCGCCGATCACGATCTCTCCTCAGGGTTTGGTCCTTGCGGGGAATAGTCTCACCCATCCCGCTGTGGTACGTCAACGCATTTCCTACAGCATTTATTCCACCACTTATTCCCTGGCCCGTCCGACGTACGCCGCCCCACCCGGGTTCCCCACCCGCCCCCGGCCCGGGTGATCCACCCCACAGCCCCACCCCTCCACCGGACAACCGATTCGGAATCACCCCCCGACTCCCGCTACACTCTTGCCTCGGCACCCGCCGCCTTAGCTCAGTCGGCAGAGCGTCTCACTCGTAATGAGAAGGTCGTCGGTTCGATTCCGACAGGCGGCTCCACCAGACCCCCAGGTCAGAGGGAAGTTTCCTCGGCTGGGGTTCTGTCGTTTCGGCGGCGGAGCCGTTCGAGGCCCCGAGAGCCCCCGGTGTGGGCAGTGAACCTTCTGCGCCGCGTCCCAAAGGCTGTCGTCTAGCAGGTGGCCGTAGAGGTCTATCGTCATCGCGGCAGTGGCGTCCCCGAGGATGCGCTGAACCACCTTCGGGCCAGCTCCAGCGGCCAGCCAGATGGACGCAGCAGTGTGCCGCAGGTCGTGCACCCAGAACCCGGGAACGCCGATCGCGGGTGGCTGCCGTCCAGCGAACCGAAGCGCTTCCAGTTGCCCTCGCTGAGAGGTCCGCCGCGAGGAGAGCGCTGCCGCCGAGGTATCTCCCGAGTTGGGCCGCCACGTCGAGGAAGCCATCCAGACCGCCGAGATCAAGGCCGTCGAAAGCGCCACACCAACCCCGAGTGTGGGAAGCCTTCTTGACCACCTGCCGGGACGCTGGCCGACCACTCGCGATCGTGAGCAACAACACCGGCGCATCAGTGCGCGCCTACCTCGACGGAGTCGGCTTGACCGGTCTCGTCCAGCACATCGAGGCTCGCGACGCATCCGATCCGGCTCTCATGAAGCCGAGCCCGCACCTGATCGAGCGAGCCGCCCAGGCCCTAGCCGTGGAGCCCGACGCCTGCACCCTGATCGGCGACCAGGCCACGGACCGTACAGGCCGCCCGTGCGATCGGAGCCGCGAGCCTCGGCTACGCCAACAAGCCCGGCAACGTCGCCGATCTGGCCGCAGTTGGAGCCGACGCCGCGATCGCCCACATCGACGAACTCACCGAGGCGATTCGGGCCGTGTGACAGCGAGGCGCGGAGCTAGTTGTCTGGTACCTCAGGTCCCTCACCGGTGATGCTCATGATGACCTGTAGCAAGCCGTCTACTCTGTCGTCGCCGGTGCCGACCCAGACGACTTGTCCATCTTCAAGTAGCTCGTACTGGATGACTCCATCCACGGCCTCTGATTCGTGGATGGTGTAGGTCTTAGTGATTGGGTAGCCCATCGTGGTCGTCGGGCCCGGGCCCCGCTGACCTGTCGCCGTCGTTGTCACCCGGACCACGACGACCCCGGCTCCGAAGGCCTCTGCGGTTGCCTCGGCGGTCTCGGGATAGACTAAGACGTGCGATTCGTCGCTCAAACCTGCGTCATCGGTGAACTCGTGCTCGTCTCCGGACATGGTGCCATTCTGCGACAAGTACGCCTGTCCGCGCACCGGCAGGCTGGCCGTCTCAGGTGGTCGTCAGTCTCCTAGCCTGTCGTGAATCAGTTGGCGGATCGCACGGGTGACGCCGAGCCCACTGCCGGATTTAGCCTTATGGATCAAGGCGTGCCTTCAGCGGGCGGCGCGGGCGTGCGCATGCGGCCTCCGGTCGTTCACCGCCCGCGCCCGCTCTCGGTGTCTTTCAGCAGAGCCAAGTGCAACGCCTCCGGCGGGGCCTCACGACTCCGGGATGACGGGTCCGATTCGGCCCGGGGCTTTGGTCGGGGGTCGGGGTGCGTCTTCCCGTCTGCCGCTCAGCCGAGTCAGCTCCTCATTGCGCTACGCGTGGGCTGAACGGCAGACCGGAAGACGCGAGGCGAGCGCATTGTTCGAAGCAACGTTCTTGGTCTTCCTGCTGCGGCAGGAGCGACGTACCCTCTCGCGCATGGATAACGAACTCGTCGGTCAGATCGTGGTCGCGATTGGCGGGGTGCTGAGTGCGGGAGTGCCCTTGATCGGCAATCGCAACAACCGCAAGAGCCTGCGGGACGACGCCGACCGCGATATCGCAGCCATGAATGCTCTGCCAGAGACGCATCCGGCCCGTGATGCGTACGACGCCCTGATTAAACGACAAGCAGTGCGGATGTCCGCCGAGCTCGATCTACGCCGCGACCCATTCGGCATCGGGCTCGCTGTCGCGTTCATCGTGATCGGCAGCCTGGGAGGCGTCCTCATCTTCCAGGACCAATCAATCTCCCGCTGGTGGTTGATCGGCGTGGCACTGGCTTTCCTTTTCGGAAGCGCGGGGTTGGCGCAAGATGCGTCAAAGCGGAAGCGCGACGACAAGGGCAGGCCGGTCGACGGGGATCAAGAGAAGCCCATCGATGTGAAACCAGCTGAGGAGCCCGCCGAGGAGAAGTAGCTCGGGCGAGGCCCCTCAGAGGCCCCCGGCGGGCCAGGAACAGCCGTCAACGACCCTCGATCACTGGGCACAACTAGCGCTCAGGATCGGGGGTCGTCTGCGTCTGGACGCCCACGGAAGGACTCGTAATGAGAAGGTCGTCGGTTCGATTCCGATAGGCGGCTCCACCAAACCCCCAGGTCAGAGGTCACTCTCTGAGGCTGGGGGTTAGTAACTTCGCTGTCCGTGGTGCAGGTTGTGGTGTCATCTGCCGGACGCACAGTCGATGCAGGTGCGGACCACCGGACGCGCTTGAAGCCGCTCTGCCGAGATCGGTCGGCCGCAGCGCTCGCACGTCGCGTAGGTTCCGGCCGCAACGCGTGCCAGGGCGGCATCGATCTCCGTCAGTGTCCTCTGGGCCTGCTCGGTGAGCGCACCGAGTTGGGATCGCTCGAACGCAATCGTCGAACCCTCAGGATCGTGCTCGTCGTCGGCGTTGCTGTCGCGCGACGCAGCCACGACCTTGTCGAAGTCCTCGGTCAAACTCGCCAGGCGCTCGATCGTCTTTTGCCGCTCACGCTCGAGCTGAGCACGCGGGTCGTCCATCCATCAATTCTGACTCGCGGATCCACCTCCCCCAACGCACTCCAGCCGGCCGTTCGGCCTCATCGCTCTCCGATCAGGTCGAGGAAGAAGAGCATCGAGTAGCTGTCGGTGGGGCTATCTACGTGGGGCAGGTTGGTGAGGTAGTCGGCTCCGGTGGCGGCGGCGTAGGTGGCGATGAAGTCGAGGGCTAGGTCGGATTCGCGGGTGGTGAGGGGGCGGGTTGCGGCGTACGCCTCGATGAGTTGGTGGATGCGGGTGGGGTCGGCGTGGTGGTCGGGGGTGCGGGCCCAGGTTTCGGCGATTCGGCCTAGGTCGTAGAGGTGGAAGGACGTCATGCAGTCGTCGAAGTCGATGAGGGCGGTGATGTCGCCGGACCGGTCGAGGAGGAGGTTGACGGCGCTGATGTCGTTGTGGACCAGGCCTTGGCGGAGGCCGGCTGGGTTGGCGTAGACGGCCGCGATCTTCTGCCGCAACACAGTCAGGTGATGGGTCGCATCTCGAAGGACCGGCAGATCGGCGTACGGCGAGCGCAGGAACGACTCGATGCGCTCGAGGGGATCGAGTCGCGTGGTCCGTCGGCCGGGGAAGGTCTGGTCTGCGGTCAGGGTGTGCAGCTGGGCAGCAAGCGCTGCGGCGGCGCGGCCGAGTTGCAGGTCGGTCGAGAAGTACCCGTCGATCAGGTCGGTTGGATGCGCGCCGGCGGCGTACGCGAAGAGCGCCGCTGGGCGGCCGTCGATCCAGCCCCACAATGATCCGTCGTCGGCCGCGATCGGAGCGGGCGTTGGGAATCCGCGACGCGCGAGGAACTCGGTCGCAGCCAGCTCATACTCCACCTCGGCAGCAGTACTGGAGCTGTAGCTCCGGGCAACAAAGGCGCCGTCGACCAGCCAGCTGCGGTTCTTTTCGCCGCCGAGAAGGGGTACGACGTCAAGCGCGTCAACGCCCCGCCCGCGAAGGAAGCCGGTCAGGTCGGAGGCGCTCATGGTGCCCGACCCTTCCACGGCCGACCAGCGAGCGCGACCGGATTCCCGTGGTTGAATGCGTCGATGGAGGTCCACCCCGTTGACCAGGAGCGATGGGACGACCTGGTCGAGCTCTTCGGACCCAGCGGCGGCACGCGCGGCTGCTGGTGCATGGCGCGCCGCTTGCCCCCTCGCGAATTCGCCGGCAACGAGAAGAACCGCGCCGCCCTCGAGCGCTTCGTCCAAGCAGGCATGCCGGTCGGCCTCATCGGGTACGTCGACCAGCGCCCGGCCGCGTGGTGCGCAGTGGCGCCGCGGCCGGAGTACCACGCGATCGTCCACTCACGCGTGCTGCCGATCGACGACCCCGACGACGACTCGATCTGGGCGATCAACTGCCTGTTCGTCAAGGCCGGCTACCGCCGCCGCGGCCTGACCCTGCCGTTGATCGAAGCAGCCGTCGAGTACGCCCGCACCGAAGGCGCCCGCCTCATCGAGGCCTACCCCGTCAAGACCATGCCCGCCGACCCGGGCCGCGGCGTCCTGACCACCTTCCTCGACGCCGGCTTCACGCCGTACGCCGAGAACCGCACCCGGGCGATGCACAACGTCGTCGTCCGCCGAAACCTTGCCGATTAGTTCCGGAAGGGGAGCGTCCGGAATGGGGTTTACGGTGCTGCCATGGCTGAGAACGAGTGGGTTTCGCCCTGGTGGGAACCGCCGATCGCCGGGACCGATGCCGAGCATCTGGTCGGGGCGTTGGATCGGTTGCGTACGACGTTTCGCTACAAGGTGGACGACCTGGATGCCGACGGGCTGAACACGCGGATCGGGGCGTCGTCGATCACGCTCGGCGGGCTGATGAAGCATCTCGCGGCGAACGAGGACTACATGTTCAACGTGAAGTTCCGCGGGCTGCCGATGGACGGTCCGTGGGTGCAGAACGGCTGGCGCGACGACAACGACTGGGAGTTCGACTCCGCTGTCGACAACACCCCGGAAGAGCTGTACGCCCTGTGGGACGGCGCGGTTGAGCGTTCCCGCCAGACGTTGGCCACGGCCATCGCGGACGGCGGACTCGACCAGCCGGCCGACATCAGCTGGCCGGACGGGCAGCACGCGAGCCTCCGCCGCCTGGTCTGCGACCTGATCGAGGAGTACGGCCGCCACACCGGCCACGCCGACCTCATCCGCGAGGCCGTCGACGGGCGGGTCGGCGAGGACCCGCCCAGCGACTGGAAGCCCAAGAGCACTACTTGATCCGCTGCAGGGTCCCGTCTGCGGAGACGGCGATGACCGTGGTCACCCCGTCCACCTTCAGGTTGACCAGCATCCGGGACCCCTGCTGTGAGGTCGTGTAGCTGACGAGGGCGTTGGTGCGGGTCGGCGCGATCACGGACAGGATGGTCGCGTCGTGGCCGGAGCGGTTGAACTTCACCACCGGCGCCGCAACCCGCTTGTCGATCGTCGCGTAGTGCCACCCCTGGATCGGATCCTGCGAACCGGAGACCACCTCGATCGGCGTCGTCTGCTGCTGGAACGGGATCTGCAGCAGCGTCGTCTTCACCCGATCGCCCGGCTTGGCCGCCACCGCGCGGTCGTTGCCGCTGACAACCACCTTCTGATCCGACGGCAGGTGCCAGAGCGTCGAGTAATCCTGATCCGAAGAAGACGTCCCGCGGTCCAGCACCACCATCAGGTCCGGGTCCTTCAGCACGAGTACGCCGCGGGTCCGGTCGAGGCCGGCGCCGAGCGAGTCGTGCAGCTCGTAGAACTCGGACGTCGCGCCGATCGACGACCGCGTCAGCTTGGTCTCCGGGTGCCCGGTCGCCGACTTCACCGTCAGCTCGTTGTGCGCGAACTGGCTCTTCGCCCAGAACCGCCAGTCGTCCACCTTGTACCCGGCATGCCCGCCGTCGATCAGGATGTCCCGCCCGTGCGAGGTGTACGTGACGGAGGTGTGGTCGTTGTGCCCGTGCAGCTTCTGCGACGGCCCGAACCGGATGCTGTACGTCGACTCCTGCGTGAACGGCCGCTTCTCGCCCCACCCGGTCCGCCCGAAGATGTACCCGGCGTCGAAGATCCCGATCCGCTGCGTCGGCCTGATCCCCTGCTTGCCGAGCGTCCCGGCGTACTCGAGAACGGTCCCGGGAACGGGTGACGTCCGTACGACCTCGGAGTCGCCAAGCTGTGGCAGGTTCCCGAGCGAGTTGGTCGCGAGCGCGAGCCATTTCGCCAGTTCCCGGCGCCGCGCGATGATCGTCGTACCGGGATCGACCCCGCACTTCCGCAGTACGTCGATCGCCCGTCCCCAGAGCGTGTAGTTGAACTGCGCGTACGCCGTCGACTGCTCGTTCGTGGACCCCTGCGTGTCGATCGAGGTCTTGATCGCACTCGTCAGCCGATCGGACGCGATCTTCTTCAGATCGTTCCGCTGCAGCGTGCAGCCGATCCCGAACAGCGCCAGGCTCTCATCGGTGCCGTGGTTCCAGTCGCCGCTGTAGTTCTTCTGCAGGAACCACGCGTGCTCCATCAGCGCATCGTCCAGCCACGTGTACGTCAGCGGGAGCTTGACCACGTGCAACCCGGACAGCACCGCCTGCCGCAGGCAGATCAGCACGTTGGTGCGGTGCATGGTCGACTCGTACGCGCCGACGTCGGACTTCCACGAGTACGGGTTGTCGTTGACCCAGTCCCGCGCGATGTTGCTCACCCGCTGCAGCGCCCGCTTGTCGCCGCGCGCGCCGGCCTCGATTCCTTGCCCCAGCCAACGAAGCGAGTGCAGCCACATGTACCAGCTCGGGTTCTTGTCCGGGTTGATCCGCCAGTTGATGTTCCCCTTGCCGTCACCGACCTTCGTCGGCGGCGTCGTACCCCAGGTGAACTTGTCCTGGTACAGGTTCGCGACCGGGTTCGTGTGGTCGATCCCGCTGTATGCCGGGCACGTGTAGGTGTTCTGCTTCGCCGGGGTCGGCGGTGCGGTCGGCGGTTCAGGGGTGTGACTCACGGTCGGGTCCGGGGCCGCCTCCGGCTCGGAGCCGCCCCACGGGATCACCAGTACGGCGGCCAGTACGGCGGCGCTGACGAGCAACGGGATCATCAGCCGGAGCGTCGTTCTGGTCGTGCGCAGATGTCTCGCGGGCATCGTTGGTCCTCCCCACATGCTTCACGCATGCCTCTTCTGGCCTAGACCTGAATTCGGGTAGGGCGCTCCCCGGGAAAAATGGTCAGGGTGTGTGTGGCGGTGTGCTCAGGAAACGTTCGGCGGACCGTCAAAGGTTGCGGTCGGCATCCTCTGTCTAATAGATGTTTTGAGGGGGGTAAAAAGTTGCGTCGGATCGGCCACTCCGGTTCGGCGTTGCCCGGAAGGGCAGTGTCAGCCGCGCCGGATCGCCTGCAGAATCAGGGCATTCCGCGCGTTCTGACCGGCCGGCACGGTGGTGTGCCGGCCGTCACGCAGGTCGGTGTGGATCCGGTCGGGACGCGCGGCAAGGAATTCGGCCCATGGCACGATCCGCAGATTCGGGTGATGTGAGACCGCCTGCTCCAGTTGCAGATCGATCCATTCGCTGTTGCGTTGATCGGCGACCTGGACAGACGGCGGCTCGTCGGTGCGGGAGACCTGGACGTTGACCCAGTACACGGTCCGGCCCGGGCCGGCGATCCGGAGTGCGCGCTCGACCTGCCCGGCGAACGCGGGCGGATCGAAGATGTCGTTCGACCCGACCGCCATCACGATCCGCTTCGGCAGGCCGTACGTATGCGCCCAGGAGGCCATCGCGTCGACGGCGGCCGAGGTCGGCTGGCCGGACCAGCTGTACTCCGCGAACGTCGTACCCAGCTGTTGTCCGAGAAGCCGGCCGAGTGCTTCGCCGTCCTGTACGGCGATGCTGTCGCCGAACAGCACGACGCCGTTCGTCGAAACGACGTGGCGGACGTGGGCGCCGCTGGAGATGACCCGGTTGTTCCCCTGCCAGGAACCGAGCGTGCCGGATCCGTAGCTTCCTGTGCTGATGGCCGACGTGGTCGTCTTCGCATGTGCGGCCGGGGCGTCGAAGTGCAGGAGCGCCAGCAGGAACGCGGTCAGCACCACGATGATGGCGGCTGAGGTCGACCAACCTCGGATGCTGGTGCGTGACATGGCTCGTCCCTCCCGTACTGCGGACGCGGAGGGAGGTCCGGAGGTTGTCCTACGGCCCGCTCTTGATCGCCTCGGCGATCAGCTCGTTGCGGGCGCTGCCGCCGAGCGGCTCGCTGGTGTGCACGCCGTCGCGCAGGTACGGCGTGGGCCCGTTCGGCCGGGAGGTGAGGAACGAGGACCAGTCGATGATCCGCAGGTTCGGGTGGACGGCTGCTGCCTCGTTGAGCTCCTGGTTGACCCAGGCGCTGTTCGCGAGGTCCGCGTCCCGTACGGCGGTCGGCTGCTTCGTGCGGCTGACGTACACGTTCACCCAGTACACGGTCCGATCTGGCCCGGCGATCTTCATCGCGCGCTCGACCTGGGCGGCGAACGCGGGTGGGTCGAAGATGTCGTTCGTACCGACTGCCATCACGATCCGCCGGGGCAGACCGTAGTCGCGCGACCACTCCTCGAGTGCGTCGACCGCAGCCGAGGCCGGCTGACCGGACCAGTCGTGGAAGGCGATCGAGTCGCCGGTGCTGTCCGCGAGCCGACGCTCGAGGGCCGCGCTGTCCTGTACGGCGATGCTGTCGCCGAACAGGAAGATGCCGTCGAACGTGAGCGTGTCGCGGATCTGGTCCTCGGGCGAGATCCGCCGGATCAGGTCCTGCCACGGGCCGAGCGTGCCCGAGCCGTACAGGCCGGGGCCTTTCGTCGGCACGCTGTACGAGCCGGTGCCGTCGGCCGTGGTGTCGGCATCGGTGGTCCGCGGCTCGAGTACGACGAGCGCGCCGGCGAGGACCGCCAGTACCACCAGGGTGACGAAGATCGAGGCGACTGACCCGAGGAACGCCCGGAGTATCGATACACGCTCGTGCTGCGGATGGTTTTGGGCCTGTTTCAGCGTGCCGACACCCCCCAGCTTGAGTCGTCGTCTCCGCGCCGCGACATGTCGCGGCGCGCCCCGAACCTGGTGCATCCCCCCGGCCCCCCACTTACTAAACGCTTCAGACCACCCGATTGGTTGCATCGAGCGGTCAGTGCTTCAGCGTGTACCCCTCACCCGTCAGACGAGCCCGGAGGTCCTTGACCTCGTCCCGCCGCAGGCCGCGCCGCCGAGGTTCCCCGTCCTCGGCAGCCTGCTTCTTCTTCCTCCGCCACCACCACTTCATTCCCCAAGCATCCCTGAAGATCCGACCCACGCATAGGTTTCTGGCTAGACCGGATGGAGTCAGCCGGCGCGTTCCGCCTCGCTCCGCTCCACGCAGAATTCGTTGCCCTCGGGGTCCTTCATGGTGACCCAGCCGCGGCCGTCGGGCATCCGGTGGTCCTCGTGGATCGTGCCGCCGAGGGAGAGGATGCGCTCGACCTCTTCGTTGCGGGTGCGCTCGGTGGGACCCCAGTCGAGGTGCACGCGGTTCTTCACGGTCTTGCCTTCCGGTACTGCGATGAACAGCAGCCCGGGGACCGGCGCGGGCGCCACCACCAGCACCTCGTCGTCGCCCGGCTCGTCCCCGTCGGCGACCGGCCAGCCGGTGACGGTACTCCAGAATTGCGCGAGGTCGTAGGGGTTGCCGGCATCGATGGTGATGTGTCGCGGGATCATGCCGAGACCTTAACCGGATGGCCGGGTTCGAAGGGTCGCGGACTGTCGGCGGCCGGGTTTACTGTGCGGGCATGAGCGCCGTACCAGAGGGTCCGGCCGTTGGGGGAAGGAAAGATTCGATGGCATCCCGGCTCAATCCGTACATTCAGTTCAAGAGCGAAGCCCGTCCGGCGATGGAGTTCTACCAGGGAGTCTTCGGCGGTGAGGTGGCCCAGAACACCTTCAAGGAGTTCGGTTCGGGCCACGGGCCGGAGGACGACGACCTGCTGATGCACGCGCAGCTCGAGACCCCGAGCGGGTTCACGCTGATGGCGGCCGACACCCCGCAGGGCATGCCGTACAACCCGGGCGACAACATCTCGATCAGCCTGAGCGGCGACGGCGACGAGCTGCGCGGGTACTACGAGAAGCTGTCCGCCGACGGCGGCAAGGTGACGGTCCCGCTGGAGAAGCAGATGTGGGGCGACGAGTTCGGCATGGTGACCGACAAGTTCGGCGTCAACTGGATGGTGAACATCGCCGCCAGCAGCTGACGGCTCGCGCCGCGCCCGGGGTGAAATCCAGTACCCCGGGCGGGGCCGGCGCGGCTAGCTTGGCCCGCATGGGACTCAACGACCTGCTGTACGACCCCATCCGGCACAACAACTGGGCGACCGGGAGCCTGATCCGGTTCTGCCTGGACCAGAAACTCACGGCCGAGCAGCTGGAGATCACCGGCGTCGGCACGTTCGGCGGCATTCTCGCGACCCTCGACCATATCGTCCGGTGCGACGGCGGCTACCTGCGCCGGATCGTGGACCGGCCGCTCGACTACGTCGACAGCGACCCCGCGACCGACCTCGAGACCCTCGAGGGCTGGAACGCCGAGGCCGGCGCGCTGTGGGAGGTGTTCCTGACCCAGCCGATCGACGTCGAACGCGTGATCATCGTCGACAACAACACCCGCGGTACCCGGGTCGGCATCTTCATCGCCCAGGCGATCAACCACGCCAACCACCACCGCGAGCAGGTCTGTGCCATCCTCACCGGCCTCGGCATCGAACCGCCCGACATCCAGGCCTGGGAGTACGCCTGGGAGACCGAGCGGATCTGGGATCTAGCCGTTGACGGCAGCTGACATCAGGCCCGGCTCGTAGGAGCCGCCGAGCTGGTTGAGCGTCACGGCCATCCGGTTGGTGGCGTTGATCATCGCGATCAGCGTCACCAGCGCGATCAGCTGGTCCTCGTCGTAGTACTTCGCGGCCCGGGCCCACGTCTCATCGGAGACGCCCTCAGAGGCGTCGGCCAGCCGGGTCGCCTCCTCGGTGAGCGCCAGCGCAGCCTGCTCCTCCTCGGTGAAGACCGTCGAGTGCCGCCACCCGGCGACCAGGTTCAGGCGAGTGGCGGTCTCACCCTCCGCCGCAGCTTCCTTGGAGTGGATGTCGATGCAGTGCCCGCAGCCGTTGATCTGGCTGGCGCGCAGCATCACCAGGTTCTGCGTCGCGTGCGGCAGGCCGGTCTGCTGAAGCAGGTTGTGTACCGCGAACAGCCGCTTGGCCAGCTTCGCTCCGAGCTCGTTCTGCATCACGTCGATACGGGGTTCGGTCATCATCGTCCTCATTCATGAGATCTACTGGATGACCACGAGATGCCGCCGGCGCGGCCGCCGTGACGGTCCCAGGACGTGACGAGCGCCATACCGGACTTTGTGTCACAGAAGTCCGGTGAGCGGCATCTGATGGCGATACCCGCGCGCACTAGGAGTCCAGCCATGACCGGTACCGACAAAGCCACCGAGGCTTTCGTTGCCCATCGCAACCTCCTGTTCACGGTCGCCTACGAGCTCCTCGGCTCGGCCGCGGACGCCGAGGACGTTCTCCAGGAGACCTGGCTGCGTTGGGTCGGCGTCGACCTCGACACGGTCCTGGACCAGCGCGCGTACCTGGTCCGCATCGCCAGCCGCCAGGCCCTCCAGCGCCTCCGCACCCTCGGCCGCCGCAAGGAGTCGTACGTCGGCCCGTGGCTGCCCGAGCCGCTCCTCACCGCCCCCGATGTCGCCGATGACGTGGAGCTCGCCGACAGCGTCTCGATGGCAATGCTGCTGGTCCTCGAAACGCTCAAGCCCACCGAGCGCGCCGTCTTCGTCCTCCGCGAGGTCTTCGGCCTCGAGTACGACGAAATCGCCGAGGCCGTCGACAAGAAGCCGGACGCCGTCCGCCAGATAGCCCACCGGGCCCGCTCGCACGTGGCCGCGCGCCGCCCTGCCGGCCCCGTCAGCCCCACCGAGACGCGCAAGGCCCTGGCCGCCTTCCAACGAGCCATCGAGACCGGTGACCTCCAAAGCCTGGTCGACATCCTCGCCCCCGACGTCGTCTTCCTCGGCGACGGTGGCGGCGTGGTCCAGGCCGTCCAGCGCCCGGTCGTCGGCGCCGACAAGGTGGCCCGCCTCCTCGCCGCCGCCGTGGACCACCTAACCGAAGCCACCCTGGAACTCACCCAGATCAACGGCCAGCCGGCCCTGATCCTCCGCTTCGACGGCGAGATCGACACCGTCACCGCCCTGAGGATCGACCACGGCCAGATCACCGGCCTCTACTCCGTCCGCAACCCTTCGAAGCTCTCCCACCTGACCGAGGAGGTCCCCCTCACCCGCTAGCCCTGGATGAAGGCCAGCAAGTCGGCGTTGATGACGTCCGCGTGGGTGGTCGGCATCCCGTGCGGGTAGCCGGGGTAAGTCTTGAGCGTGCCGTTCGCGACGAGTTCGGCTGCCCGCGGCGCGGTGGTGGCCGGGTTGACGACCTGGTCGTCCTCACCGTGCAGCACCAGTACCGGCACGCTGATCTTCTTCAGGTCCTCGGTGAAGTCCTCGCAGAACGCGGCGATCTCGTCGTGCTCCGCCTTCGCCGCGCCCGTCATCGCCTGCCGCCACCAGTTCTGGATGACGGCCTCGGACGGCTCGGCGTCAGGCCGGTTGAAGCCGTAGAACGGCCCCGAAGCCACCGCTCGGAAGAAGTCCGAGCGGTGACCGGCCAGCTGCGCCTGGAAGTCGTCGAACACGCGCTTGGGCAGCCCGTCCGGCCGGCCCTCCGCGGCCATCACGTACGGCGTGACTGCGCTGATCAGCACGACCTTCGCGACCCGGCCCTCGCCGTGGCGACTGACATAGCGAGCCACCTCGCCGCCACCGGCGGAGTGCCCGACGTGGACGGCGTCGTGCAGATCGAGGTGTGCGGTCAGAGCGGCGAGGTCGTCGGCGTAGTGGTCCATGTCGTGGCCGTCGCCGACCTGCTCGGAGCGGCCGTGACCGCGGCGGTCGTGCGCGATCACCCGGTAGCCGTTCGCGAGGAAGAACATCAGTTGGGCGTCCCAGTCGTCGGCCGACAGCGGCCAGCCGTGGCTGAAGACGATCGGCCGGCCGGTACCCCAGTCCTTGTAGAAGATCTCGACGCCGTCGGTGGTCGTGATGGTGGGCATGGTGTGTTCGCCTTCCCTGCGAGAGCCGGTTGCTTCCGTGGATCAGCACATCCGACGCGGGTGTCCCGCAGTACCGCGATCCTGCCGGGCAATGCCCCAATCCCGCCGGGATCGGGTCAGTGCACCTCGTCGCGGTGGTTGAGCTCGCTGAAGTACGTGCCCGGCGTCATCCCGTAGCGCGTCCGGAACTCCTTGATGAAATGCGAGACGTTCGTGTAACCGACATGCCGCGACACCTTGGCCACTCCGCACCCGAGACATCTTCGGCTGGTCCCTACCCCGCTCAAACAACTGGCTCCTGACCCGCGTAACCACCGCAGTCCTACGCCCCGAGCGGAAGCTGTAGTAACGCCTCGCGCAAGATGGCCGGACAATCGAGCGGCCAGGGGACGCAGGGAAACCGCCTACCTCTGATGATGCCGCTGCCGACGGCCAATTTGGCGGCTAGGCGGTTGCGTATCGCTTCTTCGCAGATTGTGCGCGTGGCTTGCGGTGCGACTTGATTCCCAGAAGCCATCGACAAGCGCAGCCGCGCGGTCAAGCCGGTGTCGTTGCGGGTACTTGGACGATGGTCGGCCGCCTGCTTGATCGGCGAGGCGACGGCGTGTCAGGAATCCTCAGGAAGTTCTTCGATCCGACTCATGCGGCGGCTAGGAGCAGTCCTTAGCATCAGAAGCGACACATCGCCACACAGTCAATTGGGGGCCCGGCGATGACGAACGACACGCAGATTCGCCAGCCGGGAAGGCTGGCTGGAAGTCGCCGCCGCATCACCCACGCCGTTGGGCGCGTTGAGCGCTGGCAGACAATTCTGGTCGCCCTCATTGGTTCCTGCGCAACTATTGCTGTTGCTGTCATTGGAGTAGCTGCTAGCGCAGCGGGAGGCGAATCCCAATCGGGCAGAGACCGTATCAGTGTGGATACGGTTTCGTTCTCTGAACACGGCGGAGCCTGGCAGATAGAAATGCGCGGGACGTACAAATCTTCCCGAGCAGACGGCTACCTGCTCGCGATCGCGATACTCCGGGTCTCGGGAGGTAGGACTCAATGGTTCGTCTCTGAGCCCATCGAACCAGACCAGGATGGACGCTGGGTCGCCCGGATTCTCCTAGCGGCCCATCGCCAATCCGTAACCGTGCTGGCTTTTGTTCCCAGCGGCGGCTGCGCGCCAGGCAATGTCTGCGGTGCAAACCCCGAAGCTCTCCGGCAGGCGCTGGAGAACTGACGAGCACGCATGACGGAGCAGGACATTGGCAACACATCGATGCATATGGGCGCGAAATGCGCCCGTGGGCGAAACCTTCAGCGTTGGCTCCAAGGCCAGGGCTCAAAGGACTCGCAAGGAAGCGTTCATCGATCCGAGCCACCGACTTCTTCAGCCTTCGCTGGTGTGCAACTCCTCAAGCTGCCGAGTCCCGGCGCGTCTGCGGGAGCTGGGTCGTCGCACATTCAGGGGCATAGCAGCAGCTCCGCATCATAGGACCCGCGCTGATCCCACGTCACGACGTCGGCTGGCGCGGCTCGCAGGTGTGGCTTGATCGCCCACCGCGCTGGCGACCCGGTCCACGCTGCAGCGGTCAGCTAGGCACGAGCCTCGCCGCCGCGTGGCTTGGCCGACGGGCGCTGGCCCTGTAGTCACCGCGCGATAAGCGCGCACTTGCGGGCGGTAGCCCGCCACGTCCGGCGATAGCCGGAAGGGATGCACCGGCGATGAGCCGGGGGGCGGGTGGGTGCGTGCGGAGCGGCCGCGGTGAGGAGCGGAGCGACGAGGAGAGCGGCTGCGTAGCACGCGGGGGTGAACCCCAGTCAGTTGACCAGGTCGGTGGATTCGGGGACGGGGGTGAGGGGAGTGCCGTCTGAGAGCCAGTGGCGGATGTTGTCGACTACGAGGTTGGCCATGGCGGTGCGGGTGGGGATGGTGGCGGAGCCTACGTGGGGGAGGAGGACGGCGTTGGGGAGGGTGAGGAGGTCGGGGTGGACCTTGGGCTCGTGTTCGAAGACGTCGAGGCCGGCGGACAGGATCGTCTTGGTGCGGAGCGCGTCGACCAGGGCTTGTTCGTCGACGACCGTGCCGCGGGCCACGTTGATGAGGATGCCGTCGGGGCCGAGGGCCTTGAGGACCGACGCGTCGACCAGGTGGCGGGTGCTGTCGCCGCCGGGGATGACGATCATCAGGATGTCTACGTTGGCGGCCATTTCCGTCAACGACGAGTAGTACGGGTAGTCGACGTCCTTCGGGTGACGGTTGTGGTAGGCAACGGATACGCCGAACGGCTGGACGCGGTCAGCGATGGCCTGGCCGATGCGGCCGAGGCCGAGGATGCCCATCCGGCGACCGTGCAACGTTGCCGGCGTCAACGGATACGGGCGGCCGCCGGCCCACCTGCCTTCGCGGAGGTACTGCTCGGCCCGCCCCAGCTCGCGGACCGTCATCAGCAGCAGACCGAGCGCCGTGTCGGCAACCTCGTCGTCCAGCACCCCAGGCGTGTTCGTGACCACGACCCCACGCGAGGCGGCGGCGCCCGCGTCGATCCGGTCGTACCCGACGCCGAAGCTCGCAACCAGCCGTACGGCGGGAAGCCCGTCGAGGAACGGACCGTCGATCGTCGTACCACCGGTGGCGACGGCAACGATCTCGTCCCGGCGGGCCGCGAGTACGGCGTCGGGGTCGCTCTCCTCCCACAGCCGGATCAGCTCGCAGTGGTCACCGAGACCCTCGGCGACGGCGGGATGCATCGGGCCTGGCATCAGTACGACCGGTTGTCCCACGGTTTCTCCTCACGGATGTTCACCACCGCTTTCCCAGCCAACCCTATTTCCTATCGGCGTCGAGTACGACGATCGGGGGAGGAGGTCACCATGATCATCGACTGCGCTTACTACCGGGACGGACGCCGCCAGCACGTCGAGGCGATGTCGGTCGAGGATGCTGCCGCCCACTGCCAGCAGGGTGGGTTCGTCTGGCTGGGCATGTACGAGCCCACCGCCGAGGAACTCGCCCAGACGAGGGAGAGCTTCGGCCTGCACGAGCTGGCCGTCGAGGACGCGCAGACCTTCCATCTCCGGCCCAAGGTCGAGCCGTACGCCGGTGACGTGGAGCTCGTCATCCTCCGGACCGCTCGGTACGACGACGAGCGCAAGGAGGTCGACTTCGGCGAGGTGAGTGTCTTCGTCGGACCGTCGTTCGTGATCACCGTCCGTCAAGGTGTCGCCAGCGACCTGCACGGAGCACGGATCCGCCTCGAGCAACGTCCCGAACTCCTGGAGTGCGGCACGAGCTCGGTCCTCTGGGCGATCCTCGACCAGGTCGTGGACAGCTACGGTCCCGTCGTCGCCGAACTCGAACGCGACATCGAGCGCGTCGAGCAGACCGTCTTCGCCGGCTCCGTCGCTCCGACCGAGCAGATCTATTTCCTCCGTCGTGAGGTCACCGACTTCTACCGGGCCGTCCACCCGCTGCTCGCCGTACTCGCGACGATCGAACGGGGCTCCCGCGACACCGCGCTCCTGCCGTACTTCCGCGACGTCCACGACCATCTCGTCCTAGTGAACGAGGAAGTCGCCGCCCAGCGCGATCTCCTCGCGACCGTCCTGGAGGCGAACATGGCGGTGATCGGCGTCGAGCAGACCAAGATCAGCGTCCGGCAGAACGCGTCGATGGAACAGCTCACCAAGCTGGCCACGGTCTTCCTGCCATTGACCTTCCTGACCGGGTTCTTCGGGCAGAACTTCGGCTGGCTGGTCGACCACATCAGCGCCGAGTGGGACTTCCTCGTACTGGGCATCGGCGGGCTCGTGATGCCCTGTATCGCGCTCGCGATCTGGTTCCGCCGCCAACGAACAGCCCGACGGCAAGCTGCCTGACGCATCAGATTCATGCAGCGTTCCAACGGTGAAACGAGGGTCGGGGAGCAGGATCCATCCCCTCGGAGGTTGTGAATGCGAAAGCTCCCCGCCCTCATCGTCGCGACGACAGTCCTGGCCGCCGTCGCGCTCCCGCCCGCCTCGGCCGCGCTCCCGGCCGACCAGATCCATACCAAACAGTATGGTATGGCCGCCGTCGCCGAGCCGCCGACGTACGACGCCACCCCGCTGAAGTCGTACGCCGCGTTCGACGCGAACCAGGCCGTCGCCGTCGACTCGAAGTACTTCTACGCGGTCAACAACACCACGATCACCAAGCACGACCGCCGTACCGGTGAACCGCTGCTGCAGTTCGCCGGCGACGAGGACGGCCCGTTCATCCACATGGACAGCGGCATGGTCCTCGGCAACAAGCTGTACGCCGTCCACTCGAACTACTCGGACTGGCCGATGGAGAGCTCGATCGAGGTGTTCGACACCAAGACGATGCGGCACATCGACTCGTACTCGTTCGGCATCTACCGCGGCTCGCTGACGTGGCTGGACCGGCACGATGGCGCGTGGTGGGCCGGGTTCGCCAACTATGACGACGTGTCGGACCAGACCGGCGAGCCGTACGGCCAGACGTACAACACCCAGATCGTGAAGCTCAACGACAAGTTCGAGCCGCTCGCGTCGTACACGATCCCGAAGCAGATCCTGGACCGCTTCAAGCCGATGTCGAACTCGGGCGGCTCGTGGGGTCCGGACGGCCGGCTCTGGCTGACCGGTCACGACCTCGGCGAGGCGTATGTGATGGAGTTGCCGACGGCAGGCTCCGAGCTGCGCTGGATCGCGACGGTCAACCTGCCCGACGTACAGGGCCAGGGCATCGCGTGGGACCGCTCGGACCCGCGGCACCCGACGTTCTGGGCGATCAGCCGCCCGAACCGGTTGGTCCACACGTTCTCGATGCCGATCAGCTCGATCAAGACGCCGACCGCGAAGGGCTGGTCGGTCCTCGGCCCGGGCCAGTTCCGGAAGTAATCGAATGGGGTAGCGGACGGGTCCTGTCCGCTACCCCGTCGATGCTGGAGGTATGACCAACACAGCGACATTCCACGCGTACTTCGGTTACCGCGACGCCCCCGCCGCACTGCGCTGGCTGGAGAAGGCCTTCGGGTTCGAAACAACCATGGAGGTCCCGGACGACAAAGGCGGCATCATGCATGCCGAGATGCGGTACGGCGGGGTCGCGTTCACGCTCTTCACCGACGAGGCGAGGTACGACCGGCCGGCGCGCAAGGGCGACACGGTCGGCCATGGGATGTACGTCGCGTTCGACACGCAGGACGAGGTCGACGCGGTGTATGCGACTGCGACCGCCGCCGGCGCCGAGTCCGTCTGGACCCCCGAGTTGTCGGAGTGGGGCAACTACCGCTGCCGCGTCGCCGACCCCGAAGGCTACGAATGGACCTTCGGCACCCACCGCCCAGGTCAGCCTGCCACCTGGTAGACGTCTACAGGGCTAGGCGGACCAACCGCCTAGGTTCAGGTCCGCAACTGTGACCGGCTGGCCGGTGGCGAGGGACTGGTTGGCGGCGATGCCTACAGCAACGGCTCGGACGCCGTCGTTGACGTCGGCGGCCCGCGCCAGCGGGTCGTTGGTCGGGCCTACGAAGAGGTCGGTGTAGAGGAGGCGGTCGCCGCCGCCGTGGCCGCCTTCGCCGCGGGGGATCTCCACCTCGACCGCGGTGGCCCAGTGCTTCTGTAGGACCAGTCGCTCACCGTTCGTCCGGACGTCGCCGGCGATCACGCGATCGGACGGGTAGCTCGGATCGATCTGGTCGTCGACCACCGCGGCACGCTCGACAACTTCCAGTTCAGCACGGCCGAGAGTGCCGTTGACCGATACGCGGTACCCCTCCCACGGTGAGTGCGCGTTGAGCGAGTAGCTCATTCGCGCACCGTTCGCGTACTCCGCGATCACGGACATGTTGTCCTCGATCGTGATCCCCGGACCGAAGACGTCCTGGTCGCGCAGGTACCCGTCGTACTTCTCGCTCTCGTAGTACAACTGCCGGTTCGTCTCATCGTTGCGCAAGTCAAGCAACCACGGATCGTTGGCCGAGCCATCGATCGTGCCGCGCGCCGGTCGTTGCCCGAGGCCCCGAGCGGTCGCGTTCTCGTCGCCGTAGAAGGACAGTCCACCGGATGCGAACACCCGTGTCGGCGAGGAGGCGATCCACCAGTTCACCAGGTCGAAGTGGTGAGACGCCTTGTGGATCAGCAGGCCGCCGGAGTTCAGCTTCTCGCGGTGCCAGCGGCGGAAGTAGTCGGCGCCGTGCCGCGTGTCGAGCACCCACTGGAACTCGACGCTGGTGATCTTGCCGATCTCGCCGTCCGCGATCACCTGCCGGAGCGCGCTGTTCCGCGGCGAGTAGCGGTAGTTGAACGTGACGACGACGGACTTGCCCGACTCGTTCATCGCGTCGACGATCTGGCGGGTCCCCTCCGCGTTGATCGTCAGCGGCTTCTCCACGATCACGTCCGCGCCGGCGCGCAGCAGCTGCGACACGACCGATGCGTGTGTGTAGTCGGGGCTGGTCACCACGACGCGGTCGACGGACTGCTCCTTGACCATCCGCTCCAGGTCGTCAGCGCCGTACTGCGGGAGCTCCGCCCCACCGAGCTCCGTGACGAGCCGCTGGTGGAACGCGAGCCGGCCCGGGTTCGGGTCGAGCAGGGCGACGAGCTGGGCTTCCTCGGGGTGTGCCTGGAACATCGCGCGGATGTACGACTGCGCCCGCGATCCGGTCCCGGCGACGGCATAGCGTCTGGCCACGACGATCTCCTTCTACTCGTGTAGATGACACACGCTAGCAATCGCTTTCCGGGGCGGTCAACCGTCGTACCATCACTGCATGCCGAAGGAACCGGTGACGCGCAACGACGTGGCGGAGTACGCCGGGGTCAGCACGGCCGTGGTCAGCTACGTGGTGAACGAGGGGCCGCGCAAGGTCGCGCCGGAGACTCGCGAGCGGGTGCTGGAGGCGATCCGGGTCCTCGGGTATCGGCCGAATGCGACGGCGCGGGCGTTGCGGATGGGTACGACGCGGACGTTCGGGCTGATCACGCCGGATGGTGGGAACCCGCTGTTCGCGGAGCTGGCGAAGGCGATCGACCGGGAGGCGGCGTCGCGCGGCTACGTCGTACTGCAAACCAGCACCGACGGCGATCCGGCCACCGAACGCGCGAAGATCGCGGAGCTGTTGGTGCGCCAGGTCAGCGGCCTGTTGCTGGTCGCACCCCACGAGGACCCGGACCTGACCGACGCCGAGGTGCCCGCGATCGCAATCAACCGCGTGCTCCCAACGGTCAGCTCCGTCCGCCCCACCTACCGCGAAGGCGCCCGCCAAGGCGTCGAGCACTTGATCAGCCACGGCCACCAGGTCATAGGCCTGGTAATCGGCGGCACCGGCCACCCCGAACGAGAACTCGGCTGGCAGGACGCCCTCGAGTCCGCCGGCCTTCCCCGCGGCCCGATCGCCCGCGCAACATTCTCCCGAGAAGGCGGCTACGCGGCGGCCCACCGCCTACTCGAGACAGCCCCCCGCCCGACAGCCATCTTCGCCAGCTCAGACCTCCAGGCGATCGGCGTCCTACGAGCCCTCCACGAGTCAGGCATCCGCGTCCCCGAAGACATAGCCATAGTCGCCTTCGACGGCACCCCCGAAACCGAATACACCTGGCCCCCACTAACCGTCGTCCGCCAGCCCCTAGAACTCGTCGCCCAGGAAGCAGTCCGCCGCCTCATCGAAGGCGAGCAAACCATCGAGGCCCTAACCCTCCCCACACAACTAATCCTGCGCCGCTCCTGCGGCTGCTAAGCGTGCCGCTACAGAGTGCCTACGTCTTCGAAGATGAGGGCGGTGCGGGTGGCTAGTACTTCGGGGATGGCTTGGAGTTTTTCTAGGACCAGGCGGCGTAGGCCTTCGTTGTCGGCGGCTCGGACGAGGAGGATGGCGTCGAAGTCGCCGCCGACGAGGGCCATGTGTTTGATCTCCGGGATCGCCTGGAGTTGTTTCCGGAGGGTTCGCCACGAGCTTTGCCGGAGACTGAGGGTGACGTACGCCGACGTCGCCAGCCCCAGCCGCAGCGGGTCAACCGTCACCGTGAAACCGGTGATCACCCCGGTGTTCGTCAGCCGCTCGACCCGCGCGTAGGCGTTCGCCCGCGAGATGTGCACCTCGTCCGCGAGAGCCCGGATCGACAGCCGTCCGTCCCGCCCGAGCGCCTCGATGATCTGCCGATCGATCTCGTCGAGCGCGGGGGCGACGACAATCTGTCCAGGACCGGCCCGGTGGACCATCACCTCGTCGGACATTGTGCGACCTCCTGAGCCGGGACCTTTTGCCAAACGTCTCTCAATTCTCCCAGCTATAGATCCACTTGGCCAGGAGGTACGACGATGTGGCTACCGTCCGTCTCCTGCGCTGGAGGGTCAATGACCACCGTCACGGAGCATCTGCTCCCCTCCGCGGAACCCGTCTGTCTGATCGATCAGCACGGCGTACCGCACGAACATCCGTCGTATGACCTCCCCGCCAAGGAAGCCCTGCTCGACGGCTACACAGAGTTGATCCGCGGCCGTCGCTTCAACGATCAGGCGAGTGCGCTCGTCCGCCAGGGCCGGCTTGCGGTCTACCCGTCCTCGCACGGGCAGGAAGCCTGTCAGGTCGCAGCGACGATGGTCCTCAAGGAGGGCGACTGGCTGTTCCCGACGTACCGCGATTCGGTCTCGATCGTGAGCCGCGGCGTCGACCCGATCGAGACGCTGACGCTGCTCCGCGGCGACTGGCACTCGGGCTACGACCCGTACGCGCGCAAGGTCGCGCCGCAGTCGACCCCGCTCGCGACCCAGCTGCCGCACGCGGTCGGCGTCGCGCACGCGGCCCGGCTGAAGGGCGAGGACACGGTGGTCATGGCGCTCGTCGGCGATGGCGGTACGAGCGAGGGCGACTTCCACGAGGCGCTGAACTTCGCGGCCGTGTTCCACGCGCCGGTCGTGTTCTTCGTCCAGAACAACGAGTACGCGATCTCGGTCCCGCTCGCCAAGCAGAGCGCCGCGCCATCGCTTGCCCACAAGGGCATCGGGTACGGCGTACCGGGCGAACGGGCCGACGGCAACGATCTCGCCGGCCTCCTCGCCGTCCTCGGACAGGCTGTCGACAAGGCCCGCGCAGGCGAAGGACCGCAGCTGATCGAGGCGCACACGTACCGCGTCCAGGCGCACACCAACGCCGACGACGCGACCCGCTACCGCCAGGACGACGAGGTCACGCCGTGGCTGGACCGCGACCCGATCCAGCGGCTGACGACGTACCTCCAGCAGCAGGGCTGGCTGGACGACGACGTACGGCAGCGGGCAGAGACTCAAGCCACGCAGGTGGCTCAGCAGTTGCGCGACGGTCTGATGCCGGAGCCTGAGGTGGATCCGGCGGAGCTGTTCAAGCACCTGTACGCCGAGGAGACGCAGCAGCTGCGCGAGCAGGCCGCGTTCCTGCGCGACGAACTGGCGCGAGAGGAGGCCTGACGCCATGACGCACACGAAGATCTCGATGGCCCAGGCGCTCAACCAGGCATTGCGGGACGCGATGCACGCGGACGACAGCGTGGTGATGTTCGGCGAGGACGTCGGCGCGCTCGGTGGCGTCTTCCGGATCACCGACGGACTAACCGCGGAGTTCGGCGAGAATCGTTGCTTCGACACCCCATTGGCCGAGGCCGGCATCGTTGGTATGGCGGTCGGCATGGCGATGAACGGGATGCGCCCGGTCGTCGAGATGCAGTTCGACGCGTTCGGGTACCCGGCGTTCGAGCAGGTCGTCTCGCACGTCGCCAAGATGCGCAACCGGACCCGCGGCCGCGTCCAGCTGCCGATGGTCATCCGGATCCCGTACGGCGGCGGCATCGGCGGCGTCGAGCACCACAGCGACTCGTCCGAGAGCTACTTCGCGCACACGCCCGGGCTGACCGTGGTGACGCCGGCAACGGTCGCGGATGCGTACGGGTTGTTGCGTAAGGCAATCGAGTTCCCCGATCCTGTTGTGTTCATGGAGCCGAAGAAGCTCTACTGGGCCAAGGAAGAGGTCGACCTCACCGAGGACCAGCCCGGCATCGGCTCGGCCGTCGTACGGCGTGAAGGTGCCGACGCGACGTTGATTGCCTACGGCCCCGCGTTGCCGGTCGCGCTCGAGGCGGCCGAGGTTGCGGCGGCGGAAGGGCGGCAGCTGACCGTGGTGGATCTGCGCTCGGTGGTGCCGTTCGACGACGAGACGGTGTACGCGGCGGTACGGCGTACCGGCCGCGCGGTCGTCGTTGCCGAGGCGAGCGGGTTCGCGAGTGTGTCGTCGGAGATCGTTGCCCGGGTCACCGAGAAATGCTTCCACTCGCTGGCGGCGCCGGTGCGGCGCGTGACGGCGTTCGACATCCCGTTCCCGCCACCGAAGCTGGAGAAGTACCAGCTGCCGAGCGTCGACCGGATCCTGGACGCGGTGGACGACTTGCAGTGGGAGGACTCGTGAACACGTTCCTTCTCCCCGACCTCGGTGAAGGGCTGACCGAGGCGGAGATCGTTCGCTGGCTGGTGAAGGTCGGTGACGTGGTCGTCGTCGACACCCCGGTCGCGGAGGTCGAGACGGCGAAGTCGATCGTCGAGCTGCCCTCGCCGTACGCCGGTGTCATCGAGGAGCTCCACGGCGAACCCGGTACGACGATCCCGGTCGGCAAGCCGCTGATCACGGTCGGCGATCCCGCGGGGGAGGCGTACCGCGAGGAAGAACGCGCCGGGTCCGGGAACGTACTCGTCGGCTACGGCACGACCGAGGTCTCCGGGGCGGGGCGTCGTCGCAAGCCTCGGTCGTCCGGGAGAAGTCTGCCGGCTGTTACGGAGACGGTTCCTGAGAAGCGAGTGCCGCTGGTGATCTCGCCGCTGGTTCGTCGGTTGGCGCGGGATGCTGAGGTGGATCTGCGTACGCTGGACGGATCCGGACCGGACGGGCTGATCGTCCGTCGTGATGTCGAGCTGGCCATCGCCCGCCGCACCCAACTCGAGCCGGCCCCGGCCGTACAACAGACCCAGCCGGCCCCGACGCGAACGGGTCTGCCGGAGTTGCGGCGTACGCCGATGAGCGGCTTCCGCAAGGCCGTCGTCGCCACGCTGACCCGCAGCCGCGCCGAGATCCCGGAGGCAACCACCTGGGTCGACGTCGACGCGACCGCCCTCATCGACCTCCGCGCATCGTTGCGCACAGCAACAGACCCCGGCCCCGGCCTCCTTGCGCTGATGGCCCGCTTCACCGTCGCCGGCCTGCTCAAATACCCCGAGCTCAACGGCTACGTCGACACCGAGCGCGAAGAACTCGTCCAGTACGACGGCGTGAACCTCGGCCTCGCCGCCCAGACCGACCGCGGTCTCGTCGTACCCGCCGTAGCGAACGCACACTCGATGACCACGAGAGGACTCGACGCCGAAATCCGCCGCCTGACCGAATCGGCACGAGAAGGAAAGCTGACCCAACACGAGCTGACCTCCGGAACGTTCACACTGAACAACTACGGCAGCTTCGGCGTCGACGGCAGCGCGGCGATCATCAACCACCCGCAGGTCGCGATCCTCGGCGTCGGCCGGATCATCGACCGTCCGTGGGTGGTGGACGGCGAACTCGCCATCCGCAAGCTGACCCAACTGTCCCTTGTCTTCGACCACCGCGTCTGCGACGGCGGCACCGCAGCGGCCTTCCTCCGCTTCGTCGCCGACGCCTTCGAAAACCCGGCCTCAGCCTTCGCCGATCTGTAAACCCGTCCTACGGTGGCGACATGGCCAAAGCTCCGGCTGACAGGGTCGCCCTGTTCGACGCACTCGTCGCGCTGTTCCCGGACGTCGAGCGCAAGGGCGCCGGCTTCCCGTACACCTCGGTGAACGGGAACATGTTCTCGATGCTGAACGAGAACGGCGTCCTCGCGCTGCGCCTGCCCACGGCCGAGCGCGAGGCGTTCCTGACCAGGTACGACGCGGCGCTCAACGTTGCGCACGGCGTGGTGCAGAAGGAGTACGTCGCCGTACCCGACGCGCTCCTTGCCGACACCGAACAGCTCCGCGAGCACTTCGCGGTGAGCGTCGCGTACGCGCGATCGCTCAAGCCGAAGAAGAAGTCCTAGGACAGCTGTCGCGGCCTCAGGCCGACCAGGATGACCCGGAGTCCGGAGGCGAAGCGAGCTTCCGGGCCGGACCGGCTCTTGCGGTTCAGGTACGCCGCGAGGTGGGTCGCGTCGACGCCCATTCGGCCGGCCGACTCGGTGGCCCAGCGCGCGTCGTTCAGGCCACTGCGTCGTACGACGGAGAGCCAGGCCGAGTCGGTGACCGCGGAGCCGACCAGGTAGTGGAAGATCGCGGACACCGCGGCGTCCAGGTGCGTCCCCTTGAAACCGGCCGCGTCCAGCACTGACTCCACCCGGTCGATGAGTGCGTGGTAGTTCGGCCCGAGCCCACCGTGGGACGCGAGCAACCGCGCCGCCCAAGGGTGCTCCCACAGCGCGTCGTACGCCGCCTGCACGACAACCGTCACGTGATCGCGCCAGTCTCCCCGCTCGGGCGCCGGCACGAGCGCGTCCGCGAAGATCTCGTCGACCACCAGCTCGAGCAGGTCGTCCTTGGTCGCGATCCGCCAGTACAGCGCCGACGTCGCGGCCGCATCCAGCTCGGCCGCCATCACCCGCATCGAGAACTTGTCCAGGCCCTCCCGGTCCAGCACCCGGATCGCTGTCTTGACGATGTCGTCGCGGCTCAGCCGCGCCCGGGTCGGCTCCGGCTCGTCCCGCAGCCACACCGATCCCAGCACCGATCGTCGATCCGCTTCTCGCACTAAAACAGTGTGTCAGATCCGAGGACACTGTTTCATCATCCAAAGTCAGACAGCCGGCGACCTCGGTACGACGACCTCGGCCACGTTCCGGCGAAGACTCGAGACCATGAGCGCAATCAACCGGGCCCAGTTCCTCCGCCGCGCCGCCGCCCTCGGGCTGATCACCACCGCGGGCATCACCACGACCGCCGCCGCGGCGAGTCCCAAGCTCGCCCTCAGGGGCGTCGCGTACGACACCGGCGGCGGCCCCGCCGAGGAGGACAGCCGGGCGCGCTGGCGTAACAGCACGATGCGCGGCGAGATCCACGCCATCCGGCACCGGCTGCACGCGAACTGGGTCAGCATCTACGGCAGCGACGTACGGCGCCTGATCGACACCGCGACCGCTGCGCTCGAGGAGGGGCTGACCGTGTCGATCCAGCCGCGATCGTTCGACGAGCCGCAGGCGGCGGAGCTGGAGAAGCTGCGCAAGGTCGCGGTCGAGGCCGAGCGGCTGCGGCGACGGCACGGCCAGGAGGTGATCCTCGTCGTCGGGTGCGAGTTCATGCTGTTCACGCCGGGGATCGTGCCGGGAGCGAACTTCTACGAGCGGGTCGAGTACCTGACCAAGGGCGAGTTCGACATGGCCGAGCTGCAGCGCAAGTTCCGCGCGTTCACGGCGAGGATGGCGAAGGTTGCTCGCAGCAACTTCCACGGAAGGATCACGTACGGCGCCGCGTCGGATCTCGAGCAGGTCGACTGGTCGATCTTCGACATCGTCGGGCTGGACTACTACTCGTACCACGCGAACCGCGCCGACCACACGAAGGAACTGGCGCGGTTCCGCCGGTGGGGCAAGCCGATCCTGATCCTGGAGTTCGGCTGCTGCACGTTCACCGGTGCGGCCGAGCTGGGCGGGATGGGCTGGGACATCGTCGACTACAGCGGCGACGTCCCGGTCATCCCACCGCAGTACGTCCGGAACGAGCAGGAGCAGGCGGACCACCTGGCCGATATGCTGGGTGTGTTCACCGACGAGGGCTTCCTCGGGGCATCGCCGTACACCTTCATCTCACCTGACGCCCCACACCGCCCGCACGACCGTCCTCACGACGAGGACATGGCCGCCTTCAGCCTGTGCAAGGTCCTGCGCATCCATGATGGCGATGCGGCCTCGCCGTACCACTGGCTGCCGAAGAAGTCTTTCCATGCGGTCAGTGCGTTCTATCGGCGTCAGGGGTCGTGACAGTCTGCGGGGATGAGCTCCACACACTTGGGTGTCTACAGCGACTGGATCGACCACGCGATTGCGCCGGCTGTGCGGGAATCTGCGCGCCCGGCCGCGGATCAGGTCCGCGAGATCGTACGGCGGATGGTGGCGACCGCCGGAGACGATGACGGCCCGTCGGACGTTCGGGTCGAGCGGCGTTGGACGGCGGACGGGCTGGTCGGCGAGGAGATCTCGTACTCCGTCGGCTTCGGCCCGCGGACTCGTGCGCGGGTACTGAAACCGGCGGACGCCACCGGCCCGCTGCCCGGCGTACTCGCTCTGCACGGTCATGACGGCTTCAAGTACTACGGCCGCGAGAAGATCGCCGACACCGACGAGGAGCCCGCGGCCGAGGTGCGTGCGCTGCGAGAGCAGTACTACGAGGGCCGCGCCTACGCGAACGACCTGGCGGCGCAGGGGTACGTCGTACTGGTGCCGGATGCCTTCTGCTGGGGCAGCCGCCGCTTCCCGCTTACCGAGATGCCGCCACAGGTCCGAGAGGATGCCGTCGACGGAGACGCCGCCGCATACAACGCTGCAGCCGGCCGTCACGAGCACCTGGTCGAGAAGTACTGCACCCTGCTCGGTACGACCTTTGCCGCCGTCGTCGCGCGGGAGGACCGCATCGCCCTCGACTACCTGCGCGGTCGGGACGACACCACTGACCGGACGGCCAGTATCGGACTGTCCGGAGGCGGTTGCCGCTCTGCGTTGCTGCGGGCAACGAGCAGTGAGCTGACCGCTGCCGTTGTGATCGGGATGATGGGCACCTACAACTCGTTGCTCGACGAGAACGTCGTGACCCACACCTGGATGCTGATGCCCCGGATGTTCCCGCCGCAGATCGACTGGTCCGATGTCGCCGCCTGCCAGGCACCTGCACCACTCCTGGTGCAGTACAACCGGCATGACGAGCTGTTCCCGTTGGACGGCGAGGAGGCGGCGAATGAGCGGATCTCCGCGCAGTACGCCGCCGCCGGGTCCTCAGCGTCGTACGTCGGTCAGTTCTTCGACGGGCCCCACAAGTTCGACCGGGCGATGCAGGCCGCTGCCTTCACCTGGCTGCGCAACGTCCTTGCGGTCGAGTAGGCCGGAGACGAGAGCGACGAGCAGACCGGACACCGCGAGAGCCGCGCCGACCCAGTTGGGCGCGGTGTAGCCGAGGCCGTGCTCGATGGTGAGTCCGCCGAGGTACGCGCCGGCCGCGTTGCCCAGGTTGAACGCGGCGATGTTGGCCGCGGACGCCAGCGCCGGAGCGCCCTTCGCCTTGTCCATCACGCGCTTCTGCAGCGGAGCGACGGTCGCGAAGCCCGCTGCGCCGAAGAGTGCGATCGTCACGGCAGACGGCAGCTTGGCGTGCGCCGTAAACACAAAGGCGACCAGTACGGCGGCCAGTAGGGCCAGGATCAGGTAGAGACTCGGCATCAGCGACCGGTCTGCTGCCTTGCCGCCCAGCAGGTTGCCGACGACGAGCCCAGCGCCGAACAGCACCAGCAGCCAGGTCACAGCGCCCGCAGAGAAGCCAGCGACGTCAGTCATCATCGGTGCGATGTAGGTGAACGACGCGAACACTCCAGCGAACCCCAGCGCAGTCATAGCCAGCGCCAGCCACACCTGCACGTTCTTGAACACAGCCAGCTCGGTCCGCAGCCCTGGTCCCTCTGCCGTGCCCTGTCGCGGTACGAGGAACACGATGCCGAGCAACCCGACCACGCCGAGCGCAGTGACGGCCCAGAACGTCGACCGCCAGCCGAAGTGCTGTCCGAGCGCAGTCCCACCCGGTACGCCGAGCACGTTGGCCACAGTGAGCCCCGTGAACATCAGCGCGATCGCACTGGCCTGCTTCGCCTTCGGTACGAGCGACGCCGCGACGACCGATCCGACCCCGAAGAACGCTCCGTGGGACAGCGCCGCAATGATCCGCCCGGTCATCAGAACGCCGTACGACGGAGCGAGCGCGGACACGAGGTTGCCGGCGATGAAGACACCCATCAGCGCGATCAGCACGGTCTTGCGGGAGACCTTCGACCCGATCGCGGTGAGCAGCGGCGCGCCGACCACGACCCCCAGCGCATAGCCGGAGATCAGCAGGCCGGCCGACGGGATGCTGACGCCGAAGTCGGTCGCGACGTCGGGCAGCAGACCCATGATCACGAACTCGGTGGTGCCGATTCCAAAGGCACCGATAGCCAGGGCCAGCAGAGCTGCGGGCATGACGCGGACTCTCCTCGAATGTAGTCTTGTGACTGTTACCGGCGTGCGCGATAGTTGCATACGCGGGCTATTGCACAAGCGCTATGATTGCGCATGCAAGCGTGAAGTTCAAGTGGAGGTGTGGTGGGACTACCGGATGACGCCGCGGAGGCGCGGGCGCAGGGGTGGCGCACCCTGGCGGCTCTGCATGCCCGGATCGAGGACGAGCTGGAGCGCGCGCTGCAGAAGCAGCACGGCCTGTCCGTGAGTGAGTACAGCGTGCTGGACGTGCTGGCGCGGCAGGACGACTACCACCTGCGGATGAACCAGCTGTCCAACGCTGTGGTGCTCAGCCAGTCCGCTACTACCCGGCTGGTGAACCGGCTCGAGGACCGCAAGCTGCTGGAGCGGTACCTGTGCCCGACGGATCGGCGTGGCATCTACACCGAGGTCACCGAGGCCGGCCGCGAGCTGCTCGACCAGGCGCAGCCGACCCACGACGCCGTACTGACGTCTGCCCTTAAGAACGCCTCCGAGCTGCCCGAGCTCTCGCCGCTGGTCGACGCCCTCGGGAAGCTGTCGCTGGCGGTCTGACATGGCACGCCGGTGGGACAACCGGAAGGCCTACTACTGGCTGATGGGCAGCTGCCTCGCCCTGATCGGTCTGGCGTGGTTCGTGGTCCGGCTGTTCTCGATCCCGGTCGCGATCGGGATGAGCGCAGTGGCCGCCGTACTGCCGCCGATCGCTGTCATCGTGGCGAACTGGGGTCACGACCAGCGCTGACGCGGCCCTCCGCGGGTGTCGGGTCCAGATAGAGGTGCCGCACGATCGGGAACGCCTCCCGCACTCGTACGTCGACCTTCTCGGCGAGCTGCTCGACGGCGGAGCCGGTGGTTTCGGAGTCATCCAGATCGACGGTCGCAACGGCCAGGACCTGGTCCGGCGCGAGCTGCAAGGTGAGTAGCTCGAGTACTTCGTCGATGCCTGGCGTGCTCGCGATCAGCTCGCGTAGTTCGCGTTGGGCGTCGGCCGGTAGTGCGCGTCCGATCAGCATGGTCTTGTTGTCCCGGCCGAGTGTGAACGCGACCACGATCAGCAGCAGACCGATGGCGATCGACGCGGCACCGTCCCAGATGTGCTCGCCGGTGACGACGGACAACGTCACACCGGCCGCTGCGATGAGCAGTCTGATCAGTGCGGCCGAGTCCTCGAAGGCCACTGTCTTCACAGCAGGCTCGGCGCTCCGCAGATGTGTGAGGAACGGTACGTCGGCTTCGCGCGCCTCCCGGCGGAGCTGGAACACCGCCCGGAGCCAGGAGCTCCCCTCGAACAGGAACGAGATCCCCAGCACTGAATAGATCACTGCCAGGGCGGCGATCGGTGAAGGCGCGAAGATCGAGCGCAGACCCTCAGTGATGGAGAAGCCGGCGCCGAGGACCAGGATGCCGACAGCGGCGAGCAGCGACCAGAAGTACCGCTCCATGCCGTAGCCGAACGGATGCCGGGCATCGGCCGGCTTGCGACTGCGGTGCAGCGCGGCCAGCAGGAACACCTGGTTGAGCGTGTCCGCAACGGAGTGCGCTGCCTCGGCGAGCAGCGCGGTGGATCCGGACAGCAGACCGGCGACGATCTTGGCGATCGCTATCGCCAAGTTCGCCGTACCGGCTATCAGGACTGTTGCGTCCGACTCTTCCTCAGCCATCACCTCCGCGTGCCCGCGGCGTCATCACCCCAAACGAGGACCTCGATGAACGCCGCGGCCAGCGGGTCGGGCTCACCGCGCGTGTACGCCGTAAGCGTGCGACGCACCGGTGGATCCAGGTGGAGGACGTGGCTGCCGCTCGGGAGACCGATGTTGTCGGGAACCAGTGCAGGTCCGAGACCGGCAGCGGCGAGCGCTGGTGCGGCGGCGGTCTGCTCCGTGCGTACGGCGATCCGCGGCTCGAACCCGGCCTGCGCGCACGCGTGGTCGAGGACGTCCGCGAGTCCGTGGCCCGGCGCGTAGTGAACCCACGCGCGGTCGGCGAGGTCTTGCAGTTTGATCGTGTCGCCGGTTGCCGCGGGATCGTCGGAAGCGACCACGACGACCAGTTCCTCGGTGCCAAGCGTGCGGGTGACGCCTGGCCAGTTGCTGGGTTCGGGGCCGACGGCGAGGTCGGCCTCGCCTGCGTTCATCGCCTCGATCAGCTCGTCGGTATGGCGGTGCTCGAAGAGCCGGATGCCGACGTCGGGATGCGTCTGTCGCCAGCGACGGAGTGCCGCGGGTAGCACGCCCAGAGTCATCGAGTAGAGCGTGGCGATCTGCAGTTCGCCGACCTCGAGCCCGGCGGCCTGGCGGGCGGCGCAGCGGGCGCGCTCGGCGTCGGCCAACGCGGCCCGTGCGTGCGGGAGCATGGCGCGGCCGGTCGGGGTGAGGCGAACTGTGCGGGGGAGCCGCTCGAGCAGCGGTCCGCCGGCTGAGCGTTCGAGCGTGCGGATCTGGTGCGAGAGCGCCGGCTGGGTGACGTGCAGGAGCTCGGCGGCCTTGGTGAAGGAGGTCTCGTCGACGACGGTGACGAAGTACTCGAGCTGCCTGAGCGTTGCCATGATCTGAGCTTATGGATTCGGTGAAAACTATGCCTTGGTTTTATCCGCGCAGGTCAGCAAGGCTGTGGTCATGGAGAACGTCGCGTTGGTCGTCGGTGCCCGGGGTGTCATCGGGACGAATCTGGTCGAACATCTGGCGTCGCTGCCGGACTGGCGGGTGATCGGCCTGTCGCGTCGCGGCGGCGTCGACGTACCTGGTCGCGTTCGGCATGTTGCGGTGGATCTGCTCGATCCGGACGACACCCGGACCAAGCTCTCGGGGCTCTCCGACGTGACGCACGTGTTCTACGTCGCCTACCAGGACCGGCCGACCTGGGCCGAGCTGGTCGCGCCGAATCTCGCGATGCTGGTGAACGTCGTGGACGCGATCGAGCCGGTCTCGCACGGGCTGCGGCACGTGAGCCTGATGCAGGGCTACAAGGTGTACGGCGCACATCTCGGACCGTTCAAGACGCCGGCCCGCGAGGACGATCCGCCGCACCTGCCGCCGGAGTTCAACGTCGACCAGCAGCGGTTCCTCGAGGAGCGGCAGCAGGGCAAGGCCTGGACCTGGTCGGCGCTGCGACCGTCCGTGGTCGGTGGCGCAGCGTTGGGCAATCCCATGAACCTCGCGGTGGCGATCGCTGTGTATGCGTCGATCTCGAAGGAGCTCGGCGTACCGCTGCGCTTCCCGGGCAAGCCTGGTGCGTACGACGCGCTGCTCGAGCTGACCGACGCCGGTTTGTTGGCGAAGGCAACGGTCTGGGCGGCGACCTCGCCCGCGGCGGCGAACCAGGCGTTCAACATCACGAACGGCGACCTGTTCCGGTGGAACGAGTTGTGGCCCCGGCTGGCGGCGTGGTTCGGACTCGAAGCGGCGCCTCCGCTGCAGATATCGTTGCAGGACGTGATGGCCGACAAAGAGCCGCTGTGGAAGGAGATGCAGGCCAGGCACGGACTGGCCACGACGTCCTTCGCAGAGGTGTCGTCGTGGCCGTTCGCGGACTTCGTCTTCGGATGGGACTACGACTTCTTCGCCGACTCGTCGAAGTCCCGGCGGGCGGGGTTCCACGAGTACGTCGAGACCGAGCAGATGTTCTACGACATCTTCGCCGACCTGCGCCGGCAGGGGATCATTCCCTGATCAGTCGCCGCGCAGATCGGTGCCATGGGTCCGGAGGAAGTAGATCGGGTCGGTGTAGGTGCCGGGCAGCTTGCCGAGCGTCTGGATGACCGTCGACGGTCCGTTGGCGTGGCTCATCGCGTACAGGTACGCAGTACCGGCGTCTTTGTCGACGCCGATGAGCAGCGTGCTCACCTGGCCGCAGCGCTGGGCGACCAGGTAGTCGAAAGCTCCCCAGGTCCCCGAACGGACCTGCTTGACCACTGGGGTCATCGCCTGCGTGAGTGGCAGGCGGATCGTGTACAGCGCCCCACCGCGGGTCGTGGCCAGGAACGTGTCGTACGTCGTGGACTGGCCGAGCAGCGCCCACGTCTTCACTGCGCTGAAGCCACCGGTCTGCCCGGTCGGTGTCCAGCCGAAGCCGTTGATGACCCAGCGGTGCACAGTCCCGTTGCTGAGGCCGTAGAACTGATTGCGAGCCGTACGACGGTCAGGATCCACCGAGAGCCCGATCGCGGAGTACGAGCCCCAGCCTGCACTGATCTGGGTGAAGGACGGGGCAGCGGGCTCCGCGGTGTTGGAGTTGTACGACGCCTGTCCGATGACGTTGCTGTTGGTGACGGCGATGCCGGACTCGAGCGATGGCAGGTTGCTGCTCCAGTTCCAGATCGTGCTCAGCCTGGCCTGACCCGGGCTGAAGACGGTCACCTGCCGCTGGACCGATGAGACCGTCGCGGGCTGGGTCGCCGTGACGGTCCGGTACAGGACGACGCCCTGGCTGGTGATGGAGCCGAGGTCCATCGTGCAGGCGGTCGCGGTCGGTGCCGCATGGGCCGGGCTGGTCAGGAGGGTGAACGGGAGTGCGAGCGCCGGGAGGGCACGCAGGAGCTTCATGTGGGTCACCAGTCCTCTCAGTGAGGTTGATGCGCGCAACGGATCCGAAGTTACCGCCTCGATGTGGCATGCTCCGGGCTGTGACGGCGATGGGTGCGGGAAAGCTGCTCGGGACGAACCTGCGGGCGCGGCGGGACGAGCAGGGCATCTCGCTGTCCGAACTGGCCCGGCGGTCCGGGATCGCGAAGGGCACGCTGTCCCAGCTCGAGTCCGGTGCGGGCAACCCGACGATCGAGACAGTGTTCAGTTTGTCGAACGCTCTCGGCGTGCCGGTGTCGGCTCTGCTGGCCGAGTCGCCGGCGTCGGACCTGGTCCTGGTGCGGTCCGCGGACGTCGACGTACTGTCCGGTGAGGCGATCGATCTGCGGATGCTGCGGCGGCTCGAGCACCCGGGCGGGCTGTTCGAGATCTACAACCAGGAGATCCGGCCGGATGCGGTCCAGCACTCCGACGGCCATCCGGGCACCGAGCACCACATCGTCCTGGCTGGTCGGCTACGTGTCAGTACACATGGGCAGACCGAGGAACTGGGGCCTGGCGACTACCTGGCCTTCCGGGCGGCCGGAGCGCACGGCTATGAGGCCGTCGACGGTCCGGTGCGGTCGGTGCTACTGCTCGAATACCCGCCGGATGTGTACCCGACGGCGGCCGGCGGCCCGCATTTGCAGGGATAGTTCCGGGAGAAGTCCAGGAGAGGTCCGGTTGAGTACATTGACCGGTCGTCGGAACCGCGCGTACTCTCGATATCGTTCATTTTAGCGAACGTCATCGAGGAGAGCCGTCATGCACCGGTCCGCGACACCCGATGTGGTGGTGGTCGGCGCGGGCATGGTCGGGGCGGCCTGCGCGGAGGCGTTGTCGGCGGCCGGCGTGCGGGTGCTGGTCATCGATCGCGACGGCCCGGCGGCGGGGACGACGGCGTCCGGCGAGGGCAACGTGCTGGTCTCCGACAAGGAGCCGGGGCCGGAGCTCGACCTGGCGATTGCCTCGCGTGCGGAGTGGGATGTCGTGCGCGGCCGCCTGCCTGAGCGAGTCGCGGATATCGAGTGGGAAGCCAAGGGCGGCGTGGTGGTGGCGACCGGGGATCCGGAGCCGTTGACCGCCTTCGCGGCCAAGCAGCAGGAGGCCGGGGTCGCTGCGCAGGTGATCACGCCTGCAGAGGTTTTTGAGCTCGAGCCACTCATCACGCCCCGAGTGACGATCGGGGTGCATTACCCGGACGACGCGCAGGTGCAGCCGGTGCTGGCGGCAACGGCTCTACTGGCGGCCGTTCGCGAGCGCGGTGGTGAGGTGAGATCGGGGGTTACCGCGCTGGGCGTGCGGCAGTCGCGTGGGCGGGTAGTGGGTGTGGATACCTCGGACGGCGATATCGCTTGTGGGGCAGTGCTCAATGCGTGCGGACCGTGGGCTGGTGCCTTCGGTGCGGCCGCGGGTGCGCCGATCGAGGTGCTGCCGCGGCGCGGGATGATTCTGGTGACCGCACCGCTGCCGGAGTCCGTGCGCCACAAGGTGTACGACGCGGATTACGTCGGCGCGGTCGGGAGTGGCGACGCCGAGTTGCAGACGTCGACGGTGGTCGAGTCGACGCGCGCCGGGACGGTGCTGATCGGGTCGAGCCGCGAGCGGATCGGGTTCGACGAGACGGTCCGGGTGCGGGTGCTGCGGGAGCTTGCAAGGAAGGCTGTCGGGCTGTTCCCGTTCCTCGGCGATGTGCCGGTGATGCGCGCGTACGGCGGCTTCCGTCCGTACGCTCCGGATCATCTGCCGGTCATCGGTGCGGATCCACGGGTGCTCGGGCTGTGGCATGCGACCGGTCATGAAGGCGCCGGTATTGGGCTCGCGCCTTCGACGGGCCGGCTGATCACCGAGCTGTTCCTCGGACTCGCGCCACACCTCGACCCGTCACCGTTCCGCGTCGACCGCCCGGCGGTGATCGCATCATGAGCGCTTATCTTCGTCCCCGCGCAGGCGATCCGGCTGCGGTCGGTGTGCCGCCCGCGGTGGATGTCACGGTCGACGGGCATCCGGTCACGGCTCATGCGGGTCAGACGGTGGCCGCCGTACTGCTGGCGAACGGCCGCGACACGTGGCGGACGACTCGTGTCCACGGTCGTCCTCGTGGGACCTTCTGCGGTATAGGGGCGTGTCAGGACTGTCTGGTGACCGTCAACGGTCTTGCCGATGTGCGGGCGTGCCAACGGACGATTGCGACGGGCGACGCGATCACCACGCAGGACGGCGCGGTTCTGCCCGCTACGTCGGTTGGTGTGGAGCCACCGGTGTCCGAGACTGCTGTGCATGCGGCGATGTCCGCCGAGGTTGTGGTTGTGGGTGCTGGGCCGGCGGGGGTTGCGGCCGCGGTTGCTGCTGCCGATGCCGGCGCCGAGGTGCTGCTGGTCGACAACGGACGGGGGATTGGCGGGCAGTACAACCGGCAATTGCCTGCAGAGTTCGCGGCGCGGCGGCCGGATCGCATTCAGCATGAGTGGAAGGCGTTTGCGGCTCAGCGGGAGGTGCTCGGGGGACACCCGCGGATCACTTACTTGCCGGAGACTTCGATCTGGGCGATCGAGGACCCCGTCGATGAGCGCCAGGAGCTGCCAGCGGCTCGGCTTTGGGCGCAACGAGGTCCGGCGGATGCTGCTGGTCGACAGACGTTCCCGATCGATGCGAAGGCTGTGGTGCTGGCGACCGGAGCGTATGACCGCGTGCTTCCCTTCCCTGGTTGGGATCTGCCGGGGGTGTACACAGCGGGCGCGGCGCAGGCGCTGGCCAAGGGACAACGCATCGCGATCGGGAAGCGTGTGCTCGTCGCGGGCACCGGGCCGTTCCTGCTTCCGGTAGCCGAATCGCTCCTCGGCGTCGGCGCGGACGTCGTCGCGCTCCTCGAAGCCAACTCGCTCACCACGGTGCGCAAGGGATGGGCCACCGACCCATTGGTTGCCCCAAGCAAGCTTCGGGAGGCGGTCGGGTACGGCGCGCTCCTCGCCCGGCATCGAGTCCCGCTTCGCCACGGCTGGACCGTGATCGCTGCCCACGGGACGTGTCACGTCGAAGCCGTCACGATCGCACGTCTCGACTCCACCTGGCGCCCGGTGCCTGGCAGCGAACGCCGTGTCGAGGTCGACGCCGTCTGCGTTGGCTTCGGCTTCACGGCCAACCTGGAGCTGGCAGTCGCGGCCCGCTGCAACCTCACCACCGGCCCCGACGGCGGCCCAGCCGTCGCCGTAGACGACCGCCAGCAAACCACCACCCCCGGCATCTACGCCGCCGGCGAACTAACCGGCATCGGCGGCGCCGCCCTCTCCACCGCCGAAGGCACCCTGGCCGGAACAGCCGCAGCCCAACACGCCCTCTCTTCAGGTGATGCTCCTTTGGATCCTGCTGCGGTTGTTCGGGGGCGGCGGCTTGCCGTCGCGTTGGCTCGGGCTTATCCGGTGCGGGACGGGTGGAAGAGCTGGAGTGATGCGGACACGATCGTCTGCCGGTGTGAGGAAGTCACGCGGGGAGAGCTCGAGGCCGTCGCGGGGGAACGCGGTCTGGACGACGGCCGGGCAATGAGGCTCAGCAGTCGCGCGGGGTTGGGGATGTGTCAGGGGCGGGTGTGTTCGCGCACCGTCGCCGCATTGCTGGCCGCGCCCGGCGACGTACCGAAAGCAAGCATGAAACGACCGATCGCCGTACCAGTGAGGCTGCGCGATCTTGCCCAAGCTGAGGAGACAACATGAGCGAGAAACTGGACGGCGTGATCGTTGCGACCGCGTTGCCGTACGCCGAGGACGCGTCGGCGCCGGCGGGGTTGCGGCCGGACCTGGACAAGTACGCCGAGCATTGCCGCTGGCTGGTGGACAACGGCTGTCGCGGCGTCGGGCCGAACGGGTCCCTCGGCGAGTACTCGTCGCTGACCGACGACGAGCGCCGCGCGGTAGCGAAGACCGCGATCGAGGCGGTCGGTGACGACGGCATCGTGGTCGTCGGCGTACACGGCGTCGGCTCCCACCAGGCACGCGCATGGGCTGAGAAGGCCGCCGAGGACGGTGCGGACGGCGTACTGTGCCTGCCGCCGACCATGTACCGCGCGAACCGTGGCGAGGTGATCAACCACTTCACCGAGGTCGCGAAGGCCGGCCTGCCAGTCATGGTCTACAACAACCCGCTCGACACCAAGGTCGACCTGACGCCGGACCTGCTCGCCGAGATCGCGGGCATCGAGAACATCGTCGCGGTGAAGGAGTTCTCCGGGGACGTCCGCCGGGTCCTGGAGATCCGCGAGCTCGCGCCGGACCTGGCCGTGATCGCGGGCGCCGACGACCTGACGCTCGAGGCGCTGCTGATGGGAGCCACCGGCTGGTTCGCCGGCTTCCCGAACGTGTTCCCGAAGGAGTCGGTCCGTTTGTACGACCTGGCCCTGGAGGGCAAGCTGGAAGAGGCCCGCGCGCTGTACGAGCCACTGGTCGCCGCGTTCCGCTGGGACTCGCGACCCGAGTTCGTCCAGGCGATCAAGTACGGCATGGACTACGTCGGTCGGTACGGCGGACCGTGCCGGCCGCCGCGCGGACCGCTCGTCCCCGAGCACGTTGCCCAACTGGAGCAGGACATGAAGAAAGCCGTGGAATCCCTGCGATGAGATCCGTCCGGACGATCAGCGCGATCGATTCGCACACCGAGGGCATGCCGACCCGCGTCGTGACCGGCGGGGTCGGCGTCGTCCCGGGTGCGACGATGGCCGAGAAGCGCGAGTACTTCATCAAGCACCTGGACGACCTGCGGTTGTTCCTGATGAACGAACCGCGCGGTCACGCCGCGATGAGCGGAGCGATCCTGCAGCCGCCGACGCGTTCCGACGCGGACTGGGGCGTGCTGTACATCGAGGTCTCCGGCCTGCTGCCGATGTGCGGCCACGGCACGATCGGTGTCGCGACCGTGCTGGTCGAGTCCGGCATGGTCGAGGTGACCGAGCCGGTCACACAGGTCCGCCTGGACACCCCTGCCGGCCTCGTCGTCGTGGACGTTGCCGTGAGCAACGGTCGTGCGGAGCACGTGACGCTGCGGAACGTCCCGTCGTACTCGCACGCCTTGGATGCTTCGGTTGACGTGCCCGGGCTGGGCAAGGTCACCTACGACCTGGCGTACGGCGGGAACTTCTACGCGATCCTGCCGCTCGAGCAGCTCGGGATCCCGTTCGACCGCGCCGAGAAGGACCGCATCCTGAAGGCCGGCCTCGACATCATGGACGCGATCAACGCCGCCGACCGACCGGTCCATCCGCTCGACCCGGGGATCAACGGCTGCAAGCACGTCCAGTTCACCGCACCGGGCGAAGACGGCGCGGACTCCCGGAACGCGATGGCGATCCACCCCGGCTGGTTCGACCGCTCACCTTGCGGCACCGGTACGTCGGCCCGCATGGCCCAGCTCCACGCCCGCGGCGAGCTCCCGCTCAACACCGACTTCGTCAACGAGTCCTTCATCGGCACCCGCTTCACCGGCCGGCTGATCGAGGAAACGACCGTCGGCCCTCATCCCGCCGTCGTCCCGACGGTCACCGGTCGAGCCTGGATCACCGGCACCGCGAACTACCTGTTGGATCCCGACGACCCGTTCCCGACCGGCTTCGTGCTCTAGACCCAGATCGACGCGAGCTCGACGACTTCGAGCTCGCCCAGTGTGCAGTCGGCTCCGGATGCGGTGAGCGTCAGTTCGTAGTGACCCGGCTGCACGCAGGCGGTCAACGAGGCTTCGCCGTCGTTCGCGAAGACCTCGATCGAGGTCGTGTCGACGAGGATGTCGAGCTTGCGAACCGCGGTGATCGTCGGCTGCTCGGCATCGAGTACGGCGATGCTGCCCGCGGTCACCGTGACCCGCGTGCCGCAGATGTCGATCGCCAGCTCGCCGTCCGGTGCGAGAGCGACGTCGCAGGTGATCCGAAGCAACGGCCACGCCGTCCCGATCCGCCACGGGCCGCTCCAGGGCGCCCCGGTGTCCGTCTGCGACCGGGCCGAGCCCGACGATGAGATCGAGTCGGTGCTCGCCGCTGAGGGGTCAGTGCTTGCCGGGGACGAGGTGGTGCTTGCCGGGGAGGAGGTGGTGCTTGCCGGGGACGAGGTGGTGCTTGCGGGTGAGGAGGCGGCGCTTGCCGGGGAGAGGGTTCGGGCGGGCCAGGTGTGTCGGCTTCGCGCCAGGGTCTCGAGCTCGGGCACCGGCGTGCGGTACATCCGTAGGCCGTCGGCCGTGCGGTGCAACGAGAGGTCGCAGGGGATGCTCACCTGTTGGTTGAATGGCATGTTCGGGTAGCGGCCGCCGCGCATCCACGCCACCTGAACCCGGCGAGGACCGGCTGCCCAGCTCTGGGTTGCGTAGAAGTGCGGCCCGCCGTCGACCTGCAACTGTGCGGTCTCCTCGACGAAAGTCCGTCCGTCGAAACTCCCGATCGAATACCGGCCGTCACCACGCACGAGCACCCATCGCGACTCGTCCGAGCCGGCCACCCCGAGCTCGAAGAAGTCCGGGCACTCGAAGCTGTCCGAGATCGAGCTGTCCAGCGACTCCCAGTGCAGCAGATCGTCGGAGCGCAGCAGCTGGTACCGGTCGTCGCCGTACAGCACCATCACCCACTGCGCGCGCCGGTGATCGCGGAACACCATCGGATCACGCTCGGGCAGGTCCATGATCGGGTTGCCGGCGTAATGCGCCCAGGTCCGTCCGCGATCCAGGCTGTACGAGATGCACTGCGACCGGTTGTCGTTACGCGACCAGAAGGCGACCATCGCCGGCCCAGCGCCGGGCTCGGCGAGGCCCGAGGTGTTGTCGACGTCGATCACACAGCTGCCCGACTGCACGCCACTGTCGAGAGATTCCTCGAAGAACGCCGGGGCAAGTTCGGTCCAGTGCACCAGGTCGTTGCTGACGGCATGGATCCAGCACTTGTTCCAGCGCTGGGCGAACAGGTGGTACTCGCCGTCGAAGAAGACCAGCCCGTTGAGGTCGTTGAGCCAGCCCTCCTCACGCTCGACTGGGTTCAGCCGCTGGATCGCCCATTGCCGGGCGGTGAAGTGGAGCTGCGGGCGGAGCGCCTCGGCGTACAGCGGTGGCATCACCGGCACGACGACGGAGGGCGTCGAGCTCAGGACGATATCGCTCACGCGCAGGTGCCCGTTGGGCTCGTCGACGATTTCCAGCTGCGCTTCCTTGCCGAGCCAGTCGGTCAGGTCGAAGGATGCCGGGTGCAACAGCTCGGTGCCGCGGCCGGTCTCGCTGCGGACGATGTGGCCGTTCACGACCACGTTCAAGCAGGTCTTGTACTCGTAGTCACCACCGCTGATCCGGAAGTTCAGGTACGGGCGTGAGACGACGAACGGCACGGTGAAGTCGCCGATGACGACATCGGCGGAGAGGTCGGTCACGGCGTCCTCAGCGGTGGAGCTTGCCCTGCCAACCGGTGGGGACATTGCCGCCGGGGACCGGTTGGGTCTCGGGGTGGGCTGCAGGCGGGGCCAGCTCGGGGCCGTTGTAGTACTCGGACTCGCCGTAGTGCCAGAACCAGTCCTCGCCCGGCTCGAAGCTGCGGACGATCTGATGACCGCTCTCGGCCGCGTGGCGGGAGGCGTGCTGCTCGGGTGAGGAGTCGCAGCAGCCGACGTGGCCGCACTGCGCGCAGCGGCGGAGGTGGAACCACCAGCCGTCGGCGGCCAGGCACTCGACACAGCCGGTGCCGCTCGGAGGGACAGAACTGTCGATGCCCGGGACCGCGGAACTCTCCGTCATACCGCACATCTTTGCCGCTCCCCGCCGCCCTCACAAGCAACGCCCTACTCGGGCCACGGAGAGTTCTTGATGACGTCGACGAAGTCGGTGTGGTGGAAGCCGGGCAGGAAGTGCTCGAGAACGTCGGACTTGACGTTGCCGAACGTCGTCGCGGGCCGGTCCTGGATTCCCTCCGTGAACGCCTCGAGGATCCGGTTCTTGAAGTCCGGACGCGGGTGGGCGGCGGTGACGGCGGCGCGCTGCTCGTCGGTGATGGTGCCGTACCCGATGCCGAGTACGTCGAGTTCGACACCGCGGGTGACGAGCGCGACCTCCGCCGACAGGTGCAGCGGGATCTCCGGCGTGGTGTGCAGCGCGATCGCGGTCCAGACCAGGTCGGCGTTCTCGCCGGTGATGCCGTGCTGGTGGAGGAAACGCCGGGCCTCGTCGGCGCCGTCGATCTCGAAGCGCTGATCGATACGGCGGTACCGCTCGGTCAGACCGAGGTCGTGGAACATCGCGCCGACGTACAGCAGCTCGGCGTCGTACTCGAGGTCCTGGCCGCGGAGGGCGCCGAACAGGAAGACCCGGCGGGAGTGGTCGAACAGCAGCGGTGACGCCACGTCACGGACGAGCTCGGTGGCCTCGCGGGCCAGGGCGCTGTCGGGGATCCGGATCCCGGCGATGGTTTCGATCATGACTACAGGTTCGGGGTGCCGGTTACGCTGATGCCATGTCCAATTCGCCGCATCAACCACAGATTCGGACACGTCGGGTCGCGTTCGTGGTGTACGACGGCGTCACGCTCCTCGACGTGAGCGGCCCACTGGAGGTACTGCATCAAGCGAACCGGGCGCAGGACAGCCGCCGGTACGAGACGGTGCTGGTGTCCGCATCGAGTGCGCAGGTGACAACGGCATCGGGCGTCGTGCTCGCGGGGCTGGCCGCGGCCTCGGAGGTCGGCGTGGTCAACACGGTGGTGGTGGCTGGTGCCGATCACTTGGTCGACGGGGTGCCGACAGAGGTCGCCGACCTGACGCGGGTGCTTGCGGACGGCGCTGAGCGGGTGGCGTCGGTGTGCAGCGGTGCGTTCGTACTCGCGGGACTAGGCCTGCTCGACGGGCGGCGCGCGACTACGCACTGGCGGCATGCGGGCACGATGGCGCGGCAGTACCCCAACGTCAAGGTCGAGCCCGATGCGCTGCACATCACCGACGGGCGCTACGTGACCTCGGCCGGCATCAGCGCCGGCATCGACCTCGCGCTCGCACTCGTCGAGGCTGACCACGGCGCCGACGTCGCACGGACCGTTGCCCGCGAGTTGGTGGTCTTCATGCAACGCCCGGGCGGGCAGTCCCAGTTCTCGACCGCCTTGGACACGCCGCCGGCACGCAGCGATCCCCTCCGGGCTGTGACCGAAGCCGTCGCGGCCGATCCCGCGGGCGACCACACCCTGCCCAACCTGGCGGCATCGGCGGCCGTCAGTCCCCGGCATCTGACCCGCCTGTTCCAGAGCGAGTTCCAGACCACGCCAAGCCGCTGGGTCGAGCGCGTCCGACTCGACCGGGCCCAGCAACTCCTGCTCGACGGCCACAGCATCACCAAAGCAGCCCGCCTCAGCGGCCTCGGCAGCGACGAGACCCTACGCCGAGCCTTCGCCAGACACCTCAGCATCACGCCGACGGAGTACCTACGCCGCTTCCGTACGACGTGAACCCCAACTGCTGGCCCGGTCGTACCTGTGCACAGGCATCCAGATCTGACTCAGTCACGTATGCGATGACGGGATAGCCGCCGGTGACGGGATGGTCGGCGAGGAAGATGACCGGCGTGCCGGACGGTGGGATTTGGATGGCGCCGCGGGCCATGCCTTCGCTGGCGAGTTCGCCGGTGCGGGAGCGTTCCAACGGAGAGCCGTCGAGGCGTACGCCGACGCGGTTGCTGTTGCTGCTGACCTGGTAGGTCTGCGAGACCAGCGACTGCCAGCCCTCGTCGGTGAACCAGTCCCGCCGGGGTCCGGGTGTCACGCGGAGTGTGACCTTCCCGCCGGTCGGGTGTGCGACGGGAGCCAGGTCGACGCCGGGCATCGGTTCAGAGGAACGTCCGACCGGGAGCGTCTGGTCGGCCGTCAAAGGCGCCGGTCCGAGGCCAGACAAGAGGTCGGTGGAGCGCGAGCCGAGGACCGGCGGTACGTCGATCCCGCCGCGGACGGCGAGGTAGGTACGCAGGCCACTGGGCGGTGGGCCGAAGCGCAAAAGCTCACCGGCTCGCAGGACGGCGGGGGCGTTCAAAGGCACGCCAGGGCAAGGAGCTCCGGTGATGGCGACGACGAGGTCCGCATCCGCGTGCATCACCAGGCCGCCGAACGTCACCTCGATGGCCGCCGCGCCGGGAGGATTGCCGACCAAACGATTGGCCAGCTCGTAGGACGACCGATCGCAGGCGCCCGACGCCGGTACGCCGAGTGCCGCCTGCCCGGCTCGTCCGCGGTCCTGGATTGTTGCCAACGGCCCCGGTTCGAGGACGGTCAGGCTGGTCATCCACGGCCCGCGTCGACGAACCGGACCCTGCGGCCCGGGTGGAACAGCGCGGCCGGGTCGCGTCCCTGGTCGAAGATCCGCACCGACGTCCGGCCGATCAACTGCCAGCCGCCCGGAGACTCGCGTGGGTACACACCGCTGAACTCACCTGCCAACGCAACCGCTCCGGCGGGGACCTTCGTCCGCGGCGATGACCGGCGAGGGATGTCCCAGCCGCCGGTCGAGGTCAGGTAGCCGAAGCCCGGGGCAAAGCCGCAGAAGGCAACCGTCCACTCGTCGGCGGTATGGCGGCCGATCACGTCGTCCGCCGTGCAGCCGAGGAGGTCGGCGACGTCGCCCAGGTCTGCCCCGTCGTAGACGACCGGGATCTCGATGAGGTCGCCGGTTGTCCGGCTGTCCAGGGAGGGAGTTACGTCGCGCAGGGCCCGCGACAACGTGGCGAGATCGCCGGTTGTGGTGACCAGCACGGTACGGGCCGCCGGGACGATGTCGACGACGTCCGCCGGTGCATCGGCGGTCAGCGCGGCGTAGTACCCGAGCACCTGGTCGAGATCGTCGAGTTCGACCAGCAGCGCCCGGTCGCCCGCCGGGAGGATTCGCATCAGCCGGTGAACGGGCGCAGGGTGACGCCCGCTCCCTCCAACGCGCCACGCACGCGCCGAGCGATGTCGACGGCGCCCGGAGTGTCACCGTGCACGCAGATCGAGGTCGGGTCGAGGACCAACGATCCGCCGGAGCTGTCCTGGATCGGTCGGCCGGTAGCCATCGCAGTACACCGGGCCGCGATCTCTGATGCGTCGTGCAGCACGGATCCGGCCTCGCGCCGCGACACCAACGTGCCGGACGGCGTGTACGCACGATCCGCGAAGGCCTCGTGCACCGCAGTCAGACCGGCCTCCGCCGCGAGCCGCAACCACACCGAGCCCGGAAGGCCGAGCACAGGGAGCGTCTTGTCGTACTCCGCGACCGCGGCGACCACTGCCGTCGCCTGCTCCACGTGGTGGCCGATCGTGTTGTAGAGCGCGCCGTGCGGCTTCACGTACCGCACCCGATCGCCGGCGATCCGCGCGAACGCGTCAAGCGCCCCGATCTGATAAACGACCTCGTCGCGCAACGCGTCCGGCTCGATATCCAGGAACCTCCGGCCGAAGCCGGGCTTGTCGGCGTACCCGACGTGGGCTCCGATCGCGACCCCGCGCTCGACCGCCTCGGCCGTCACCCGCCGCATGATCGACGGATCGCCGGCGTGGAACCCGCAGGCCACGTTCGCGCTGGTGACGACGTCGAGCAGGGCCGAGTCGTCACCCATCGACCAGGAACCGAATCCTTCACCCATGTCCGCGTTGAGGTCCATGCGGCCACCTCCCTCGCCCGAGCCTAGAGATTGTTCAACAATCCTGCAAGAGGCTTGTTCTACTTTTCCTCACCGCTCCGGTGCGGGATGATGCGGAGATGAGTACGGGTGGGGCCGAGACCGAACGGCAGGCGTGGTTGCGAACCGTCGCCGCCGACGTCGCGCGACTGGATCGGAGCAGCTCCGCGGAGCGGGCCGCCGACATCCTTCGCCGCAGTATCACCGAAGGCGCGCTGCCGCCCGGCGCCCAACTCTCCGAGATCGAGCTGACCGAGGTCCTGGAGGTCAGCCGGAACACGCTGCGCGAAGCGTTCCGTCTGCTGACCCACGAGGGCCTGCTGGTCTACAAGTTGCACCGCGGAGTGTTCGTTCCCGAGCTGGACGAGCGCGATGTCATCGACCTGTACCGGTTGCGCCGCGTCCTGGAGGTGGACGTCGTACGCGGACTCGCCGACCGCGACCCGGAGCTGCCCGCGAGCCGCCTCGAGCCGTTGCAGGACGACGTCGAGGCTGCCGAGGCCGCCGCCCGCACTGACCGCTGGCCGGCCGTCGGTACGGCGAACATGCGCTTCCACGAGCACCTGATCGGTCTGGCCGACAGCTCCCGGATGGATGCGATGACCGGCCGGCTGCTCGCGGAGTTGCGGCTCCTTTTCCACGTGATCGCGACCCCGCGCGAACTGCACGAGCCGTACATCGAGCGCAACCGCAGGCTGTTCGAGCTGCTCGACGCCCGCAAGTACGACGAGGCCGCGGCCGACCTGCATCAGTACCTGCTCGACTCCGAGGCGGGGATCCTCGCGGCGTTCCGAGATAAGGGCTTGCGCACGCCTGCAAGAACCTGAGTTGATGAGTCAAACCGTCAGCTGCAAAGGGGAGCACAGTCATGACCGATGACGCCCGGACCGAAGAGACGCCGAAGTCGTACCGCCCCATCGACGCCAAGGGGTTCCGGGACTTCATCTCACGGGGCTGGGGGCCGGTGGACCGCTCGGTATCGGTGCCGGAAGGGCTCGCCGAGGCGGCCGCCGAGCACCGGCGGAAGCTCGCCGCGGCGCTGCCGGGTCGGCGGATCGCGATCGCGGCCGGTCGCGCACCGGTCCGGTCGAACGACACCGACTACCTGTTCCGGGCCGACAGCGACTTCGTCTGGCTGACCGGTTGCCAGGCCGAGGGCGCCGTACTGGTCATCTCCGGGGACGGCGACGCGACGCTGTACCTGCGCGAGACGGCCGGCCCGGGCGAGGCGGACTTCTTCGCGAACGCGCGCGACGGTGAGCTGTGGATCGGCCCGGTGCCGGGGCTCAAGGACTGGTCGGACGCGCTGCAGATCGCCTGCCGCCCGCTCGAGGAGCTGCCCGCCGCGGTGCGCGGCGCGGTCCCGTTCATGCTGTCGGTGCCTGGCGTCGAGCCGATGCTGGACGCGTTGGTACGGACGTCGCCGACCGACGGCAACGCGCTGCGGCAGACGCTCGCCGAGCTGCGCCGGATCAAGGACGACTGGGAGCTCGACCAGCTGCGCGAGGCGGTCGCGGCCAGCGTGCTCGCGTTCGGCGACGTGGCTAGTGAGCTGCCGGAGGCGATCCGCGGCGGCGGCGAGCGCTGGCTGCAGGGCACCTTCGACCGGCGCGCGCGGACCGCGGGCAACGGCGTCGGGTACGCCTCGATCGTTGCCGCTGGCAAGCATGCGCCGGTGCTGCACTGGGTTCGCAACGACGGCGCGGTGAACGAGGGCGACGTGATCCTGCTGGACGCGGGCGTCGAGACCCGCACGCTGTACACCGCTGACGTGACCCGGACGTTCCCGGCCACGGGCGAGTACACCGCTGCGCAGCGGCAGGTGCATGACCTGGTGCACAAGGCTCAGCTCGCCTCACTCGACGCGGTCAAGGTCGGAGCGCCGTACCGCGCCTTCCAGTACGAGGCGCTGCGGGTGCTGGCGGAAGGGCTGCGGGACTGGGGTCTGCTCGAGGCGTCGATCGACGAGCTGCTCGGGCCGGACGGGCAGCAGCACCGCCGCTACATCGTCTGCGGGACCGGTCACTACATCGGCCTCGACGTCCACGACTGCGACGCGTCCCGTCCGGAGGCGTACTTCGCCGGCACGATCGAGGCCGGGATGGCGCTCGCGGTCGAGCCGGGGCTGTACTTCCACCCGAACGACGAGACCGTGCCGCCGGAGCTGCGCGGCATCGGCATCCGGATCGAGGACAACGTCGTCGTCCACCCGGACCGGCTCGAGATCCTGACCGAGGACCTGCCGATCACCACCGACGGCCTGGAGCAGTGGACCAAGTCACACCTGAAGTAATCAAGCGATCGCTCAAAATTAACCGTCACAAGCGGTAACACTCTCCCGCCCAGCACGATGTACAGAGCGGGGGAGGGTCGAACTCGGCCGGGCGCGTGGCTAGTGGGGGGCCGCGTTCCACGCGCCAGGCCGAGGCGGCCCCGACTGGGCCCGGGGGGACCCAGGATCCCTGGGTACGGGGAGTAGTCATCATGAATCTACGGGTGCGAGTAGTGCACTACGGCAGCCGGCACTGGTACGCCGACATCGACGACGCCGACGATCCGCAGCCCGACGATCCGTTCTGGTTCGTCGACAACTGCCGGACCCAGGCGCAGGCACTGGAGACGGCCTGCAGCGAGCTCCGGCTGATGACGGGCCGGCTGGTCCGCGGGGACCAGCTCGACCGCGTCCTCGAAGTGACCGGCGTACCGGTCTGAGCTTTCAGCCGACCGGTGGTACGGCGGCGCAGCTGCTGCCGCGCTTGGGTACCGCACGCGCGATCAGGTAGTCGTCGATCGTCGTTTGCATGCACGGGCTCGAGTTGTAGCTCCCGTGTCCCCAGCCTTCGTACGTGAGCAGCACGCCGGACCGGCCGAGCTGACGCTGCACGTCCTGCGCCATGCGGTACGGCGTAGCGGGGTCATGGATCGCGTTGGCGAGCAGCACCGGCGTCTTCAGCCCATGGACGTTCAGCACGTGCTGCGGGTTGTTGGCCTTCGGCGCACCGAGACAGATCGACACCGCCATCAGCTGACCCGGGTAGCGCATGTCCTGGTTGTTCCGGGCCAGCCGCTGCAGGTGTGCGGCGTACTCGCGGTAGTCCTTCACCGGAAGGTTCCAGTCCTGACAGAACACCGCCAACGGATACTGCGCGAGCCCGCTCGGGACGGCGGCAGTTGACGGCGTTTCAAGGTCCTTCAGCGTCTGCGCCAGCGCGGACCACTCCGGGTCGTAGAGCATCCGAAACACCTGGAAGCTCAACTTGAACGGATCACTCGACCGAGCCAGCAGTCCGGCCCACACCGCATGGACGTCCTGCCCGTGCAGTGCACAGGACGACGCCGCCGAGCACCACTTCACGAACTCGTCGAACGAGTCCTGCGCCGCGGCCGCCTGGACGTCGAGGAAGCTCTTCGTCGTCGGGGAGCCATGGTCGATCACGCTCTCCACCACCATCGCGCGCACCCGGTTCGGGTACGTCTCGGCGTACTGCGCTCCGAGCAGCGTCCCGTAGGAGCTGCCGTGGAACGAGATCGTGGACTCGCCGAGCGCCCGGCGTACTGCGTCGACGTCGCGCACCGTCTGCCAGGTGTCGATGTGGTCGTACAGCGGACCGGTGTGCTCGCGGCAGTCTGTCGCGAGTTGCTTGTTGTAGTTGATCGTCGCCGTGAACTCCGCCTTGCTGCTGATGATTGGCGACGGCTGCTTGGCGAGCAGCGCGGCCGAGCACTGCACCGGGTTGCTGCGGTCCACACCGCGCGGGTCGAAGCTGACGATGTCGAAGCGGTCCTGCAGGTTCGCGCTGAACCGCGTCATCCCGGTCTTGATCCGGTCGACCCCGGAGTCGCCCGGTCCACCCGGCCCGAACACGAGCACCCCGACCCGCGCGCCCTTCGCAGTACGTCGGGCGATGGCGAGGTCGAACGTCGGTCCGCCCGGGTTCCGCCAATCGACGGGCAGTCGGAGCGTCGCGCATTGCGAGCCCTTCACCAGGGCGGGATCGTCGTGCCCTTCTGGTTTGCAATCGGCCCAGCGCACGCGGCTGGGACTGGCGGAGGCGGTCGTCGTCAGCCCGGCCGCGGCGACCGCGAATACTACGGCGCCGGCCAGGGCGCGTCGTGTGAACTTCATACCGACGATCCTTCGGCAATCGCTTGCTGACGGCATCAGGGACGAGCCCCGCGCGACCCTGGTCACGGATTCAGGGGCCGGATTGACGACGCCCGGGCGACCGCCGTACCGTCCACAGCGTCAGTGAACTCAACAGCCGCATGAACCCGTGCGGGAGAGTCCCGGGCCAGGTCGACAAACTCTGGACCCGGGCGCCGTAGGAGCAACTCTCCCCAAGAATCTCTCAGGCACCTTCACCGCACGGGCGAGGCATCTCTGGAGGACGTCGGGTCCAACAGAGCGGGGAGGACACCAAACGGTCAACGGCGACCGGAAGGAACCTCCACACGATGGCGATCAGCGTCTTCGACCTGTTCAGTATCGGGATCGGCCCGTCGAGCTCCCACACCGTGGGACCGATGCGCGCCGCCCGCACCTTCGCACTCGGCCTGGCCGCGGACGGCCTGCTGGCTGCGACCACGACCGTCCATGCCGAGCTGTTCGGTTCGCTCGGCGCGACCGGGCACGGTCACGGCAGCAACAAGGCCGTCCTGCTCGGCCTGGAGGGCGCCGACCCCGAGACCGTCGTCACGCACTCGGTCGACGCCAGGGTCGAGACGATCCGCGAGCGCGGCCGGATCGTGCTGGCCGGCGAGCACGAGATCGCGTTCGACGAGAACACCGACCTGATCATGCACCGCCGCAAGGCCCTCCCGTACCACCCGAACGGGATGACCTTCGTCGCCCGCGATACGCAAGGCGCAGTACTGCGGGAGCGCACGTACTACTCGGTCGGCGGCGGATTCGTCGTCGACGAGAACGCCGCCGCGGGAGACCGGATCGTCCTGGACACCACCCCGCTGAAGTACCCGTTCACCACCGGCGCGGAGCTGCTCGACCGGTGCCGTGAGTCGCAGTTGTCGATCAGCGAAGTGATGCTCGCGAACGAGCTGGCCTGGCGGACCGAGGACGAGATCCGGTCCGGGCTGCTGCACATCTGGCAGGTCATGCAGGACTGCGTGCGCGAAGGCTGTGAGACCGAGGGCATCCTGCCGGGCGGCCTGAAGGTGCCGCGCCGGGCGCACTCGCTGCACCGCAAGCTCAGCGGCGACCCGTGGTCGGTGGATCCGCTCAAGGTGATGGACTGGGTCAACCTGTTCGCGCTCGCGGTGAACGAGCAGAACGCGTCCGGCGGCCGGATCGTCACCGCGCCGACGAACGGTGCCGCAGGCATCATTCCCGCCGTACTGCACTACTACCGCGGGTTCGTGCCGGGCGCGACCGAGGACGGCGTTGTCCGGTTCCTGCTGACCGCCGGGGCGATCGGCGTGCTCTACAAGGAGAACGCGTCGATCTCCGGTGCCGAGGTCGGTTGCCAGGGCGAGGTCGGATCCGCCTGCTCGATGGCCGCCGCCGGTCTGTGCGAGGTTCTGGGCGGTACGCCGCAACAGGTCGAGAACGCCGCCGAGATCGCGATGGAGCACAACCTCGGCCTGACCTGCGACCCGGTCGGCGGCCTGGTGCAGATCCCGTGCATCGAGCGGAACGCGATGGCGTCGGTGAAGGCGATCAACGCGGCCCGGATGGCGATGCACGGCGACGGCGTCCACGTGGTCACGCTCGACAAGGTCATCAAGACCATGCGGGAGACCGGTGCCGACATGAAGGTCAAGTACAAGGAGACGTCTCGCGGCGGCCTCGCCGTCAACGTCATCGAGTGCTGAGGATCACCACGGGACGGTCCCGTGCAGGCTCAGGTACTCCGCGGTCGGCCCGGACTGGTCGATCTGCGCGAGCCGGGCGATGATCTCCGCGCCCTCCTCGACGGTCTGGTAACCGCTGTGGCCGTTGAAGTCCGTCGCGGTGTAGCCCGGGTCGACGGTGTTGATCCGCAGGTTCGGCAGCTGTCGTGCGTACTGCACCGTCAGCATGTTGAGCGCTGCCTTCGAGGCGCCGTACGCCGGGGCCGGCACCCAGACGGGCACCGTGCTGATCACGTCCGGATCGACGGCAGTGGCGATCGAGCCGAGGCCGCTGGAGACGTTCACGATCACCGGGTTGTCGCTGCGCTCCAGCAACGGCAGGAACCGGCGGATCATCCGCACCGGCCCGTACACGTTCAACTCGAAGACCAGACGGAAGTCGTCGGCGGTCAGGTCCCGGATCTCCTTGCGCGGCCCTGGGATGCCGGCGTTGTTGATCAGTACGTCGAGTGAATCCAGCTGCTGCGCGGCCGCGTCGACGGACTCGTCGCTGGTGACGTCCAACTCCAGGTACTGCGCGCCGAGGTCCGCCGCGGCCTGCTTGCCGCGTTCGGGGTCGCGGGCGCCGAGGTAGACAGTGTGTCCGGCCGCGATCAACTGCCGGGCCGTTTCGTATCCGAGGCCTCTGTTTGCCCCGGTGATGAGTGTCGTGGTCATGGCTCCACCCTCCCGCCGCGGGTACCGGGTAGGTAGTACCCGCGATGTCCTAGGGAACGGCAGTACCAGGCTGTTCCGGCCAGGGCGCGGAATACTGGGGGCATGGCTGAGCTCGGCAGGACGCTGCATGCCTGGCGCGACCGGGTGACACCGGAGCAGGTCGGACTGCCGGCCGGTGGGAACCGCCGCGCGCCGGGGCTGCGGCGTGAGGAGCTGGCCCAGCTCGCCGGGCTGTCGGTCGACTACATCGTCCGGCTCGAACAGGGCCGGTCGGACTCGCCGTCCGCGCAGGTACTGACCGCGCTGGCCCGGGCGCTCCGGTTGTCCGATGCCGAGCGCAACCATCTGTTCGTGCTGGCCGGCGAGGTGGAGCCGTCGCCCGGCCGGCTGTCGGCGTACATCCCGCCGGGTGTGCAGCGGATCGTGGATCAGCTCGACGGTGCGCCGCTGTGCGTGTGCGATGCCGCCTGGACGATCATCACCTGGAACCCGTTGTTCGCCGCGATGATCGGCGATCCGTCCGAATGGCGCGGGCGGGACCGCAACATCATCTACCGGCATTTCGTGGCACCGGGCGATCGCGTCGTACAGACGCCGGAGCAACAGCGGGACTTCCGGATCGCGATGGTGACGGATCTGCGCGCATCGCTCGCGCGGTACCCGCACGACACCGACCTCCGGGCGCTGATCGACGAGCTCCGAGCCCGGCACGACGACTTCGCGCGGCTGTGGGACGAGCCGGTCGTCGGCTTCCACCGGTCCGAGCGGAAGATCATCCGGCATCCCGAGGTGGGAGCGTTCACGATCGACTGCGATGTGCTCGCCGTCCCGGGCAACGATCTGCGCATGGTCGTGTACACCGCCGCGCCGAACACCGATGCCGCCGAGAAGCTCCGGCTGTTGTCGGTGATCGGCCTGCAGGCGTTGACCTGAGCGATCAGCTAACGCGCTGCATTCCTACGGTCGCGTAGACGGTTCGGAATTACTGGAATATGAAGTTCTTTCGTTCAATTTCTTCCAAGGGCTGTTTGAATCGACTCTTGGGCCGATAATCTCCCGGACTTGTGAGACCGATCTCTGCCACGGCTTCCCGCCGCCCGCCCTGGCAGAATCCGCGGCGACGCCGTCAGGCCGCCGCCGGCGCCGGCGTACTGCTGCTCGGCTGCCTCGTGCTGGCGTATCTCGGGTACCGCAGCGGCGGCCCGCAGCCGGCCAGCCCGGTCGCCGGCCTGGAGCCCGGCCGGCCGACACAGAACCTCCCGGCGATCCCGCGGACCGCTTCGCCGACGGTCGGTACGACGCCCAGCGCCGTACCGACGTCATTGCCGACAGCAACCAAGCCGGGCGAGATCCAGGTGCCGACCGGTCTCACCACCACGGGCTATCCCTTGATCACCACGGGTACTCCGACCCCGCAGGTCGTCGAGTCGACCGGCCCGACGGCACCGGTCACCGAGCGGCCGCCGACCGCCCCACCCACGGCGCCATCCACTGCACCGACCGGCGGCCCGACAAGCACCCCCAGTAGCCGCCCCACCACCTCGACACCCACCGAGCCGCCCCCGACCAGCAGCACCCCGACCGCACCGCCCACCACCCCGGACGACCCCGACCGCCCTGATGGCGGCCTGGGCGGCCTCCTCGGCTCTCTCCTGGACAAGCTCGGGCTCTAGTACGCCTCGACCTCGGTAGTGTCGGCGTTGCCGTTGCGCATGGGTTTGAGGTTGACCTGCCAGCCCTGGTTCTTGCCGAAGGTCTGGTCGAACTTCTTGAAGGCGCAGTCGGCGCGGAACTTGCGATTGTCCGGGTCCCAGTCCGTGCCGCTCTTGAAGTAGAGGTGGTAGGCGCCGCCGATCTGCTTCACGGTGGCGGTCTTGGTCGCCTGGATGTACACCATCACCTGCGGGGTGCCGGGCGGTTTGCCGTCGGTGACGATCGAGACGGCGACGTCCTTCGCCGTACCGTTGGTGATCTTGAGCTGTCCCGTTCCGTTCGGGCCGCGCCGTACAAGGACGTCGCCGTTGTCCGGGCGCACTTGCACGGGCGCAGGACCAGGGTCGGGCAGCGTCTTGCCGAATGTCAGCTTGAGGCGTTGTAGCTGGACGAGCGCGGCACTCAGGTCGGTGCGCAGTTGGCGCTGCACCTTCTGTGACGTGTACGCGACTCCGCCGCACCGCGCGTCGTCCTCGGTCTCCGCCGACAGGCCCGTCAGTTGCGTGGCCGCCACACCGATCCGCACCTGCAACAGCCCGTGTACGGCGGTCAGCCGCGAAGTCACGGTGATCGCAGCCAGTCGCACCGAGATCGTGTTGAGTGAGTCAGCCAGTGTGTTCATGGCGTCGCTGAGCCCCTCGGCCGTGCGGACCCGGGTCAGCCGCGACGCCGGGCCGGCCAGCACTTGGTCGATCCGGGTCAGTTCGGCCTGGTACGCCGCCGAGCCGAGCGGCCCCGCTGTCGGAACGGATGACGCCGGCGCAGGCACAGCACTGCTCGCGACGGATGGTGCGGTCGGCGAAGGACCCGCCTTACCGCCACAACCCGCCAGCAAGCACACCCCGACACAGAGCGCAGCCCAGCGCCTCATCCCCTACCCCCCAGGTCCTCACCCCTGAAGCAGCAAGAGTACCCGTCAGTCCCTAACGCTGGGCCTGACGAACGGAAACGCTAGCGTGCTTCGAATGTTCTGACCCGTCAGCATCATCATCACCCGGTCGACGCCGATGCCCAGTCCTCCGGTCGGCGGCATCGCGTACTCGAGCGCGGACAGGAAGTCCTCGTCCAGCGACATCGCCTCGGGATCGCCCGCGGCGGCCTTCAATGACTGCTCGGTCAGGCGCCGGCGTTGCTCGACCGGGTCGACCAGTTCGGAGTACGCCGTACCGATCTCGGCGCCGAAGGCAACCAGGTCCCAGCGTTCGGCGAGCCGCGGATCGGAGCGGTGGTTGCGGGTCAGCGGCGAGGTCTCCAGCGGGAAGTCGGTGTAGAACGTCGGGAACGTGGTGTTCGGCTCGACGAGCTCGTCGTACAACTCCAGCACCAGCTCACCGGCCGACATCTCGAACGTCGTGTGTAGGCCGTGCTCCGCGCAGATCTCCCGCAGCCGCTCGACCGGGGTGTTCGGATCGATCTCCGTCCCGGCCGCTTGGCCGACGGCGTCGTGGACCGTGACGACCGGCCACTCGCCGGAGATGTCGATCTCGCCGTCGGCCCGGCGTACCACAGGCTTGCCGAAGACCGCGGTCGCGGCCTCGATCAGCAGCTCACGGGTCAGCTCGCGCATCACGTGGTAGTCGGCGTACGGCTGATAGGCCTCGACCGAGGTGAACTCCGGGTTGTGGGTCGCGTCCGCGCCCTCGTTGCGGAAGTTCCGGTTCAGCTCGAAGATCTTGCCCATCCCGCCGACGCTGAGCCGCTTCAGGAACAGCTCCGGCGCGATCCGCAGAAACAGTTCGGTGTCGTAGGCGTTGATATGCGTGACGAACGGCCGCGCGTTCGCGCCGCCGTGCACCGCCTGCAGCATCGGCGTCTCGACCTCGATGAACCCGCGCGTCTCGAAACCGTTGCGCATCGCCCGTACGGCGGCACTGCGCTGCTGCATCATCCGCAGCGAGTCCGGGTTCATCACCAGGTCGATGTGCCGCTGCCGCACCCGCGCCTCGGGGTCGGTGAACCCCTTCCGCTTGTCCGGCAACGGATGCAGGCACTTCGCCGCCATCACCCACGACGTCGCCGCGATCGACAGCTCGCCGCGCCGGCTCGTCACCACCTCGCCGGTCACGCTGACGTGGTCGCCGATGTCGACAAGTCGCCGCCACTGCTCCAGCGGTACGTCGCCGCACGCCTCGGCCGTGAACATCACCTGCAGCTGCGTCAACCCGTCCTGCAACTGCGCGAACGACAGCCCGCCGTGGTTCCGCATCCGCATCACCCGGCCGGTCACCGACACCAGATGGTCGGTGTGGTGATCCGGCGGCAGGTTCGGGTACAGCTCCCGGACCCGCTCGAGCGTCTCGGTCCGCGGCACGCTCACCGGGTACGGATCGATGCCCGCGGCAACGAGCTCGGTCAGCTTGGCCCGCCGGATCTGCTCCTGCTCGGTCAGCTTGCGCTCCGGCAGGGCCGGTCGCAGCAGTTCCTCTTCCTGCCCGCGTACGGCGGACGCGAACGCGCGCCCGTCTGCCGCCATGATCGCGTGCCGCTCAGCCGTCTCGACAGTGTCGACGCGGGTCCACGGCCGCGGCGCCGGCAGGAAGCCCTCCGCCGTACCGGCCGCCAGCACGACCTGGGCTAGCGACGCACCGCGCGAGTAGCACATCAGCCGCGGCGACCAGCGCGGCAGGTACTTCTCGTTCGACTGGTACAGACTCTCCAGCTGCCAGAAGCGCGAGGCCGCGGTGAGCAGCGCGTTGGTCAGACGCAGTACCGGACCGGCGCCGACCCGCTCGGCGTCGCTGAAGATCTCGCGGAACATCGCGAAATTCAGCGAGATCCGGTGGATGCCGAGATCGCCGGACGCCTCGATCAGCGAGGTGACCATGAACTCCATCAACCCGTTCGCCGACTCCGGGTCGCGCCGCATCAGGTCCAGCGACACACCTCGCACGCCCCACGGGACGAACGACAACAGCCCGCGTACGACGCCGTCCGCATCGCGCGCGATGACCATCACACAGCGTGCGTCGGCCGGATCGCCGAGCCGCCCGAGCGCCATCGAGAACCCACGCTCGGTCCGCGCGCCCCGCCACCGCTCGGCCAGATGCACGTACTGCGCCAACGTCTCCGGCGACAGGTCCCCGTGCCGCACAACCTCCGCGTGGTACCCGGCCCGCTGTACGCGCGTCACCGCCTGCCGCACCGGGCGCATCGTCCGGCCTTCGAGCGTGAAGTCCGCGACGTCGATGATCGCCTCGTCGCCCATCGACAACGCGCGCAGGCCGGCATCGACGTACGCCTGGGCCGCTTCCTCGCTCGCGGACAGGACTGCGGGGGACCAGCCGTACGTGCGCGCTTCGACGAGCCAGCGCTGGATCGCGGCCGGCCAGGCGACCGGATCGCCCAGTGGATCACCGCTGGCCAGGCTGACGCCGTTGACGACTCGATAGGCGATCGCGGCGTTGTTGTCCGGGGAGAACACGACCGCCTTGTCGCGGCGGGTGGCGAAGTACCCGAGGGAGTCCCGTTCGCCGTGTAGCAGCAGGAGCCGCCGTACCTCGAGTTCCTCGGGCTGGGTCAGGTACCGGACGCGTTGGACCGAGCGGAGGAAGATCCAGAACGCGATCACCAGCGAGGCCGCGGAGATCGCGCCGACGGTCAGCCCGACCCAGCCGTGTCCCTCGTGACCGCCCAGCTTGCTACGGGACTGGCCGAGGGCGGCGACGATCGCCCAGCCGATCTTCTGCCGCTGACCGCTCAACGTCCGCGGGAAGATCTGGGTCAGCGTGATGCTGACCGCGATCGAGATCAGCATGCCGAAGACCAGCGCGCCGACCGCGAGCCGGCGCGTGCCGGGAGCGAGGCGGGCCGGGAAAGCGCCGCGGATCTTCCACAACAGCACGATCAGCGCGGCCACGACGACCCATTGGACGACCGCCCACTCGAGATCCTGCACCGTGGTGCGGTCGAGGTCGGACAGCCACTCGCTGCCCCCGGGGCTGCTCAGCCGGACCGTGCTGAAGGCGATGTAGGCGGTCAGGCCGAGGAGCCACAGCGCCTCGAAGACCCACAGCACCCAGAGCAGCGCGGCTCGCTTACCGCGCAGCAATGCGCTGCCGACGACCGCGAGGTAGACGGCGGAGAAGATCGTGTGACCGGCCGGGATGCCGACGAAGTCAAAGGCCATGTCCACGTGCTTGACGAGGATCGGCGCTCCGATGTGCAGCGGAATGGCAACGAACGACCACACCGAGGCGAGCACGACGACGCGGCCTACCCAGACCGCGGCTCGGTGCTGCCACACCGGTATGACTACTGCTTGTTCCGACCGCACCAGCCGATCATCCCATTAGTTCGCTGAGACTTCGGTCGACCTAGCACTACCTCGACCCTACCCCTGACGCCACAGCCAATACTTTGGTTGTCATGCCACGCTGACGAGCATGGACGCCGTCCCGTACCGCCTGGTCCGCAACCTGCTGGCGGCTGCCGCCGTGCTGTACTGCAGCCTGCTGCTGGAGGCGGCGGCCGGCTTCCCGCTGGACGTCCACAGGTCCTTCCTGAGTGAGCTCGGCGCACGCGACCAGGCAACCAGTCCGTACGCACGGGCGATGGACCTGTCCAGCAGCGTCCTGACACTGCTCGCGGTCGTGCTCGCCCGCCGGAGTCGTGAGCTGGCCGGGTTGCTGATCAGTACTGCGGTCTTCGCCGTCGGGACGATGTTCGACTCGTTCTCGCCGATGGACTGCGCCCCGTCGGCCGGCGCTGCCTGCCGTGCGGACGAGGTGAACGGCCAGGCCGGTGCGGCGTTGGTGCTGCACGAGGCGACGTCGACGATCGCAGGCGTAGGGACGATCGCCATGGCTGTCTTCGCGATCTTGCTCCTGCGGCGGGCACGCAGGTGGTTGAGCCGACTGGTCGCCGTACTCGCTGGTGGAGTGCTGGTCACTCAGGTCTGGCTGGGGTCGGTGGTCGCTTACGAGACGCTGAGTGGCCAGGAGGTGGCCGCACCGGGCATCCTGCAACGCGCCTCTACCGTGCTGTTCTGCTTAATGTTGGGGACTTTGCTACCAGGTCTGAGGCAAGCTTTCTCTCGATGACCGTGATCTGGATCGTTGTGCCCGGCCTGGCCGAGACTCCGGAGGAGTTCGCCCGGGTCGTCGAGCTGTTGCCGGACGAGGATGTCCGCGTGATCGACCCGTGGCGTACGCCGATCACGTCGGACGTGGATGCGCTGCGCGCGGCTGCCGACGTACCGCCGGACGCGGAGATCGGACTGGTCGGGCATTCGATCGGAGGGCTCGCCGTACTGCGGTGGGCGCTGACCCGGCCGCTGGAGGTGACCAGGTTGGTGCTGGTCGACACCAGCCTGACCTCGGAGACCGGGTGGCGCGTGTTCTACCCGGGTACGCGTGGTGATCGAGCAGTGCGTGCGGTGGCGCGGTTCCTCGGGCGGATCGGACTTCCGAGCGTCATCGGTACGGGAATGCGCCGGCTGAGCGTCCGCGTCGGCAGCATGGCGAACCACGACCTGTTGTCGAAGGCAACGGCAAGGAGCAGGTACGGCGCGGACACGTCGTGGCTGCTGTTCTGGGACGAGCTCGCGGGCAGCTGGGAGCTGGCCGCCGAGGTACAGAAGCTGGTCGCCGGACCGGTCGGCGCACTCGCTCCGACCACAGTGCTGGTCGCCACCGGCGGCAGCTCCCGCTTCACCGCCACCCGCTGGCTGGCGGGCCAACGCCGCCTGGCCGACAAGCTCGGCGGCACAGTCGAGGTGCTACCCGACTCCGCCCACCTGGTCCACCTCGACCGCCCAGACGCAATCGCCGCCGCCGTACTGCGGTCGCCCCGGCCTAGGTAGTGCTGGTCATGGCGGGGGTGGGGAGCTTGCGCTGCCACACCTCGTCCAGCGCCATGCGCATCGCACCGGTGACCACAGCGTCCTCAGCCAGGGCGGACAGCTCCAGCTTCGGGTGGTTGAGCGTGAGCAGCCGCAGCTGGTCGGAGATGGCGTCCAGCAGTACGGCGCCGGCGCGCGCGACACCGCCACCGATCACCACGGCCGTCGGGTCCAACACCAGGATGGACGGCGCCAGAGCGCGTGCGAACGACCGCGCGACCTGCTGTACGACGGCCTGCGCGACCGGATCGCGGTCCGCCGCTGCCGCGAACACGTCCGCCGTGTCGAGCTGGTCACCGCCCAGCTCGGCCAGACGCGACTCCGGGTGGTCCAGCGCGGCCTGACGACCGAGCGCTGCGATGGCCTCCGAGCCGACCGCCCGCTCCAGCGGTCCGCGGCTGTCCTCCGGGTTGATCACGTCATCCGGACCAGTGGCGATGAAGCCGATCTCACCGGCCGCTCCGGTACCGCGGTGCAGCCGGCCGTCGATGACGATGCCGGCACCGAGCCGCTCGCCCCACTGGACTGCCAGCAGCGTGCCGGTGCCGCCTCGCGCGGCTGCGATCGCCAACGCGGCCAGGTTGGCGTCGTTGTCCAGCATGACCGGGCAGTCGAGCAGACCGCGCACGTGCTTGATCAGATCGATGGCCGACCAGCCCGGCACGCTGGGGACCAGCTGGACCCGTCCGGTGTGCTCGTCGACGATGCCAGGGCTCGCGGCGACCGCAGCGGCGACGTCCTCGGCCGGTACCTCGGCCTCCGCCAGCGCCTCGGTGATCACCTCACCGATGACACCGAGCAGCTCCTGGGCGGTCCAGCCCGGTCCGGAGCGCCGTACCAAGGACAGCTTGCGGCCGGCCAGGTCGGAGACGCCGACGGTCACCCGGTGCGGGCCGACATCGAGGCCCAGAACCGGCGCGGCGCGGCCGCGGAGCGAGACGCGGATGGCCGGGCGGCCGAGCGACCGGTCCGCGGAGTCGGGGCCGTGCTGCTGCAGCCAGCCGGCGTCGAGCAGCTCGTCGACGGCCTGCGCGACCGTCGGTCTGGCCAGACCGGTCCGCTCGACCAGCTCAGCGACGCGCAACGGTGCCGGCGCGGATCGTCGGACCGCATCCAGGACCGAGGCGACATTGATCCGCCGCAGCATCGTCGTACCGCCGCCGCCGACCGTTCCCTTGCTCATGTCCGACCCCTTGCCTGCCACTCGCACAGTATAGATAGCGAGCGTTCGTAAATACTGTCCACTGGCCGCGTCGGTTGGCGGAAACCGATGCGTGAGTCGACAACTATCACCCAACGGGTGCCAGATGTTCCAGCACACGCATCGCTGCCCGGAATCGGGTCGGCTCCAGGCTCAGCCCTGGAGGGCGGTGCGGGCGAAACTGCTCAGTGCCTCCCGGTCCGGTTGCTGGGTCTTGGTCATCAGACTCGCCACGTGCTTCTCCACGGTCCGCGGCGAGATGTGCAGCCGGGAGGCGATCGACTTGTTCCCGATCCGGTCCACCAGCAGCTGGCAGACCTCGAACTCCCGGGTGGTGATGCCGAGCTGCCGCAGGTGCGCCGGAACCAGCTCCGATCCGTTCCGCCGTTGGGAGACCGTCGCGCCGAGCTGCCGCATCAGACCGCGACAAGCACTCGCCACGGCGGGGATGCCCGCGGTGTGGAAGTAGTCCTCGGCCAGCCGCAACCACCCGACCGGATCACCCCAGCCGTCGGCGTAGGCAGGCTCGGCAACCAGACGCAGACCGAGGTTCCGCGCCAGCGGGAACAGCGCCGCGGTCTCCGTCGCCTCCTGCACCTTGGCGTTGGCTGCTTCGACCTTGCCGTCCCGGCCGAGCAGTACGGCCTCTGCGAACTGGACGAACTGCCTGTTCCACCGCATCCCGCTCGCCGCCGTCGCGGTCACCGCCTCGTAGTGCGCCCAGCCGTTGCGACCGGACAGGACGCCGAGCAGCAGCGCCAGACCGTTCTTGCCGGTCAGGTGGAGGGTGGTCGGGTTCTGCGCGTCGTAAGCGAGCGCCTGCGCCAGGTCGGAGTCGGCCAGCTCGCGGTTCTCCTCGAGCAACGCGCAGAACGCCCGGGCCAGCCCGTAGGAGTACGGCAGTTCGTACGACGCTCGCTCGCCACCCCAGTTCGCGACCTCGGCCAGCGCTGCTTCCATCGCGGCCCGATGGCCCTGGTGCGCCTCCAGCATCGCCTTGATCGCCAGGAAGTAGGTCGCGGCCCGACCCATCCGTAGCCGCCGGGTGACCTCCAGGCACTCGGCGATGATCTCGGCGGCCCGGGCGTACTCGGACCGCAGGATCGCCTGCTGGCCGAGGATGCCGTCCATCTCGTACATCAACTGGATGGCGCCGATCCGCAACGCCTGCTGCCGGGCCTGCTCGAGCTCGAGGATGCTGCCGTTCGCGAGGCAGATGGTGCCCGCCTGGAAGAAGTGCGAGGCGACTCGCTGGTGCGTCATCCCTTGGGCCTCGGCGATCTGCCGGGCCCGATGGAAGTAGTCGACCGACCGCTCGAGGTCGTGCTCGCGGGCCAGGATCCCCAGCAGTTGCAGGGACTCGCAGGCCACCTCGGGCAGCTCCGCGCGTTCGGCCGCCGCGGCCGCGCGGAGGGCCAGTTCGGTCGCGGTCCTGAGCCGGCCGGGGCTCGTGCGGGCCAGCTCGAGGTTGGCCGCGATCGCGTCGACCGGGGCGAGGTCGGCGTCGCCGGCATCGCTGCCGAGCAAGGTGCGGGCGGTCGCGACATGCGCCAGCGCGGCCGACCAGCGACCGGCCATCATCTCGGCGTTGGCGAGCTGGACGTGCAGTGCGGCGACCTTACGGCTGTCGAGGTTGCGGTCCGCAAGTTCGTCGACGGTCGCGGCGTGCGTGGCGATGTGCTCGTAGCCGCCGGTCTCGCTCAGCGCGAGCAGCAGCGAGCCGAGCACGTCGGCCCGGTGGCTGATATCGGGATCGGCGATCAGCAGGGCGTTCGCCCGCTCGAGCAGGTTGGCCGCCGACCCGGTCGAGCCGTCGTCGAACGACCGGCGCCCGGCCAGCGCGAACAGCCGCCCGGCACGGATGCTGTCGCCACCGGTGTCGGCGAGCTCGGCGACCATCGGGCACCACTCGCCCGGCAGACCGGGATGCAGTTCCTCGACCGCGTCTGCGCAGCGACTGGCCAGGTTCGACCGTTCGGTCGGCGTCAGGCCGGCGAGCAGCGATTCGGCGGTGAGCGGATGCCGGAACGCGTACCAGTCGGGCGCCGGCTCGTCCGGACCGACCAGCTGGGCGGCCACGCCGGCCCGGAGCGTGGCCAGCAGTTGACGTTCGTCCGTCCCGGTCGCCTCGCGGACGACGCTCAGCGGGAACCGGTGCCCGATCACAGCGGCGAGCACGAGGATGTCCCGCGACTGCTGCCCGAGCTGCGCGGTACGGCTGCTGATACTGCGCACCACCGCGGCCGGGACGTTCGTGTGCAGGTCGTCGACCACCTGCACGCTGCCGTCCGGCCCGGACACGAGTTGTCCGCTGCGGTTCGCCTCCTGCAGCAGCTCTTCGACGATGAAGGGGACTCCGGCGCTGTCGTTCCACAACTGGTCCGCCAGCTGCTCCGGCACGCCGTCGACCGGAACCTCCAGGCAACCCGCGGCGAGCTCGGCAACCTCCGTCCGCCGCAGCGGTTGCAGCTCGATCAGTTCAGCGGTACCGCGCTGCGCCGACAATCGCGCCAGCTCGTACGCCGCGCAGGTCTCGGACCGCATCGTCGCCACGAGCGCGATCGGCTGGTTGTCCAGGTTGTCGAGCATGTACTCGATCACGGCCAGCGTCTCCGGGTCGGAACCGTGCAGGTCCTCGAGGACGAGTAAGCACCCGTGCTCCCGGCCGACCAGGGTCAGCAGTCGCAGTACTGCTTCTCCGAGTACGACCGGTGACGCAGCGGTGTCGTGCGCCGTACCGTCGTCCCAGTCCGGAACGAGCCGGCCGAGCACCTGCTGGTACGGCCCGAGCACCTCGGTCGCGGGCATCTCACCACGCCGGATGAGCGACAGCAGCGCCTCGGTGAACGGGCGGAAGGCAACCATCGTGCCGATCGCCCCGACCCGTCCGCGCAGTGTCGTCATACCCGCGTCGAGGGCCTCGGTGGTGGCCGTCGCGGCAAGCCGGCTCTTTCCGATACCGGGCTCGCCGACCAGGAAGATCGCACCACCTCGACCGTCACCGGCGTCGGCCAGCAGGCGGTGGTGGCTCTCGATCTCCCGGGCTCTGCCGACGACGGTAGGCGAACGGGTCTGCACGATTGCCAACTGTAACGACGAATTGCTGTCACCGCAGATAGCTTGACCGAGGGCCGGTTGTACCGGACCCTCGGTCAAACGTTCGCTGGTGGGTGCCAGCAGGTCGTCGAACCTAGATCGTGCCGAACGGGCGGCCGTCGGGGGCCGCAACTACGGCGGCCGCCAATGCGCTCATGCCGACGGTTCCGACCAGGGCCATCGCCCGCAGGCCGACCTTGTGCCGCATCGGCAACGTGATCGGACCGAGCGGGTCGGTGTGTTCCGGAGCGGCGGACTGTGCATCGGCCGTGGTGCTGGGCTGAACATCGTGGTGCTGGGCGGTCATGTCGTTCCCCTTGTCACTGTGTGGGCTTTGGTGCTGTGCCACACCTCGACCCGGCGGTTGGTTCGAGCAGCAACACGGACGGAACCCGTTGGGGGAACGCAAGGCGGAGCACTCCGTACCCGATCCCTGCCAGACCGGTCAGCAGGCCTGGAGACGGTACGGCTCGTGGTGTTCCACACTGCGGTCCGTACTGCTGTACTGCCGCGAGCACCAACCCGGCACGACGTCGCCGTACCGCCTCTGCAGTTGGGTACTCACGTGCGGCGAGCCACATCAGTGACTCCACCGCGCCGAGCTCGCCGTGGCACAGACTCAGATCGGCGAGCACCGGACGTTGTGCCGCGGTCCTCAGGTAGCTGTCGAGGTCCGCTGGTACTCCGGCCGCCGACCGGGCCAGCGCTGTCCCGGCGTCGCCCGAACACCAGCCGTGGCCGGCGGGTGCGTTCCGCCGGTCCAGGTCGGCTGCTGTCCGGGCGGCGTCCAGGTACCTGTCACCAGGTGCGCCGTACTGCCCGAGGGACCATGCGATTCCCTGGAAGCCGCGAGCGAAGCCGTGTTCCGCTGCTACTCGGCCACGGAGGCCGCTCTCGACTGTGGTGACCAGGTGATCCGCGTACCGCTCGGCCAGTCGGTCGGCGGCCGGAAGTCCTGTGATTGCTTGCATCGCGGCCAGTCCGCCGGCCGCGCCTTCGACGTACGACGGGAACTCGGTGGCATCCGGCACCAACTGCTCACTGAGCTCGAGCGAGCCGGCCAACCAGGTGCTCAGGCCGGAGTCGCCGAGGAGTGTGCGCAGACGGTCGAGGCCGTAGCTGATGCCACCGAGCCCGTGGAACCCCGCTCCGACCAGTTGGGCGGACTCGAGGTCACCGGCCAGCGCTTCGAGCAGCTGGGGGATCGGACGGATCGCGTCGCGCGCCAGCTCGCAGTACCTGTCGGCTCCGGTGATCACACCGACCTGTGCGAGGAAGAGCGCCGTACCGGTGTAGCCGTTGGACAGGCCCGCGCCCATGGAACGCACGGCCCAGTGGTGATCGTCGAGCAACTCCAGGCCGAGCCAGTTGGCCGCGCCACCGGTCTCACCGATCACCTGCGCGACGATCTCGTCGGCGATGTCGGTGGCTGCGGCAAGCAGTTGGTCGGGGTCTGCCTCGGTGGTGCCCAGATGTTGCCGAATCCTCGTACTGACGTGCTTGATCGGCTCCGGACGGGTCGCGAGGCACGCGGAGATCAGCCAGGCCTGCCGATGCTCGTCGACGTCGCTGAGGCCTGCGATCTTCGCCTCTACCGCCGAAAGCCCTGTAGTTGCGAGGACATCGGCGACCTGCGTGCCGTCCGACGCCCACACGTCCGTGCTGTCGGGGCGGGCGGTGAACAGCGGTACGTCGCCTGCCCACAGGTCGGCCAGCTCGTGCGGGACGATGGCGTGCAGTGACTCGTCCGCATCCCACAGCAGGTCGAGCAGCTGACTCCGGCGAGCTGCGTCACGCAGTGCGTCCGGATGGGTCGACTCGTCCAGCAGACTGGTGTACAGGCTGGTGCTGCGCGGTACGAACCGGAGTTGGTCCGCGGCACACTGCGCCAGCAGACCCTCAGGTCCGAGGAACTCGTCACGGTGTCGGGCGATCGCCTCATACGCGGCCCGAAACCCTGTGAGGACAGCGATCTCGTGCTCACGGGGCTCGATCGTTGCTCCGTCCAGCATCGGCCGGTTGGCCGCGCTCTGCGGCTGTCCGGGACGCCGGACGAGATGCATCGAGTCCAGCCCGGCATCGGCCCAGTCGACCACGCTCGTCGACGCTGTCGAGCCGGCGTCGCCGCCCAGCCCGGACACGTCCGAAACGCCGTACTCACCCGACACGAGCAACGGAAGCAGCGCGGTGCGGTACACCGAGCCGAGCAACGAGCTGTACGCCGGGTCGTGGGACAAACCGGTCACCGGCAGGCGGCTGGGGTGGAACAGCGTCTCGACATCGACCAGCACCGGCTGGTCGCCCGCGGCGATGAGGTTCTCGAAGTGCATGTCGGTGCCGTCCAGCACGTACAGCAGCGCCAGCAGGGCACCTTGCCGCTGGTAGAAGCGCCGTACGCCGGCGAAGTCGTTGCAGGGCTCGTGGACGACGTACTCCAGCCAGCCGTAGCCGTCCCGGGGCAGCAGGCGGACCGTGCGGATGTCCAGCGCGGTCTTGGCGTTCGTCCAGTCCACAAAGGCGTTGAAGTGCTGGTGGAGCTCCAGCGACCGGGGCTTGTAGACCAGCCGCCGGCCGTCGGCGAAGGTGAGGATCGCGGTGCACCGGCCGCCCCGGTGCGGGTCGCCGCCGGGGTCGATCGCGGTCAGGGACCCTGGGTCGCGGCCGTCGAGCAGTCCGGAGACGAGTGACGCACGGTCCTCGGCGAGTCGTGCCAGCAGCTCGAGGTGACCCTCGACGCCCTGACGGCACGACTCGCCCAGGACCCTGGCCAGCACCGGGTACGCGGCCAGGAACTCCGCCAGCTCGCTCCCTCCGACCAGCCGGTGGGTGAAGTCGAGGAACCTCTCGGCAGGGGTGTCGCCGGCCAGCTCGCCGCGGTCCCGGGCCCGGGCGAGCTCCAGGACCAGCGTGCGGGCGGCCAACTTGACCAGGCGGAGGCCCAGCCGCTGCAGGAACTGCTCGGCGAGTACGCCGGTGTGCCCGGCCGCCGCCAGGTCCCGGCGAGCCGAGTCCAGGAGCGGTTCCAGGCAACGCATGAGCGCCTGCCGCCAGTCCGTGCCGGACCCATCCGTTGTCGTGGCCGCTCCACCTGACGTGTAGCCGCCAATGACACCGGTCCCTGCAGGGTCTCGACCGGCGACAGGCGCGCTCGGTGGGAGAGAGGTACTGCGCTCCACGTACTCGGCCCAGGCCGGCGCGGAGTGGGTCAACTCGTGCGGCCGGACGCCCGCGGACCACCAGGTCTTTCGCTGGCTGATCCGGGCTTTTCCCGCGGTCGCTGAGTTGAGCACGGGCTCAGGCTGCCATCGGGGACAGTACCCGGGCATGGGTACTCAGCCCCCATATTCCTGTCCGTTCCGGGTCGGTGTAGCTGAGTGTCGATCGGTGTCTGCCGCGGGGTGACGACTGGGGGGTAGAGCACCCCGCGGCAGCGGACCGGGCCGCCCGGCCTTTGGTGGAAAGCCGGCGGCACGCCCGGAACGATGCCTGCGCGGGACCGGGCCCGACAAGGGCTGTCACCACCCATTTTCGGACCGCCGACAGGGGCCCGAGGATGGGGGCACGGCGGCCGGAACTTGGGTGCCGAATCCCCATGCGTGAACAGGTCCCGCGCTGTCACCGTGGGCCCGTGCTCACCACTGTCGCTCCCGGACTACCCGTCTCGGCCCACTCTGTGCTGGACGTTGTACCGCAGCTGCCCGGTCAGTCGGCTGCGGCCGCGCTCCGGGAGACCGCGGAGGTGGCACTGGCCGCCGATGACCTCGGATACCGTCGGTTCTGGCTCGGAGAGCAGCACGGTGTTCGAGGTGTCGGCGGCGCAGCACCGGCCGTGCTCGCGGCGGTTCTCGCCGCGCGGACCGACCGGATCCGCCTGGGCGCCGGCGGACTCCTACTGACCACCCACCAGCCGCTGGTCGTCGCGGAACAGTTCGCCGCACTCGCAGCGGCGTACCCGAGCCGGATCGACCTGGGTGTGGGGGAGCAACGCAGCGTCGCACCGAGTACTGCGGCCGCACTCGCCGGTGGCGCACGTGACTCGTTCCCGCAGCGGCTGGACGAGCTGTGCGGGTTCCTGCGCGACGGTACGCCGGGCCGGGCGCCGGTCGGCGACGTACGGCTGTCACTGGCCGGTCTGCCGCCACCGGTCTTCGTGCTGGCCGATCACGCAGGTACGGCGATGACTGCCGCCGTACGCGGGCTGCCGCTCTTCCTGTCGCACCACACTGCGGCTTCGGTGACGCCGGCTGCGGTCGCCGCGTACCGGGATCACTTCGAGCCGACCGGACCGAAGGTACGGCCGTACCTGGCCGTAACAGTCGGCGTCGTGGCAGCCGACTCCGAGGAGGAGGCCTTTGCCCGATTCGCGGAGTACGTCCGGGTGAAGACCCGACTGGCTGCGGCTGGACCACGGGTCACGTCGGGCGAGCTGATGGCGTTGCTGGAACCGCCGCTGACCGGGCGGGAGCGTGGACGCGCAGAACGACTGCTGGACGACCCGGGCCACATCGTCGGCTCACGCGCGACCGTGGCAGCCGGACTGGGCGCACTGGTAGCCAGTACGACGGCGGACGAGGTCATGCTCGTCCCACTGGCCTTCGACGGAATCATCCGCTCGGCGATCCTCCGCACTGTTGCGGCCGGGCTGACTCGCATCGTCCGTACGGTCCCGAGGCACACGCCTCCGCTGATAGCCACGGCCTAGTCTGGGTACTGCCAACCCAGACGAGAGGCGGGGCCATGTCATCGGAGCGGGAAGTCGTCGAGGGGTGTCCGACCGAGCTGTTCATCGGAGGCAAGTGGGTGGCGGCCGAGGGTGGCAAGACCCTCGCCGTCGAGGACCCGGCCACCGGTACGACGCTCTGCGACGTGGCGGATGCCAGTCCGGCCGACGGCAAGGCGGCACTCGACGCAGCGGTTGCCGCCCAAGCGGAGTGGGCCGCTACACCACCACGCGAGCGCGGCGAGATCCTGCGCCGTACCTATGAGTTGATGACTGAGCGGGCCGACGACCTCGCGCTGCTGATGACGCTCGAGATGGGCAAGCCGGTCGCCGAGTCCAAGGGCGAGATCGCTTACGCAGCTGAGTTCTTCCGCTGGTTCGCCGAGGAAGCGGTTCGGATCGAGGGCGGCTACCAGATCGCTCCGAACGGCTCCGGGCGCTTTCTGCTGATGCGCCAACCGGTCGGACCGTGCCTGCTGATCACGCCGTGGAACTTCCCGGCCGCGATGGGCGCGCGCAAGATCGGACCGGCCGTCGCCGCCGGCTGCACGATGGTGATCAAGCCGGCCGCGCAGACGCCGCTCTCGATGCTCAAGCTGGCCGAGCTGATGACCGAGGCAGGTCTGCCGGCGGGTGTGCTGAACGTGGTCACCACCCACGACGCGGGCGGTGTGATGGAGCCGCTGATCCGCGACGGACGCGCTCGCAAGCTCTCCTTCACCGGATCGACCCCGGTCGGCCGCAAGCTGATCGAGCAAGCCGCCGATCAGGTACTGCGGACGAGCATGGAGCTCGGCGGGAACGCGCCGCTGCTGGTGTTCGAGGACGCCGACCTGGACAAGGCGGTCAACGGCGCGATGCTGGCCAAGATGCGCAACGGCGGCGAGGCCTGTACGTCGGCCAACCGGATCTACGTGCACTCGTCGGTGATGGCGGAGTTCTCGTCCCGCCTGACCGAGCGGATGGCAGCGCTCAGAGTCGGCCGCGGTACTGAGGAGGGCGTCGACGTCGGTCCGCTGATCGACGGCAAGCAGCGCGACAAGGTGGCGGACCTGGTCGCCGACGCGATCGCCCAGGGAGCCCGCACGTTGACCGGCGGTTCAGTTGCTGAGGGCAACGGATACTTCTTCCAGCCGACAGTGCTGGCCGACGTACCGGTGAGCGCCCGGCTGCAGAAGGAGGAGATCTTCGGACCGGTCGCACCGCTGACGGCGTTCGAGACCGAGGACGAGGCCGTGCGGATGGCGAACGACACGGAGTTCGGCCTGGTCTCCTACCTGTTCACCAACGACCTGAGCCGCGCGCTCCGAGTCTCCGAACGCCTCGAAGCAGGCATGATCGGCCTCAACCAAGGCATCGTCTCCAACCCGGCCGCCCCCTTCGGCGGCGTAAAACAATCCGGCCTCGGCCGCGAAGGCGGCACCGTAGGAATCGACGAATACCTGGACCTGAAGTACGTCGCAGTCAACGTCGACTGACGAGTTGGGTCACGGTGACCAGCTGGTAGCCGCGGGCTCGGAGTTCGTGGACGATCGGGCCTACGGCCTGGGCAGTGTAGGGCGCGTTGTCGCCGCCGTGCATGTGGAGGACGACGATGGAGCCGTTCTGTACGTGGTCGAGGACCTGTTTGATGATGGGCCGGGGTGACTTGGCGAAGCCGTCAGCGCCGGGGACGTCGAGGCCGACGGCGGTGACGCCGGCCGGGGCGAGCTCGTGCAGGGCGGTGGCGTCGTAGCAGCCGCCGGGGAAGCGGAACCACCTGGTGGCGTGGGGATCCAGCTGATCCAGCTCGGCGATGGCGCGTCGTACATCCGCGAGCATCTGGTCGCGGGGAACCGTCCCCAGCGTGTAGCAGTGCTTGGTGAAACCGCGGTGGTCGTAGGTGTGCGTGCCCAGCTCGAACAGCGGGTCGTTGACGAGCTGGCGGGTGATGCCGGGATACTGCTCCATCCACATCCCGGTCAGGAACATGGTTGCCGGAACATGCAGCGTACGGAGCTCGTCGATCAATGCCTTGTTGTAGTACGACTTCACCGTGCCGGACACCAACCGCCTGCGCATCAACGCAGTCAGGTCGGCGTCGAATGTCAGCGCGATCTGGTTCCTGTCCCGCGGCCCGTGGTCGAGGACCGGCATCAGCTTCGCGTTGCCGGATGCACCCGGCTTGGCCTGCACCGGTACGACCGTCGGCCGTACCGGCTTCGCCGTACGCAACGGCATTGAGGGTGCTCGGGTCTGGGGTGCCACCACCGGTCTGCTGTTGCTGCAAGCAACAAGCGCGAACAGCAGGCCAACGACAGCGACATACTTCCCCCAGGTCATGCCCTCACTCTACGGTCAGCGAGAGTCGCTGGATGCCCCAGTTGTTCGCGTCCGGGCCCGGCGGGAACCACACGTCGACGATGTCGTCCTTGATCCAGCTGCCGATGTCGGCCGCGTAGCAATGGCCGTAGCCGGGGACGTACAGCCGCGTCCCCCACGGGATGATGCGAGCGTCCACCGCACAGATCCCGGTCCCGGCGTTGTAGCCGAGAGCCGTCTGCGCGACGTCGTTGTACGCCGACACCCGGTAGTTCAGCGTGGTCCCAACGGGCATCCGGTACGACGCCAGGTGGTTCGACGAGTCCAGCCGGTACGACGTACTGATCTGGCCGATCGACGACGCCGAAGTGTCCTCGGCCGACATCGCGTACACCTGGTAGTGCGCGCCGTCGCACGGGCTCGGGTCCGTCACCTGCAGCGTCGGCTGACCCCAGTCGCTGATCCACTGCAACGCCTGCCCGTTCCGGAACGCGCGATACGCCTTCGCGCCGGCCACCCGGTTGAACGTGAATGTCACCTTCCCGTCCGCGCCGAGACCGCCGCTGAGCCCACCCGGCGCGGGCAGCCGGCCGCTCACGTCGTACGGCGGTGCCGTGGTCCCGTTGCCGTGACCGCCTGATATCGGCCGGTCGGGGATCGGGCCGGTGTAGAAGTGCTGACAGGCCGGCAAGGCCGCGGATGCGGTGGCCGGAGCCACCAGCAGGGAAGCGAAACTCAGCAGAACGATCGCGAGGGAGCGCATGACGGCAAGACCTCCAAGGTGGGGCGGGACCATGAGGTTTCACCCTCAAGTAGCGGTCCCGACCCGCCTTTAGTCAAGGTCTCGTCGTAAATCAGTTCACCAGATCGTTCGCCGACCGCAGCACCGGTACGCCGATCCACTCGGGCGCCTTCGCGCCGGTGACGTGGAAGGTGTGGCTCTCACCGGCCGAGAGCGTGATCAGGCACGAGTCCACCCGCGCCGCCGGGTCCAGCCGGTCCGGGAAGAAGGCCAGATCCTTGGCCAGCGCGGTCGCGACGACGGTCACGTCGTACCCGTCCGGGGTCGAGGTCGCTTCGGTGGTGAAGGCGTCCGGGGCCAGCTCCAAGGATGTGTCTTCCACGAAGTACCAGAAGGCGGACGCTCCATCGGCCCCGCGCACTTCCAGATACTCGCCGGCCGGGTTGGATGCGACGGCAACAGAGGAAGGCAACGCGTTGCTGACTGCGGACCGCGCCGGCACCTCGAGCGCGAACGTCTCGCGGGCCAGCACCTCACCTTCGCGGGCGGTCGACCGCCGGGTCACCGTCACCTCGGTGGACCAGGCGCTGTCCGTGTCGTTGTGCGCGGCAACGACCAGCTCGTCCTCCCGCGGTTGCACGGTCAGCAGGCGATCGGCGTACACCCGCTTCAGCGCGAACCACAGAGGCTTGCGGATCCCGTGTCCGTCGACGGCCGCCCAGGAGACCACCGGCCAGTTGTCGTTCAGCTGCCAGACCACCGCGCCGGTGTTCAGCGGGAACAGCGAGCGGAAGTGCTCGATGCCGTAGGCAACGGCCCGCGCCTGGTTCAGCTGCGTGGTCCAGTGCCAGTCGTCAATGTCCTTCCATACCGGCAGGTGCTCACCCAGTCCACGCTCCAGCTTGAGGTTGCCCTCGAACGCCTTCTGGTGCACGAGCATCTGCTCGCCATACGGGTCGAGCGGCGAGTCGTGTACCACCGACGTCAGCGTCGACCAGGCCGGCGGCCCCTGGAAGCCGAACTCCGACACGAACCGCGGCTTGTACTTGCGGTACGTCGTGTAGTCCACCTGGTTCCACACGTCCCAGATGTGCATCGTCCCGTGCCGCTCGTCGTTCGGGTGGATGAACTGGTCGAACGAGTACGGGCTACCGGCCGAGTACGGCGTCCGCGGGTCGAGCTCGGCGACGATCTTCGGCAGCAGGTCGAGGTAGTACCCGGCGCCCCACGGCCGGCCGGCCAGCGGGACCCGCCAGCTCCACTCGACGTACCCCCAGATGTTCTCGTTGTTGCCGTTCCAGACCGCGAGGCTGGCGTGCTTGCTCAGCCGGGTGACCGCCTGGCGCGCCTCGGTCTCGACCTCACTCCGCAGCGGCTCCTGCTCGGAGTACGCCGCACACGCGAACAGGAAGTCCTGCCAGACAAGGATTCCCAGCTCGTCGCAGACGTCGTAGAAGTCGTCGCTCTCGTAGATCCCGCCGCCCCAGACACGCAGCAGGTTCATGCCGGCGTCGACGGCGTCCTGGATGCTGGTCCGGTACGTGTCCGCGTTCAACCGGGTGACGAACGCGTCGTCCGGGATCCAGTTCGCGCCGCGCACGTAGATCGCTTTGCCGTTCACGGACAGGATGAACGGCGTACCGTCGTTGTCCGGGGCAACGTTCACGGTGATGTCCCGGAAGCCGACCCGCCCGGTCCACTCCTCGTCGCCCAGCTTGACGACCACGTCGTACAACGGCTGCTCGCCGTGCCCGCGCGGCCACCAGAGGTCCGCCTCGGGGACCGTATTGGTGACGGCAACGGTGTCCCACCCGGGCTTGACGCTCGCGGACTGCGTCGTACCGCCGACCTCGACGGTGACGGTGGCGTACTCCGAGGCGGTGTCCGTCCAGGCCAGCGAGACGAAGGTGTTCAGCACACCGTCGGCCCCTGCGAGCGGCCGGACCGAGTCGATGCGCACACCGGACCAGGACTCCACACGGATCGGCCGCCAGATGCCTGCCGTCGCGACGTCCGGGCCCCAGTCCCAGCCGAAGTTCGAGGCCATCTTCCGCAGCTCGTTGTACGGGTGCAGGTTGGTGTGCGGCCAGCTGCCGACCTTCGCCCGCTCCGCCTCGGCCGCCGCGACCGGACCCTCGAACTCGATCACCAGCTCGTTGTCTCCGGCAACCAGCACGGCGGTGATGTCGAACCGGTACGAGCGATGCTGGTTCGCGGTCCGGCCGATCTCCTGCCCGTTCAGCGTGACGGTCGCGACCGTGTCGAGCCCGTCGGCCACCAGCTCCTGCCGGTCGTTGCCGTCCGCGGCCCAGCTGAACGTGGTCCGGTAGCTCCACCGGGTCCGCCCGATCCAGTGCAGCTTCGACTCGTTGTCGCCGTCGAACGGGTCCGGGATCTCGCCCGCCGCGAGCAGGTCGGTGTGCACCTCGCCCGGAACGGTCGCGGCCACCGGCCGGTCGATCAGGTCGGCGGGCGCCGGACCCTCGACGGCGCGGACGGTCCAGGCGGCGCCGCCGCCGGTGGTCAGGTCAAGGGTCTTCAGCGATGTCACAGTCGGGCTCCAGGGGATGAACCGGTTTAGTAAATCCGCGCCGCACCGATGAGTGCGGAGCGGTGGACGTCAGTCGTCCAGGACGTACCGTCGCCACAGATCGGCGAGGGCACGGTGTCCGGCCGGGCTCGGGTGCACGCCGTCTCCGGCGAGCGCTTCGGGGCCGACGGACGCGGCCTGCTTGGTCAGCTCGAGATCGGTCGGCACCAGGATCGCGCCGTACTCGACGGCCAGCTTGCGGACCACCTCGAGCTTCGGGTCCAGGTCCTCGCGCCACGCGTCCTGCCCGTCCTTCACCGGCAGCAGGAACGGCTCCATCAGGACCACCGGACAGTTCAGCGGATCGAGCAGCGCCCGGTACGACGCCTCGAAGGACTCGGCCGTCGTCGGGTCGTTCTCGTCGTACCGCCGCCAGGTGTCGTTGATCCCGATCAGGATCGACACCAGGGACGGGTCGTGGGCCAGCACATCGGTCCACCACCGCTCGGCCAGATCGGCCGCCCGGTTGCCGCTGATGCCGGCATTGACGATCTTCGGCCGGTGTTCGCGGTACCGGCCGGTCAGGTCGTCGTACAGGTTGCGGACATAGCCGTCACCCAACCCGTCCGGGTCGGTACGGCGGCCGCAGTCGGTGACCGAGTCCCCGGCGAACACGACGGTCCGCCGGGGATCGAGAAGGATGCTGGTCATAGCGTTGCTGCGGTCACGTCCCAGTCGTCCGGCAGGATCGGCGCGACCTCGACCGTGCTGTTCACGTCGACGAACGCGCCGGTGTCGATCGAGTCGGTGATGGAGGCCATCACGTCGACGATGTGGAACGCCAGCGCCCCGGTCGCCCGGTGCGGCCGGCCGGCCCGGATCGCCCGCGCCATCTCCAGCACACCGGTACCGCGCTGGGCCACCGCCTTGGTCTCGGCGACGGTCTCCCAGTCGTCGGCGCCGCGGCGACGGATCTTGATCTCACCGTCGAACCCGTTCGGGTCCGGTACGGCGAGGGTCGCGTCCGAGCCGGTGATCTCGACGAACCCGGCCCGCGACAGCGGCGAGTCGAAGCTGAAGATGCTCTGCGACGACTGACCCGACTCGAACTTCGCGATCGCGCTGACATGCGTCGGCACGGTCACGTCGAAATCGGTCCCCGCCAGCGGACCGGAGCCGATCGTGCGCTTCTCCTTCGACTTCGACCCGATCCCCGCGACCGCGGCGACCGGACCGAACAGCTGGACCAGCGTGGTCAGGTAGTACGGGCCGATGTCCCACAGCGGACCCGCGCCGTCGGAGAACAGGAACGCCGGGTTCGGGTGCCAGGACTCCGGGCCGGGGGACTGCATCAGCGTGAGCGCGGTCAACGGCGTACCGATGTCACCGCGCTCGATGATGCGACGGGACTCCTGCAGACCCGGGCCCAGGATGGTGTCGGGTGCGCAGCCCAGCCGCACGCCCGCGTCCTGAGCCGTGGCCAGCAGCTTGAGCCCGCTGTCCTGGTCCAGCGAGAACGGCTTCTCGCTCCAGACATGCTTGCCTGCGGCAACCGCGGCCAGGGCCACCTCGACGTGCGCGATCGGGATGGTCAGGTTGACCACGATCTCGACGTCCGCGTTGTTCAGCACGACCTCGGGGCCGCCGTGGGCCTCGATCCCGTACTCCTTGGCCTTCTCCGCGGCAGCTTCCGGCCGCAGGTCGCCGATCGCGACGACCTTCAGGTCCGGGAAGCTCTGCATGCTCTTGATGTAGGCGTCGGAGATCACTCCGGCGCCGATCACACCTACTCCGACTGCTGTCATGCAGGCGCACCCTCTCCGGTCAGGAACGTGTAGCTGCCCTCGACCGCGTCGAAGATCTCGCCGGTGAAGTCGTCGAGTTCGACGACCCGCAGAGCAGCAGGCGCCGCCGCGAGGATCTCCCGGACCGCGATGACGCCGTCGCCGACCGCGACCTGGGCCTTGTTGTTCAGCGTGCCGTCGCCGTCCTTGACGTGGATCGCCTTGACCCGGTCACCGAACTTGCCGAGCAGCGCCGGTACGTCGGCACCGCCGACCGCGGCCCAGTACGTGTCGACCTCGAGGATCACGTCGTCGGACAGGTTGTCGACCAGGATCTCCAGCCCGTGCGCGCCGCCGATCTTCGACTCGAGCTCGAACTGGTGGTTGTGGTAGCCGACCGTGATGCCGTGGTCGGCGGCCTCGATCGCGGCCTTGTTCAGCCCGTCGGCGATGACCTTGATGTCGTCCGCGTTCTGCCAGCGGGCGGGGTCGGTGTGCGGGTCGATCACCGTGCCGATGCCGAGGCGCTTCGCGGCGGCGTAGATCGGGCCGGCCTCGTCCCGCAGCAGGCCGGCGTGCGTGGTCGGGGCCGAGAGTCCGTGCTTGGGCAGCGCGTCGGCCAGACGGTCCGCGAAGGCGGTCACACCGAAGGGCTCGACCTTGGTGTAGCCGATCTCCGCGATGCGTGCCAGGGTGCCGTCGAAATCTTCCTCGAGCTTGCCCCGGACCGTGTACAACTGGAGGGACAGGTGGTCCACTGCGACCATTGGTTTCTCCTTGTCGGCGGCGCGTCGCCCGCTGCCCTGGGGTTTGCGCCGACTGATAAGCCGAACCGGTTAAGTAACGACGGCAACGGTATCCCACCGAGCCCCGGCGGCACCACCCTCCGCCCAACCACTGGGCGGTCACCTGGGGCATTTCTCTCGGATTCCCGAGTTTGATCAAACGGTCACTTTGTGTGCTCAAGTGATGACAGGGTGTTCAGGTCAGGCGCACACTGAAGGATTCCGGACCGACCGTCAGCGGTCCGGCCGCCCGTGAGGAGTGAACCGTTGTGTCCCGTGTGACCATCAAGGAGATCGCCCGTCGCTGTGGTGTCTCCCAAGGCGCCGTCTCCTACGCCCTCAACAACCAACCCGGGGTATCGGAGGCCACCCGCGCTCGTGTGCTGCAGGTCGCCGCGGAACTGGAATGGGTGCCCAACCGGGCCGCCCGCCAGTTGTCCGCCGCGCGCAGCGAGACGTTCGGGCTGGTGCTCGCGAGGTCGGCGCAGACCTTGATCGAGGAGCCGTACTTCATGGGCTTCGTCGGCGGCGTCGAGTCGGTCCTCGCGGAGAAGTCGTACGCGTTGGCCCTGCAGGTGGTGGCCGATCTCGACGAGGAGTTGGCGACGTACCGGAAGTGGGCCGCCGAGCGCCGCGTCGACGGAGTGATCGTCGTCGACCTCCGCGTCGCCGATCCCCGCCTCCCGGTACTGCGGAAGCTCGGTCTGCCGGCCGTGCTGGTCGGGGATCCGGCGCTCGCGGACGGGATGCCGTGCGTCTGGACGGATGGTACGGCGGCAATGAACGCAGCGCTGGATCACGTCGCGTCGCTCGGGCATCGGGTGATCGCGCGGGTCGCGGGGCCACCGGAGTACGGCGATGTCTGGATCCGCGATCAGGCGTTCGAGTTGGCCACCCGGCGATTGTCGGTCGAGACCCGAATCCACCACACCGATTACTCCGCCGCCCAAGGCGCCGCCGCCACGCGCGATGCCGTCACCGGCAGCCCGCGCCCGACCGCGATCATCTACGACAACGACCTGATGGCGGTGGCCGGTCTGGCTGTCATCCAGGGCCTCGGCCTGCGCGTGCCCGACGACATCACGCTGGTGGCCTGGGACGACTCGGCGCTGTGCCGGATCACGCATCCCACGCTCACGGCGCTCAGCCACAACATCGTCGGGTATGGCGCGGAAGTCACCCAACGTCTGCTGGCCCTGATCTCCGGCGCCCAACCCCAGGCTCACCTGTACTCGACGCCGTTGCTGATCATCCGCGACAGCTCAGCGCCACCGACCTAGGAAGCCGTCACCGTGACCGGTACGCCGTTGACCGCGGCGGTACCGGCCACGGCGTCGGTGTAGCCGGCGTCGGTCACGTCGTTCGCGCTCTGCCCCAACACCTGGTTCGCGATGCTGAGGCGGGCGCCGGGACGGTTGTGCCCGAAACCGTGCGGAAGGCTGACCACCCCGGGCATGATGTCGTTGCTGGAGGCAACTTCCACGGAGATCGAGCCGGCCGCGGAGGTGACCGTGACGAACTGGCCGTCGGTGAGCTCGCGCTCGGCGAGGTCGTCGGGATTCATCAACAGCTGGTGCCGGGGCTTGCCCTTCACCAACCGCGCCGAGTTGTGCATCCACGAGTTGTTGTTGCGGAGGTGCCGCCGGCCGATCAGCAGGAGTTGGCCGTCCAGCTCGTTGAGCGACTCCAGCCGGGGCAGATCGTCCAGAATCATCCGCTGCGCCAGATCGATCCGCTTCGACTTGTGATGCAGCGCGCCCGGGAGCGCGGGCTGCAACGGTCCGAGATCGATCCCGCCGGGCGACTTCCGCAGCTTCGCCACCGACAACCGGTACGGCCCGATCCGCAGTCCGGCGTCCACGATCCTTCGGGGCGACACCCGCAGTCGAGCGGTCACCTCGACCCGTCGACGGCTCCACGACGTACGCCGTACGAACGCCAGCCCGAGGTCGCGGAAGATCTCCCAGTCGTGCCGGGCGTCCGCGGGCTTGGGCAGTACGGCGTCGTTCCAGCGCGCGGTGTTGCGGACGGCGAGCTGGTGGAAGATCACGTCGTAGTGATCCCGCTCGAGCGGCGGCGCCGGCGGCAGGATCACGTCCGCGTGCCGAGTGGTCTCGTTGATGTACGGATCGATCGCGACCATGAACTCCAGCGACTCGAGCGCCTCGTCCAGCTTCCGACCGCTCGGCGTCGACAGCACCGGGTTGCCGGCCACCGTCATCATCGCCCGGATCTGGCCGTCGCCCGGCGTCAGGATCTCCTCGGCCATCGTCGAGACCGGTAGCTCGCCGCCGAACTCCGGCAGCCCGCGCACGCGGCTCTTCCATACGCCGATGTGCCCGCGCCCCAGTCCGAGCAGTGCGTTCACGGCCGGCCGCGGGAACATCGTCCCGCCCGGCCGGTCCAGGTTGCCGGTGATGATGTTCAGCACCTGGATCGCCCATTGGCAGATCGCCCCGAACTGCTGCGTCGACACCCCGACCCGCCCGTAGCAAGCAGCCCGGTCAGCCTCGGCGAACTCACGAGCGACCCGCCGGATCACCTCCGCCGGGATGCCGGTGATCCCCGCCGCCCGCTCCGGCGTCCATGCCTCGACCACGGCCTCGACCGTCGCCAGCCCGTCGACGTACTCCGCCGGCCGCGCGGCGCCCAGCGAGATCACCTCATGGATCAGCGCGAGCAGGAACGCCGCGTCGGTCCCCGGCCGGACGAAGTGGTGCTCGTCGGCGACCGCCGCCGTCTCGGTCCGCCGCGGATCGATGACGACGACCTTTCCGCCGCGCTTCCGCACGTCCTTCAGCCGCCGCGGGAACCCGGGCGCCGTCATCATGCTGCCGTTCGACGCCAGCGGATTCGCGCCGAGCATCAGCAGGTACGACGTCCTGTCGATGTCCGGCACCGCCACCATCAGCTGGTGCCCGTAGAGCAGGTACGACGACAGCATGTGCGGCAACTGGTCGATCGACGTCGCGCTGAACTTGTTCCGGGTCCGCAGCTGCCTGACCATCGTCGGCATGTGCGTGAGCGCGCCGAGGCTGTGCACATTCGGGTTGCCGAGGTAGACGCCGATCGAGTTGCGCCCGTGCTCCTTCTGGATCCCGGTGAGCTTGTCGACCACGAGCTCGTACGCCGCGTCCCACCCGATCTCCTGCCAGCCGTCGGGCGTCCGCCGTACCGGCGTGGTCAACCGGTCGGGGTCCTCCTGGAGGTCACGAAGCGCGACTGCCTTCGGGCAGATGTGACCGTGGGACAGCGGGTCCGATTCGTCGCCGCGGATGTCGGTGACCCGCCCGTTCTCGACGGTGACGAGCACGCCGCAGATCGCTTCACACAGGTTGCACGAGGTCCGCCGTACGGTCATCCACTCAAACTACCCTTGGGTAAGGAGACCCGCCATCAGTCGAAGACGGCCTCGTCGAGCCGGCCGAGGATCGCGTCGACCGTCTCGCCGACCGACAGGTCGGAGTTGTCCAGCCACAACCCACGCCGCGGACTGAACGCGTGCAGCTCGTAGTCGAGCTCGTCGACCAGATGATGCGCCCCACCGAGCCGGCCGGAGATGACCTCGGGCCGCGGCGTCAGTACGACGAGATAGCGCGGGCGGGTCCGGATACCGTCGAGGAACTCGCGCAGCAGTTCACCGATCACGACGTCCTGCAGTACGACGGTGAAACCCGCCTTCGCGTACTCGTCGGCGGCCATGCAGGCGAGCCGGTAGCGGAGCTGAAGCTGACGCTGCGCTTCGAGTACGTCGTCGGCCATCGAGGCCTGTCCGCTGACGATCATCCGCCGGAAAACATCGCCCCGCAGATGCACGCCGTACTGGAATCTTTCGGCCAGCATCTGGGACACCGACGACTTCCCCGCCGCCATGATTCCACTGACGACGATCACCCCCTCGGACTCCATGCGGTGATCGTGCCACGTGGCGCAAGGTTTTGAACCGGTCGCGGCGATTCTTCTCCGAAAACCCCAGTTTTGTCAGGGCTTTTCGGTCATCAGTGAGTCCAAGTGGCGGCGCATCAGCTGTCGTAGCCGGGCCGGCGTCGTGCGGTCCGGCTGGATCGCGGCGTGCAACGCGAGGCCGTCGAGCAGAGCATGCAGCAGCTCGACCTCGCGACGCAGATCGAGACCGTCCTTGAGCACGCCGGCGTCGGCGAGCGAATGCAGCAGCGAGTCGCACAGTTGGCGCAGTCCGTTGTGCACGGTGTCGACGTGTTCCTGCAGGGTGCCGGCATCGGATTCGGCCCGCGCCTGCGCCATGAACGCGAGCCAGACGTCGAACTCGGCGCGGCGCTCGGCGTCCAGCGGCAGCACCTCGTCGAGATAGCGCAGTACGACGGTCTGCACACTGCCGCCCTTGGGCTCGATCGCGCTGATCCGCTCGGTCACCCGGCGGGAGACCAGGTCCATCGCGAAGCTGAGCAAACCGTCCTGGTCCGGAAAGTAGTAGCGGACCGCGCCGGCCGACCAGCCCGCCTCGGCGGCGATGGTCCGGACCGATGCGGCCCGGATCCCGTCCCGTCGGACCACCCGCCACAGCGCCTCGGCGATCTCCTCGCGGCGGGCGTCGTGGTCGACGATCTTCGGCATGTGGTCCTTTTTAGCACAGTCGTGTTAGTGTCGTTTTACAACACAGTCGTGCTGAAAAACCTCGGGAGGGTGAACGACGTGCTGGTCGCTGTGATCGCCGGGTGTGAGATCGGGTTCTGGGTGCTGCTCGCCGCAGGCCTGGTCACGCGGTACCTGTTCAAGCTGCCGAAGGCCGGGATGGTTCTGCTGGCCGGCGTACCGCTGGTCGACGTGGTCATGCTGGTGGCGAGCGTGATCGACATCCACCGCGGCGCCGAGCCGGCGTTCAAGCATTCCCTGGCCGCGATCTTCATCGGCGTCAGCGTCGGCTTCGGTCACCAGACGCTGAAGTGGGCGGACGGGTGGGCCGCGCACTACCTCGGCGGTGCGCCGCGTCCGGTGAAGCCGCCGAAGCGCGGTTCCGAGCGCGCTCGCCGCGAGCGGGCAGGCTGGTTCCGGCACCTGCTCGCGTACGTCGTCGGTGTCGGCATCATGATCGGGCTCGGCCTGCTCTCCGGCCGCGGGTACGACGCGGTGCTCGCGCCGGCCGGGACGTGGACGCTCGTGCTCGTGATCGACGCGATCGTGTCGTTCAGCTACTCGTTCGAGCGCGACCGCGAGAAGCAGTCGGTCTGACCTCCCCGGTCCGCGCGGTTACTCGTCGTACATTTCCTGCATGACGACGGTTGGGCGGATCTGGGCTGCGGTGACCGCGGCGGTGGTGGTGTGCGGGCTCGTCGTACAACTCTTCGTGACGGCGAGCGGGCACGAGGGCTTCTTCCCGGACAACCCGGAGCGCGTGTTCAACGTGTTCGCGTACTTCACGATCCAGTCGAACCTGCTGCTCGGCGGTACGGCGCTGGTGCTCGCGTTGCAGCCGGACCGGTCGGGCGGTGAGCTGTTCAAGACCCTGCGGCTGAACGGCGTGCTGTGCATCGCGGTGACCGGGATCGTGTACCACGCGGTGCTCGCGCGTGACGCCGACTTCCACGGCTGGGCGCAGGTGGCGAACTTCCTGCTGCACACGGTCGCGCCGGTCGTCGGCGTACTGGGCTGGCTGCTCTTCGGGCCGCGCGGCCTCACCGACTGGCGGATCGTCGGCTGGTCGATCGTGTACCCGCTGCTGTGGCTCGTGTTCACGCTGGTCCGCGGCGCGTTCGTCGGCTTCTACCCGTATCCGTTCGTGAACGTCGACGAGCACGGCTACGGAAAGGTGTTGCTGAACTGTCTGCTGGTGGCGGTACTGTTCCTGGCTCTGGCGGCCGGGGCAACCACTCTCGATCGCCGGTTGCGTCGGAAGACAACCGTCGAAAGGTAGACCCGTGCTGGTGACCTCGCGCTCGTACGCCGAGTACGAAGCGATGTTCGACCTGAAGGAACTCCCGGACTCCATTCTCGACTGCTGCGCCGGCGGCGCGAGCTTCACCGCGGAGGCCGCCGAGCGCGGCGTCGACGCGATCGCCGCCGACCCGGCGTACGAGCTGGAGACACCCGAACTCGTCGACAGCGTCCGGAAGAGCCTGCCGGCGACGTCGGGAATCGTCGACGAGCACCAGGGGAGTTTCGTCTGGCGCTGGTACGGATCCCCGGAACGGAAGGACCAGTACCGGATCGAGGCCGCCGACCGGTTCCTGCAGGACGTGATGGCGGCGCCGGAGCGGTACGTCGCCGCCGGCCTGCCGGACCTGCCCTTCGGCGACCGCCGCTTCGAGCTGGTGCTGTGCTCGCACCTGCTCTTCACCTGGTCGGACAAGTACGACCGCGAGTGGCATGAGGCCGCGCTGCGCGAGCTGATCCGGGTCAGCAACTCCGAGGTCCGGATCTTCCCGCTGGTACAACAGGGAGCCGGCGATCCGATCCCCTGGCTGCCCGAGGTGCTCAACTCCCTCGAGGGCGTGACGACCCAGATCCGCAAGGTGCCCTACGAGTTCCAGGTCGGCGCCAACGAGATGCTGGTCATCACCCGCAACTGACGATTCTGGTGCTTCCCGCTCATCGCGATCACGGATGAGTTTGCGCCTACCCGCCACGATGAGCGGGAAGCGGTCCAGGGGGTGTGCCGGGTAGGTGGCGGGAGGACGGTCTACCGTCACCCACCCAGCGGCAGTGCCGGGTCAGTTGCAGGGTCAGCGGAGGTACTTGCCGCAGACGGGCCACGGGGAGGCGCCGCGCTGCGCGTAGAGCTTCTTCGCGCGCATCAGCTGCTCGGCCGCGGAGGCCTTCGCCGGGTTGCCGGAGCCGCCGACGCTGCGCCAGGTCTGCAGGTCGAACTGGAACAACCCGTAGTAGCCGGCAGGATTCACGGCGCGGGGGTTGCCACTGGACTCGCAGTTGGCGACCTTGGCCCAGGCGCCGCTCAGGTTCGCCTTGCCGCTGCTCGCCTTCGGGCGGTCCTCGGACCGGCTCGAGCGGACGTCGCGGTCGGCCTTCTTGGTCGTCGACTTCTTCGACTCGGACTTCCGGGTCTCGGACTTCTTCACGACCCGCGGCGCCGAGGTGGACTTCTTCGCGCCGTCCAGGGTCAGGGTCTGCCCGATCAGGATGAGGTTCGGGTCCTTCAAGTTGTTGATCCGGGCCAGCTCGTGCCAGTCGGCACCGTTGGCCTGGGCGATCTCGGAGAGCGTGTCGCCGGCTTTGACCTGGTAATCGGTCGCGAACGCCGCGCCGGCGCCGGCGGCGGTGATACCGGCTCCCAGACCGGCGATGGAGAGGGTTCGAGCCACCCGGCGAGTACTTCGCCGGGCGCGCGCATGTCGGGCCTTGGACATCAGAAAGCGCTCCTTGTGAGCTCGGGCATGGTGGGGCACACCAGGCCCTCGTGCAGGGGGAGGGGCAATCCGGACACATTCCACAGCAGGTCACAGGACAGCGTCCGAATGATCACGCCACGGTAACGACGCGACCTGAGTCATCCTCGGGGAGGTTTCCCCGAAACGCAAGTGCAGATCCGGATCTGCCCCGAACTTTTTCCACCCTCTGACGTACCGAAACCCCAACAACAGAACGGTTTCCGGCTCGACACGCCCATCGCCGCTATCGCGGAACCGATCGGTTTATCAGCGCTGGAAATAGCGTTCCGGGACCAGTTCCACGGTCAGTTCCCGGATCGTTTCGCGGATGTCGTCAGGCCAGGACTCCCAGACCTGGCGAGCCCACTTGAGCAGGGCCGACTCAACCTCGTCCACCCCGCCGGCGGTCAGTACGTCGTACGCCGTCAGCTCGCCGACCCGGTCCGGCGGGACGAGCCGCGGCCAGTCGTCGTACGAGTTCGCCATGATGCCGTGCGCCGTCCGTACCTCGAGGTTGCCCGAGCCCCGCTCCAAGAACATGTAGAGGCCGTTCAGCGCGAACACCGGCCCGATCCGCGGGGCGTCCGGGTTGACGTGCTGTCCGCCGTACGCGTCGATCCGGAGCTGGTGCAGGTACCCGAGCCGGGCGGCGTTCTCGACCTCGAAGCCGAGCAGCTCACCCGCGACCTCGGCGCACTCGGGCGAGGCGTTGTACTTCGGGGTCTCGGGCCACTGCGACGATGGAAGTACGGCGCGGCAGCCGGGACAAACCGTTGATTCGTGCGTGTCATCGGGCGAGTTCACTCGTTGATCGAAGCACGGGCCCCGCCGTCCCGGCAGTTGGTTTTCGGGTTGGGGGCGTGGGGCCGGCGGATGAGGCGACGGATGTGATGGGGGCTGTAGGCGTGATCCGAGTGGCTCTCGGCCATCGCGGCACGTTGGTGCGTGGTGCACTGGCCGCGGTGCTGGCAAGAGAGAACGACCTGGACGTGGTGGCCGAGCTGGACCGCTCGGAGGACGTCCTCCAGGTGGCCGGTCGGCGCCCGGACGTGTTCCTGCTCGATCCACAGTTGCCCGGCCGGATCCGGATCGAGGAGCTCTGCCGCAAACTCGCCGGTCGCGGCGTGCTGGTGCTGATCGACCACGAGGCGATCGCGGCCACCAGCCTGGCGCTGGTCAAGCAGGCGCCACGGATCGGGTTGATTGCGACCGACGCGACGACCGACCAGTTGGTGCAGGCCGTGCGCGACGTGGCGAAGGGCCTGCCGGTCGTCGACGTACGTCTCGCTGTGGCTGCGTTGAAGGCGGGCGACAATCCGCTCACCGATCGCGAGTGCGAAGTACTGCGTCAGGTCACTACGGGAGCGACCGCACAGGAGGTGGCGCGCACGCTCAGCTTGAGCGCGGGGACCGTGCGGAACTACCTGTCGCGGATCCTCGCCAAGACTGGTTCTCGAAGCCGGATCGAGGCGATCCGGAAGGCTCAGGACGCGGGCTGGATCTGAGCGCTCGGGGTCCAGCTGCCGTGGAGGTCGCGGTAGAGACGGGATGTGCGCATCAGGCTGGCGTGAGTGCCCAGCGCGGCCTTGTTGCCGTCGAGGACGAGGATGCGGCGGGCGCGCAGGGCGGAGCTGATCCGGTGGGCGATGACGATCAGTGTCCCGTTGCGTTGGGCAAACGCCTCTTCGGCTTGCCGCTCGGCCTCCGGATCGAGGAAGCAGGTCGCTTCGTCGAGTACGACGAGCGGAGCGGGTGACAAGTACGCACGGACGAGCGCGATCAGCTGCTTCTCGCCGGCGGACAGCTCGCCGGGTTTGATCTCCGAGAGTCGGCCGATCAGTTGGGTGGCGCCGACGGCCTCGACGGCTTGGGTGACCTGCTCGGCCGTTGCTTCGGGCAACAAGTAGGTGAGGTTGTCGTGCACGTTTCCGCTGAAGACGTACGCTTCCTGCGGGATCAGCACCCGGGTCTTCGCGAGTTGTTCGGTGGTGACCTCTGTCGGTGGTGCACCGCCGAGGAGTAGCCGGCCGGTCGTCGGGGTGAGCATGCCGCAGACGAGGCCGGCCAGCGTCGACTTCCCGATACCGCTCGGCCCGACCACTGCGAGGTGCTCGCCCTCGGGGATCGTCAGCTCGAGCTTGTCGAGGACAGGTTCGGCCTTCGGGCCGTACGCGAACGTGAGGCTTTGCAGCCGGACCTGATATCCCCTGAGCGCGTCGACCGACCGCGGCTGCTCCACTGGAGCGGACGTGTCGAGGATCCGGCCGAGTGTGATGACGTACCGCAGACCGCTGTCGCCGAGCGCGTTCATGACTGTGTTCAGTGCAGGCTGCAGGCCGATCAGCACGTACGTGAGCCCACCGAGCAACGTGCCGGTGCTGACACCGCGCCCGACCAGCCACGGCCCGGTCGCAAGCAGGATGAGCAGCGGCAACCATCCGCCGACCGCGAAGCACAACGTCCGCAGGGCCGCGACCTTCGCCAACGCGCGCTCGGCTGCCGCATGCGCCTCGATCGGTTGGCCGACCAACCATTCGGCGTACTCCTCGGTCCCGGCAGCGGTCACATCGCGTACGCCGCCGAACACCATGCCGGCCGACGCTGCGAGCTCCTCGTCAGCCGTCAACGAGGCGCGGACCCGATCGGCCGCCATCCCCAACACCGCAAGCGACAACGCGAACCCGACGAGGAACGGCGGTACGACGAACGCCGCGACCAGCGGAGCGAGCGACAACAGCCCGGTCAGCACGCCGAACAGCGTGACTGCGAAACTTCGCAGTACCAGGACCAGTCCCGCGAACGTGTCGCGGACGATCTCCACCTGCCGGTTCAGTCGCGAGACGGCGGCATCGTCCCCGGAGCGGAGCGCGCCGCCGACAACCCGTCGTACCAGATCGTCGCGGAGGGGCTCGACCAGCTCGCCGAGTCGCCCATAGACCTGTCGCGCCCCGGCGGCGCCCAGGCCCGCTGTTGCGACCAAACCACCGAGCCACGCGATCCCTTGCCACGCGTGACCGGCGAGGAAGCTGTCCGTCGCCCGCGCGACCGCGATGCCGTACACCGCCGTCGGCAGGATCTCCGGAACCGACCACGCGATCAGCTTGACCGTGGCTCGTTTCCGCAGCGCGGCAGCGCCGTACGACAGCTCCCGCTTCATCCGAAGACAGCTCGGTAGGAGGTGTCGTGCCAGAGGTCGGCGTGCGGGGCGATGGCGCGGATCTGGCCGTGGTCGAGCCAGATGACCAGGTCGGCGCGCGCCGCGGTCGCGGGACGGTGGGTGACGATCAGGCGGGTGCGGTGGTGCCGGTCTTCGGTCAGGGTCCGGGTGATCTGGCGCTCGGTGGCCGTGTCGAGGCTCGACGTGGCGTCGTCGAGCACCAGGAGGCGCCGAGCGGACCAGGCGCGGGCGAGGCCGAGACGCTGGCGTTCGCCGCCGGACATCGGTGCCTTGCGCAACGAAGTGAGGTACCCGTTGGGCAGGCGGCTGACGAAGTCGTGGGCGTGGGTGGCCCGCGCGGCGGCCAGGGCGCGGATCGGGCTGACCGCGTGCGGATCGATCGCCTCGCCCACCGTCCGTCCGACCAGCTGAGGACGCTCGAAGGCGCAGCCGACCGCGCTCCGCAATTCATGCCGGCTGATGGCCTGCAGCGGTACGCCGTCCAGCGACACCTGCCCCGTCGACGGGTCCCGCAGCCGTGCCGCGACCGCCGCGAGGACGGACTTGCCGGCACCGCTCGGGCCGACGACCGCGACGGTGAGACCGCCTGGGAGGTCGAGATTCACGTTGTCCAGCAGGACATTCCCGTCGGCGATCACGCTGACGCCGTCGAAGCTCAGCTGCCCCGGCCCGGCCGGGACCGGCAGCGTGCCGTGGGCGACGGTCTCGATCGCGATCACCTCGGCGGACCGGCTGACCCCGGCCTTCGCGCGGGCGAGCTCGCCGAGGACGCCGGTCAGGTTGCCGAGGCCGGCGCCGAGCACGGCGTACTGCGAGGCCGCGAACAGCTCGCCGGCGGTGATGTGGCCGGCGACGAGTTGCAGACCGCCGACCGCGAGGACGGCGACGAGTACGAGCGGGCCGACGACTGCGGCCTGTGCGCCGGAGCGGGCAAGGATCCGCCAGGTGACGACGCCGTTGCGGTGGAGCTCGGGGAGGAGGCCGAGGATGCGGCGTTCCTCGCGTTCCGTCGTACCGGCGGCGGTGATCGTGCGGATGCCGGTGAGCGACTCGGACAGCAGAGCGGCGATGCGGCCCTGAGTCTCTTGATAGTTGAGGCTGACGTCCGCGGTCCGCTTGGCGAACGTCCACAGGACGAGGATCACCAGCAGTACGCCGCCGAAGAAGGCCGCTGCAAGCCACGGGTCGATGATCGCGAGGAGCACGAGACTGCCGAGTGGCGGCGCGATCGCGGCGATGGCAGTCACCGCGGCCGGTCCGGCCTGGCCGGCGTCGGTGGCGTTGGCCGAGACGCGGGTGACAAGGTCGCCGGTCTCGAAGTCGCGCGTACCGGCGGGGCCGCCGCGGACGACGTGCCGAACCAGACGATGGCGCAGCCAGGCTGTGGTCTCGGCGACACAGGCCGCGCCGGCGAACGCGTCGACGATGCTGGCCGCGATCCCCAGCCCGATCAGCGCGGCCGCAATGATCAGCCAGCGGGTATAGCCGTGGCCGGCCACGATCGCGTCGACCGAACGGCCGAGGATGGTCGGCAGCGCAAGCGTCACGCCGCTGCCGATCAGCGCGTTGAGGCCGATCAATGGCAGCCAGCCGCGACCACGTTTCGCCACCTCGCCGAAGGTGATCATCGGTCCAGGCCTGTCTGGTCGGCGAGGAAGGCGAGCATGTCCGCGGCGAGGTTGATGCCACCGGTGACGTGGCCTGCGTCCGGCTCGAATCTCAGCAGCACGGGTCGTTGGCTCGCGGTCGCGTGCTGAAGGGCCGCGCACATCTTCCTTGCGTGCAATGGATCCACGCGAGTGTCGTTTCCGAACGCCGTCAGCAGCACGGCCGGATACTTCACTCCGTCGGCGACGCGGTGGTACGGCGAGTAGCTCGCCAGGACCTTGAACTCGTCCGGGTCCTTGGCGGAGCCGTACTCCGCTGTCCAGCGCTCGCCGAGACCCGAGAGCTCGTAGCGGATCATGTCGGTCAGCGGCGCCGAGGAGACCGCAGCGGCGAACAGCTCGGGCCGTTGGGTGACGGCGGCCGCGACGAGCAGACCGCCGTTGGACTCACCGCAGATCGCGAGCTGGTCGGCGGTCGTCCAGCCTTCGGCGATCAGGTACTCGGCGGCGGCGATGAAGTCGTCGATCGTCTGCTGCTTCGTTGACTCGCGGTGTGGCGCGTCGCCGCGGATGGTTGCGGTGACGAAGGCGCCGCCGGCCTCGACCCAGGCGAGCGCGAAGGCGGAGTACGTCGGCGTCAGCGTCTGCCCGAAGCCGCCGTACCCGTAGAGGATCGTCGGTCCGCCTTGGTTGCCGATCACGTGCAGCTCGAGGTCTGTGCCCTCGGGCGACTTGTAGCTCAGCCTCTGCGTTTCAGCTCGCTGGCCACCGCTCGCTGTGCCGGTCGTGCGGCCCGTGGTCGCGTCGTAGCAGTAGACGGTCGGCGGCGTCACGCTGTCGGTGTAGGTGAACCAGGCTCGATTGCCGTCGCTGGTCAGCGATCCGACGGAGCCGAAGCCGGGCAGGTTGATCGCGCTCTGGCGGGCGCCGGTCTCGCGGTCGTGCACGGTGATCTGGCTGGCCGTGGCGACCAGTACGACATGGTCGAGGATCGCGAGCCCGGTCAGCGGTCCATCCGGCTGGATGTACTCGCGCCAGACCGTCGGCTCGGCCGGGTCGCCGATGCCGATCCCGCTCGCGGTGACGACGTACAGGCGGTTGTCGGGGCCGACCGACATGATCGTGGTGGTGTCTTGCGGGAGATGCGTGGGCGGCTCGTCGGTCGTCAGATCCCCGAACCACAGGTCGTTCGTCGTACAGATCGTCAGCCAGCGGCCGTCGGCGCTGAGCTCGAGCCCGTACGACGCCTCGCGGTCCAGGATCGTGGTGTCGTCGGGGTCGCCGAGGCGATGGCGTCGTACCTGACGGAAGCGCACGTAGTAGAAGGCGCTGCCGTCAGGGAGCCAGGCGACGGGGGAGTAGCGGCAGCCGTCGAGCGGGCCGTCGATCAGCTCACCGGTGGCTGTGTCGAGCGCGTTGAGCGTCGAGCGTTCGTCGCCGCCGCGGGAGAGCTGGAACGCGAGCTTGGTGCCGTCCGGTGACGGCTGCCAGGCGTCGAGCGTGGTGAGTCCGGTCGGGTCGAGCCGCTTCGGATCGAGCAGCGGAGTCTCGTCGACGAAGAGGATGGGATGCCCGCCCGCTTCGCGGCGCAGCGTGAAGCGGCGGCCACCGCGCCAGACGGGTGTGGACACGCTGCCGACATCGGACAGCTGCCGGACCCGGTTCTTCCAGCGGAACCGGCTGGTCAGCGTGCCGGCGTACGTCAGCCACAGGTCGTCCTGGTCCCGCGACCACCGTTCGGTCTCCGCGGTCGAGGAGTCCTCGAGCCAGCGGTACGGGTCCGCGACGGTACAACCGTGCACCTGCTCCACGAGCGACAGGCGCTCGGCGCATGGATAAGTCTGCACGGAATCGATCACCTCACTCTCCTTCCGTCCCCCACCAACACAACGAGCACCGGCTCGCCGAGCTACAAGAAGCCGCCCGGCGACCGAGGCGAGTCGGTCACCGGGTCGATCCGGGGTCCTGAATGCAGGTCGGCCCTGGGTGGACGTGCCGCCCACCCAGGGCCTCACTACCTGGCATAACAGGTGCCGTATCAGTGGCAGAGCAGCAGGCTCAGGTTGCTCGGGGTCTGCGAAGCGCAGCCCAGCACGGTCAGCGTGGAGCCGCCGTGGTGGTGGCCGCCGTGGCCGTAGCCCGGGGTCTCCAGACCCTGAAGGTCGAGAAGTGCCATGTGTTTACACCTCCTTCGGTGTAGATCGTCGGGACATGGACTCGGACCACTGGGGAGGTCCGAGGAACGGGAGGGCGACCGGCGCGTCGTGCAGCGCCGCACCCAGGGCCAGCAGTACGCCGGCCGATCCGGTCGCCAGGTCCATCGAGAGACGGAGCAGCTGGTTGCCCGGGTACGCGAGGCCGCCTTCGAACGGCATCGCGTGCCAGCCGAGACCGTGCACGAGGTCGTCGACCGTCGCCTGGTCCTCGCCGAGTGCTGCGGCGGTGAGGAGCAGGCCGGCGCGACCCATGAACAGGCCGGGCTGGACGTAGTAATCGCAGTGCGTCACTCGCTTCAGCTCGCTGAGCGTGGCCGCGAGCTCTTCGGACGGACGGTGGCGCAGGTACCGCTCGAGGACGAGCGCGACGCCGGCCGAGCCTTCTTCGAGGTACGGCAGCGTCCGCCAGCCCTGGTTGACCTGGCGCATCCCGTCCTCGGTCAGCACGGTCCGCTTGAGGTCCTGCCGGATCGCGATCTCGGCGAGGTCCAGCAGACCGGTGTCGCCGAGCTGCTCGAACGCGTTGAGGAACAACAGCGCCGGCCCGGACGATCCGTACATCAGCCCGGCCCGCGCGTGCTGCCCGCCGCTGATCTCCGGTACGTCGACCTGCAGCCGATCGGCAACCAGATCGAGCACACGGACGGCCTTGGCGCGGAGCGTCGGCTCGGTGTCGAAGTACAGGAGGTTGAGACCGATGCCGGCCAGGCCGGAGTGCAGGCCGAGCTCGCGGGAGCTCCAGTCGTCGGCGAGCGTACGGTCGACCAGGTCGAGCGCGTCCTGCCGATAGCCGAGGTCGTCGAGGACATGGGCGACACCATGCAGACCGTCGTAGAGGCCCGGTCCGGTCGCTGTGTCGATGGCGCGCTTGCGCAGCCATTCGTCGTACTGCGGGAATCGGGCGCCGGTCTTGCTCAGCGCGTAGAGCACGCCGGCCGCGCCGGTCGCGAGGTCGATGCCGCCGCCGTCGCGGAACTGCGCGATGTCACCGGGGAACAGCCGGTCGGTGCGCTCGGGCGTCGCGCTGGCGACGATGGCTTTGGTGAGCGCGTCGCGTACGTCGGTCCACTCGGCCTCGCCGGGCAGCGCCAGGTCGACCATCGCCGGGTCGTGCGTCTTGCCCGGGCCGACGATGGTCTTGACGGCGTCGTCGAGCGTGGCGCGCGGTACCGGGAAGGTGTCGGCGACCATGTCGGCGAGCTGGAACGCCTTGCCGGGATGGAGATTGAGCAGGATCGTTGCCTGCGGCGCGTAAACGCCGAGCGCGATGCAGGCCAGTGCGTACCGGTCGACGTCGACGCCTTGCCGGTCCTGCGGAGCGGCGTACCCGGGATGGGCCAGCGTCGAACGGGCCTGGTCCTCGACCTTGGTCGCGACCTCGAAGTCGATCAGGGTCAGCTTGCCGCCGGCGTCGAGCAGCAGGTTGTCCGGGTGCAGGTCGCAGAACACGACACCGCGCTCGTGCAGCTGACCGACGGCCTCCGCGACCTTGGCGATCATCGCGGTCGCCCATTCGGCGTACTCCGCCTTGTCCGCCTCGGTCGCATCCGGGTGGGTCAGCGGATACCGCCGTACCAGCTCGCGTTGCAGGGACACCGAGTCGATGTGCTCCTGCACGAGGAAGTGATGCTCGCCGAGCTGCAGGTAATCGTGGGTCTTCGGTACGGCGTCGAGGCCGTCGAGCTGCTCGAGGATGTCGCGCTCGTGGGCGATCCGCGCGACCGCGTCCCGTCCGGCCATGTCGAGACCGGCGTGCGGACGACCTTCCTTGAGTACGACGAGGGCGCCGGTCTCGTTGTGGTGGCCGACGTACACGCCGCCGCCGTTGGAGAACTGGATGACGCCGTCGACCGAGTACGCGAGGTCGTTGGTCGTGACCGCGTTGCGCGCGTCGAGGTGCGGCTGGAGGAAGTCCGGCAGCGGGATCCATGGCGGTGTGACGAAGGTCGGGCCGCGGTGGTCCGGGACAAGGTTGCCCTGGGCATCTCCGATGGCGAGAACGCGCTCGCCGGTCGGAGACAGGCAGTGCCGGCTGACGAAAGCGCCGTACCGGACGAAGAGCGGACCTTGCGCGTAGCGCAGATCGCTCAGGATATAAGGGCCCTCGACGCCGGCGAGGATCTCGTTGAGCTCCTTGAGCACGAGCTCGAGCTGCGCGTCGTCGGTCGGGTAGATCGTCACCAGCTTGCCGCTCGACCCGCGGGGAGCAGCCTTCGAGTTGACCATCACCAGGACGGCTTCGTTGCGCAAGAATTTGAACGCGATGCCGCGCGGGACGCAGTACTCCCACACCGCCTCGAGCGTCCGCTGCACATCCTGCAACCGCGCCGACACGTGGATCTTCCAGCCCTGCTTGGGCAAACGAAGGCCCTCGGGGGCGTAGTGCATCCACTGCTCACCCGGCACATGCCGCCATCCGTCCGGAACCGCTCTGTTGGCGACAGCAAAATCCGGATGCTGAGCACCACGATTGGCCGGCGTCTCGTAGAACCGCCGATCCGCAAGGCAGTAGAACTCGTAACTCTCATGCATGACTGTCCGACCCCCTTTCGTGGCGCCCCGCCACATCTTGGGCGCCGCCGTAGGGCTCGGCGTAGTGCACGATGTCATCACTCTCGTGTGAAGAACCCACACACTACGAGTGAGTAACTAAACACTCTTCGTTACCGTACTGCGCATCCTGAGCGCAAATCCCCCCGTAACAACATGTCAATCCACGACAACCCCATCACGGCCCGTAACCTCCTCGGACCTCCCTCGTGGGACTACACCGGATAGGTGTGGACCTCGGTGGCCTTCAGGGTGGCTTGGAGGGTTTGGCCGGGGGTTAGGTGGAGGTCGGCTACGGCTGCCGGGGTTATGTCGGCGAGGAGGTCGGCTGGGCCGGTGGGGGAGGCGTTCAGGCGGACCCGGACGGTGTGGGCGTGTTGTTCTATGCCGGTGACGACTGCGGGCCAGGTGTTGCGGGGGCTGCCGCCTGGCGCGCTCGGGTACAGGCTGACTGCGGTCGGTGGGAAGGCGACGTGAACCGGACCTGTGGCTGGTTCGGCGAGGGTTATGGTGCCGCCTTCGGGCAGGGTGACGGTGGTGTTGGTGGCGGTGCCTCGGTAGAGGTTTAGGCCTACTAGTTGGGCTACGTAGTTGGTGCGGGGGCGGTGGGCTACCTCGGTGGGTTTGCCTTCCTGGACTACCTGGCCGTTCTCGATGATGACCAGGCGGTCGGCCAGGACCATGGCGTCGAGAGGGTCATGTGTGACGAGCAGGGTGCGGCCCTCGAAGCGGTGGAGGTGTTGGCCTAGTTCGGCTCGGACGTGGAGGGTGGTGCTGGCGTCCAGGGCGGCCAGTGGTTCGTCAAGGAGGAGTAGCTCGGGGTCGGTGGCCAGTGCGCGGGCCAGGGCTACGCGTTGGGCTTGGCCGCCGGACAGGGCGCGAGGGCGGGTACGGGCGTACTCCGACAGCCCGACGGTCTCCAGCCAGCGGGCGGCCTCTGAGCGGGCGGTCTGTTTCTCCACTCCACGGGCTCGGAGGCCGAACGCAACGTTCTCCAGGCAGCTGAGGTGGTTGAAGAGGAGGTAGTCCTGGAAGACCACGCCGATCGGCCGCCGGTCGGGTGAGCGGAAGGTGCGCGGCGGCTCGTCCCAGACCGAGGAGTCCAGCGCGATACGTCCGCCGTCCAGCGCGAGCAGTCCGGCGATCGCACGGAGCGCAGTGGTCTTGCCGGCACCGTTAGGGCCGAGGAGTGCGACCACCTCGCCCGGCTCGACAGTGAGGTCCAGCGACAACGCGAACGCACCACGCGTCACCTGCAGGTCGGCGTACAGAGTCATTGCAGCCCACTGATCCAGCGCTCGCGCAGAGACGCCAGTACGACGACGGAGACCAACAGCAGCACCAGACTCAGTACGACGGCCACATCCGGATCGGTCTCCAACGCCAGATAGACGGCCAGCGGCATAGTCGTCGTACGGCCAGGGAAGTTGCCTGCAAACGTGATGGTGGCGCCGAACTCACCCAGTGCGCGCGCCCAGCACAGCACGGTCCCCGCCACGATCCCAGGAGCGATCGACGGAAGCGTCACTCGCCGGAACGTCGTCCAGCGACCCGCACCGAGAGTGGCGGCCGCCTCCTCGTACCGCGGGTCGGCCGCACGCAGCGCGCCCTCCACAGAGATCACCAGGAACGGCATAGCCACAAAGGCCTCCGCCACGATCACGCCGGCAGTTGTGAACGGCAAGGAGATCCCGAACCACGAGTCGAGGTACTGGCCGACCAGACCGCGCCGCCCAAGGACCAGCAGCAACGCAACCCCACCAACCACCGGCGGCAGCACCAGAGGCACCGTCACGAACGCCCGGATCACGCTACGCCCCGGCAGTCCACCCCGCGCCAGCAACCACGCCAACGGAACGCCCAGCACCAGACAGACCGCAGTGGCAGACGTAGCGCACACCAGCGACAACCTCAGCGCCTGCCAGACGTCCGCACTGTGCAGCTTGGCCGGCAGCGTCGACCAGGGCGCCTTGGCGAGCAGGCCGACGAGCGGGATCAGCAGGAACGCGAGCCCGATCAGAGCGGGCAGCAGGAGCACGAGGGGCAGACGCCCGCTCGTACTCCTGCCACGACGACTCACGGTGCGGAGAAGCCCGCTGCGCTCAGGACTGCCTTGCCCTTGTCGGACAGAACGTAGTCGACGAACGCCTGGGCGCCGGCCGCGTTCGGAGCCTTGGTCAGCGTGGCGATCGGGTACTCGTTGACGGCCTTGCTCGCTTCCGGGAACTCGATGCCCTCGACCTTGTCCTTGGCGGACAGTACGTCGGTCTTGTAGACCAGCGCGGCGTCGACCTCACCGAGCCCGACCTTGGTCAGCGCGGCCTTCACGTCCTGCTCGAGGCTGTCCGGCTGCGGGGTGATACCCGTTGCCTTGAACACCTTGTCGGCCGCCGCGCCACAGGGGACCTGGACGGCGCACAGTGCGATCTTCTTGTTCTTGTCGCCGAAGTCCTTGAGTCCGGTGATCTTGCCCGGGTTCCCCTTCGGTACGGCGATCTCGAGCGTGTTGCTGACGAAGTTCGTCGCGGTGCCCTTGTCCTTCACGTCGTCCATGTTCTTCGGCGCCGCCGAGGCGAACACGTCCGCGGGCGCACCCTCGTTGATCTGCTTGGCGAGCGCGGAGCTGCCGGCGAAGTTGAAGGTCACCTTCGTGCCCGGGTTCGCGGCCTCGAAGTCCTTGCCCAGCTGGGTGAACGTCCCGGTCAGCGAGGCCGCCGCGAACACGTTGATGGTGCCGGACACGGCCGGCGTGCTGCTGGAGCTGCTGGAGCTGCTCGAAGGCGAGGACGACGCGGCCGGGCTGTCGTCGCCGCAGCCGGCCATGGTGAGCGCGGCGACTGTGGCGAGGGCGGCGAGCGCGGTACGACGGAACATCAGGCCTCCGGTATCTCTACGACGACATGGGTGGACTTGATCGACGCGACGGCCACCACGCCAGGCTCCAGCCCGAGCTCGTCCGCGGCCTCACGACTCATCAGCGACACGACGCGGAACGGCCCGGCCTGCATCTCGACCTGGGCCATCACGCCGTCCTTCAGCACGCGGGTGACGATCCCGCGCATCCGGTTGCGCGCCGAGGCGGCGGTGGTGTGGCCGGGCTCCGGGGAGTCGGCCATCTTCTGGGCGAACGCGGCGAGCGCTTGCCCGTCAACGGCCATCCGGCCGTTCTCCTGCTTCGACGGCAACCGCCCCTGATCGATCCAGCGACGAACCGTGTCGTCACTGACCCCCAGAAGCGCGGCTGCCTCACTTACCCGCAAGTTCGGCACGGTACACAGCATACTGCCGCACCTGCGGATTGATGCCAGATTATCCACATTGACGTCCTCCTCGCCGCGGGCGTCGAGGATGTTCGCCGGGCTACGTCAGGGAGCCGAGCGATGGTTCACGCTTCGCAGAGAGCAGTCCTTCGCTCTCTCGACGTGCATGACCGCCCGTCCGGCGGCGATGTTGACAGCTGCATTGATGTCGGCGTGATCGCGGTGGCCGCACGACATGCACCGAAACGCTTGGCTCTCGCGGTTCTCGGGTGTGCAGTGGCCGCAGCGGGAACACGTTTGGCTGGTGTAGGCGGGGTTGACCTTCTCGACTCGACCGCCGGCTTTGTCCTCGAGGCGCCGGACCAGCAGTCCCCAGGCGCTGGCCAGGATCTCTCGGTTCAGACCTGCCTTGGCTCGGCGCTTGTTCGGCAAGAAGACCCCGCGCCTCAGCGGATCTGGTTTCGGACGTGGCCGCCGCGTCAGTTGCGCGACTTTGAGATCCTCGACGCGGATGACATCGAAACGGCGCGCGAGCTGGGTCGAGAGCTTCTCGACCCAGTCTTTCCGCCGGTCCGTGGCCCGGGCGTGCAGCTTCGCAATCGCTGTTCGTACACGTCTCCTGCGGTTCGAGCCCGGTTCGGCTCGGGCAAGCCGTCGCTGGAGGTGCGTCAGGTGGCGGCTCTCGGATGTCGAAAGCCTGGGACAGTTCAGGAGTTCTCCGGTTGACAGCGCCGCGGACACGGTCACGCCTCGGTCCACTCCGACGATGGCGCCTGTATTCGGCGGTGGGATCGTGGGTGGAACGGCGGCGAACGCAATGTGCCAACGTCCCGCTCGGTCACGATTGATCCGGTATGACTTGGCCCTCGGAAGCGACCGGCTGAGCCGGAAGTGGACCCAGCCGACCTTTGGGATCAGAACGCGTGCGGACTTTCCGCTCAGCTGTTCGACGCGGCCGGCCTGCGGCCCGACGATGCGAAACCCTTCGTGGCGCCCGGCCGTCCGCCAGGTGGGTCGGCCATGGGTGCCGGCGAAGTAGTTCCGGCACGCCTGGTCGAAGTCGCGCAACGCCTGCTGCTGAACGGTCGACGAACCTGCGCGCAGCCAGTCGAAAGCTCCGCGCGCTTCGGCCAGTTGCCGAGTCTGTTCCACGAATCTCGGCGTCGGCCCCAGATCTCGCCGCCACATCGACCATTGCTCGTTTGCCAGGTTCCAGATGTATCGAGCATGAGCGCAGTGAAGCAGCAGGCCGGCTGCCTGCGCCGGCGTCGGATACATGCGATAGCGCGACACGGTGATCAGGTAACCGCACGCCATGGACAGTTTCACGAACGGTGCGACGCGGTTCGCCTTTCCTCGACTCCGGAGGTTCCCGACCTATCGTTTGGGGATGACATCGGGGATGCGGGACTACTTGGACGGGCCGCACAAGGCGGCGCGGGACGTTGTGCGGGGGCGGTTGGCCGCGCACGCGGAATTGGCGGATCTGGCGGTGCGGTTGCCGCGGGACGAGTATCGCGACAAGGTGCTCGAGTTGTTGCTGGAGTCGGCTGTGGACGGGCTGCCTGCGCGTGGGTATCCGAAGGAGTACGGCGGTGAGGGTGATCTCGGCGGGTTCATCGCGGGGTTCGAGACGCTTGCGTTCGGTGACCTTTCGCTGATGGTGAAGGCGGGCGTGCAGTTCGGGCTGTTCGCCGGCGCGATCCTGCATCTCGGGACGGAGAAGCACCACGAGCGCTACCTGGCGGATGCGGTCAGCGGGCGGTTGCTCGGTTGCTTCGCGATGACGGAGACCGGCCACGGGTCGAACGTGCAGGCGCTCGGCACGACGGCGACGTACGACGAAGCGACGGGAGAGTTCGTCGTCCACACACCGACGGAGGAGGCGCGGAAGGATTACATCGGTAACGCGGCGCGGCATGGGCGGATGGCGGCGGTGTTCGCGCAGCTTGTCGTTGGTGGTGAGAGACATGGCGTGCACTGCCTGCTGGTGCCGATCCGGGACGAGGACGGTACGGCGCTGCCGGGCGTGACGCTGTCGGACTGCGGGCCCAAGCTCGGGCTGAACGGCGTCGACAACGGGCGGATCGTGTTCGACCAGGTCCGGGTGCCGCGCGATGCCCTGCTGGACCGCTATGCCCAGGTTGATGCCGACGGCAACTACACGAGCGCGATCGAGAACCCGGACCGGCGATTCTTCACGATGCTCGGGACGCTCGTGCAGGGACGCGTGTCCGTCGGCGGCGCAGCGATCAACGCGAGCAAGGTGGCACTGACGATCGCGATCAGGTACGGCGATCAGCGGCGTCAGTTCGGCGCTCCGGGGAGTGCAGAGGAGACGGTCCTGCTCGACTACCGGATGCACCAGCGGCGATTGTTGCCGTTGCTCGCCCGGACGTATGCGTTGCACTTCGCGCAGGCCGAGCTGGTCGAGCAGTTCGCGCGGGTGTTCAACGACGATCGCGACGAGCACGACCGGCGGGCGCTGGAGGCGCAGGCGGCCGGGACGAAGGCGCTCGGGACGTGGCATGCGACCGAGACGATCCAGATGTGTCGCGAGGCATGTGGCGGCGCCGGATACCTGGCGGAGAATCGGCTGGCCACGTTGAAGGCGGACACAGATGTGTTCACCACCTTCGAAGGCGACAACACGGTCCTGCTGCAGCTCGTGGCGAAGGGTTTGCTGACGGACTACCGGGAGTCCTTCGGCAAGCTCGACCCGCTCAGTACGGCGCGGTTCGTCGCGGCGCAGGCGGTGGAGATCGCGGTCGAGAAGGCTGCGCTGCGACCGGTGATCGAGCGGCTGCGGGACGTCGTACCGAATCGGAGTGATGCGGCGGATCCGGATGCGGGGTTGCGGGACGATGCGTACCACTCGGGTCTGTTGCGGTTCCGCGAGGAGCACATGTTGTCCGGGGTGGCGCGGCGCTTGAAGGCCGGGATCGATGCGGGTGATGAGCCGTTCGACGTGTTCAACCGGTGCCAGGACCACGTGATCGCGGCAGGGCGGGCGCATGTCGACCGCGTCGTCCTGGAGGCGTTCCAGGCGGCGGTGCAGGATGCGCCGGAGGAGCTCCGGCCGCGGCTGCATGACCTGTACGACCTGCATGCGCTGGCAACGATCGAGGCAGAGCGCGCGTGGTACCTCGAGCACGGGCGGCTGTCGGCGGGGCGTTCGAAGGCGATCACCGCGCTGGTGAACGAGTTGTGCGCGGCCGTCCGGCCCGCGGCGGTGGAGCTCGTCGACGCGTTCGGAGTACCGGGCTCAGCAGTGGAGGTGCCGATGGTTGTACCGTCGCAGCATGAGTGAGTCGATCGAACCCGCGTCGGCTGCCGAAGCCGCCCGCGAACTCGCCCGGGTACTGCTTGAGCAAGCCGATGCTCTGGACCTGCACGACCTGCGGGCCACCGGCGCGATCGAGAACGTCCGGGTCCAGGCCCGGGCGCTCGCGGACGCTGTCCACGAACGAGGCTGGGGCGACATCTTCCTCGGGATCGACTCGTACGACCCCGACGAGCTGGACGACCTGCCCCTGGGGCCGGACGACTTCGACGACCCGGCGGACTACCGGGAGATCGTCGAGGGCGGTGGTCTGGACGACCTCGAGGAGCTCGGGGAGCCGCTGCTGCCCGAGGACGGTGTCCGACTGAGCTACCAGGCGCGCTACGACTACGTGGTGACCGACCCGGAGGCCTTCGTGCAGTACGTGCGGAGCCGCGCGGACGAGGCGCAGAACGACGAAGTGATCGACGACATCGAGGATGCGCAGTCGGCGTTCGAGCTGCTCTGCTACCTGGACGGGCTGGGCTCGAAGGAGTACGAGTCGTTCGGGCTGATCCCGGGCGGCGGCGAGGAATCGCACAAGGTGGTCGAGTTCTCCCTGTGGGACCTGGACCCGACCCGGCGCGACGACACCTACCCCTACTAGAAGCATCCGGAAATGGAACTTCCCCGCTGTACTGGTCCCCAGCAGCACCAGTACGGCGAGGAAGTCTCCACAAAAAAACGCCGACCGTGCCGGACGTTGGTCGCCACCACACTGGCGACCAACGCCCGACCGGCACGGCCGGCGTCCTGCTGTTGCCCCGAGAGGGCAAGTGGCCCGAAGGAGGGTGGGCCCGAAGCTCATTCCGAGGCCGGCAGGGGAGGTACAGTCCGGTCGCGGACGGGAGTTCGTCGGGAACCACCTGGACCCGGTGCCGGCGACCCGTCCGTCGCCGACAAGAGAACGTTGTCACGGGGCCGCTACTACCGGGAATCATCCGGTTCAAACATTTGCATTGCCTTTGAAGTAGGCAACGCTCAGTGAAACTTCCCTCACTTTCCGTGCAGATGTTGCCTTCTGCAACAACTAACCACTCGTCAAGACATTCACTGACGCAGCTGGGTGAGGACGGCGAGCACGCGGCGGTGGGTGTCCGGCGCCTCGTCGATGCGGAGCTTCTGGAAGATGCTGCGCATATGGCTCTCGACCGTCCGCTCGGCGAGCACGAGGTGCGCGGCGATCGCACTGTTGGAGCGCCCTTCCGCCACCAGCGCGAGCACCTCACGCTCTCGCGCCGACAACGCGGCCACCGGATCGTCGATACGCGTCGGCGTCACCAGCGCGGCGACAATCGCAGGGTCGAGCGCGGAGCCGCCGTCCACGACCCGGCGCATCGCGTCGAGGAAGTCCCCGACGCGGAGTACTCGATCCTTCAGCAGATAACCGAACCCGCCGGTGCCGACCAGCCCGACCACATGACGCGTCTCGATGTGCTGCGACAGCATGAGGATCGGCCGTGCCGGCGACTCCGCCCGAAGGATCACGGCCGCCCGCGCGCCGTCGTCGGTCATCGTCGGCGGCATCCGTACGTCGATGATGGTCAGATCGGGATCGACCGCGCGCACCACGTCGACCAGTTCGTCCGCGGCGTCCGCCGTACCGACCACGTCGTGGCCGTTCTCGGTGAGCAGGCGGCTCAAACCCTCACGAAACAAGGCGGAATCCTCGCCGATCACGATGCGCATGGGATCTCCACCGTGATCGAGGTCCCGGCGCCGGGCGGACTGTCCACCGTGAACTCCCCGCCGACCGAGGCGACTCGGTCTCGCAATGACGTCAGCCCGAACCCTTCCTTCGCCCCGCCCACACCGTCGTCGCGCACCACCGCGCGCAGTACCTGATCCGTCAGCCCGACCGAGATCGAGATCCGGGTCGCCCGCGCGTGCTTGAGCGCGTTGGCGATCGCCTCACCGACAGTGAAGTAGACGGTTGTGGCGGCGCCCTCGCCGACCTCCAGCTCGGGTACGACGAGGTCGACCGGCAGCGTGCTGTCCGCGACCAGGTGTCGCAGCGCCACCGCGAGACCGTCATCGAGCCGACTCGGCCGCACCCCGTGCGCGATCCGCCGCAGCTCCGCGACGGTCTCCTCCAGCGTCTCGACCACCTCATCGAGCTCGCGGTACGCCGGTATACCGGGCTCGAGCTGGTACTGCACGGACCGCAGCCGCATCCCGATCGCGATCAACTGCTGCTGGGCGCCGTCGTGCAGGTCGCGCTCCAGCCGATGCCGCTCGGCGTTCACCTCGTCCATCAGTCGAGCCCGACTGGTCCGAACCTCAGCCAGCGCCTCCCGGAGCTCGAGCTGCAGTCGACTCACCTCGATCGGCAGGCGCGCTTCGACGACTGCTTCCCGAGCACGCCGTACTCGACGCGCAGACGTCGTACCGAGGACCAGGGCACCGACCACGGAATCGCCGGTCTGCAACGGGATCGCGCCGGCGGGCGGTTCGAGCTCGGAGCCGGGTCGTCGCAGCAGGACCTGCAGGCCGGGGTCGTCGAGGGCGGAGCGCAGTACGGCCTCGATCTGTTCCGGCTCGGCCTCGCCGTCGCGCACTCGCCGTACGAAGTCGCGGATCCGCGCCAGCGCGACCGTGCGATCCGGGTCGACCAACCGGCCGACCGTGCGATGGATCCAGTGGTAAACCGGAAGCAGGACCAGCGCGGTCACAAACGCGGCGGTCGTGACGCCGACCCGGTCGGGGAAGAACCCGCCGGCCGCGAGGACCACCGCCGCGAACACGCCCGCCGAGATCAGCGTCGTGACGAGCCAGCTCACGGTCGCGCCGAGCAGCCGATCGATGTCGAACAGGTCGTGCCGCAGGATCGCGACCGTGATCGCGCCCGGGACCAGCACCAGCATCGCGATCAGAAACCAGGTGTACGCCAAGCTGCCGGGCGCGCCCAGTGCGGTCGCCAACCAGCTCAGACCCAGCAGGATCGGTACGGCGACGGCCGCAGCCATCAGCCAGCGCAGCCGCTGCCGGGTGAGCTGGTCGCCGTGTCGATAACGCACAACGAGGCTGGACGCGGCCGAGAGCAACGTGGCCAGGAATGCCGCAAAGGCGATGACGATCAGGACAGCACGCGCCGCCGTGGTGTCGGTCTGCGCGGCGTCTTCGCGGGAGACGACGAAGTTCACCAGCGCCGCCGAAACCGGCATCGCCGCCCAGATCCATCGCCACAGCCGACCGGGGAGCAGGCCATCGGGGAACAGCAGGACCAACGTGACAAACCCGAGGAAGAGCCACGGCCAGGCGCCGACCGCGACCTTGTCGACAACGGATGCCCCCGGCCACGGACTCGAGGTCCGCGCCGACGAGCCCCAGTCCTCGACGGTGAAGACGAGCGCGGGGACGGTCGCGGTCAGCGCCAAAGCCGGGCCGATCGGACTCGCCGGAGCACGTACGACGACCAGCCAACCCAGCAGCAAGGCAGGGAGCAGCAGCGCGGTCGTGATCGGCCAGTCGGCCGGCTGCCCGATCGACCACGGGCCGTAGGCGAGCACCGCGCGTACGACGGCGGCCGCGACGAACAGGACCGTCGCGGCAGCGACCGAACGCCGACGCCGGGGCACATCCACATGATGACCGCGGACGGCCGCCCGCGCACCAGTGCCAGCACGTAGCGGCTGTCCACAGGCAAGATCCGGCGACAGCACCGATGCGGTACACCCACCGAGAAGGCGACCGTGAAGGAGTCAGCTACTCGAGGAGGGGACTCCGATGATTGCCATCGCCACCGTTCTGTTCGCCTTTCCGCTCGGATTCTTCCTGCGGAACCGCCTGTCCGCGTACGTCGCGTACATCGCGATCTTCGCCTACTGCTTCACGTTCCAGACGCTCTACCTGCTGAGGGCGTGGGTCGGCGACAGCCACCAGGCCTTCCCGACCGACCCGGAGACCCTGCCGCTCGGCTACCTCGGCGTCACCGCGGGGATCTACGCCGCAGGCTTCGTCCTCGTCACCGTTGGTCACCGGGTCGGGGCCAAGCGGCGTTCACGCGCCGTCGACCTCGACCCGGTGACGTGATCAGGCGAGTTCCAGCGAAGGGCGGGCCGGGACCTCGCCGTACGTCGTGGTGCGCTGCCGGGCCGGTCGTCCGGCAGCGGTCGCCATCGCGGTGAGTTCGGCGATCGACTTGCGGCTGCCGTGCTTGGAGCCGGCCATCCGGCTGATGGTCTCCTCCATCAGCGTGCCGCCGATGTCGTTGACGCCGCCGTTCAGTACGGCGACGCACCCGTCGACGCCGAGCTTCACCCACGAGCACTGGATGTTGTCGATCCGCCCGTGCAGCATGATCCGCGCCATCGCGTGCACCGCGCGGTTCTCGTCGTACGTCGGACCCGGGCGCGCGACCCCGGCCAGGTAGATCGGCGAGTTCTGGTGGATGAACGGCAGCAGCACGAACTCGGTGAACCCACCCGTTTGATCCTGGACGGCGGCGATCGTGCGCAGGTGCTGGACCCAGTGGTGCGGTGCGTCGACGTGGCCGTACATCATCGTCGAGCTGGACGGCAGGCCGACCTTGTGCGCCGTACTGATCACCTCGATCCAGCTTGCCGTGGGCAACTTTCCCTTGGTGAGGATCCAGCGCACGTCGTCGTCGAGGATCTCGGCGGCGGTACCGGGGATGCTGTCCAGGCCGGCCTCCTTCACCGAGATCAGGAACTCCTCGATCGACAGACCGGTGCGGACCGAGCCGTTCACGATCTCCATCGGGGAGTACGCGTGGACGTGCATCTCCGGCACGCGATCCTTGACCGCGCGCACGAGGTCGGCGTACGCCGTACCGGGGAGGTCGGGGTGGATACCGCCCTGCATGCAGACCTCGGTCGCGCCGATGACCCAGGCCTCCTCGGCGCGCTGGCCGACCTCGTCCATCGAGAGGGAGTAGGCGTCGGCGTCGGTACGGCGCTGGGCGAACGCGCAGAACCGGCAGCCGGTGTAGCAGACGTTGGTGAAGTTGATGTTCCGGTTCACCACGTAGGTGACGTCGTCGCCAACCGTTGCCTTACGCAAGTTGTCGGCGATGTGCGCAAGCTCGTCGAGCGCAGGCCCGGTCACGGTCATCAACGTCAGCGCCTGGGCGTCGGAGAGCCCGGCCGGGTCACGCTCGGCGGCGGCCAAGGCGGCTTTCACCTCGGCCGAGATCCGCTCGGGGGAGCTGGTGCCGGGAGCGGTCGGCCCGCCGGCCGATGTCCCGCCCACGCCGCCCACGCCTGCCACGCCTGCCGCGCCCGCCGCGCCTGCCGCGGCTGCTTCAGCGGCCGCTGCCTCTGCGGCTCGTCGGGCGGCGACGTCCTCGCGCAGTACATCCCAGTCGCCGTACGCGGCGTCGAAGTCCGAGCGGGTTTCAGTGCGGCGGCCCTCGGTGTCGATTGCGGTGTGGAGGTCGGTGCGGCCGACGCTGTCCCAGCCACCGTCCGGCTCCTGCCAGGGCAGGCCGTTCGGCTTGGCGTCCTCGTTGGCCAGGCCGGTGGCCGGGTCGACCAGTGCCTCGACGTGCGAGATCAGCCGCGGGTCCAACCACGGCTCACGCAGGTACTCTGGGTGCGCGGTGAGCCGCTCACGCAGTACGAAGCCCGCGTCGGCCGTCACCTTCGCCAGGTCGTCGATCTGGGGCCACGGGCGCTCCGGGTTCACGTGGTCCGGAGTCAGCGGCGACACCCCGCCGAAGTCATCCACGCCGGCGTCGAGCAGCGCACGGCACTCGGCCAGGTCAACCAGGTTCGGCGGCGCCTGCACCCGGACCCGCGGCCCGAGCACGATCCGCGTGACCGCGATCGCGGCCAGCCACTCGTCCAGCGGTACGTCGGCGTCGTTGCGCATCGCCGTGTCCGGCTTCACCCGGAACCCCTGGATGATGACCTCCTGGATCCCGTTGTACTGCCGTGCAACCTTGCGCAGCGCGAAGATCGAGTCCGCCCGCTCGGGCAGCGTCTCGCCGATCCCGATCAGCAGTCCGGTCGTGAACGGCACGTTCGACCGACCCGCATCCTCCAGCACCCGCAGCCGGATCGCCGGGTCCTTGTCCGGCGACCCGAAGTGCGGCTGTCCCTTCTCCTCGAACAGCCGCCGCGAGGTGGTCTCCAGCATCATCCCCATGCTCGGCGCGACCGGCTTCAACCGCTGCAGGTCCTGCCACGACATCACGCCCGGGTTCAGGTGGGGCAGCAGCCCGGTCTCCTCGAGGACCCGGATCGCCATCGCCCGCACGTAGTCCAGCGTGCTGTCGTACCCGGCCTCCTCCAGCCACTGCCGTGCCGCGTCCCAACGGTCCTCGGGCGCATCGCCCAGCGTGAACAGCGCCTCCTTGCAGCCCAGTGCCGCTCCCTGCCGCGCGATCTCCAGCACCTCGTCCGGCGACAGGTACGGCGCGTGCACGCGGCCCGGCGTCGTCGCAAACGTGCAGTAGTGGCAGCGGTCCCGGCACAGCCGGGTCAGCGGGATGAAGACCTTCTTCGAGTACGTGACGATGCCGGGCCGGCCGGCGTCGGCCAGGCCCTGGTCGCGGACGCGGGCCGCGGTCGCCATCAGTGCGGTCAGCGCGTCGCCGCTCGCGCCGAGCAGCACCTCCGCCTCCGCCGGGTCGAGGGTCTTGCCGTCGTCCGCGCGCTTCAACGCGCGCCGCATCGCAGTACTGAAATCGTTGGCCACGAAATCCGAGCCTAAGACGGGAAAACCGGTCGATCTCGCGATTCCGGGCACCAAAAACAATCCGTACAGACGTCCTGATAGTTTGCTGTTCGTGCAGGTCAGGAGGGTTGTGGACGGCCGACGGCTGCGCGGTGAGCAGCGGCGGAACGAGCTGCTGGGCGCGACCCTGACCGTCATCGAACGCGACGGAGTCGCAGGTGTGAGCCATCGTTCGGTAGCTGCCGTGGCCGATGTCTCGGTCGCTTCGATCACGTACCACTTCCCGACGCTGGACGATCTCCTGGTCGCCGCACTCCGCTCGGCCGCGGACGATCTCGCCGTCGAGCTGCACGGTCGAGGCAGCGAGCTGGGCGCGCGCCCGGCCGACGAACTGGCGCGGTTGATCGAGCACAGCGTCGTACGGCGGCGTGGCCGGACGCTGGCGCTCTACGAGCTCTATCTGTATGCCGCGCGCCGGCCGGAGCTCCGCGAGGCGGCTCAAGCGTGGTTGGAGCCGTTGACCGAGATCGCACGGACGTTCACTGCGGATCCGCAGAAGGCGCGGCTACTCGTCGCGGCACTGGACGGGCTGCTGATGCAGGCGCTGATCGGTGCGCGGGAGGTCGACCAGCAGGACGTCGCTGCGCTGGTGCAGGTGCTGAGGTAGCGCACGGGCTACCTGTGGTCGGTCGCTGGAGCCAGAGCGGTGGTGCAGGCCGGCCAGGTTGGCTGGGGGCATGCTGAGGTTGTCTGTCGGGGCGCTGCGGACCAGGTGGCAGCTGTTCGCCGGTGCGGTGGTTGCTGTCGCGCTAGGGGTTGGGCTGGTGCAGTCCGGTCTGCAGATGCTGGCTGCGACGGATCGGCCCGTGTTGCCGGCAGGACTGTCGGCGTACCAGCGGGCCCAGGTGCGGGAGGGGTACGTCGGGGCCGCGACGCTGCTGGGGATGTCGGTGATGCTGGCCGTGTTCCTGAGCGTGTTCATCGTCAGTACGACGTTCGGGTTCATGACGGTGCAGCGGCGGCGGGAGTTCGGGCTGCTGCGACTGGTGGGTGCGCAGCGGGGCTATCTGTGTTTGATGGTGGTCACTGAGGCCGGACTGCTTGGTCTTGTGGGCAGCGTGGTCGGTCTGCCGCTCGGAGTGCTGGCGACGTGGGCTCAGTCGTGGCTGCTCGTGCAGCTGGGGATGTTGCCGAGCTGGTTCGAGGCGCCGTGGGATCAGGGTGCGGTGTGGGCGGCGATGATCATCGGCGTCAGTACGGCGCTGACCGGCGTACTCGCGGCGGCCTGGCGGGCGTCGCGGATCAACGCGCTGGACGCGGTCGTGGAGGGATCGGCCGCACGGCGGGTGATGACTGGCTGGCGATGGTTCTGGGGACTGTCGGCCGCGTTCGGCACGGTCGTGCTGGTGATCGCGGCGCAGGCGGCGCGCGATCTCGTTGCGGGGTTGATGATCGGGCTGGTCGTGATGATCAGCGGGTCGGTCGCGTTGAGCCAGCTGAGTCCGGTCGTCGTACCGCTCGTCGGTCGGGTCCCCGCGGTCGTTGTCCGGGGCAACTTGATCGCGGATCTCGCGCGGGCGGGCGTGCTGCATGCGGTACGGCGAAGTGCGGCGACGGCGGCGCCCTTGATCGTCCTCGTCGGACTGGTCGTCGGATTGTGGGGGACGTTCGGCTCGCTGGCGAAGGCGGTCGGGGTGGAGCAGGAACGGCTGATCACGGCGGACGTTGTCGTTGATCATGCGGTTGCGCCGGGGCCGGCGATCGTGGCGGCGTCGACGCAGACCGCCGTACCGATCGTTGTCACGCGGGGGAGGAACACCGTGTACTCCGAGGCGATCGGGATCGATGCGGCAGCGTACCAGCAGACGCACAAGCTGCGGCCTCGGAAGGGTTCGCTGGATCGGCTGACCGGGCGAACGATCGCGATCGGGCCTGGGATGGCGGTGGAGGGTTACAAGCTCGGATCAGTTCTGAAGGTTGCGCTAGGCAATAGAGTGGTCGCGGTGAAGGTCGTCGCGATCATGCCGGAGACGCTGGATGTCAGCGAGAACTTCTTCATCCCGCGGAGCCTGCTGCCGGCGGGTGGGCGGACCGAGACGTTGGTCCAGCTTGCACCCGGCGCGACGATGGACGGTCAGACCGTGGAGGAGTGGGCGGAGGCGCGCGGTGAGGCGCAGCAGCGGAGCAACTCGGGTCTGTTCGCTGCGCTGATGGGGTTGGCGGGGATCTTCACGGCCGTCGCGGTGGTCAATGCGGTCGTGATGTCGACGGCTGATCGGCGGCGGGAATTCACGCTGGCGCGGATGGCTGGATTGACGCGTGTCCAGGTTGTTGCGATTGCTGTGGTCGAGTCTGCGACGGTTGTGGTGGTCGGCGTACTGCTTGGAGCTTTGGTTGCCGCGGCCGCGTTGGCCGGGATTGCGGCGGGTCCTTACGGCCTTGCTGCGTTGGCGATTCCGTGGCGGCTGCTCGGGCTGATCTTCGCGTCGGCGCTGGTGGTTGTCGGTACGGCGGCAGCGCTCACTGCTTATCGCGCGACGTCTCGCCGGCTCGGCACATACTGAGCAGGACGACGTGGTGGAACGGGCGGATCAGGTTGTAGTAGAACCGGCCCGCCGGCCGCAGGAACTGCACGAGGGTGACCACCTTGAACGTCGCCGGGCGCTCGTTGTCGGTGAAGAACGCGAGGTACCCGATCAGGTGGTTGTCCGAGATCTTCAGCAGCAGGTAGTGGTCCTCGTCGCCGCGCACGACCGTGAAGAACGCGTCCTTCTCGCCCGGCGTGAAGCTGACAGTCTCCGGGCGAATTCGCCGCGAGTCCGGCACGGTTGCCGTCTCGAGGCGCAGTACTGTCGCGACCGCGATCCGGATGGCGAACAATCCCTTGACCCACAACGGACTGTGGCTCAGCGCGCCCGCGATGAACTCCCGCAGCGTCACGTCGCCCCGCGCCGTCTTCACGTCGATCTCGTCCAGGACCGGGATCAGGTCGTCGAGCTCGTGCAGTGTGGTCGGCATCGTTCGCTCCCTCTAATCGATCAGGCGGAGAGTGAGGTCGTAGATCTCGCGCAGATTCGCCCGCTCGATCGGCGGCAACACCTGCTCGGCCCCGATCAGAATCAGATACAGCAACTGCGCGAACCGATCCGGATCAACGTCGGCCCCCAGCCCACGACACAGCTCCTTCAGGTACGCCGTACGCGCCTCGTCCACCCGCTCCTGCGCCGCCCGCACGTCGGGATCCTGCAAAGACCACGCCCGCACAGCAATCTCCAACGCCGCACTGTCCGGATCCGCCAGCACCAACCGCAACAAGTGCTCCAACTTCGCCCGCGGCTTGGCGTTCTCCTGCTGGATGGCGTCGATCAACCGGGTGGTGTACTGCGCCTCGAAGTACTCCATGAGCGCCGTCTTGAACCCGGCGGCACTCCCGAAGTGGTGGTAATACGACCCCTTGGTCACCCCGAGCTGATCCGTCAACCGCTCGATCGTGATCGCCGGCGCCCCCTCGGTCGCCAACAAATCGAGCCCAGCATCCAACCACTCAGTCCGCGTCACCACACGCAGACCATACCATACGGTTTGGTATGGTCATCAGGCGTCGGCGACGGTGAGGGCTTCGGCTTCGGTCTCGGAGTGGTTGGTGGGGACTCGTAGGTGGGAGAGGGGCTTCCAGCCGGAGGCCAGGACGCCGACGGCCAGGAGGACGGCGATTGCGCCTACGTAGAACGGGAGTTGGATGTTGAACTCCTCGCCGAGCTTGCCGGCCAGCCATGGTGCGACGGCGCCGCCGGAGAAGCGGACGAAGGAGTAGGCCGCGGAGGCGGTGCCGCGCTCGACCGGAGCGGCGGACATGACGGCCTCGGTGATCAGAGTGTTGTTGATGCCGAGGAACAGCCCGGCCACGACCACGCCGATCGCCAGGACCGCCTTGTGGTGGGCGAAGAGGCCCATCACCGCGAGGTCCGCGCTGAACAGCAGCAGCACGGTCATCGCGACCGGCAGCGTGCCGAACCGGCGCTGCAGCCGCGGCGCCACGAAGACCGAGGTGAATGCGAGACACAGACCCCAGCCGAAGAAGATCAGGCCGATCTGCCGCGCCGACATCGCCAGCGGGAACGGGGTGAACGCGAGCAGCGTGAAGAAGCCGAAGTTGTAGAGAAGCGCGGTGACAGCCACAGTCGCCAGCGACCGGTGCCGCAATGCCTTCAGCGGCTCGAGGATCGACGTACGGCGGGCTTCCGGTGGCGAGGCGGGTAGCAGGAATGCGGTCGCGGCGAGCGCGATCGTCATCAGTACGGCGACGCCGAAGAACGGGCCGCGCCAGGAGATCGTGCCGAGCTCACCGCCGACGAGCGGGCCGGCCGCGATGCCGACGCCGAGGGCGGCCTCGTACAGGATGATCGCCTCGGCGACCGAACCGGCGGCCGAGTTCACGATCGTGGCGAGGGCGGTCGCGATGAAGAGCGCGTTACCGAGGCCCCAGCCGGCCCGGAAGGCGACGATCATGCCGATGCTGTTGGATGCGCCGGCCAGCGCGCTGAAGACGACGATGATCGCCAGGCCGATCAGCAGCGTGCGCTTGGCGCCGATCCGGCTCGAGACCGCGCCGGTGATCAGCATCGCGACACCGATGACCGCCATGTAACTGGTGAACAGCAGCGAGACCTGGGACGGGCTCGCGTGCAACTGCTCGGCGATCGGCTTGAGGATCGGGTCCACCAGGCCGATGCCCATGAATGCGATCACGCAGGCGAACGCGACCGCCCAGACGGACTTGGGCTGCTTCAGGAACGATGAGTTGCTCACCGGGGCGTGTCCTCCAGAGGTTCGAGGGTGAGGAGTTTGTGGATGACGGCGACCGCGGCCTGCAGTGTGGTGAGGTCCGTCGCGGAGAGTTGATGAAGCCGGGAGGCCAGGGCGACCCCGGCCTGCCGCCGGGCGCTGTTCAGTTCGGCGAGGCCGGCATCGGTGAGGCTGATCAGGCTGGCGCGGGAGTCGGCCGGGTCGGCCGCGCGACGGACCGAGCCCTGCTCCTCCAGGCGTTGGACGAGATTGGACATCGTCGGCTGGGAGCATCGGTCGGCCTTGGCCAGCTCGCTGATCCGGGCCTGGCCCAGCTCGTCCAGCCGGCCGAGCACGCGCATCGCGGCATGCGGCAGCGTGTTCACGTCCCGGGTCGCCATCCGGGTCAGTCGCGACGACGCGACGACGACATCCTCGCCGAGCCGAGTCAGATCCGTAGCAATCACACTGACAAATATACATAGGAATGCTATGTATATCCACAGGAGTGAACGAGATCACCCCGCAGCCCGAACTCAGGCGACGGCGGGCGCCGCGGCGCGGGCGAAGAGGCGGTCGAACACCGCGACCCGGTCGAACTGCAACGCGTACGCCCGTGCGCGCCGCTCGGCCGCCGCCCGCTGCTCGTGGGTCCAGTCGCACACGACCTCGTCGAGCACGGTCCGCAGCGTGGCCGGGTCGTGCTGCGGCACCAGCAGAGCCGTATCGCCGACGGCCTCGGGTACGCCGCCCGTCGCGCAGGTGATGATCGGCCCGCCGCCGGCGAGGGCCTTCTCGACCAGCGCGATCCCGAACGTCTCCACGAACTCCGGCTGCTCGCGGGTCGGCAGCACGAACGCCGCGCTCCCCGCCATCAGCGCCGGCTTCTCCGCGTCGTCCACGTCGGTCAGCACCCGCACCCGCTCGCCCAAGCCCAAGGCCGCCACCCGCGCCACTACCGCAGCTTCGTGCGGACCGCGCCCGGCCAGGACCAGCGGCATCCGGTCGGCCGACCGTGAGCCGGCGTACGCGTCGATCAGGTCGTCGATGCCCTTCGCCGAGGCGATCCGGGACAGGAACAGCACGTACCCGTCCCTCGAAAGGCCCCGGCGGGTAAGGGTTTCGGCGATCCTGTCGTCCGTGAGTGACAGGTAGGTCCAGGAGTCGACGGCCGGGTAGGAGATGGCGATCCGCTCACGGCACCGCTGCGCGAACGTCGTACCGTGCATGTCGTCGAGGGTCGCCGCCGAGGCCACGATCAGGTCCTTGGTGTACTCCGACACCGCCACGCAATGGTCGGCCGCCAGGTAGACCGACAGGATGTGCGCGGCCGCCCCGAACCTGCCGCTGGACACGCAGTCGCGCACCACGTTGGTGATGTCGGAGCCAACCGCCTCAGCCACTGTGACGACCTGTGCGGGCCCGATCAGGCGCGCCACCTGGACGGCCTCCTGTACGGCGATCGTGTGCGGGCTCAGGTACAGCGACATCGCTACCGTCGGCACTCCGTCGCTGAACAGCTCGATCAGCCGCCCGATCAGCCCGGACAAGTAGCGCCCGTCCGGCACCCGGTAGTCGCCAACCGGCGAGGGCCGCTCCACCGTGATGCCGGGGCTGTACGGCAGCACGCGATCGAGTGGTTTCAGCGGCAGCCCGGCCGCCTCCAGCGCATCCAGCGGCCAGGTGACGATCCGTACGTCGTCGAACCCGCGGGTGAGCGCCACCTCCGCGAGGCACCGTGCCTCACCGGAGTGCCCGCAGATCACCGGGTCGGCGCGGACCACGATGACCAGCCGCCGGTTGGGTGTGGACGAAACGAGTGTGTTGTCAGCGATGTTCATGCCCACCTCCAGTGGTGTGCAGCGGGTCGGATGTTGATGGTGGCCGGACCCGGGAGCCCCAGCGGGACGGCTGAGGGCCGAGCTCGATGTGCAGGTTGCGGATGTGCCGTAGTTCCCGGCCGGAGATCCAGGGGCGCTCGAGGGTCTTGCCGTCCACCGCGACGGACTGGACGTAGGAGACCGGTCCGCCTGCCTCGACCGGCTCGAATCCTGTGGTGGTGATCGACAGCTCGCCGTCCGGCAGCCGGCTGGTGGACTCCGCCACGGCCGGCGCGCTCAGCAGGAACAGGTTCTGCCCGGCCACCGGGAACAGCCCGAGCGTCGCCCACACGTACCAGGCGGACAGGCCGCCGGAGTCGTCGTTCCCCGGCAGCCCGCCCCGGCCGGTGCCGAACTGGTTGGCGACCGCGGCATGCACCACCTCGGCGGTCCGGTCCGGGCGGCCGGCGTAGTGGTAGGACCACGGCGCCTCGTAGTCAGGCTCGTTGTTCAATCCCTCGAACCGGCTCAGTCCGTACCCGGTGTTCATCTCACCCACGCTCGGCGCCACACCCGGCTGAGTGACCGGACCGGCGTCGTACCCGAAGAAGCGGTCGAGCAGCCCCACGAATGCCCCATCGCCGCCGGCGAGCGCGATCCGGGCGCGCATGTCGTGCAGCAGCCGGAAGGAGTAGTTCCACCGGCCGCCCTCGTAGAACGTCGAGTCGCGCAGTAGGCCGGTGTCCGGGTCGTACGCCGCCTGCCAGCCCTGGGCGAGGTCGCCCATCTGCTGCGCCAGCGTCCGGTCGCGTACCTTGCGGGCGATCGCCGCGGTGCAGTGGTAGGCGTACGCCAGATCGAGCGTGTGGCTGATCGGATGCGCCACACCGTGCACCAGGTAGTCCTCGCCGTACGTCCGGCGCAGGTCCATCTCCAGGTGCACCATGGCCCAGTCCCAATCGATACCGGGAAGATCCAGCTGGCACAGGTCGGCGAAGAAGGTGTGGGCGAGGGCGCTGCCCTGCCGGGAGAACCGGTCGGCACCCTTGGCCATCCGGTAGCCGATCGGCAGATTGCCCTCCTGCTCGCAGATCGACAGCAGCGCCCCGGCCAGCTCTACGGAACGCTGTGGGAACAAGGTGTTCATCAGCGGCAGTTGGGTGCGGTAGATGTCCCACATCGTGCAGATGTCGAACGCGTAGGGACCCTCGGTCGTCCACGACGGGCTCTCGTCCGGGGCGAAGCACGGCTTGACCAGCGAGTGGTATAGCGCCGTACCGAAAACCGTTGCCTGGTCGTCGGACTCGGCCTTGATCGCCACCTTGCCGAGGTGGTCGCGCCAGGTGGCTGCCGTCTGATCGCGCCGCCCGTCGAACGTGACCTGGGTACGGCCGACGTCCGCGTGCAGGTTGTCGCGGGCCTTCTCACACCCGCGCAGGGAGAACCCCAGCCGCACCTCGACGGTCTGCTCGGCCCGCGAGGGACCCATGAACATCAGCCCGAACGGCCGCAGTGTGGTCGGCCGGATGTAGTCGAAGTCGAGGCGGGTACCGCCGGGCATCAGGCGCCGGTCGTACCACAGCAGCTGCCGCCAGCCGGGGGCGTCGACCTCGAGGTGTACGGCGAGCGGCACCCCCTCGACGTGGATCTCGCCCTGGGCCACGCCAGGCTCGAGCATCGCCAGGTGCGCCTTCAGTGGCACGGTCCGGCTGTGCGGGATGGCCAGGCCGCCGGTCGAGGCGTCGATGACGATCCGGGCGGCGTCATCCGCCGGGAACGTGTACCGGTGGACGGCCGACTTGGGGCCGACCGTCACCTCGCAGTGCACCCCCGAGCTCAGCGTTGCCGCGTAGTAGCCGGGCTCGGCCACCTCCTCAAGCAGGTCCCAGGTGGTGCCCAGGTCGTCGAGCGGCCCGAGCATCGGCGTGACACGGAAGTAGTTGTAGTACTTGCGGATCGCGCCGGTGCCGGATTGCTGGAAGTGCGTGAAGCCGGAGGCGACCGGGCGGTCGTACAACAGGTCGGGCACGCCCTCGGTGTTGAAGTCGTACTGCCCGTATCCGGTCGGGTAGGCGCCGGAGTACGGGCAGGCCGACACCATCCCGAAGGGGTGCATGGCACCCGGGTGGGTGTTGCCGACCTGGGGTTTTGGCCACCACCAGGTTGCCGCCAGACCCTGAGGCGTCGGCAGATCGGTGGCGCCGGTCCCGATGAACGGGTCGACGTGCTCGTACATCGGCTCACCGCCTCGCGCGGCTGTCGTGGACTCTCAAAGTAGGAAGCGCATGTTTCAGCCGCATGACCGAACGAGACGCGCAGGTTACGACCGCGCCGCCGCGATCCGCGCCCCCGGCCGAGGAAGCTGGGGGATACTGGTGATTCCGGCCGGTTGGAGGGGGAGGACATGAGCTCGCTCCGGATCGACGCGGAAACCGCGATCATCCTGCGCGAGGCGTTCCACAAGATCCAGGCGCTGGACCGGACCGATCATCACGGGCTGTACGACTACGTCCGCGGCGTTGCGTGCAAGCTCGCCCGCGTCGACACCTTCTACATCGGCTTCCTGCAGGGCTCGAACCGGGTGCGCTTCCCGTACGGGTACGACAGCGGCAAGTTCGACGATCCGGCCACGCACACGTACGGTCCGAACGGCCAGACGGCTTGGTTGCTCAAGCATCGCCAGACCTATCGCTTCGCGTACGACAACGGCGACGTGCTGAATGCGGGTGTGCCGTGCGGCGACACCAGCAAGCAGTCGGCCGACGCGGTCACGGTGCCACTGTTCCGCCAGACCGGCGAGCTGGTCGGCATGGTGTCGATGCAGAGCTACGCGCCGGACAGCTACGACGACAACGCGGTACGGGCGTTCGAATGGCTGGCCGAGATGGTCGCCCGGGTGCTGGGCCGTGAGGACGAGGACCGTCAAGCACTGCGTCTGCTCCCGGCCGGCGAGGACACCCCGAACGTGCTCACCTCCGACCACGTCATGGAGTACCTCTCCAATCGGATCGCTTCACTGCGCACGATCGCGGGCGATGCGCTGGACGCCGGAGTGATGGCGGATGCGGTCAGGGATCGTTTGGCCGAGTTGATCCTGACCGCGGAGCAGACGCAGTCCGAGCTGATCGAGATGATGCTGGACGTCGACGAAGGTCCGGAGCGACGTTTCACCAGTCTCACCCGTGCGCAGCAGGGCGTCGCGCTGCTGCTGGTCGAGGGCTACGACAACGACCAGCTCGCCACCGAGCTCGGCATCAGCCTGAACACGGTGAAGTCCCACCTCAGCACGATCCTGCGCAAATACGAGCTCGACAGTCGAATGCAGGTGGCTGACGACGTACGGCGGTATCTCGCCCGCTGAGTCCCGTCAGAGCTGCTCGGCGATGGCTTCGGCGGAGTCGGCCGGGCCGTTGGCGGCGGCGTACAGCTTCTGGATTCGTTCGGCGGCTTCGTGATGGGTCTCGGTGTCGAGCATCTGGGTAGCCAGCTCGGTGAGGGTGCCGGGGCGGGCGCGGCGGGCGGCGCCGAGGCGTTCGACCAGGGCGATGTTGAGGTCCTGCTCGATGTGCAGAGGGATGCCGAGGAGCGGAGTACCGCTGGCCATGGCGGTCTGGACGCTGCCCTGGCCGCCGGTGGTGACGGCGAGGTCGACCTGTGGCATGACGAGATGGCTGGGGAGGACGCCCTCGACGAGGATGCTGTCGGTGGCCAGATCGCCGAGGTCGTGGATGGTGCCGGCGACGAGGATTCGTACGTCGAGGCGGCTCAGCTCGGCGATCGCCGTACGGACCTGCGCGGGCGGGGTCGACGTCATGGCGAGGTAGACGGTCGGGCCGGGGCGGTCGAGGAACGACTGCACCCTGGCCGGCATCGGGAGGTCCAGTTGGGCGAACAGTGGTCCGACCGCGCGGAGTCGTGCGCCGGCTCGATAGCCCTTGCCGGGAGTCCATGCAGCCAGATCGGCGGCCGAGATCCCCAGCACTTCCGGAACCTCGGGCACCAGCGAGAGATCGCCGAGCAGGAGCGCTGCCAGGCTTGGGATCTGCTCGACGCCGAGCTCGGACGCGACGCGGTTGAAGCCACCGCAGTACGCCGTGATCCGGTTGGGCGACCTGTTGATCAGGAACCGGGCCAGCCAGTCCGGTGCGTGCTTCAACCGCGGAGCGACCGGGTGGGTCGGCGCCGGGAGCAGGCGACGCTCGAAGATCGGCGGCACGAAGCTTCCGGCGTGTTCGGTGATCACGCGTACGCCGGTCAGCCGCGACGACAGCAACGTGGTCAGCGTGAATCCCGTGACAGCGACCGTGATCCCGTGAGCGCGGAAGTACTCCGCCTCGGCCGCGACGTACCTCCGGATCTCGGCGTCGTCGTACATGCTCTGCCGGGGATCGCCGAGGCCGACGGCCGAACCGACGAAGGCGGCGGCGCGGGTGGCGGACAGTCCCGGACCGATGACGTCGTACTCGATCCCGGCCTCGGTCAGCAGGCGCTCGTGCGGACCGCCGTGGGTGGCGACCCGGACCTCGAGGCCGAGGGTGGTGAGGGCCCGGTGGAGCTCGAGCATCCGGGAGGTCTCGGACAGGTAGGCGCAGTGCGGCAGTAAGCAGATCACGGTTGCCCCCTTCGATGTTGATAGGTAATATATTGCCTATGTCCTCCAGGAGCAAGAAGCTGTTCGGGATCGGGGCGGGTTCGGAGTTGGCGCCGTCGGTGCGGGCTTTCCGGACGACGTTGGTGCTGGCGCAGAAGCTGCGGTACGAGATGGACGAGCGGCTGCGGGCGGACGGGTTGACCACGCAGCAGGCCGCGCTGATCACGGCCGTGAAGGCGATGGGGAAGCCGTCGCTCGCGGAGGCCGCGGCCGCGCTGGGGAGCACGCATCAGAACGTCGCGCAGATCGTCGCGGCCCTGCAGCGCAAGGAGTTGCTGGCGGTCGAGCCGGATCCTGCCGACAAGCGTCGCAAGTTGCTATCGGCAACTAACCACAGTTCGGCGTACTGGCGGCAGCGGGACGCGGGCGATGTCGCGGCGATCGACGACTGGTTCGCCGACCTGAGCCCGGCCGAGCTCGATACGTTCTGCGAGTTGGCCGAGCGTGTGATCGAAAGAGTCGGTCGTGATTAGGGCGGCGCTCGGCAGCACGGTGTTCTTCTTCGCTGCACCGTGCATGGTCGGCGGCGTGATCCCGTGGTGGGTGAGCGGCTGGGCGGCGCCGCGGTTCTGGCCGGGATTCGTCGTGGTGGCGATCGGGGCGTTCGTCGTACTGCGGGCGTTCGTGCGGTTCGTCCGGGAAGGTCGCGGGACGCCGGCGCCGGTCGCGCCGACCGAGGAGTTGGTGGTCGGCGGCGAGTATCGCTTCGTCCGCAACCCGATGTACGTCGGCGTCGTCACCGCGATCTTCGGCCAGGCGCTCGTCTTCCTCGACTGGCGAGTCGTTGTGTACGGCGTGATCGCGTGGGCCGTGATGGCCGCGTTCGTGAAGGGCTACGAGGAGCCGATCCTGCAGGAGCAGTACGGCCGGCGGTACGAGGAGTACCGCCAGGCCGTGCCTGCCTGGGTGCCTAGGTTCGCACCGCTCGGCCGCGGGCGTCGCGGAACAGGTTGACCGGGATCGGCCCGCGATGCAGGACATGCGGGATGTCCGCCCAGGGGAGCAAGGGCTCCGTGGCGTTGAGAGTGCGGAGTCGGTCAAGGGCCTTGGCTGACGGCGTGGACAGAGTGGCCACGGTCTCCGCGCTGTAAGGGATGTAGTCCTCGGCCGGTTGCGGACGGAACAGCGGGTCGTGCCGTTTGAGCAGGATGCAGGTCTGGCGCGGGTCGAGCAGGTCGGCGTCGATGGTCCAGTAGGGGAGCGAGCCGGGGCCGATCCGGCCGGACTCGCGAAGCGCGTCGAAGATCGGCGCCGGGTGGACCGGTGACAGGAAGACGACATCGGTCCAGGTGCAGTCGAGGAGCGGGATCGGACGGCTCAGCGCCTGCGGGCGATCGGCGTACTTCTTGGCGTGGCGTTCGTACAGGTCGGGATAGAGATCGCGGAGTTGGTTGAGCGGGAGGATGTCGTCGCCGCGGATGTCGCCCGCGGCCTTGTAGAGAAGTGTCGGCATACACAAAAGCCTCCGAACACAGGAAGTCTGCGTCAGAGGCTTGTATATATAGATTTTATCGGATGACAGGGCCAGGTACGTTGACCGGCATGGACAAGCGCTTCCTCGGCCGGACCGGCCTGCAGGTCACCGAGCTGTGCCTCGGCACGATGACGTTCGGCAGTGAGACGGACGAATCCACCGCCCACCGGATCATGGACGAGTACGTCGCCGCGGGCGGCACGATGATCGACACCGCCGACACGTACTCCGCCGGCTCCTCCGAGGAGATCATCGGCAGCTGGCTGAAGAAGCAGAACCGCGACGACCTGGTGATCGCCACCAAGGTGTACGGCGAAGCCGGGCCCGGACAGCCCGTTCGCGGCGCCGGGCGGAAGCACATCCTCGCCGGAGTCGAGGACAGTCTCCGGAGGCTGCAGACCGACTTCATCGACCTGTACCAGATTCACGTCTTCGACGACGCGACCCCGCTCGAGGAGACGCTCAGCACCCTCGACGCGCTGGTCACGAGCGGCAAGGTCCGCTTCATCGGCGCGAGCAACCTCACCGGCTGGCAGTTGCAGAAGGCGATCGACCTCTCCCGCGGGCACGGCTGGGAGCCGTACGTCTGCCTGCAGCCGCTCTACAACCTGCTCGACCGCGACGCCGAGCTCGACCTGATCCCGGTCTGTCTCGCCGAAGGCGCCGGGGTGATCGCCTGGAGTCCGCTGGCCGGCGGCTGGCTGTCCGGGAAGTACAGCAAGGACGCCGGCGGTCCGCCCGAGGGCAGCCGCAGCAACCAGGCCGACTGGGACGCCCACGACAACGACCGCACCTGGCGCGTCCTGGATGCGGTGCGGGCGGTGGCAGACGAAGTACGGCGTACTCCGGCTCAGGTCGCGCTGCGCTGGGTCGTGCAGCGGCCGGGGCTGACCGCACCGATCATCGGCGCCCGCACTCCGGAGCAGCTCGCCGACAACCTCGGCGCGACCGGCTGGAGCCTCACCGACGAGCAGATGGACCGGCTGACCGAGGCTGCCGACCGCCCGCTCCCGTACCCGCACAACATCCTGCAGCTGCCTCAGTTCGTCCGCGGTCAGGGCTGATATCTGCAGCTGTGCAAAGTTGCAGCATTAATAGTTTGCACTGACTGCAAGTTTTTCTTACCCTCGTTGTCATGGGGGCTGAGGGTGGGTTGCGCGAGCGCAAGAAGCTGCAGACACGCGCCGCGCTGGCCGACGCCGCATTGCGGCTGGCGTTGGAGAAGGGGCCGGACCACGTCACGGTCGAGGAGATCGCCGAGGCGGCAGACGTCTCGGTGCGGACCTTCTTCAACTACTTCCCGCACAAGGAGCACGCGATCCTCGGGCGCAATCCCGAGCACCTCGAGCGGGCGCTGGAACGGATGCGGACCGCGCCCGCCGAGGATTCGCCGCTGACCACGATGTGGTACGCCGTCCAGGACGTCCTGCGCGACCTGGAGAACGACGGCGAACTGTCCCGCCGGGGTGAGCTGATCATGAGCTCCCCGACCCTGCTGTACCAGCTGATGCTGTCGAGTATCGACGACGAGCGGCAACTCACCGCCGCCCTCGCGGAACGGATGGGCGAACCGGCCGGCTCCACCCGCCCGGCGCTGATCGTCAGCGCGGCCGGCGCCGCCTGCCGGGTGGCGATGGAGCTGCACAAGGCCGCGCCTGGCCGGCCGGTCCTCGAGCTCGTCCGCGAAGGCTTCCAACTACTTGCCCAAGGCATCGATCCTGCCTTCGACCAGAGAGGTATCTCATGACGACGACGTCTTCATCCACGCCGGAACCGGCGGCGGATGAGGTCACCGCCGCTGTTGCACTCACCCCGCGGCAGACCGTGCAGGCCATGTCCGGTCTGATGATGGGGCTGTTCGTGGCCATCCTGGCCGGCACGATCGTGTCGACCGCGTTGCCGCGGATCATCCACGACCTGGGCGCGAGCCAATCCTCCTACACCTGGGTCGTCACGCTCGAGCTGCTGACGATGACGGCCACGGTGCCGTTGTGGGGCAAGCTGGCCGACCTCTACAACAACAAGCTGCTCGTCCAGCTGTCGCTGAGCTTCTTCGTGGTCGGTTCGCTGGTCGCGGGCTTCGCACCGAACATCGAAGTGCTGCTCGGCAGCCGGGTCCTGCAGGGTCTGGGCGGCGGCGGTTTGACCGCGCTCGTGCAGATCGTGATGGCGGCGATCATCCCGCCGCGTGAGCTCGGCCGGTACTCCGGCATCTTCGGCGCGATCTTCGCGTCGGCGACCGTCGGCGGACCGTTGCTCGGTGGCTTCCTGGTCGACTCGCCGCTCGGCTGGCGGGCCTGCTTCCTGGTCGGCGTCCCGTTCGTGCTCGCGGCGATCATCCTGCTGCAGCGGACGTTGAAGCTGCCGACGGTACGGCGAGAAGTGAACATCGACTGGTGGGGCGCGGTCCTGATCATGGGCGGCGTGAGTACGTTGCTGGTCTGGTCCTCGTTCGCCGGCAACAAGTTCGACTGGGTCTCCGGCTGGAGCTTCGGGCTGGTCGGGGCGGCGCTGGTCGTGCTGGTCGCCGCGGTGCTGGTCGAGCGGCGGCACCCCGAGCCGATCATCCCGATGGACCTGTTCCGCAACCGCACAGTGACGCTGTCGATCATCGCCAGCGCGCTGGTCGGTGTGTCGATGTTCGGCGGTTCGGTGTTCCTCGCGCAGTACTTCCAGATCGCGCAGGGTTACTCACCGACCAAGGCCGGCCTGATGAGCCTGCCGCTGATCATCGGCATGATGGTCGCGTCGACGATCGCGGGTGGGCTGATCACGAAGTACGGCCGGTGGAAGATCTACCTGGTCATCGGCAGCGTGCTGCTGCCGATCGGGCTGGCGCTGTTCGGCACGATCGACGCGCACACGTCGAAGTACATGCTGTGGACGTTCATGCTCGTGCTCGGTGTCGGCATCGGCCTGGTCATGCAGAACCTGGTGCTTGCGGCGCAGAACGACGTACCTGCTCGTGAGTTGGGCGCGGCGACATCGGCGGTGAGCTTCTTCCGCAGCATGGGCGGCACCATCGGTGTCAGCGTGCTCGGCGCGATCCTGGCCAACAAGGTGACCGAGACACTCAACCCGGGCGGCGCGTCGTCCGGCGGCGGTAGCGCAGTACCGAACATCAAGGACCTGCCGGAGCAGGTGCGGACGGTCGTCGAGAATGCGTACGGCGACGCCACCGCGGATCTGTTCATGATGTCGGTGCCGTTCGCGATCCTCGCGCTGGTCGCGGTCCTCTTCATCAAGGAGAAGGCCCTGCTCACCACTTCGGGAGCCGAGCGCCGCGCTGCTGAGGAGCCTGACATCCTGGATGCATGATCGTCGCATTCAGCATCAGCCCGTCGGCCGGTGACGAGACCGGAGGTGTGAGCGAGGCGGTGGCCGAAGCCATCCGCGTCGTCCGCGCCTCCGGTCTTCCCAACGAGACCAACGCGATGTTCACGAACATCGAGGGCGAGTGGGACGAGGTGATGGCCGTCGTGAAACAGGCCGTCGACGCGGTCGCCGCCGTCTCGCCGCGCGTGAGTCTGGTTCTGAAGGCCGACATCCGGCCCGGGTACACCGGCCAGCTCACCGCCAAGGTCGAGCGGATCGAGCAGGCGTTAGTGGACTGAGTTCAGGACGCCGACCACGTCGTCGTAGCGGTTCTCGCGTTCGGCGTGGCGGAGGAAGCGGACCCGGTCCACCAGGACCTCGTCGGTGTCGGGCTGGTGCTGGAGGATGCTCATCGTCTCGTCGAGGTACTCGTCGAGGGGCATCGCGCGCTCGTCGTTCTCCTGGTTCATCAGCGTGGTCTGCACGGCCGGCGGGACGAGCTCGATCACCTGGATGCCGGTGTCGGCGAGCTGGATCCGCAGGCTCTGGGTGTAGCTGTGGATCGCGGCCTTGGTCGCGCTGTACGTCGGCGTGATCGTCAGCGGCACCGAGGCGAGACCGGAGGAAACGGTCAGGATCACCGGATCGGTCTGCTGCAGCAGGTACGGCGTGAAGGTCGCGATCGCCCGGATCGTGCCGAGCAGGTTGATGTCGATCGTCTGCTCCGCGGTCGGCAGGTGACCCGGATCGCGAAGGTCCTCGATCTGCATGATGCCGGCCATCGTGACCAGCACGTTGACGTCGTAGGTGCTCGTCACCTGCTCGAACGCGGCCGTGATCGAGGCGGGATCGGCGACGTCGAGGTAGATGCCCTCGATGCCCTCCTCGGCGGCGATCGTGTCGAGCAGGTCCTTGCGGCGGCCGCTGATGATCACGGTGTTGCCGAGGTCGCGGAACCTGCGGGCGAGCTCGAGGCCGATACCCGACGTACCGCCGGTCATGAAGATCGTGTTCCCGGTTGTTTTCATGGCTCCAGCCTGCGACCGGATGCCGATGGCAACCAGGCCGCGCTCAGCCACTGCTCCGCAAGCAGTGGATAACGCCCGTACGCCGTGGACACTGGACGTATGGAGTACGCCGAGCTGTCCGACTTCCTGCGCAAACGCCGGGAGGCCCTGCAACCCGAAGACGTGGGCATGCCCCGCGGACGCAGGCGCCGTACCCCCGGTCTCCGCCGCGAGGAGGTCGCCGCGCTGGCGTCGATGTCGGCCGACTACTACAGCCGGCTCGAGGGCGGACGCGGCCCGCAGCCGTCGGTCGACATGCTCGGCGCGATCGCCCGCGCGCTCCGGCTGACGCTCGAGGAGCGCGACCACCTGTTCCTGCTGGCAGGCCACGGTACGCCGCCGCGGACGACGCGGGCCTGCCACGTCGACCCCGGCATGCTGCGAATCCTCGACCGGCTGCACGACACCCCCGCGATGCTGCTGAACAGGTGCGGCGAGGTTCTCGCGCAGACGCCGGCGCACGTTGCGTTCGCCGGTGAGCTGACCAATTTCCAGGGCATGGAACGCAGCGAGGTCTACCGCTGGTTCGTGCATCCGGAGACCCGGGCGCTCTACGCGGAGCCCGAGCTGACCACCCACAGCAAGCTGCTCGTCTCGATGCTGCGCACGACCGCCACGATCGACGGCCCCAAGTCGTACGCCGCGTCGCTGGTGAAGGCCCTGCAGAAGCTGAGTCCGGAGTTCGTCGAGATCTGGGATGCGCACGAGGTCGTCGTCGCGCACAGTCAGACCAAGCGGTTCCGGCACCCGGCGGTCGGCGACCTCGAGCTGTACTGCGAGCTGATCGACAACCGGGACGGGCAGCAGACGCTGATCGTGTTCACCGCGGAACCGGGCAGCGAGAGCGCGGAGAAGCTGCAGTTGCTCAGCGTTCTGGGCAGTCAGGCGATGAACTCTGGACAGGGCTTTGATCGGGAGTTAATTTAAGTCCTGAAATTTCATAAGGTTCTGACGGAAAGGTCCGCCCCCATGCTTTCCGATCGATTTCGCCTGCCCGCATTCCTGCTCGCTCTGGTGCTGCTGATCAGCGGGCTCACCTCGACCGCGGTTGCCAAGGTCGAGGCGACCTTCAACGTGCTCGCGTTCTACAGCGGCACCTACGACGCCGCGCACATCGACTTCGAGAAGGAAGCGAATCAACGCTTCCCGCAGTTCGGTGCGCAGAACGGGTTCTCGTACACCTCGACCAACAACTGGGACCAGCTCAACAACCTGAGTGCATCGCAGTACCAGGTCGTCATGTTCCTCGACGACTCGCCGCATACCGATGCGCAGCGCAACGGGTTCAAGAACTACATGGACAACGGCGGCGCGTTCTTCGGCTTCCACGTGTCGGCGTACAACGACGCGAGCGGCGGCTGGCCGTGGTTCAACAACACGCTGCTCGGCACCGGCCGGTTCGTCTCGAACACCTGGGGACCGACCGCGGTCACGCTGAAGGCCGAGAACCGTTCGCACCCCGCGCTGGTCAACACCGGCGCGACGTTCCGCTCGTCGGTGAGCGAGTGGTACAGCTGGCAGAACGACCTGCGGAACAACCCCGACATCCAGATCCTGGCGTCGATCGACCCGTCCAGCTTCCCGGTCGGCACCGATCCCAACCAGACCTGGTACTCCGGCTACTACCCGATCATCTGGACCAACAAGAACTACAAGATGATCTACGCGAACTTCGGCCACAACGCGATGAACTACGACACCAACACCCGGCTCTCGTCGACCTTCGACAGCCCGGCGCAGAACCAGTTCATGATGGACGCGCTCAAGTGGCTCGGTGGTGGCGGTACGACGCCGCCGGTCGACCAGCCGTCGCCGACCGCGTGGTACCAGGTCGCCAACAAGGGCAACGGGAAGTGCGTCGACGCCCGCGCGGCCGGTGTCGCGAACGGCACGGTCATCCAGCAGTACACCTGCAACGGCACACAGGCGCAGCAGTTCCAGTTCCAGCCGACGTCCGGTGGGTTCACGCGGGTCAACAACCGCAACGACGCCACGAAGGTGATCGATGTGACCGGGGTGTCCGCCGCGGACAACGCCGGCCTGCAGCTGTGGACGTACAGCAATGGCAACAACCAGCAATGGCAGGCCGTGTCCGAAGGCAGCGGCTACTTCCACTTCGTCAGCCGCTTCAGCACCAAGTGCCTGACGGTCCCGGGCGGCTCCACGGCCGACAGCACCCAACTCGTCCAACTCACCTGCAACGGAAGTGCCGCGCAGTCCTTCAAGCTGACATGAACGGCGGTTAGATTGCCGCGCATGAGAATCCTGCGTGTGGCCGCTTTGGCGGCAGGAGGTTTGCTGTTGATGTCTCAGGTCATCCCCGCCCAGGCGCACGGCGGGCCGTCGTACCGCTGGGAGTTGACGCCGACCGGAAGTACGGCGCAGTTCCGCGGGCTGGCGGCGGTCAGCAAGGACGTCGCCTGGGTGGGCGGGACCGAAGGGACGGTACTGCGAACCGTCGACGGCGGGAGGCACTGGCAGAACGTCAGCCCGGCCGGCGCGTCGGCGCTGCAGTTCCGCGATGTGGAGGCGTTCGACGCGAAGCGCGCGGTCGCGTTGTCGATCGGGACCGGCGAGGACTCCCGGGTCTACCGCACCGCCGACGGCGGCAAGTCCTGGACCGAGACGTTCCGGAACACCGACCCGAACGCGTTCTACGACTGCTTTGCGTTCAACGACGACAAGCACGGGCTGGCGATGAGCGACCCGGTCGACGGGAAGTTCCGGATCGCGGCGACGTCGGACGGCGGCAAGTCGTGGAAGGTGCAGTCGAACGCCGGGATGCCGGCCGCTCTGCCCGGTGAGTTCGCGTTCGCGGCGAGCGGGACCTGCCTGGTCGCCGGACCTGGCCGTACTGCATGGTTCGCGACCGGTGGCGGCGATCGGCCGCGGGTGTTCCGGACGAACGACGGCGGCCGGCACTGGCGGGTCTCGGACTCGCCCATGGCCAGTGGCCTGGCGGCCGGCATCTTCAGCCTCGCGTTCCGGAACCCGCTGTTCGGCATCGCGGTCGGCGGTGACTTCGAGAAGCCGGACGAGGCGGTGAAGGCGGCCTCGATCACGTACGACGGCGGTCGGACCTGGAAGCTCGTGCCCGCGGACAAGGCGCCGAAGGGATACCGCAGCGGCTCGCACTTCGTGCCGTGGTCGCCGTCGACCGTTGTCGCGGTCGGACCGTCCGGGAGCGACGTGAGCTTCGACGGCGGGCGCAGCTGGAAGCAGTTCTACGACGGCAGCTTCGACAGCGTCGAATGCGCCGGCCACGGCTCCCACGCCGGCTGCTGGGCTTCAGGCGCGAAGGGCGCCGTTGGTCGCCTGGTGCACTGACCGTTCAGACCGGCGACACTCGCTCGTTGTGCGAGTGTCGCCGGTTTTCCGGAAGTATGAGCGCATGCGTAAATTGCTAACGGTCCTGGTGGGGTTCCTGATCGCGGTGCCGACCGTTGCCGCTGCCAATCCTGACGCCGCGCGGCCGGAGCGGCCGCTGACGGTGATGACCTACAACATCCATCACGGCGCGGGGATCGACGGGGTCCTCGATCTCGAGCGGATCGCCGTACTGATCGAGCAGTCCGGGGCCGACGTGATCGGGCTCCAGGAGGTCGACCGGCACTGGGACGTGCGCAGCAACTGGGTGGACCAGCCGGCCTGGTTCGCCGCACGGCTCAAGATGCACTACGCGTACGCCGCCAACCTCGACCTCCCGCCGGTGAACCCGGGCGAACCGCGGCGCCAGTACGGGACCGCGATCCTGTCGAAGTACCCGATCAAGGACTTCAAGAACACACTGCTGCCGCGGTACCCGACCGGCGAGCAGCGTGGTCTCGCGGTCGCGAAGATCAAGGTTCGTGGGGCCGACCTACGGTTCGCGAACACGCACCTGACCAGCAACAACAACGCCGAGCGGCTGGAGCAGGCGCAGAAGGTGGTCGAGCTGCTCGGCAAGTCGAAGACCCCGACGCTGCTCGTCGGCGACCTGAACGCGACGCCGGAAGCGCCGGAGATCAAGACCCTGACCGCCGTGTACGACGACACCTGGACCGAGGTCGGGGTCGGGCCGGGCTACACGATCGAGGCAGGCAACCCGACCAAGAGGATCGACTTCCAGCTGCACAGCGCCGGCCTGCGCGCGGTGAAGGCCGCCGTACCGGTCACGCCGGCGTCGGACCACCTCCCGGTGGTCGCCTCGTTCGCCCTCCGCTGAACCCCTGACGCGTCACAAAACGCCCTCCGGCTCCGGCCGGAGGGCGTTTTTGTGCGCCGACCTGCACCTTCGCGGAATTACAAGCTTGTAGTTTGTCAAGTCGACACACGGGTGAAACAAAGTTACTTGTGTGAAAGCTGTTCCCAATGGGGCTGTAGGCAACTAGTGTCACGTATGTGGTCCAGGAGGACCAAAAGTTCACGAACCCTGGGGAAGGGGTTCGTGACCGGCGGAAGGAACGATCCCGATGCGGACGCCCCTCAGGGCCACGTCCGGCGGACGGGTCGGGAGCACTGGGAAGACCGGTAGGGCACTGCTCTCCGGGGTGCTCGCGATCTGTCTGGCCGGCACGATGGTCATCCAGCCCCTTGCGGCCGAGGCTGCCAAGCCGAAGCCGCCGGTGATCCCGTCCAAGGCCGCGGTCGAACGGGCCAAGCAGGCCGCCGCCTCCAAGGCCGCCCAGGTCGCGACCATCGAGCGCCAGCTGGCCGCGGCGAACGCGCGCCTCGAGCAGCTGGGTATCGAGTCCGGCATCGCCGACGAGGCGTACAACGGCGCCGTCTACCGGCTCCAGCAGGCCAAGGCCGAGGCGGCTGCCGCCGCGGCCCGGGCGACCGAGGCAGAGAAGACGCTCGCCACCCAGCGGGCGCAGATCGGCCGCTTCGCCGCCGCGTCGTACCAGGGTGGTGGCGACGTGGCGAAGATTGCGCCGCTGTTCACCGCGAACGGTCCGCAGGATCTGCTCGACTCTGCAGGCGCGGCGCGCTCGGTGTCCGCCGCGATGCAGGGTTCGTACCTGCGGTTCTCGGCGACCCAGGTGATGACCAACCTGTTCAAGGTGCAGGCCGACCAGGCGGTCGTGAAGGTGAAGAAGGCGACCGACGAGGCGGCCAAGGCGAAGAAGGCCGCCGAGGACGCGGAGGCCGCTCAGTCCGCGGCCGTGACCGCGATCGGGGTGCAGCGCACGCAGTCGATCGCGCAGCTCGCCGTACTGCAGAACACGTCGGTGAAGGTGGCCGCCCAGCGGCAGCGGGGACTCGAGGAGCTTGCGCGACAACGAGCTGCCGCTCTCGCCGCGAAGAAGGCCGCCGAGCTGAAGCGCCGGATCGCCGCCCGTGAGGCCGCGGAACGCCGCGCCGAGGCCGCCGAACGGGCCCGGGAAGCAGCCGAGGAGGCTCGCCAGGAGAAGGAAGAGCGGAAGCAGAACCACGGCAAGAAGCCGCCGAAGCACCACAAGCCGAAGCCGAGCAACGACAACAACGGCGGTGGCGGCAATGGTGGCGGGCACAGCTCGGGCGGTAGCGCGCGGGACGCGATCAACTTCGCGCTGAGGCAGCTCGGCGACATGTACCTGTGGGGCGCGACCGGGCCGTCGCGCTGGGACTGCTCAGGTCTGACCCAGGGCGCCTGGGAGCGGGCCGGTGTCCAGCTCCCGCACTACAGCGTCGCGCAGTACGAACAGATCCAGCACATCGACGAGGACGAGCTGCGGCCGGGTGACCTGATCTTCTGGGCGACCAACCCGAGCGACCCGGGGACCATCCACCACGTCGCCATGTACCTCGGCAACGGGCAGATGATCCACGCGCCGCGGACCGGGAAGCCGGTGCAGATCGACAGCGTGTACTACTGGATCCCGCCGAACTTCTTCGGCCGTCCCTGACCACTTACTCCCTAGACCAGCCGGTGTCCGCCGTCGGCGTGAAGAACGGTGCCGGTGATGAAACCATTGCGCAGCAGGGCGATGATGGCGGCCGCGATGTCCTGGGTCCGGCCGATCCGGCCGACCGGGAGGCGGTCCGCCATCGCGGCCAAGGTGGCGGGCGCCGCGTCGCCGGCGACGTCCTGCCAGATCGGGGTGTCGACCCAGCCGGGGGACACCACGTTGACCCGGATCGGCGCGAGCTCGACCGCGAGCGCCGCGGCCAGTGAAGCAAGTGCGCCGTTGAGTGCCGCGAGCAACGATGCGCGCGGTCCGGGGCGGTACGCCGCGATCCCCGACGTGAACACGATGGAGCCGCCGGGTTCGAGTACCGACGCGCCGTGCTTGGCGAGCAGCAGCGGTCCGAGCAGCTTGGAGTCGACCGCGGAACGGGCCGCGTCGACGTCGTACTCGCTGATCGGCTGGTAGGCGCCGCCGACGTCCGCGGCGGTCGTGACGATGTGGTTCACCTTGCCGGTGGTGGCGAAGAGTCGTTCGATATCGCGCTCGATTCCGAGGTCCATGGCAACGGTCTGTACGCCGAGCTCCCGGCGTACGGCCTCGAGCTTGCCGGGTGAGCGGCCGGCGATCGTGACTTCGCTGCCTTGGGCAACGAGTTCGGCGGCGAGAGCGCGGCCCATGCCGGAGCTGCCGCCGACGATCACTACGTGTTCCTGCACTGAATCTCCTTCGGTGGTTGACGTTTCGAGCCAACCACCGGACGAGTCAGTCGACCACGACTTGTTGGCTAACGATCGTTAGGCCCGGGCTAACAGTCATCGCCTGGAGTACCGGGTTGCGCGAATCGGCGCGCCAGGCAGCGGCGTACCGGGCGATCAGCGGGCGGCCTTCGATGGGTCGCCAGACGACGTCCGGCGTCGCGGCGCGACGGGATCCGAGGCTGATCGCGGACCTCCGGACGAGCAGCGCCGAGCGGAGCTGCGAGTGGCTCATGCTGATGTCACTCAGCCGTATGCCGGGGCCGAGCCGGCGGAGCAGATCGTCGTGGAACTCCGGCGCCGCCGCGCGCGGGATCCAGATCAGCTCGAGCCCGGTCAGGTCGTCGAGGGTGAGCACCGGACGGGCGGCCAGTGGGTGGGTCGCAGTCAGCAGCACGCCGAGCTCCTCGACGGCGAGGTGTTCGGAAGTTATTGCCGGGGGCAAGGTTATCGGCGTACGGACCAGGCCGAGGTCGATCTCGCCGGCGGTCAGCATCCGGAGCTGATCGGTGGTGGTGCCGGCCTCGAGCGTGACCGTGCTGTTCGGGAAGCGTTCGGTGGCGAGCTGTTCGAGGGCGGCGGGGAGCCAGCCGGGGATGCCGTTCAGCAGGCCGAGCCGCAGGACCGGTTCGTCAAGGCCGGCGGCCCGGCGCGTGTCCTTCAGCGCCAGGCCGGCCGCCTGGATGGTTTCGCGGGCGCGGGCCAGGAAGACCTGGCCGGCCGGGGTGAGCTCGACGCCGCGGCTGTGCCGGATCAGCAGCGTCGTACCGACCTCGCGTTCGAGCTGCTTGATCTGCTGGCTCAGGGTCGGGGTGGAGATGTACAGGCGTTCCGCGGCCTTGCCGAAATGCAGCTCCTCGGCGACGCCCACGAAGTACCGCATCTGCCGAAGCTCCACCCGGTCATGGTTTCACGGGATGGCGATCAGGCGGCCGAGGTTTTCACGGGCGTCGAGGGCTTCGTGGATCCGGGCCACGTCGGTGAGTGGGTGGGTGGCGTGGACGACCGGGCGGAGGTCGCCGGACTGCCAGCGGCGGATGACCTCGGCGATGTCGGCGCGGGCCTCGTCGGGGCGAGCCTGCTGCCAGCCATACAGGGAGACGCCGGTGAGGGTCCGGAGCTGGAGACCGAGCACGGGGACGGCTGGGACCTCGGTGGTGATGGCGCCGTACGAGACCATCCTGCCGAGGGGCTTCACGAGTTCGAGGCCCTGGTCGAAGACCTTGCCGCCGACCGCGTCGAGGACGGTGTCGACGCCGTCCGGGGCGAGGGCGCGCACCTTTGCCGGCCAGTCGGGGTCGGTGAGGTCGACGGGCTCGGCGCCGAGGTCGCGGATGAAGTCGAGTTTCTTGGCGGAGGACGCCGTACCGATGATCGTCTTGGGGTCGTAGAAGCGGGCCAACTGAGTGGCGAGGTGGCCGATCGTGCCCGCGGCGGACTGGATCAGGACCGTGCCGCCGGCCGGGACGTGACCTGACTCGAGGACTCGGAGTGCGAGCGGGGCGGTCAGCGACATCATCGAGGCCTCGCCCGCGTCGGCATCGTCGGGGATCGACGCGAGGAACCCGGCGTCGGCGACGGTGTAGTCGGCGAAGGCGTCCACGGTGAGCGCCGAGACGCGCTGGCCGACGGCCACGCCGGGCGGGGTGTCCGCGCCGAGCTTGACGATCCGGCCGACGACGTCGCCGGTGAGGGTGCCGGGGAGCGGACGGTCCCAGGGTGAGCCGCCGCGACGGAGTACGGCGTCGATCGCGTTCGCGCCGATCGCCTCGGCCTTGATCAGGACCTGGCCGGTGCCGGGTTCGGGTACGTCGACCTCCTCGAGCTGGAGGACTTCGGGGCCGCCGTGGCGGTGGAAGCGCACTGCGCGCATTGTGGGATCTCCATATCGTGGGAGCTATAAATAATAGGAGACTCCCACGATAACGCCAAGGGTGAGCAATGCCAATAGAGTTGGGGGGTGAAGAAAGGGCCGACGCATCGGCTGGCCGACCGGGTGCTGTGGGCGCTGGGGAGGTCGAGTCAGCATGCCCAGCGGCTGGTCCGGCAGCACATGACCGAGGCCGGTGTCCGGACGCAGCACTATCACGTGCTCGCGAGCCTGGCCGACGACGGCGAGGCTGCTCAGGCGACGCTTGCCGACCGCATCGGCTTCGACCGAAGCGATCTGGTCACGCTGCTCGACGAGCTCGAGGAGCTGAAGTTGCTGGCGCGGCGGGTCGACCCGGCCGACCGGCGCCGCAAGATCGTTGCCATCACCCCGGCCGGCGAGAAGCAGCTGGACGCGATGGACGAACTCATCCTCGCCGCCGAGGCAGACCTGCTGGAGCCGTTGACGGCAGCGGAGCGCAAAACCCTGCTGGGCCTGCTCCGCCGCCTGTCAGGCGATTAGTGACCTTCGGTCTTCAGACGCTGGAAGGAGGCGGTGATCTCGGCCTCGGCGTCGGAGCGGCCGACCCAGGTGGCGCCTTCGACCGACTTGCCGGGCTCGAGGTCCTTGTAGACCTCGAAGAAGTGCTGGATCTCGAGCCGGTCGAACTCCGGCACGTGGTGGATGTCGCGCAGGTGCTCCTGGCGCGGGTCGCCGGCCGGGACGCAGAGCACCTTGTCGTCGGGGCCCTTCTCGTCGGTCATCCGGAACATGCCGATCGCCCGGGCCTTGATCAGGCAGCCGGGGAACGTCGGCTCGGTGAGCAGGACGAGCGCGTCCAGCGGGTCGCCGTCCTGACCGAGGGTGTCCTCGATGAACCCGTAGTCGGACGGATACTGGGTGGCCGTGAACAGCGTCCGGTCCAGTCGGAGCCGACCGGTCTTGTGGTCGAGCTCGTACTTGTTGCGGGTGCCCTTGGGGATCTCGATGAAGACGTCGAACTCCATACGGCAGATACTGTCACGGTTCCGACCGACCGAATGACAGGAGCAGCCAGGTGGCACGACCTGCCCGTGCGGCATTCGTCACGCTGCTCACCACGGCGCTGTGCACCAGCATGGGCGCCGGCCTGGTGAGTAGTGCAGACGCCGTACCCGGATCAGTCCGGACCACCCAGCAGGCACCGCCCGTTCTGGCACCCGCGACCACCGAGGGCGTCGCCCCGACGGCGGCCGGGGTCGGCAAGGCGCTGGCTGCTGTCCTCAAGGACCCGTCACTCGGCTCGCACCACGGTGTCTACGTGTACGACGCTTCCCGCGGCAAGCCGGTGTTCTCGGTCGGGGCGGCGACGCCGTACACGCCTGCGTCGACTCTGAAGCTCCTGACCACGGTCTCGGCGCTGGCGACGCTGGGGCCGGACCACACGTTCGCCACCAAGGTCGTGAGCGCGGGTAAGGGCTCGATCGTCCTGGTCGGCGGTGGCGACCCGCTGCTCGCGGTGAAGCAGGCAACCGACTACCCGACGCGCGCAACGCTGCAGACGCTCGCGGCGAGTACTGCGAAGGCGTTGAAGGCGCAAGGCGTCACGCGGGTCACCCTCGGGTACGACTCGTCGCTGTTCACCGGTCCGGCGGCCAATGCGAACTGGGAAGCCAACTACATCCCGGAGGGGATTGCCGCGCCGACGACGGCGCTGTGGGTGAACGAGGGCCGCATTTCACCAGGTATGGCCAAGCGGGCGACCTTGCCGGCTCAGGCCGCGGCCACCTCGTTCTCGAAGTTGCTGGGTACGTATGGGATCACGGTGGCGCCGACCGTGAAGGCCGCGACGGCTCAGGCCAAGGTGGCGCCGCTGGCGCAGGTGAAGTCGCCGACGCTCGGGCAGATCGTCGAGTACATCAACCAGCACAGCGACAACGACGGTGCCGAGGTGCTGCTGCGGCAGGTCGGCATCGCGACCGGCAACGGCGGTTCGTACGTCGGTGGGGTCAAGGGTGTGCGCGCCACGCTCACCAAACTCGGTCTGGATGTCAGCAAGGCCCGCATCTACGACGGCAGCGGTCTGACCCGGGCGAACAAGGTCCCGCTCGACCTGCTCGCCGGTGCGGTCCGGGTGGCGATCTCCAAGGACCACCCGGAGCTGCGGCATCTCCTGAGCGGACTCCCGATCGCGGGCTTCAACGGAAGCCTCAGGGAGCGGTTCACCACCGCTGGGACCGGCACGGGGACCGGACTGGTCCATGCGAAGACCGGCACGCTGACCGGTGTCCACAGCCTCGCTGGGTACGCCCGTGACCGCTCCGGCACGCTCCTGGTGTTCGCAGTCGCCAGCGACAGCGTCCCGGTCCCGAAGACCCTCGACGCCCGTGCGGCCCTCGACCGGACCACGGCTGCATTGGCCAACTGCGGCTGCTGATCAGCCCCACATGTTGGGACATAGCACTAGGGTCGTTGTATGAGTACGGCTGAAGGCGAGACCACGACCGAGATGGTCGACTGGCAGCTGGCGACCGGTGTGGCGCGGAAGTTGTTGCGCCCCGGGCCGGCGGTCAGCCGCGCGGAGGCGGACCAGGTGGTCGCGGAGCTGCGGCAGTTCGCGGCCGAGTCCGAGGGGCACGTACGCGAGTTCACCGGGCTGCAGGCCACGTCGGCCACCGCTCCGGTGGTCATCGTGGACCGGCCCGGCTGGGTGCAGGCGAACGCGGACGGCTTCCGGACCGTGCTGCAGCCGCTGGCGGACAAGCTGCGCGAGAAGGCGGACCGGACGGCCGGCCTGTCATCGGCGGTGGGCTCGCGGGTGACGGGGATCGAGGCCGGTGCGCTGCTGGCGTTCCTGTCGTCCCGGGTGCTCGGCCAGTTCGACCCGTTCTACCCGGCACAGCCGGACCCGGATCGGCCTCACCTGACCGGTCGGCTGCTGCTCGTGGCGCCCAACGTGATGCACGTGGAGACCGAGCTCGACGTCGTACCGCGGGACTTCCGGCTGTGGGTGTGTCTGCACGAGGAGACGCACCGGGTGCAGTTCACCGCCGTGCCGTGGCTGCGGGACCACCTGCGGTCGGAGATCGCCCTGTTCCTGGACCAGGCCGAGCTGGACGCGTCGGCGTACGCCGCGATGTTCCGGGAGGCTGTGCAGCGGCTGGGACGGTCGGTGCGCGGTGAGGCTGAGCTGAGCCTGGTGGACCTGATGCAGTCTCCGGAGCAGCGTGCCGTCCTGGACCGGCTGACAGCGGTCATGTCGTTGCTGGAGGGCCATGCGGACTTCGTGATGGACGGAGTCGGCCCGTCGGTCATCCCGACCGTCGAGCACATCCGGTCCAAGTTCACGTCCCGCCGGCAGAGCGGCAACCCGGTGGACCAGCTGCTGAAGCGGCTACTCGGGCTGGACGCCAAGCTGCGGCAGTACAAGGACGGTGCGGCGTTCGTACGCCGCGTGGTCGACCAGGTCGGTATGGAGGGCTTCAACCGGGTCTGGACCGGCCCGAACACGCTGCCGACCAAGAACGAGATCGCGAACCCCGATGCCTGGGTCGCCCGACTCCACGGCTGAGTCAGGCGTGGAGGAGCTGGTCGAGCGCAGACGAGGGAAGCTGCACCCGGCCATAGCTCGCGCCCGGGAGGCCGTCCGGGCGACGCTGGCCGAGCTGCCGCAGGGGACCACGGTTCTGGTCGCCTGCTCCGGCGGCACGGATTCACTCGCTCTTGCGGCCGCGACCGCCTTCGAGGCGCCCAAGCTGGGCCTGCGCGCCGGAGCGGTCGTCGTCGACCACGGCCTACAGCCGGACTCCGCGCACGTTGCCGCGACCGCAGCTGAGCAGTGCCGGACGCTAGGGCTCGACCCCGTCCAGGTGCGCGCGGTGGAGGTCGGCAGCGACGGCGGTCCGGAGGCTGCGGCTAGGGCTGCGCGGTACGACGCTCTGCGGGACGCGGCGGACGAGTTGGCAGCGGACGTCGTACTGCTGGCTCACACTCGTGATGACCAGGCCGAGACTGTTCTGCTCGGGCTCGGGCGTGGCTCCGGGGGTCGGTCGCTGGCGGGGATGGCTCCGGCGGTCGGCCGGCTGCGCAGGCCGTTCCTGGAGGTACCGCGGGCCACTACCGCGGCGGCGTGCATCGCGTCAGGGCTCCGGCCGTGGCATGACCCGCACAACGACGACCCGCAGTACACGCGGGTGCGGGTGCGGCACGAGGTGCTGCCGGTGCTGGAGGAGGCACTGGGGCCTGGCGTGGTCGAGGCGCTGGCCCGTACGGCCGGACTGCTCCGGGCAGACGCCGATGCGCTCGACCTACTCGCTGCGGACGTTGCCGAGACCGCACTGAGCCGTGCCGAGGGCGAGGTACGCGCGGACGTCGGCGTACTGACTGATGAGCCCACTGCGATCCGGACGCGGGTACTGCGGCAGGCCGCGCTGGAAGCCGGTTGCCGGGCCACTGACCTGACCGCGGGGCACGTCGCCGCGGTCGACGCGTTGGTGACCGACTGGCGCGGCCAGCGCTGGATCGACCTACCACAGGGCGTCCGCGCGATCCGCAAGGGCGGATTCATCATCCTCGGCCCGGATGTGACAGGCTGACGGCTGTGGATGCGGCGGACATCGAGAAGGACCTGACCAAGATCCATTACACCGAGGACCAGATCCTCGCGAAGCTGCGGGAGCTGGCAGCGCGGATCGAGGCCGACTACGAGGGCAAGGACCTGTTGCTGGTCGGTGTCCTGCGTGGTGCGGTGATGGTGATGGCCGACCTGGCCAGGTCGTTCAGCCGGCACGTGGAGATGGACTGGATGGCCATCTCGTCGTACGGCTCGGGCACCAAGTCGTCGGGTGTGGTGCGGATCCAGAAGGACCTCGACACCGACATCACCAACCGGCACGTGCTGATCGTCGAGGACATCATCGACACCGGGCTCACGCTGAGCTGGCTGGTCAGCAACCTGGAGTCACGCAAACCCGCCTCGCTCGAGCTGTGCACCGCGTTCGTGAAGCCGGACGCCGCCAAGATGCGGGTCCCGGTCAAGTACGTCGGCCTGGAGCTGCCGGACGAGTTCGTCGTCGGCTACGGTCTGGACTACGCCGAGAAGTACCGGAACCTGCGCTGTGTGGCCACGCTGGCCCCGCACGTCTACTCCTGACCGGCTCCCACAAGGCAGACTTGGTGACGGCCTGTACAACGGGTCGTACTGTCCTTTGGTGACCCTCGTGCTGTGTTGTCTTGTGCGACACGAGACACTTGGACTGGTATTACCGTCACAAGCCCGCCACACCCGGGCCTGCCGAGCTAGGAGGGACGGGGCCTAGGCCCCGATCATGGACGTGAAGCGCATCTTCCGCGGACCCCTGTTCTGGATCGTCGTCGCCTTCCTGGGCGTTCTGGTGATCGGGCAGCTCCTGACCGGCTCGACCGGGTACAAGACCGAAGCCACCGGCCAGGTCGTCCAGCTGATCCAGCAGGCCAAGTCGTCGAGCGACAAGACGATCAAGTCGGTGACGCTGATCGACCCCGACCAGGAGATCCGGGTCGAGAAGACCGACGGCACCAAGCTCCGGGCGCACTGGGTCGACGGCCAGGCCGAGACGCTGGGCACCGACCTGCAGTCCCTGTTCCAGGACGGCAAGATCGAGCGGTACGACGTCGAGAACCCGAAGCCGAGCTTCATCGGCCAGGTGTTCTCCACGCTGATCCCGTTCCTGCTGATCGCGGTGGTCTTCATCTTCTTGATGAACTCGATGCAGGGCGGCGGCTCGCGGGTGATGAGCTTCGCCAAGTCGAAGGCCAAGCTGATCACCAAGGACACCCCGAAGACCACGTTCGCCGACGTCGCCGGCTGTGACGAGGCGGTCGAGGAGCTCGGCGAGATCAAGGAGTTCCTGCAGGAGCCCGGCAAGTTCCAGGCGGTCGGCGCGAAGATCCCGAAGGGCGTGCTGCTCTACGGCCAGCCGGGTACCGGTAAGACGCTGCTGGCCCGCGCGGTCGCCGGCGAGGCGGGTGTGCCGTTCTACTCGATCTCCGGTTCGGACTTCGTCGAGATGTTCGTCGGTGTCGGCGCCTCGCGCGTCCGCGACCTGTTCGAGCAGGCCAAGACGAACGCCCCGGCGATCGTGTTCATCGACGAGATCGACGCCGTCGGCCGGCACCGTGGTGCGGGCCTCGGCGGTGGTCACGACGAGCGCGAGCAGACGCTGAACCAGCTGCTGGTCGAGATGGACGGCTTCGACGTCCGCGGCGGTGTGATCCTGATCGCGGCCACCAACCGGCCCGACGTGCTCGACCCGGCGCTGCTGCGCCCGGGCCGGTTCGACCGGCAGATCGCCGTCGACGCGCCGGACCTGCCCGGTCGGACGCAGATCCTCAAGGTCCACTCCCGCGGCAAGCCGATGGCGCCCGACGTCGACCTGACCGCGGTCGCCCGCCGTACTCCGGGTATGACCGGTGCCGACCTGGCCAACGTGCTGAACGAGGCGGCCCTGCTGACCGCCCGGTCGAACGCGCAGGTCATCGACAACCGCGCGCTGGACGAGGCGATCGACCGCGTGATCGCCGGCCCGCAGCGCCGTACCCGCCTGATGTCGGACAAGGAGAAGGTGCTCACCGCGTACCACGAAGGTGGACACGCGCTGGTCGCCGCGGCCCTGCCGCACTCCGACCCGGTGCAGAAGGTGACGATCCTGCCGCGTGGCCGCGCGCTCGGCTACACGATGGTGATGCCGGACGAGGACAAGTACTCGACCACCCGGTCGGAGATGCTGGACAAGCTGGCCTACATGCTCGGTGGCCGTGCGGCCGAGGAGATGGTCTTCCACGACCCGACCACCGGCGCGAGCAACGACATCGAGAAGGCGTCGGCGCTGGCCCGGGCGATGGTCACGCAGTACGGCATGACCGAGCGGCTGGGTGCGATCAAGTTCGGCCAGGACAGCAGCGAGCCGTTCCTGGGCCGTGACTTCGGCAGCCAGCGGAACTACTCCGAGGAGATCGCGGCCGCGGTCGACGAGGAGGTCGGCAAGCTGATCCTGAACGCGCACCAGGAGGCCTTCGACATCCTGGTCGAGAACCGCGCGGTCCTGGACCACCTGGTCGAGGAGCTGCTCGAGAAGGAGACGCTGGACAAGCACCAGATCGCCCGGATCTTCGAGCCGGTGATCATGCGGGAGCGGCGGCCGGCCTGGACCGGCTCGTCCACCCGGGTGCCGTCCGACCAGCCGCCGGTGATGCCGACCGGCAGCAACGGCCGCGCCGAGCAGAACGGTTCGCTGCACGACGTACTGCCGGGCGGCTCGGTCGGTCCGGACGAGGCCATCCGGCCGACGGACTACGGCAGCGGGCCGACCCCGCCGAACAAGCAGTAGCAACAACTCGAGCGCCGCCACCCATCGGGTGGCGGCGCTGCTGTTTACAGTGGCCGGATGACCTCACCGAATTTCGACCACGAGCGGGCGGCACGCGCCGTACGGGAGCTGCTGTTCGCGATCGGGGAGGACCCGGACCGCGAAGGGCTGCGGGACACGCCGGACCGGGTGGCCCGCTCGTACGCCGAGATCACCGCGGGGCTCGGTCAGACCGCCGAGGACGTGCTGACGACCACGTTCGCGCTCGAGCACGACGAGATGGTGCTGGTGAAGGACATCGAGGTCTGGAGCCTGTGTGAGCACCACCTGGTCCCGTTCACCGGCGTCGCGCACGTCGGCTACATCCCGAGCCGGGACGGCCGCATCACCGGACTGTCGAAGCTGGCCCGACTGGTCGACGTGTACGCGAAACGACCGCAGATCCAGGAACGGCTGACCACTCAGGTCGCCGAATCGCTGGTCGAGATCCTCGAGCCGCGCGGCGTGATCGTGGTGATCGAGTGCGAACACCTGTGCATGACCATGCGCGGTGTCCGGAAACCGGGCGCGAAGACGATCACCTCCGCGGTCCGCGGCCAGCTGCGCAACCCGGTCACCCGCGCGGAGGCGATGAGCCTGATCGTCGGCTGAGCCGTAGCCCCGGGCCCCCTGACTTCGTTGGAGTTTAGGAGTCCGGCACTATGGACATTCTGTCGCTGAGCGTTTACTTTCCGTAGTGGCACTCGGCCAACGGGGACCAGAGTGCCGGTGTGAGGAGGACAGGATGTCGGGGCGTTTCCGGGTCGGCGCCGCATTGGCCGGGGTCGTCGTCCTGACGGCCGGCGGGCTGGTCGCGGCCAACTGGGCCACCGCGGACACGCGGACCAAGACCCCCCAGAAAACCACCCAGAAGCAGACCGAGGATCCCCTGGTCGCGGAGACCCTGGAGTCGCAGCTCGGGTCCGACTCGGGTGTGGTGGGCAGCTACTACGACAACGGCGAGCTGATCGTCGCCGTGTCCGATCTCGCGACGGCCCAGCTGGTCCGCCAGATCGGTGCGATCCCGCGCCTGGTCCGCTTCACAGCCCGCCAGTTGAACGCCGTGCAGGGCGAGCTGAACAAGCTGGCCATGACGTCCAGCGCGGGCAAGGTGCGCTCGTGGTACGTCGATCCCGTCTCGGGGACCGTGGTCGTCTCGGTGCCGAAGGGCGCGCACGATTCGATCACCAACCGGTTCCTGTCCCGCGCCGTGGCGAACGGCGAGCGGGTGACGGTCCGCCAGGTGGTCGGGACGATCCGCCCGACCGCGGACGACTTCAGCCTGCGCGGCGGCGTACAGGTCGACAAGAACACCGGGTACGTCTGCTCGCTCGGCTTCAACGCCCGGACCCGCAAGGGCAACCGGATCTTCCTGACCGCGGGCCACTGCACGGCGGGCAAGCCGTCGTTCTCCCGGAACGGATACATCCTCGGCAACACGTACACGTCGAGCTTCCCGGGCAACGACTTCGGCTCGGTCGGCGTGATCGAAGGCTGGGACCAGCAGGGGTACGTCGAGGGCTGGGGCGCCGGCAACGTCGCGGTCAAGGGGCTCGCGGACGCCACGGTCGGATCGACGCTGTGCAAGTCCGGGAAGAGCACCGGCTGGACCTGCGGACGGATCGTCGCGAAGAACGTCACGGTGAACTACGGCAACAACCGGATCGTCCGCGGCCTGTTCCAGCACACCGCCTGCGTGGAGGCGGGCGACTCCGGCGGCGCGAACATGACCGGCAACTATGCGCAGGGCATCACCAGCGGCGCGGCCCTGCTCAACGGCCAGTGCCTGGAGAAGTCAGGCCAGACCAACGAGTCGTACTCGCAGCCCATCGCCGAGGTTCTGCAGTCCACCCAGTCCCGCCTGATCCTCGCCAACTGAGCCCGGCCGAGCTGCTGCCGGCAGAAATGTGCGGCTGGTTGCTGGACTGGGGGATGCGCCTACTACGGTGTGTGGGTGGGAAACGGATCGCGGGTTCACGTGGACGGGTTGCCGGGCGTCGACCGGTGTCTGGTCATGGGCGTTGTGAACGTGACGCCGGACTCGTTCTCGGACGGGGGCGAGTGGTTCGAGCCGGCCGCGGCGATCAAGCACGGGCGCGAGTTGCTGGCCGAAGGCGCCGACCTGCTGGACGTCGGCGGCGAGTCGACCCGGCCGGGTGCCGTCCGGCCGTCGCCGGAGGAAGAGATCCGTCGCGTCCTCCCGGTGATCGAGACGCTCGCGGCCGAAGGCGCGATCATCTCCGTCGACACGATGCGGGCCGGGGTCGCGGAGCTGATGCTCGACGCCGGCGCCACGATGATCAACGACGTCTCCGGCGGGCAGGCCGATCCGGACATGCTGGCGCTGGTGGCCGAGCGCAGGACGCCGTACCTGTGCATGCACTGGCGCGGGCACTCGATCGACATGCAGAACCGGGCCGAGTACGACGACGTGGTCGCCGAGGTCATCGCCGAACTGGGCGAGCGGCTCGACGTACTGCGGCAGGCCGGCATCGACCTGAACCGGGTCGCGCTCGACCCCGGGCTCGGTTTCGCGAAGAACGCGGACCACAACTGGGAGATCCTTCGCCGGTTGCGGGAATTCGCCGTACTGGAAAGACCGTTGCTCATCGGTGCGTCCCGGAAGACGTTCCTCGGTAGGCTGCTCGCCGACGAGCAGACCGGCGAACCCAGACCGGCCGTACGACGAGACGATGCGAGCGTGGCCGTGACCGCCCTGGCCGCCGCAGCTGGTGCCTGGTGTGTCCGGGCGCACGCGGTGGCGCCGAACGCGGACGCGGTCCGGGTGGCGAAGAGATGGGGAACGGTATGACGGACGGACCGCGGCAGGGCACCGGTGGCGATGGTGCACGCGGTGCCACCGTCGAGGACGTCGTACTGAATGCGAACACCGCGTTCTACAACGCGTTCGAGGCCGGCGACCTGGACCTGATGGCGGCCGTCTGGCTGCCGGAGCCGGATCCGGTCTGCATCCACCCCGGCAACGCGGCGATCTCGGGGTATGCCGAGATGATGCGGGCCTGGGCGATGATCTTCGCGAACACGCCGTACATCCAGTTCTTCCTGACCGATGTGCAGGTCCGGGTAGATGAAGACGTGGCATACGTCACGTGTACGGAGAATGTCCTGTCCTCGGGTGAAGGTGCCCCCGAGGACGGCTTCGCCGGTGGCAAGGCGCTCGCCACGAACGTTTTCCGTCGAACTTCTAGCGGCTGGCGGTTGTGGATCCACCATGCCTCCCCGGTACTGTCGTCGTCTGGGGGCCGACAGGAGGAGGCGGAATGAGCGGTCCCGTTGTGATTCCTCCTGATGTGATCGAGATCCGGGGCATCCGCGGTTTCGGGCGCCACGGGGTGTTCGAGCACGAGCGGGCCGACGGACAGGAGTTCGTCGTGGATGTCCGGCTGGAGCTGGACACCCGGGCCGCTGCGGCCTCCGACGACCTGGCCGACACCGTGAACTACGGGGTGGTGGCCGAGCAGGTGCACGCCGCGATCGAGACCGACCCGGTAGACCTGATCGAGACCCTCGCCCAGCGCATCGCCGATCTCTGCCTCGCCGACAAGCGGGTGACAGCGACGGCGGTCACCATCCACAAACCCTCGGCGCCGATCTCGGTGCCGTTCGACGACGTTGTCCTGACCGTGCAGCGCAGAGCCGGAGAATCCTCGTGACTGAGACCCCTAGTCCCCACGTCATCGACGCGGACACCCTGAGCGGTGGTCTGAAGCCGATCCGTCAGCTGATCCTGTCGCTCGGCAGCAACCTCGGCGACCGTGAGGCGAACCTGCAGGGCGCGGTCGATGCGCTGCGGGACACCCCGGACGTCGTGGTGGTCGAGGTCTCACCGGTGTACGAGACCCAGCCGATCGGCGGTCCGGACGAGTCCGGCCCGTACCTGAACATCGTCCTGCTCGCCGACACCACGCTGAACGTCGACCTGCTGCTCGAGCGGGCGCAGGCGATCGAGCAGGCGTTCGGCCGGGAGCGCAGCGTGCCGGGCGCGCCGCGGACCCTCGACGTCGACCTGATCACCTACGGGCAGAAGACGATCGAGACCGAGGAGCTGACGATCCCGCACCCGCGGGCGCACGAGCGTGCGTTCGTCCTCGCGCCCTGGCTCGACATCGAGCGGGACGCCGTCCTCCCGGGCCACGGCCCGGTCTCTGAGCTGCTGGCCAAGGTCGGGACCGACGGCGTGACCAAGCTCGACATCGAGCTGCAGTAGTGGTGTCCGGCGGTACCGAGCCGGGGCAGGCACCCCGGGACAAGCAGCAGCCGCCACGTCCGGGCTCGGTGCGGCCGACGTCACGCCGGCTGCTGGTCGCGATCGCCGTACTCGGGGTCGCGATCGGCGTCACGATGGTGAAGGCGATCGAGGCCGGTGGTGGAGTGGCGCCGGCGGTGTCGTGGCTGACGCTGGTCGCCTGGGCGTTCCTGGCCGCGTTGCTGTTCGCCGCGGCCCGCAACACCCACCAGCGGATCCAGGTACGCCGGGAGCGGGTCGAGCCGTCCCGTGCGGTGTTCCTGCTGATGATCGGGAAGGCGAGTGCGTTCGTCGGCGCGTTATGTGCCGGTGTTTACGCAGGGTTCGCGTTAAGCTTCCTGCAGGCGATGGGCTCTTCGGGCCCTCGTAACCGTGTGATCATGGCCGCTGCGGCGGCGGTGATCTCTGTGCTGGTCGTCACGGCCGGATTGTTGCTCGAACGCGCGTGTCGTATTCCCGAGGACCCCGACGAGACCCCCTAACATGTCGGTCCATGGGGTCAAGGGGTAGCCGCCGTCGAACCAGGACCACCGTTCTCACCGTTGCCAACGCATCTCTGATCGTTGTCTGCCTGGGCGTGAGTGTCGCGCTGTTCTCGCAGAATGCCTGGATTCTCCGGGCCGCCGCGGTCGGTGCGGCTCTGGTCGCGATCGCCGGCGCCGTCCTGTTCCGCCATCAGCTGCTGGTCGAGCGGCTGGCCCATTCCGACGAGCGCGCGCAGGTCGCGCAGGAGTACTCGCGGATCACCAGCGCCCGCGTGGTCGAGAACGCGGAGTTCGTCGACCTGATGCAGCGGCGGCTGGACAAGATCGACCAGCGCCTGGACAAGATCGACGAAGAGGTCGCCACGGTCGTTGCCGCCGGCGACAAGCACTCGCAGGCCGACGCGCCGACCGTCGTGGACCTGAAGCTCCGAGGTCTGGCCGCCTCCTGAGCCGAGGCCCATACTGCGGTAATGGGGCTGGATGCGAACTACCCGGCTGTGACGATGAACGATCCGAACGGCCATGTCACGGTCTACAACGAGGACCATCTGCCGATCGGTCAACTCGGTCCGACGCCGTACGAGTCACCGTCGGTAAACGTCACCTGCCGCCGCAAGGCGTGGGACGACCTCTACTGGTACCGCCTGCTGAACCCCGAGGGCTTCCCGTTCCCGGCGACCGAGGCCTACGTATCAGCCGACGAAACGCATGACTTGAACCCCGGCCAGCCGTATCCCATCCCGGAGTGCGCCTCCGGGTGCCCGATCAAGATCGGGCAAGCAGCAGCCGTCGGCGCACTGGCCATCGGTGGAGTCGCAGCGGCCGCCGCCTGGCGCCGCAGGCGCCGCGAGGTGGGGCTCGCCTGAGCCCCCCACCCCGCGCGGGGCGCGGCGCCGATCGCTTCGTGGACGGATGCGAGCGGCGTGTGGGTGCTTGCACGTAGGTTCTGTGGTGTGGATCTTACGAAGCTGCTGAAGGTTGCTGAGGCTGCGGTCCAGCGTGGGCGGGTGGTTACGCAGACGCGGGCGGTGGGGGAGTTGACGTCCAAGGGGGATCGGGACATGGCCTCCGAGGTGGACTTCGCCGTTGAGCGGGAGGTGCGTGCGTTCCTCGAGCGGGAGACGCCGGAGATCGGGGTGCTCGGTGAGGAGGAGGGCGGTGCGACCGACGGGACCCGCTGGGTGCTCGACCCGGTCGACGGCACGGTCAACTTCATCCACGGCGTACCGCTGTGGGCGATCTCGCTCGGACTCATCCACGAAGGACGGGCCGTCGCGGGCGTGATCGACCACCCCGCCCTCGGTACGACGTACGCCGCCGCCGAAGGCCTGGGCGCCACCTGCAACGGGAAGACGATCCGGGGCAGTGAGTGCACCGACCTGGCCGACGCATTGGTTGCCGTAGGCGACTATGCCGTCGGGCCGAACGCCGAAGCGGTGAACGCCGACCGCCTCGCCCTGACCCAGCGCCTCTACCCGCGCGCCCAACGCCTGCGGATGATCGGTACGGCGGCGACCGCGCTCACCTGGACCGCGAACGGGTTCTTCGACGCCCTGATCATGTTCTCCAACAAGCCCTGGGACACGATGGCCGGCGTGGCGATCTGCCGCGAGGCCGGCGTCACGGTCCTGGACCTCGACGGCACCGACCACGCGCCGGAGTCCCGCGGCGTCTTCGCCGTCGCCGACGGCATCCGCGAACCGCTCCAGGAACTGCTCAGCTAAGGGTTATCGATGTCGACACTCGGAATCATCGGCAGCGGCAACATCGGGTCCGTGGTCGCATGGCTCGCGGTCGACGCGGGCATCGACGTGGTGATGGCGAACTCTCGCGGCCCCGAGAGCCTGGCCGACAAGGTCCGCGACCTCGGCGTCCAGGCCGGCACTGTCGAGGAGGCCGTGCGGGCCGGGGACTGGGTCCTCGTGACGATCCCGCTCGGCCGGTACGCCGACCTGCCGGTCGAACCGTTCGCGGGCAAGGTCGTGCTGGACACGATGAACTACTACCCGCACCGCGACGGCCGGATCGATCGGCTCGACCGCGAGGAGGTGACGACCGCGCAGCTGCTCCAGGAACACTTGCCCGAGGCCCACACCGTGAAGGCGTTCAACAACATCAGCGCCCGCAACATCGTCACGCTCGCCCGGCCCGCCGACGCCACCGATCGCAGCGCGCTGCCGATCGCCGGCGACGACGCGGACGCGAAGGCCGCAGCCACGGCGCTGATCCAGACCCTCGGGTACGACGTGGTCGATGTCGGCCCGCTGAGCGAGAGCTGGCGGTTCGAGCCGGAGACCGCGGCGTACGTGACGCCGTACCTGTCGAAGGCGAGTACGGCGAAGCAGCGCGCCGCCGGGCACGCCGACCCGGGGAAGCCGCTGCCGGTGGCCGCGCTCGTACAGCTGATCGCCGGCGCACACCGCCCGCCGGTGGCCGGGCGCGAGTTCTGACCTGCTACTTGTCGATGTCGCCGACGACGAAGAACATGCTGCCGAGGATCGCGATCATGTCCGGGATCATCGTGCCGGGCAGCAGGGCCGGCAGCGCGGAGATGTTGTTGAAGCTGGCCGAGCGGAGTTTCAGCCGCCAGGGCGTCTTGTCGCCGCGCGAGACCAGGTAGTAGCCGTTGATCCCGAGCGGGCTCTCGGTCCACGCGTAGGTCTGGCCCTCGGGGACCTTGAGGATCTTCGGCAGCCGGACGTTCACCGGCCCGGCCGGCATCGTGGAGAGCTTGTCGAGGCAGGCGTCGACCAGGTCGAGCGAGACCTTCACCTGCTCGAGGAGGACCGAGAAGCGGGCGTAGCAGTCGCCGTCGGGCCGTGTCACCACGCGGAGTACGTCCTGGAGTTCGCCGTACGCGAGGTAGGGCTCGTCGCGGCGGAGGTCCGCGTCCACGCCGGACGCGCGGGCGATCGGGCCGGAGACGCCGTACTGCGCGATGAGTTCGGGAGCGAGCTTGCCGACGCCGATCGTGCGGGCGCGGAAGATCTCGTTGCCGAGGATGATGTCCTCGATATCGGGCAGCCGCTTGCGGACCGCCGCGGACGCTGCGGACGCGCGACCGAGCCAGCCGTACGGGAGGTCCTCCTTGAGGCCGCCGACCCGGTTGAACATGTAGTGCATCCGGCCGCCGGACAGCTCCTCCATCACCGCCTGAATCGTCTCGCGCTCGCGGAACGCGTAGAACACCGGCGTGATCGCGCCGAGCTCCAGCGGGTACGAGCCGAGGAACATCAGGTGGTTCAGCACCCGGTTCAGCTCGGCCAGCAGGGTCCGCAGCCAGACCGCCCGGTCCGGTACCTCGAGGCCCATCATCCGCTCGACCGCGATCACCACGCCGAGCTCGTTCGCGAACGCCGACAGCCAGTCGTGCCGGTTCGCGAGCACGATGATCTGCCGGTAGTCGCGGACCTCGAACAGCTTCTCCGCGCCGCGGTGCATGTAGCCGATGATCGGCTCGCAGCTGACGATCCGCTCGCCGTCCAGCGTCAGTCGCAGCCGGAGTACGCCGTGGGTCGCCGGGTGCTGCGGACCGATGTTGAGCACCATGTCGGTGGTCGGCAGGTCCGATCCGGCTCCACCACGCTCGTAAGCAGGGTCGAATCCGGCGGCCCCAGCCCCGACTCCAACGACTCTTTCGGTACTCATGCCCCCTATCGTGACAGGCTGGGTACGTGGATGACCTCTTCGCACCCTCGGATGTCAGCTGGACGCCGGTGTCGCCCAAGCTGGCCACGCTGCGCCGGCTGAACGCGTCGATCGTGGCTGGGCTGGCCGCGATCGTGGCCCTGCTCGTGCTCGGACTGACGCTCGGCTGGCTGTACGGCGTCCTCGCGGTGGTCGTGATCGCGCTGGTACTGGGCTGGGCGTGGATCCTGATCGGCCGCAACCAGCGGTCCTGGAAGTACGCCGAGCGCGAGGACGAGCTGCTGGTCAGTCACGGGATCATGTTCCGCGAGCTGGTCGTCGTACCGTACGGCCGGATGCAGTTCGTCGACGTGACGGCCGGGCCGCTGGAGCGCGCGTACGGGATGGCCACGGTCGAGCTGCACACCGCCACGCCGGCCACCGACGCCAAGATCCCGGGGCTGCACCCGGATGAGGCCGGCCGGCTGCGTGACCGGCTGTCGGCCCTCGGCCAGGCGCAGGCGTGGGGCCTGTGACCACACAGACTCCCGAGCTGGTGGGGCAGCGGCTGCACCCCCTGACCCCGTTCGTCAAAGGCTGGGGGTACTTCGTCGTTGCCGCCGTCGCTCTGGTCAACAACGAGGGCCTGCGGCAGAACCTGACGTTCGCCGGCATCGGACTGGCCGCCGTACTCGTCGGCGGCATCCTGCTCGGCACATTGTCCTGGTGGTTCACCAAGTGGCAGCTGACCGGCGATGCGATCCGGGTGGACAGCGGGTTCCTGTTCCGGCGTACCAGGATCATCCGGTTCGACCGGATCCAGGCGATCGACGTCGCGCAGCCGTTCGTGGCCCGGCTGTTCGGTATGGCCGAGCTGCGGATGGATGTGGCCGGTGGAGGTAAAAGCGACGGCAAGCTGAGCTACTTCAGGTACGACGAGGCGCAGAACCTCCGTACGACGCTGCTGGTCCGCGCGAAGGGCCAGCAGGCCGCCGAGCAGCAGGAGAGCGAGCAGCAGGCCGAGGCCGAGGCTCCGCCGCTGCTGACGGTTCCGACCAGCCGCCTGCTCGGTGCGACCCTGCTGTCGTCCACCGTCGTCGGTAGTGCCGGCGCACTGATCTGGTTGATCGTCGCGACGATGGTGCTGAACTTCCACATCGGTCTGTTCGCCGGTCTGCCGCTGCTGCTCGGTGTGGTGCAGCCGATCTGGAAGCAGGTCGTCGGCAACCACGGGTTCACGCTGTCCGAGACCCGCCACGGACTGCGGACCAAGCGCGGGCTGTTCGACGTACAGCGGCAGACGATCCCGCCGGGCCGGGTGCAGGGTCTGCTGATCACCGAGCCGCTGATCTGGCGGCTGATCGGCTGGTCCCGGGTCGAGCTGGACATCGCCGGTGTGGCTGGTCAGAAGGAGGACGGGGACAACGAGCGCGAGGGCGCCCAGCTGCTACCGGTCGGTGAGCGCAGCGAGGTCGCCTATGTGCTCTCCCAGGTGCTGCCTGGGTTCGACCTGGCCGGCATCCAGATGCACATGGCACCAGAGCGGGCCAAGCGCCTCCGGCCAATCGGCTGGCGCTATCTGTCGTACGGCGTCGACGATCAGGTGATGGTCACCACGCGGGGCTGGGTGAGCCGCCGTACGTCGATCGTGCTGCACCACAAGACGCAGTCGGTACGGATGGAGCAGGGACCGCTGCAGCGGCGGCTGGGGCTGGCCAATGTGCATGTGGACACCCCGCTCGGCCCGACCGATGCCATTGCCTTGCACCGCGACCAGGCCGAGGCCGCGGCGCTCGTGCAGGCTCAGGCGGACAGGGCGCGCGAGGCACGGCGTACGGTGTCGGCGCCTCTCGCGGTCCAGACCCAGCCGAACCCGCCAAGGCCGGTGGATTCGAGCAGCTCGGCGGCTTCACCGGCCGAGGACAGCTCGGACAGGTAGCGCATCGGCTCCGTCTGCGCGAGGTGGAGGGGTGGTCTGGTTGCGCTGACGCCCAGGGCTTTCAGCGCGTCACGCTGGCTGAGGATCGTGCCGCCGAGGGAGTCCAGGGCTACGTGTGCGGTGATGTCACAGGTGCCGTCCGGTGTCGGGTCACACTCGCGGCCGTTGCGGAAGCCGGTCAGGGTTCCGTACGGCGGCCTGCTGTCGCGGACGTGGCCGTAGTCGATGGCGATCGCGACGCTGTCGTCGGTCAACCGCCGGACCACGTCCTGCCAGGCGGTGTCGCGGGTGATGCCGACCTCGGCGCGGTCACCGGGCTCGCCGGGCCGCCACTCCCGCAGCCAGTCGAGATCGTTGCCCTCGACAACATCACCCGGAGTCAGGTCGGCCGACAGATAGTGCGGCACGCCTTCGTCGTCCCACTCGACGATCTCGCACGGGATGTTGTCGAGCCACTCGTTCGCGATCACCAGCCCGGTCAGACGGTCGGGGAGTTCGTCGTCCAGCTCGACATCCAGGACGGACAGCCCCTCGGCGCGTAGCACTTTGCCCAGCTCGCCTGACCCGGCGCCGATGTCGACGACCGTAGACAGCTCGAGAAGGTGCGCGAGGCGGGCGATGGCCTGACCGAAGAGCGGGGACGCGTGCACCGACGTACGGAAGTGCTCGGACGGGCGTTGACGGCGGTAGAAGCCGTCGACGCCGTACAGCGCCTGCTGCCAGGCGTCTCGGAAGGTCATCCGAGCGGTACGGCGCCGAACTGGTGCCACGCCCCGTCCGCGTCCTCACGCCACAACCCCAGCTCGGTCAGCTGCACTGTCGGGGCCGGCGTCGCGGCCAGAGCGGCCTGCGCCTCGGCGACCACGGCCGGACCGCCCTCCGTGGACGACGAGATGGTCAGGTGCGGCTGCGCGTCCGGGAACTCACCGCCGTACGGCGGGCACTCCGGGAAAGCCGCGAACACGCTCTGGAGCAGAGAGCGCACGGTGTCGAACGGCTCCGGCTTCAACCAGGCCGTGCCGTTCGGAAACTGACCGGCTGTCGGGAAGCTGAGTTCAAACGGCTGCACGGACGAGACAGCAGACCGTAGCCGAGCGACGTCGGCGTCAGTGGGCTCCGCGACCCACGGGACCAGCACGGTCACATGCGGTGGGATCAGCTCGGTCAACGGCACCTGTGGCCGCGCACTCGACCGGGACACCGCACGCCAGCGGTCCGTGTACGCCGCCAACTCGGGAACTGTGATCAGAATCGCGGTCAATCCACTCCGCTCTGCCCACGCATCACTCACCCGCACATGCTCTCATCACCTACCCTGACAAGTAGATCGTCTGGTACCCCGCCGTGGGACTGGAACGAGAAGAGAGTGAGTGATGGAACGGATCGGCTTGATCGGAGCCGGCCGGGCCGGGACCGCCGTGGGAGCAGCCTTGGCGGCAGCCGGACATCGGTTGGTGGGAGTCACCGCGCGTTCGGACGCGTCCCGGGACCGCGCTGCCCACCTTCTGCCCGCAGTACCGGTGCTGCCCGCCGATGCGGTCACGGCACTCGCTGACGTCGTACTGGTCGCAGTACCGGACGATCTGATCCATGACGTGGCGCAGACGCTGCCGTTGACGAGTGCGCAGTACGTCGTGCACCTGTCCGGCGCGCACGGGTTGAGCCCGTTCAAGGGACTGGCTGCGACACCGGTCGCGCTGCATCCCTCGATGACCTTTCCGGGCGGCCTGGTGCCGCTGGACGACGTCATGTTCACCGCGACCGCCCCGGACGCAGCTCGTTCGGTTGTGGAGCGGCTGGTGAAGTCGCTCGGCGCACAGGTCCAGTGGGTGGCCGACGAGCAGCGGGCGAAGTACCACGCCGGTCTCGTGCACGGCGCGAACCACCTGACCACGTTGGTCTCCCAGGCGATCGCCGTACTGCGGGAGGCCGGCGTGGCGGATCCGGTGGCGACACTGCAGCCGTTGCTGGCCGCAACCCTCGACAACACGCTGCGATCCGGTCATCATGCGCTCACCGGGCCGATCGCCCGCGGCGATGTCGACACGGTGGCAGCACATCTGACAGCACTACAGGGACTGCGGGACCGGACGGCGACGACGTACGCCGAGCTGGCCCGCGCGACGGTGGAGATGGTGGTGGCGGACGGGCGGCTGGACGCGGAGACGGGCCGCCGGTTCATCGAGGTGCTGGACGGGCACCGGGCAGGAGTCCCAGGGCAGGATCGGACAGGGGAGACACCGGGATGAGACTCACCCAGACCAAGGCCGAACTGCGAGCAGCGGCCGCGATCCGGCCCCGGGCGGTTGTGATGACGATGGGGGCCCTGCACGAAGGCCATGCGGCGTTGCTGGCCGAGGCCCGCGAGCGGGTCGGACCGGACGGCAGCGTGGTGCTGACGATCTTCGTGAACCCCTTGCAGTTCGGGCCGTCGGAGGACTTCGACCGGTACCCGCGGACGCTGGCCAGCGACCTGGCGATCGCCAAGAACGAAGGTGTCGACCTGGTCTTCAACCCGTCGCGTGACGAGCTGTACCCGAACGAGCCGTCGATCACCGTGCATCCGGGCCCGTTGGCGGACGAGCTCGAAGGGGTGTTCCGGCCCGGGCACTTCTCCGGCGTACTCACCGTGGTGTCGAAGCTGCTGCACCTGACCGCGCCGGATCTCGCGCTGTACGGCGAGAAGGACTACCAGCAGCTCACGCTGATCCGCGAGATGGTCTGCGACCTGGACATGGACGTCGACATCGTGCCGGTGCCGACCGTACGTGAGCCGGACGGACTCGCGATGTCCTCACGCAACCGGTACCTGAGCGAGACCGAGCGTGACGAGGCGCTGGTGCTGTACCGCGCACTGAGCGCCGGCGCGAAGGCCGGGATGAACGGCCCGGACGCGGTCATGGCCGCGGCCCAGGCCGAGCTGGAGGCCGTTCCATCGGTGAAGATCGACTATCTGGCCCTCCGCGCACCCGATCTGGGCCCGGTCATCGGCCCCGGCGAGGCCCGGATGCTGATCGCCGCCCGCGTGGGTCTGACCCGTCTCATTGACAACATTTCCATCACCCTGCGATGAAATCCGTTGATACGGTCCCGGAATGACCGCACCCGCAGTCCCACAACGGTTGGCCGCGCCTGAACCCGGCTGGACCGACTCAGTTGACGTGGTGGTGATCGGTTCTGGCGTTGCTGGGCTGTCCGCTGCGCTGAAGGCGCGTGAGCTGGGCACCGTGCTGGTGGTGACCAAGGACGTTGTCGCGTCCGGCTCGACGCAGTGGGCGCAGGGTGGCGTTGCCGCCGCGCTCGACCCGGAGGACTCGCCCGAGGAACATCTGCAGGACACGCTCGTCGCAGGCGCCGGGCTCAGCGACCCCGAGGCCGTCCGGGTGCTCGTCACCGAAGGCCCCGACGCGGTGCGCGACCTGATCGAGCTCGGCGCACGCTTCGACACCATGGCCGACGGCGAGATCTCGCTCGGCCGTGAAGGCGGGCACCACCGCAACCGGATCGCGCACGCCGGCGGCGACGCGACCGGCGCGGAGATCGAGCGAGCCCTGGTCGCCGCGGTCAAGCGGGCCAAGGACATCCGGCTGATCGAGCACGCCCTCGTCCTCGACCTGCTCACCGCCGAGGACGGCGGGGTCGCCGGCGTCACGCTGCACGTGATGGGTGAGGGCCAACTGGACGGCGTCGGGGCGATCCGCGCCCGGGCCGTGATCCTCGCCTCCGGCGGTCTCGGACAGTTGTACGCGGCAACGACCAACCCGAGCGTGTCGACCGGTGACGGAATGGCGCTGGCGTTGCGGGCCGGGGCGAAGGTGCGGGACCTGGAGTTCATCCAGTTCCATCCGACCGTGCTCTGGCTGGGCAAGAGCGCGAAAGGCCAGCAACCGTTGGTATCTGAGGCCGTTCGCGGCGAGGGTGCGTTCCTGGTCGACGACACCGGCAAACGGTTCATGCAGGGCCAGCACGAGCTCGCCGACCTCGCGCCGCGGGACATCGTGGCGAAGGCGATCATGCGCCAGATGATTGCCACCGGCAAGGATCACGTCTACCTGGACGCCCGGCACTTCGGCGACGAGAAGTGGCGGGTGCGGTTCCCGACGATCCTGGCATCCTGCCGGTCGCACGGTATCGACCCGGTGCGTGAGCTGATCCCGGTCGCACCGGCCTGCCACTACTCGTCCGGCGGCGTGTGGACCGACCTCAACGGTCAGACCTCGGTGCCCGGCCTGTACGCATGCGGTGAGGTGGCCTGCACCGGCGTACACGGCGCCAACCGCCTCGCCTCCAACTCCTTGCTCGAAGGGCTCGTGTTCGCCCGCCGGATCTCCGCGCACCTCGCAAACGGTCTGCCCGAACGGCGTGAGCCGGTCGTCGACGTCCGTACGCCGGGCCTCGTCGACGCGGACGTCGTACCCGAGCTGCAGCGAGCGATGACCGTCGGCGCCGGCGTGATCCGGAGCGCGACCGGTCTGTCCGAGGCGGGTGCGGCGATCGGCAAGCTGATCGAGCAGCCGGCCGACGAGCCGGGTACGCCGGGATGGGAGGCGACGAACCTGGTCACCGTGGCGTCCGCGCTGCTGGCCGCCGCGACCGCCCGGGAAGAAAGCCGTGGCGCGCACTGGCGCGAGGACCACCCGGATCGGGATGATCTGCACTGGTCCGGCAGTCTGGACCTGACGCTGCCTGCCGTGGCCGAGCGGGCTGTGCCCCAGGCCACGTTCGTTCCCCACGTTTCCGAGGAGAATCACCGGCATGGATGAGACAGTCGACCGGGATTGGGTCGTTGACCTCGTGCAGGCAACCATCGAGGAGGACCTGGCCGGGGGTGTTGACGTGACCACCACGGCCACCGTCGACCCGGACCAGATCTCGGTTGCCGAGCTGGTCGCGCGCGCGGACGGCGTGGTCGCCGGTCTGGAGATCGCGGAGCTCGTATTGCGACTGGTCGCCGCCCCGGACGAGCTCGAGATCGAGCACTCCGTGCGTGACGGCGCGTCCGTGCAGGCCGGTGCCGTCCTGATGACGGTCCGCGGCAAGACCCGGCAGCTGCTCACCGCCGAACGCACCACGCTGAACCTGCTGTGCCACCTCAGCGGTGTCGCCACGCTGACCCGGCGCTGGGTGGACGCGGTCGCGGGCACCGGTGCGGTCATCCGCGACACCCGCAAGACCATGCCGCTGCTGCGGTCGTTGGAGAAGTACGCCGTCCGCTGCGGTGGCGGCAAGAACCATCGGATGGGCCTGTCCGACGCCGCGCTGATCAAGGACAACCACGTGATCGCCGCCGGCGGGGTCGCGGAGGCGTACCGGCTCGTGCGCAAGGCGTACCCGGACATCTCGATCGAGGTCGAGGTCGACTCGGTCGACGACGCGCTGATCGCGGTCGAGTCCGGCGCCGAGCTGATCCTGCTCGACAACATGGACGTCCCGCAGCTACGCGAAGCGGTCGAGAAGGTCGGCGGCCGGGCGCGGCTCGAGGCCTCCGGCGGACTGACCCTGGACAAGGCCCGCGCGGTTGCCGAGACCGGGGTCGACTTCCTCGCGGTCGGCGCGCTGACGCACTCGGCGCCGGTGCTCGACATCGCGCTGGACCTCAGGGAGGGCTGATGTTGCTGGCCGTCGCCGTCGAGAACACCAGGACGCTGGTCGGCCTGGTGTTCGAAGGCACGGTCAAGCGGCATTGGTGGGTCGGTACGGACCCCCGGCGTACGGCGGACGAATGGGCCGTGCTGCTGCAGGGCCTGCTCGCCGGTGAGTCGCCGGTGTCCGGGATCGCCGTGTGTTCCGCCGTACCGCATGTGCTGCACGAGCTGCGGGACGTCGTCTCGCGGTACTACCAGGACGTGCCGAGCGTGGTGGTCGAGCCGGGCGTGAAGACCGGGCTGCCCGTACTCGTCGACAACCCGCGTGAGGTCGGCACGGACCGGATCGCGAACGCGCTCGCCGCGGTGCACAAGTACGGCGCGCCCTGCCTGATCGTCGATGTCGGCACGGCGATCACGATCGACGTGGTCAACCCGGCCGGCGCCTTCATCGGCGGAGTGATTGCCCCAGGCATCGAAACCGCGACCGACGCGCTCGGGTACGCGGCCGCGCAGTTGCGCCGGGTCGAGCTGGTCCGGCCGCGGTCGGTGGTCGCGAAGAACACCGTCGAAGCCCTGCAATCCGGTGCGATCAACGGCTTCGCCGCACTCGTCGACGGCCTGGTCGCACGGATCCGGACCGAGCAGTCTCTGAACGCGGAGAGTCCCGTCGTGCTCACCGGCGCGCTGGCTCCGCTCCTGATCGACCAGCTGACGACGCCGGTCCGCGACGAACCGTTGCTGACGCTGCACGGTCTGTACCAGGCGTACGCCCGCAACCACGGCTGAGGTTTTACCCTCTTGTGCCCTTGAGGTGATCTGCATCACCATGAGGACAGCCATATTGGGGGGAAACCATGAGAGCTACGTATCGGGTACTCGCAGGTCTTATTTCGATCGGCGTTCTGGTTCAGGCGATGGCCATCGCGGTCGCCTGGTTCACCGCACTGAAGGATGTCGACGGCGGTCTGGTGATCGACAAGAACTACGACGGCAACTGGGGTCACAGCCTGCACGGGATCGTCGGGTCGATGATCATCCCACTGCTCGCGATCCTGCTGCTGATCGTCTCGTTCTTCGCGAAGGTCGACGGCGGCGTCAAATGGGCGTTGTACGTGTTCGGTCTGGTCGCGCTGCAGATCGCGTTCGCCTTCGCGGCCTTCGCCGCGCCGGTGATCGGCGCGCTGCACGGGGCCAACGCGCTGGCGCTGCTGGCGGTGGCAGGTATGGCCGCCCGGCGAGCCGCCGGTGCACCGGCCACGGCAGCGGCTCCGTCCACCGAGGCGACCGCTTAGATGCCTTTGGCAACTGACAGGCGGTGGCCGTGAAGTTGCGGCTGCCGCCTCGCCGGGTGCTGGTCGGGCTGCTCGCGACAATCGTCGTATTGACGCCGATCGTGTTCTTCTGGGCGCGGAGCCTGGTCCCGAACGACCTCTCGCCGATGTCGATGGGGTACGCCGACTACGGCGGCGGGCCGGCGTCGGAGCATGAGCACCACGGGGTCGACGTCAGCGAGCTCACCGGGCCGCCCGACCAGAAGCCCGATGTCGCCGTGGATCTGGTCGCGCGCAAGGAGCACTTCGACATTCCCGGCCGAGGTTCATTCGACGGGTACACGCTGAACCACACCTCGCCCGGGCCCCGGATCGTCGCAAAACAAGGCGATCTGATCCAGGTCACGCTGCACAACGACAACCTGCCCGACGGCGTCACCCTGCATTGGCACGGTGTCGACGTACCGAACGCCGAGGACGGTGTCGCGGGCGTCACGCAGGACGCGGTCCAGCCGGGGCAGTCGTACGTGTACCGCTTCGTGGCGAAGGACGTCGGCACATACTGGTACCACTCGCACCAGATCGCGCACGAGCAGGTGCAGAAGGGCTTGTACGGCGTACTGATCGTCCAGCCCGCACCCGGTGACGTGATCGCCGCCGTGCACACGTACGACAAGATCCGCACGGTCAACGGCGAGTACGGCGAACGCCGGGCAAAGGCACCGGGTCCGACGGCTCGCGTGCGGGTGATCAACACCGACAACGGACCGATGTCGATCTGGGTCGACGGGGCGTCGTACAAGGTGGTCGCGGTCGACGGGACCGACGTGAACGCGCCGACCGAGGTGAGCGGGAAGAAGGTGCTCGTGACCGCCGGCGGGCGGGTCGATCTGGAGCTCCGTACGGACAAGCCGGTGCGGATCGGGCTCGGCGGTGGACCGACGACGCTGGTGATCGGGGACGGCGACGCGCCGACCGGGACCGAGCCGACGGACCGCGTCGATCTGCTGACGTACGGGTCACCGAAGGCGATCGGCTTCGACCCGTCGAAGGCGACGCGGGTGTTCCGGTACGACATCGGCCGGCGGATCGGCTTCTTCGACGGCAAGCCCGGGCTGCGGTGGTGGACGATCAACGGGCAGCAGTACCCGGACGTGCCGATGTTCGTGGTGGACGAGGGCGATGTCGTCCGGATGACGATCAAGAACACCTCGGGGCAGGTCCATCCGATGCACCTGCACGGCCACCACCTCGTCGTACTCAGCCGGAACGGAGTGAAGGCGACCGGGAGCCCGTGGTGGACGGACTCCCTCAACGTCGAGGACAAGGAGTCCTACGAGGTGGCCTTCGTCGCGAACAACCCGGGCATCTGGATGGACCACTGCCACAACCTGCCGCACGCCTCACAGGGCCTGATCACACACCTGATGTACAACGGCGTCAGCACGAAGTTCCACCTCGGCGGCGGGACGGACAATCACCCCGAGTAGATCGGCCGGCCGACGATCAGCGCAGTACGGAGGGTTTCGGGCAGGTCGTTGAACGCCGAGTCGGGCTGCGTGCCGGTGGCGTCCAGGGTCTTGGAGAAGAACGCCCGCGCCGCGGCGGCCAGCGCGACGTCGAGTACGTCGGCGTCGGTCAGACCGACCGCTTTCAGTCCGTCGACGTCCGCCTGGGTGACGGTGTCGGCTCCCAGTGCGACCTTCCGGGCGAAGGCCATCACGGCCTGGTCGACCGGGTTGTTCGGCGGCTCGTCGACGAGCGCCGCTACCTCTTCGGCGGTGTAGAACTTGTCGGCCAGTACCTGTCCGTGCGCGAGGCTGCAGTAGCTCGACTTCAACGCGGTCGCGGCGGCAAGCGTGGCCAGCTCGTAGCGGCGCAGGTCCATGGACTCCTTGATCGCGCCGTTCAGCTGCTTCCACGCGTCGTACACGGCAGGTCGGGCCGCGAACGTCCGGACGAAGTTCGGCACGTGCCCGGCCGGCGCACGGTTCGCCTCGAAGAACTCCGGTTCTTTCGGTGTGTCGATGAATGCCATCGTGGTTCCCCCCTCTGTGGCTCCTCTCACGGTAGGAGCGTGATACCGATCCGGCAACGGCGATGGGAATCCGGTACTCCTGACTGGGTATGGTTCACGAGGTTCGGTTGTGAGGCAGCCTGAGACGAGGTGGTACGGGTGCGGCGGGTGTTTGCCGTGGCGCTGGCAGTGGTCGCCAGTGCGACCTTGCTGACCGCGTGTGCCTCGGATCCGGCGCCGACCGATGTGGCGGTCGCCTGGGCGCCCAACGGCCGGGCGGCGGTGCTGGTGACCTGGAAGGACGCCGGCCAGCCGAACCGGATCACGATCGAGGGTGTGCTCAGCGAGAGCCCGTCGTACGTGAAGTACATCCCGGCCGGTGACCCGAACCGCTGGGAGATCCCGACCTCGGCGTTCCCGCCGGACGGGAACTACAAGGTCGCGGTGGCGACCGGGACGTCGCAGGGCGGCGTGACCAGCAAGCTCACCAAGTCGCCGGTGTTCGACACCGACGGGCCGGTGCGGCCGAGCGCGGCCGCGGTGGCTCCGCAGGGCCGCGGCGTACTGATCAGGTGGTCGGTGCCGGTCGCGCCCCAGGACTTCACCCCGAACGATCCGCTCGACATCAAGGGCAAGAAGACGCAGCGGTACGTGCCGATGATCGGTCGGCCCGGCCAGATGCTGAAGGTGATCGGCCCGGCGACGACGTCGAACCGGCAGGTGATCAAGAGCATCAAGCCGCCGTACGTCTTCCAGCTCCGCACGGGGAACGAGTGGAGCACGCAGATCGGTGGACAGGTCCTCGGTCTGACCAGCTCGATCAGCGGCGCGGTGCCGCCGCTGGCCCAGTTCAGCGTGCCGATCCGGGTTCGCGGCCGCGTCATCCTCCGGACCGCCGGCTGCGAGCTCGAGAGCCCGTGCACGAGCCAGCGCGCGACACCGGCCGGCGTGCCGGTGGTGGTGCTGACCCAGGTCACTCCGGGCGCCCGGTGGACCCCGGCGGCACGCGGTACGACGACGGGCGGTGGGTACTACGACATCGCCGTACCGACCGGTGGGAGTCGGCCGTACAAGATCACCGTGCCGGTGTACTCGAAGGCGGGCATGATCACCGGGACGTCGACGAGCAGACCGGCGTACACGAAGAGTGTTGTCCGGGTGGCGTCGGCCGGGTTCGCCGGTGGGGACACGGCGAAGAAGGCCGGGTCGATGGTGACGATCTCGGCGACGGTCAAGCCGGCCATGAACACGACGGTGATGCTGCAGGCCTGGAACCGGCAGACCCGCACCTGGGCGAACCTCAAGGCGATGGCGATGCGGCAGGGCCAGACCGCACTGGCGTTCAAGGCCGGGCAGCCGGGCGACTTCGTCTACCGGTTCGTGATCCCGGGCGCGATGATGTTCGGTCGTCCGATGCAGGGCATCACCACGGCGGGTCTGCAGCTACACGTCCGCTGACTCCGCCGGCGTCGGCGCCGGTACTTCGGTGTGCTTGCTCCGCTTGCGGACCTTGTGGACGACGTAGAACGCGACCACGACGACCGCGATCCCGACCAGCGCCCACAGCGACACCCGGCCGAAGATCTTGTCGGCGTTGTCACCGATCTTGTAGGCGACGATGCCGATGGTCGCGGACCAGGCGATACCGCCGGCGGCGTTGGCGGCCAGGAAGCGCGGGTAGTGCATCCGCAGCATGCCGGCCATCGGGCCCGCGAAGATCCGCAGCAGCGCGACGAACCGGCCGAAGAACACCGTCCAGACGCCGTACTTGTGGAAGTACTTCTCGGCGCGGACGATCCGGTCCTCGGAGAAGTGGTGGAACCGGCGGCCGAGTCGTTCGAACAGCCGGCGGCCGGCCTTGCGGCCGACGAAGTACCCGATCGAGTCGCCGATGATCGCACCGGCGGCCGCCGCCAGGATCACGAACTCGATCCGCAGATGGTGCTGTGAGGCGAGCAGTGCGGCCGCTACCAGGGTGGTCTCACCCGGCAGCGGCACCCCCATGCTCTCGACGCCGATGACGAGTCCGACCACCAGGTACGCAAGGACCGCCACTCCGGTCGGGATGGCGATCGCCTGCGCGAGCAACAGAGGTTCCCCCATGCACCCATAGTGACATCGAGGGACAACCGATTTGGTGACGGGGCAACTATGTCCGGGGAATCTCAGGGTTGTGCCCGTTCCCCGACGGGATCGGCGGCGGCGGGATCGAGGGGATCGGCGGTATCGGCGGTATCGGCGGGATCGAAGGGGTGGCGGGCGTCGTCTCACCGGTGAACGCCTTGGTGACGTTCTGCAATGCCGTGGTGACCTCGGACGGGATGACCCAGAACGTGTTGCCGGGTCCCTTGGCGAGTTCGGGCAGCATCTGCAGGTACTGGTACGCGAGCAGCTTCGGGTCCGGGTCGTTGCGGTGGATCGCGTCGAACACGGTGTCGATCGCCTTCGCCTGACCCTCGGCGCGGAGGATCGCGGCCTGCCGGTCACCCTCGGCGGTCAGGATCCGGGACTGGCGCTGGCCCTCGGCGTTCAGGATCGCGGCCCGCTTCTCCCGCTCGGCCCGCATCTGCTTCTCCATCGACTCCTTGATCGAGGCCGGCGGCTCGATCGCCTTCAGCTCGACCCGGTTGACCCGGATACCCCACTTGCCGGATGCCTCGTCGAGGACCCCGCGGAGGATCGAGTTGATGTGCTCGCGCGATGTCAGCGTCTTCTCCAGGTCCAGCGCGCCGATCACGTTCCGCAGGGTGGTCACAGTCAGCTGCTCGATCGCCTGGATGTAGTTCTGGATCTCGTACGCCGCCGCGCGCGGATCGGTGACCTGGAAGTAGAGCACGGTGTCGATGTGGACGACCAGGTTGTCCTCGGTGATGACGGAGTTCGGCTGGAACGAGACCACCTGCTCGCGCAGGTCGATCAGTTGCCGGGGCCGGTCGATGAACGGGATCACGATGTTCAGCCCGGGCTCCAGCGTGCGCAGGTACCGGCCGAGGCGCTCGACGTTGCTCGCCCTGGCCTGCGGGACGATCCGGACGGTCCGCAGTACCAGCACGACCGCGAGCAGTGCGACGACGATTCCGATGATCAGTTCGGCCATGGCTCCTCCTGAGGATGGACGAGGGCGGTGGCCCCCTCGATGGCGAAAACGTCGACCCGGGTGCCCGCGGGGATGTGCAGGTGGGGGTCGTACGAACGGGCGCTCCACTCCTCGCCGCCGATCCGGACGCGGCCCGCGTCCCGATCGCAAGGAGCGAGCACCACGGCCTCTCGTCCGATCAGGGCGGCCACCCCGGTGCGCAGATGGGGGTGTCCGGTCAGGTGCCGACGCGCTACCGGCCGGACCAGAACGGCCAGCGTGGCGGCGGTGACTGCGAAGGCGAGCACCTGGAAGCCGATGCCGAGTCCGATCCCGGCGATCGCGCCCGCGGCCAGCGCCGCGAGGGCGAGCAGGAGCAGGTCGAAAGTCGCAGCCATCAACTCAGCCGTGCCGAGGACGGCGGCGACGATCACCCATAGGACCCAGGACTGCATCACAAGTACCTCTACTTCGAAGGTACTCCTGGATACGTGGTTGTGTAGCTAACGGTTCAGCTCTGTTCGGGCGGCTTCCCGGTCGGCACGATGGCCACCAACGTGCTCACCGTCCGGGTGCCGGCCGGACGCTCGGTCGCACTCCTGCCCTTGCGGTACTTGTCGATCAGCGCCGTGACCTCATTGGCGAGGTCGGTCGCCTCGTCGTGGGTCAGCCACAGCCTGCTGCGACTGAGCGAGCTGAGCTCCTCCCACGGGTCGTCGGCCGGCAGTTCCTCGAACTGCTCGATCAGCCGGTCGACGTAGCCCCGCATCATCGCCTGGGTCGCCAGCCGGCCCGCACCCTCGGACTGCGAGGCGATCTTCAGTCCCGTGCCCAGCGCCCGCCACGGGCGCTCGCGGCCGTCCTCGGAGCTCTCGGCCCGCTCGATCAGACCCCAGCGTTCCAAGGCGCGCAGGTGATAGCTGGTCGCCGACGGGGTCAGCCCGGCCAGCTCGGCACACTCCGTCGCGGTCAGCACCCGGCCGCTGTAGAGCTCGTCGATGATCAGCTGCCGCGCCGGGTGAGCGAGTGCCCGGATCGCCCGCGGGTCCGAGATCTCCACCCGTTTCTGCTTCGCCACGATCGTCACCCTACCTGTTGACGACGGTAGATGTGAAGCATTAACTTCATATCTATGAAGCAAACCCTTCAGACTTCGATCTGGTCGCACCGCGACATCCGCCTGGTGCTGCCGGCCCGTGCGCTCTCCTATGCAGGTGACTCGATCGCCCTGATCGCGTTGATGCTGCGCGTGTCCGACGGCCACGGCCCGGCCGCGATCACCGCTCTCCTGCTCGCGTTCGCCGTACCGACCGTCGCGATGATCCCGTTCGCCGGGCGGATCGTGGACGGGTTCGATTCGCGTACGGTCCTGGTCTGGTCGGGTCTGCTCCAGGTCGCCGCGGGCGTCGGTCTCGCCTTCGTGCACGACCTGATCAACACCCTGCTTCTGGTCTGCGTTCTTCAAGTAGGACAGGCCGTTGCCGGTCCTGCGTGGGGAGCGCTGATCCCGCGGATCGTCGGCGAGGAGCTCGTCGGCCGGACCACTGGTACCAGCCAGGCGCTGATCGGTGTTGCGACGCTGGCGGGCTCCGCGGCCGGTGGCGTGCTGGTCGGAGCGGCCGGGACCCGTGGCGCTCTGCTCGTCGATGCCGGGACCTTCCTCGTCCTGGTCCTTGTCGCACAGCTGGTTCGGACTCGCCGTCGGCCGGAGCCGACCGCTCCGCACGAGCGTGGGGGAGTGTCTGCCGGGCTGCGTGCCATCTTCGGCGACGACGTACTGCGGATCCTGGTGCCGGCGCTCTGGGTGTTCGTCCTCGCCGGCGAGGCTGTGAATGTCGTGGAGGTCTTCCTGATCACCGGCGAACTCGGCCTCGGCCCCGGCCTGTACGGCGCTGCGGGCGCGGCCACCGGCGCCGGTGCGATCCTCGGCGCCTGGTACAGCGGCCGGCTGCGTGACGACCGGGCCCGGTCCCTGGCGGTGGTCGCCGGGATGGCGGCGATCGGCGGGTCCAGTGTGCTGATGGGTCTGGCCGGGAACTTCGTGACGCTGATGATCGGGGCCACCACGATCGGCATCGGCAGCGGGCTGCTGAACGCGGCGACCAGCGCGCTGGTGGTGATGCGGTCGTCCGAGTCGGTCCGCGGCCGGGTGCTCGCGGCCCTGAACGGGACGGTCCGCTCGTTCAGCATCCTCGCGATGCTGCTGGGCGGTCTGGCCGGTGCGCTGCTCGGTCCGCGCGGGACGTTCGTGACCGGCGGGGTGGCGTGTGCGGTGGCGTCCGTTGTCGTCGGAGCGCTGGTCCTGAGGATCAAGCACGGAACAAAGGATTCGGAGCTGGAGGTGGTCAGTCACTAGCCTTAAGCTATGACTGATACGCACGTGGACCCGGTGAACCCCGACAACGGGCAGGACGACCTGCCCGAGCAGATGCGGGTTCGCCGGGAGAAGCGTGACCGGCTAGTGGCCGAAGGCGTCCCGCCGTACCCGATCTCGGTGCCGCGGACGCACCTGCTGAAGGACCTGCGGGCGAAGTACGACAGCCAGGACCTGGAGCCCGACACCCGGACCGGCGAGCAGGTCGCCGTGGTCGGCCGGGTGATCTTCCTGCGCAACACCGGCAAGCTCTGCTTCGTCCGGCTCCGGGAGGGCGACGGGACCGAGCTGCAGGTGATGCTGTCGCTGGCCGACCTGGGCGAGGAGGGGCTGGCCCGGTTCAAGCAGCTCGTCGACATCGGCGACCTGCTGGCCGTTCAGGGCGAGGTCATCACCAGCCGGCGCGGCGAGCTGTCGGTGCAGGTGACCGGGTGGCAGCTGGCCGCCAAGACCCTGCGCCCGCTACCGAACGAACACAAGCCGCTCAGCGAAGAGGCCCGCGTCCGGATGCGGTACGTCGACCTGATCGTCCGGCCCGAGGCCCGCGAGATGGTCCGCGCGAAGGCAGCCGTGCTGAAGGCGCTGCGCGCGACGTACGACGAGCACGGCTTCGTCGAGGTCGAGACGCCGGTGCTGCAGCTGACCAACGGCGGCGCCGCGGCCCGTCCGTTCAGCACGCACCTGAACGCGTTCGACCAGGAGATGAAGCTGCGGATCGCGCTCGAGCTCGACCTGAAGCGGGCGATGATCGGCGGCGTCGACCGGGTCTACGAGATCGGCCGCACGTTCCGCAACGAGGGGCTGGACTCCACCCACTCGGCGGAATTCTCGATGATCGAGGCCTATCAGGCGTACGGCGATTACGACTCGATGGCCGAACTCATCCAGGAGCTGATCCGGAACGCCGGCCGTGCGATCGGTCGTACGACGATCACTGCGCGCGACGGTTCGACCATCGACGTCGAGCAGCCGTTCCGGCACGCGACGCTTTTCGGGCTGCTCTCCGAAGCGGTCGGCGAGAGCGTCGACGTGACCACCGACCTGGCCACTCTGACCAAGTTGGCCGAGCAGCACGACGTCGAGCTGCAGCCGGGCCGGAATGTCGGTGAGATCGCCGTCGACTTGTTCGAGAAGCTGTGCGAGCACACGCTGATCCAGCCCACCTTTGTCCGCGACTATCCGGAGTCGGCACGGCCGTTGGCCAAGCCGCACCGCGAAATTCCGGGCCTGGTCGAGGCCTGGGACCTGTTCGTCAACGGCGTCGAGCTCGGGGTCGCGTACTCCGAGCTGAACGACCCGGTGATCCAGCGCGATCGCCTGGTGGCACAGTCGTTGCAGGCCGCGGCCGGTGACCCCGAGGCAATGGAGCTGGACGAGGACTTCCTCCGCGCGATGGAATTCGGGATGCCGCCGGCCGGTGGCATGGGGATGGGCTTGGACCGGTTGGTGATGCTTCTCACCGGGACCGGTATCCGGGAGACCATTCTCTTCCCGTTGCTCCGGCCGGAATGACGGTCCGAATCCCCCGTCAGATCGTTGCATAGCACAACGGACTGGTTCCGCAAATCCGGGGTCGAATGCATTCCGGTCCAGCCGCTTACGAGTGGGATGAATACTCAAAGTTACGATGGCTGTGCGGCGTCGATGAATGACACGAACCCGGTTTGTGCGGTACAAATCAGGTGCTAACAATTCGGCAGGGGGATTGTGCCCGATGGCGGGCGCGGAAAGGTTGTCATCGATGGCGCAAAGGGTTCAGGTGGTTCTCGAGGACGATCTCGACGGCGGTAAGGCCGACGAGACCGTCACCTTCGGGCTGGACGGAACGACGTACGAGATCGACCTGTCCAAGAAGAACGCCGCAAAACTGCGGGACGCACTGGCCGCTTATGTCGGCTCGGGGCGCCGGGTCTCCGGCCGCCGCGGCGGCGCGGGCCGGACGCGGGGCCGGGGCCGCTCGGCGTCGGACTCCGCCGACATCCGGGCCTGGGCCAAGGAGAACGGCTACGAGGTCAGCGAGCGAGGCCGGATCTCCGCCGAGGTGCGCGCGGCGTACAACGAAGCCAAGTAACTTTTCGACCGCCGGTCCCGGCTCCCTTCATTGGGATGCCGGGACCGTCCGCATTCCGGTTGTTTCACAGAGTGGGACACGGCGTGTCGGATCTGGTGACTGACCGGACAGGTAGTTGGGGAAATTCGCTGGTGGCGAACACGCTGTCTGATCGGGTCGGAGTGGGAACACGCTGGTGATCAGTGCGGTTGTTCCCTTGTGATGCCACCCGGGCAGTCGATGGAAGCGTGATCGGATGTTCGCCGAGAGCGAGCCTGTCGGCGCCGGGGACTAGCATGCATGTACGGGGGTCGGCCAACACGGCACGTCCGACTCCTCTGAGGCAAGGAGCGCTTTGGCGATGTTTGAACGATTTACGGACCGCGCCCGTCGGGTAGTCGTCCTGGCTCAGGAAGAGGCCAGGATGCTCAGCCACAACTACATCGGGACCGAGCACATCCTGCTCGGCCTGATCCACGAGGGTGAAGGGGTCGCCGCCAAGGCTCTCGAGAGCCTGGGTATCTCGCTCGAGGCCGTTCGTTCCCAGGTCGAGGAGATCATCGGCCAGGGGCAGCAGGCCCCGAGCGGGCACATCCCGTTCACCCCCCGCGCCAAGAAGGTGCTGGAGCTCTCCCTGCGCGAGGCCCTGCAACTGGGCCACAACTACATCGGCACCGAGCACATCCTGCTCGGCCTCATCCGCGAGGGTGAGGGTGTCGCAGCGCAGGTCCTGGTCAAGCTCGGTGCGGACCTGAACAAGGTCCGGCAGCAGGTCATCCAGCTGCTGAGCGGTTACCAGGGCAAGGAGACCTCGACAGCCGGTGCGCCCACCGAGGGTGCGCCGAGCAGCTCCCTGGTGCTCGACCAGTTCGGCCGGAACTACACCCAGTCCGCTCGTGAGGCGAAGCTCGACCCGGTGATCGGGCGCGAGATGGAGATCGAGCGGGTCATGCAGGTGCTGTCCCGGCGGACCAAGAACAACCCTGTCCTGATCGGTGAGCCGGGTGTCGGCAAGACCGCCATCGTGGAAGGTCTGGCCCAGCAGATCGTCCGTGGCGACGTCCCGGAGACGCTGAAGGACAAGCAGATCTACTCCCTCGACCTGGGTGCCCTGGTGGCCGGTTCGCGCTACCGCGGTGACTTCGAGGAACGCCTGAAGAAGGTGCTCAAGGAGATCCGCACCCGCGGCGACATCGTGCTGTTCATCGACGAGATCCACACCCTCGTCGGGGCCGGTGCGGCCGAGGGCGCGATCGACGCCGCGAGCATCCTGAAGCCGATGCTGGCCCGTGGTGAGCTGCAGACCATCGGCGCGACCACCCTCGACGAGTACCGCAAGTACGTCGAGAAGGACGCCGCGCTGGAGCGCCGGTTCCAGCCGATCCAGGTGGCCGAGCCCTCGATCGCACACACGATCGAGATCCTCAAGGGCCTCCGCGACCGGTACGAGGCGCACCACCGGGTGACGATCACCGATGCCGCGCTGGTCAACGCCGCGCAGATGGCCGACCGGTACATCTCGGACCGGTTCCTGCCGGACAAGGCGATCGACCTGATCGACGAGGCCGGGGCCCGGTTGCGGATCCGCCGGATGACGGCTCCGCCGGACCTGCGCGAGTTCGACGAGAAGATCGCGACCGTTCGCCGGGAGAAGGAGTCGGCGATCGACGCGCAGGACTTCGAGCGCGCCGCGCGGCTGCGCGACGACGAGAAGAAGCTCATCAACGCGAAGTCCGAGCGGGAGAAGCAGTGGAAGGCCGGCGACATGGATGTCGTCGCCGAGGTCGACGAGGAGCTGATCGCCGAGGTGCTCAGCACCGCGACGGGCATCCCCGTGTTCAAGCTGACCGAGGAGGAGTCCTCCCGGCTGCTCGACATGGAGAAGGAACTCCACAAGCGCTACATCGGCCAGGAAGACGCGGTCAAGGCGCTGTCCCGCTCGATCCGGCGTACTCGCGCCGGCCTGAAGGACCCGCGTCGCCCGAGCGGCTCGTTCATCTTCGCCGGCCCGTCCGGTGTCGGTAAGACCGAGCTGTCGAAGGCGCTGACCGAGTTCCTGTTCGGCGACGAGAACGCGCTGATCAGCCTCGACATGTCGGAGTACTCGGAGAAGCACACGGCCTCCCGGCTGTTCGGCTCGCCTCCGGGGTACGTCGGCTACGAAGAGGGTGGCCAGCTGACCGAGAAGGTCCGCCGCAAGCCGTTCTCCGTGGTGCTGTTCGACGAGGTGGAGAAGGCCCACCCGGACATCTTCAACTCGTTGCTGCAGATCCTGGACGAGGGTCGTCTGACCGACGCCCAGGGCCGCGTGGTCGACTTCAAGAACACCGTCATCATCATGACCACGAACCTGGGTACCAAGGACATCGCCAAGTCGGTGAGCCTCGGCTTCTCCCAGGCCAACGATGTCGGCGGCTCGTACGAGAAGATGAAGGCGAAGGTCACCGAGGAGCTCAAGCAGCACTTCCGGCCCGAGTTCCTGAACCGTGTCGACGAGATCGTGGTCTTCCACCAGCACACGATGGAGGACATCGTCCGGATCGTGGACCTGATGGTCGCCCAGATCGAGCAGCGGCTGAAGGACAAGGACATGGGGATCGAGCTCACCCCGGCGGCGAAGAAGCTGGCCGCCGAGCGTGGCTTCGACCCGGTCCTGGGTGCCCGTCCGTTGCGTCGCGCCCTGCAGCGTGACATCGAGGACGTGCTGGCCGAGAAGATCCTGTTCGGGGAGCTGCGTCCCGGCCAGATCGTCCTGGTCGACGCGATCCCCGAGGGCAAGGTCAACGACGACGGCGTGACCGAGTTCTTCACCTTCAAGGGCAACGAGAAGTCCTCGGCGTCCGACCTGGAGCTGACCGACCTGACCGCCGGCGGCGGCACCGGTCCGGCGTCCGGAGTGCAGGACTCGTAACCACGGCGAACCCAGAAGGCCCCGCTCCGGCGGGGCCTTCTGCATGTCCGGCGACACGCTCGATTTGCGCGGATGCTACTGATTGGTCGTATCGTCCTGCGGAGCGTGACCACTTCGATACAGGAGTGGGTCGCGCCCGCCAACGTATCGATGGGAAGATCGCGCAACTGCTGATGAAGCAGTTACCTACCGCCTGTCTACCGCGTTGTTAACCCTGTGAGCACGCTGTTCGGACCCGGACTGTCGGAAAGGGGGCCGGGGATGGAATCATCTCGTCGCATGGACGCTCCGCGTCTGCCCCTGACCCAGGAACCGGTCGCTGACACCGGTTCCTTTGGCGTGCGGCAGGCCGGCGGCGTACTGGAGCGGGCCCAGCGGATCGCGGACACGTTGCGCGAGCAGGCCGAGCACGAGAACGACCTGGCCCGCGACGAGGCCGGCCGGATCCGCGCCGAGAACGAGCGCCTGAAGGCCGAGGCCGAGGCCGCCGCCCGCAAGCTCCGGACCGACGCGATGACGGCCGCCCAGCGGGTCCTGAACGACGCGGAGCGGGCCGCCGAACAACTCCGTACCGACTCCGAGGCCGAGGCCGAGCGGGTCCGCTCCGAGGCCGAGGAAGCCGCCGACCGGCTGCGCGCCGAGTCCACCGCCGACGCCGATCGGGTCCGGCGGGATGCTGCCGCGGCGGCCGACAAGCTGACCGCCGATGCGAACGCGGAGGCCGAGCGGGTCCGTTCCGAAGCTACCGCGATCGCGGAGCGGCTGAAGACCGAGTCGGAGTCCGCCGCCGAGCAGCTCCGCGCCGCCGTCGCCGACGAGGTCGCGAAGCGCCGGTCGGAATCGGAGGCAGCGGCCGAGAAGCTGCAGATCGAGAGCCAGGCGAGCGCCGACCAGCTGCGCGCCGAGTCGCAGGCCGCGGCGCAGCGCCGGATCGCCGCTGCCGAGAGCGAAGCGGCTCGCGTCAAGGAAGAGGCCGACGAGCTGCTCGAAGAGGCCCAGCTGGCCCGCGAGTCGGCGCAGTCCACCGTCGAACGGGCCGGCAAGGAAGCGCAGCAGCTGGTCTCCGACGCCGGCGAGCAGGCCGCGCTGGTGTCGCAGGCCGCCGCGCGCAACGAGGCCGCCCTGATCGCCCGGGCCGAGTCCGAGGCCGGCGACCTGCGGGCCGCGGTCGAGCGCGAGGTCGAGGTGGCCCGGGAGAAGTCCCGGCGCGAGATCGGCGAGGCGCATGCCGAGATCGAGCGGCTGCGCGGCGAGAACCGGACCGAGCTGGAACGCCGTACGGCGGAGCTCGAGGAGACCGAGCGGGCCAAGCTGGCCGCGATCTCGCTGGAGATCGACAAGCTGCGGGCCGAGGCCGTCGCCGAGATCGCCGAGCGCAAGGCCGAGGCCGAGGCCGGCAACGAGCGGCTGATGGCCGACGCGAGGGCCCAGGCCAAGCTCGTCGTCGACTCGATCGAGGCGGACCGCCGGACCGCGTCGGGCGAGGCGCAGCGGATCGTCGAGGACGCGAACAAGGTGGCCGAGGCGGCGATGGCCGAGGCCGAGAAGCAGACGCTGTGGAGCAAGAAGACCGTCGACGACCTGATCGGCGCCGCGGAGACCGAGGCGCAGTCGATCCGCGACGCGGCCGCCGCCGACGCCACCGAGCTGATGCGGCAGAAGCGGGCGCACCTGCGTCGCGTCGTCGGCCGCTCGACCAGCCGCCTGAAGCAGACCCAGGACGCGATCGCCAAGGAGAACGCCGAGCTGACCGCGCTCGCCGAGACCACGCTGTACTCCGCCGGCGAGCAGGCCGAGGCGACGCTGGCCGCCGCCAAGCAGGAGGCCGAGAAGGTCACCGCCCAGGCGCAGGCCCGGGCCGACCGGCTCAAGGGCGCGGCCGCGAACGACGCCCGCGAGATCATCGAGCGGGCCAACCGCCGCGAGGCCGAGGCGGAGGCCGCGACCCAGCATCTGCGCGAGCGCGCGGCCAACGACCTGGCCGAGGCACAGCGCCAGTCGCACGAGCTGATCCGCAGGTCGCGGGGCGAAGCCCAGCAACTCGAGGCCCAGGCCCGCGACCACGCCGATAGTCTTCGGGCACAGGCACGAAAACTTCTCGCCGAAGCCGAGGCGAGGGTCGCGGCGTTGAACCAGCGCCGTGATGAGATCACCAAGGAGCTCACCCAGCTTTCGGGTGTGATCGAGGCACTCGCTGTACCGGGGTTCCGCCCAGGTGGTGGAATGTCCTCCAGTGAGGGTTCCACGGGGGAATCAGGATGAGGACGTGACAGTCAGATCCTTGTCAGTGACAATGTGTGATCCACCCACCCATCGAAGTGAGCATCGGAAAACATGAGCAGTGAAAGCCCAACCCCGTTCCGTACCGTTCTGCGTGGCTACGAGCCTGCCCAGGTGGACCAGCACATCCGTGAGCTGACCACCTCTCTGACTGCGCTGCAGCAGCAGTCCGAGCAGCTGCAGCGTCATGTACAGGAGCTGCAGTCCCGCACGGACGCAGCGGAAGCGGCCGTCATCTCCGCCCAGGAGGACTCCAAGGACCGCACGCCGACCTTCACCGAGTTCGGTGAGCGCGTCGCGAAGATCCTGTCGCTGGCCGATGACGAGGCCCGTGACCTGGTGACCCGCGCCCGCACCGACGCGGAGGCGATCGTCGCCGACGGTGAGTCGCACGCGAAGAAGGTCCGCAAGGAGGCCGAGCAGTACTCCCTGGACTGGAAGAGCGAGGTCGACGCCGAGGCCGCCCGGATCCTCGAAGAGGCCCGGACCCAGGCCGACGACATGCGCGACGAGGCCGAGCGCGACGCCACTGCGCGCCGCAGCGAGGCCCAGGCGCTGTACGAGCAGGAGCGGGCCAAGTCCGCTCAGGCCGCGGCTGCCTTCGAGACCACCCTGGCCGAGCGCCGGGGCAAGGTCGAGCAGGAGTTCGCTGCCCGCACCGCGCTGGCCGAGCAGCAGCTGGCCGCCGTCACCGACCGCGCTGCCCAGGTGCAGCGGGAGGCCGACCGGTCGCGTTCCGAGGCCGAGCGGTTGTCGCAGCAGCAGCTGGCCGACGCCAACCGGCAGGCCCAGGAGATCGTCGCCGCCGCGAAGGACAAGTCCGAGCGGATCCGCGCCGAGTCCGAGCGTGAGCTCGCCGCCGCGACCCAGCGTCGCGACAGCATCAACGCGCAGCTGACCAACGTCCGCCAGATGCTGGCGACGCTGTCCGGCAGCCCGGCGATGCCGCTCGACCTGCTCGCCGACGACGAAGAAGAAGCCGCCGGCAAGAAGAACTGAAGCAGGATCGAAGAGGCCGGCTCGAGTCGTCGAGCCGGCCTCTTGCTATTCGGGCAGCCGGTAACGCTTGCGGGCCAGCGGTTCTACGAGGCCGTCGGCAACTAATCCGTCCAGCGCACGTTCGCGTTGGACGGCGTCGGGCCAGGACGCGTCCAGCTTGTCCTTCGGCACCGGCGTCGACGCGGCACGCAGTACGGCGAGCAGGCGGCCGCGGGCTTGGCGGTCGGTGCCCTCGTACGTCTGGCCGCGGCGCGGCGGGCCGTCGTACGGCGGACTGCCGGCGCGGACCCAGGCGCACTGCGAGCGGATCGGGCAGTCGGCGCAGTTCGGCGTACGGGCGGTGCAGATGAGGGCACCGAGCTCCATCGAGGCGACGGCCCAGCGGGCTGCTGTTGCCTCGTCAGCGGGGAGCGCACTGACGGCCAGGCGCTGGTCTGCTGCGGTGGGGGAGATGGTCGGCTGAGCGACACCGGTCAGGGCTCGGGCGAGGACCCGGCGGACGTTGGTGTCGACGACCGCGTGACGCCGGCCGAAGGCAAACGATGCGATCGCGGCGGCGGTGTAGGTGCCCACCCCGGGCAGTGCGAGCAGTGCGGCGTGGTCGTCCGGTACTTCGCCGCCGTGGCGCTCCACAATCGCCTGAGCCGCCGCGTGCAGCCGCAGGGCGCGTCTGGGGTACCCGAGCCGGTCCCAGGCCCTTACAGCCTCACCAGGGGCCGCTGCGGCCAGGTCCACCGGCTTCGGCCACCGCTCCAACCAGCTCCGGTACGCCGGCAGCACCCGATTCACCGGCGTCTGCTGCAGCATGAACTCACTCACCATCACCGCCCACGCCCCGGCATCCGCCTCCCGCCACGGCAGCACGCGAGCGTTGGCGTCGTACCAACGCAGGACTGGCTCGTGGAGAGCAGTGGCCCCGGTCATGGGGCCTCCCGGCCTGGACTGAGGAGCGGAGGGAGCGAAGCGACCGGAGCGACGAGGGAAGGCCGGGAGTCACAGCCCCATGACCCACCGCGACGGAGTCGCGGCCAACAGCACAGCGGCGAGCCTGAGTGGTCCAGCACAGTGCCGATATTAGAGTGCGCTTCATGAGCAGCCTGCTCCGTCCGGTCGGGCACCTGCCCGCCAGCGTGTACTGGTTCCGCCGGGGACTGGTGCTCGCGGTCGTAGTCGTGCTGGTCTTTCTGATCTCCCGGCTCTTCTCCGGCGCCGGCGACGCGCAGAACACCGCCGCGACCGACCCGCAGCCGAACCCGTCCGGCGCCCCGCCGGCCTCGGCCCCGAGCACCTCGTCGAGCACGACGCCGTCCCGGACGCCGACTCCGAAGCCGACGAAGACCACGCCGCCCGCGGACCTCGCCTGCAAGGGTTCCGACGTACGCATCGACGCACTGCCGGGGAACCGGAAGATCGTGTCCGGCTCGGTGCTGAACTTCGTCGTCCAGCTGGCCCCGGTCGACGACGAGTGCAAGGCAACGATCAGCAACGACAAGCTGACCGTGACCGTGACGTCGGGCAACGACCTGATCTGGAGCACCAGCCAATGCAGCAAGGTGATCCAGACCGCGATGCTGGTTGTTGCCAAGGGCAAGCAGGCGGCCGTCACGGTGCCGTGGAACGGGCGCCGTTCCGGGCCTGGCTGTCTACCGGGTCAACCGGTCGCCAAGCCCGGAACGTACGTCGTCAAGGCCGAGTACGACGGCCACCTGTCGAGCGCACAAGCCTTCCAGGTCGTCTGATCAGGCCGCTTCGGCCGGCTGCGTCGCGGCGTCCGGCTTCTTCTGCAGATGCGACGGCGCCACGAACAGCAGTGCCGCAACCAACCCGATCAGCAGTACTGCGGCCGGCAACAGCAGCGACTGTGCCATCGAGTCACTGAACCCCTGCCGCACCGCCTCCGGCAGCTTGCCGCCGGCAAAACCTTCAGCCGCGGCACCACCCGGCATAGCCGGTAGGTTGTGCGCCAGCCGCGACTCCATCAGTACGGCGATGCTCGCACTGCCCAGCACCGCGCCGACCTGGCGAGTCGTGTTGTAAACACCAGCACCGGCGCCGGCCTGATGCATCGGCAGGTTCCGCGTGGCGGTGGTGCCGATCGGCGCCCACATGAAGCCGTTGGCCACACCAAGCAACGCGATCGGCAGCAGCAGCTCCCAGATCGCCACGTCCGGCTCGATCACCTGGCTCATCCAGAACATCGACACCGAGCAGCACAGCAGACCGAACCCGGCGATGAACCGCGGCGGCGTACGGTCGACCAGCCGGCCGACGAACGGCGCCAGCGCACCGGAGATGACCGCCATCGGCACCAGCAGCAAGGCCGACCTGGTCGGCGACAGACCGCGGACCGCCTGCGCGTACAGCATCAGCGGGAACGCCATCGCGGTGATCGCGAACCCGACCGTGGTGATCGCGACGTTCGCCAGCGAGAAGTTTCGGTCCTTGAACAGGCCCAGCGGCAGCAACGGCTCGCCGCGGTTACGGGACTGCCAGACGACGAAGATCGCCAGTACGACGATCCCGGAGATGATCAGACCCCAGACCGTGATCGGGCCCTTGATCTGGCCCCAGTTGTACTTCTGCCCCTCCTGGATGCCGAAGACCAGCAGGAACAACCCGAGCGCGCTCAGCACGACACCGATCAGGTCGAACTTGTGCTCGTGCGTCGGGAGGTCCGGCACCAGCCGCAGCGCCAGGAAGAAGCCGACCACGCCGACCGGGGCGTTGATGAAGAAGATCCACTGCCAGCCGAGCCCGTCGACGAGCACACCGCCGAGGATCGGGCCGACCAGCGTCGCCACGCCGGCCGTCGCGCCCCACAGGCTCATCGCCCGGCCGCGCTGGTCCGGCGGGAAGATTCGGGTGATGACGGCCATCGTCTGCGGCGTCATCATCGAGGCGCCGAGACCCTGGAAGACCCGGGCCACGATCAGCATCTCGATCGAGTTGGTGAGCCCGCACCAGACCGATGCGAGCGTGAACAACGCCAGTCCGGCCAGGTAGAGCTTCTTCGGTCCGATCCGGTCACCGAGGCGTCCGGTGATCAGCAGCGGTACGGCGTAGGCCAGCAGGTAGGCGCTCGTCACCCAGACCACGGTGCCGACGTCCGACCCGAGGTCCTCGAGGATCGCGGGGGTCGCGACCGAGACGATGGTCGAGTCGACCAGGATCATGAAGAAGCCGAGCACCAGCGCCCACAGTGCGGGCCACGGCCGCACCTCGGGCCTCACTGCGTCTTGTCGGGTTGCCATTCCAGGTCCTTGCTCTCGATACGTTCGATGGTGGTGGTGAGCCAGTCGCGTTCCGCCCTGACCTGCGCGCGGATGTAGCCGGCGGCGAGCCAGTACGGCTCGGGCACGTCCCGGGCCTGGGCGCCGGCCACAGCCTTTTCCACGTCGGCCAGCCAGAAGTCCAGATCCTCGATCCGGCGGCGGAACCGCAGTACGGCGTCCTCGGCGTCGAGGTTGTGCGCCTCGGCCAGGAACACCGGGAAGACCGGGTACTCGTAGGCGAAGGTCTCGATCCCGCTCTCGACCCGGCGGACCAGCGCCTCGCTGCCGGCCGGGGTGATCTCGTACGTCGTCCGCTCGGGCCGGTTGCCGGCCCGCTCGGTGCCGATCGCACGGACGTACTCCTGCCCGGCCAGCCGCTCGACCGTGTGGTAGAGCGAACCGGGCCGGACCTTGACGATCCGGTGGTTGTGCCGGCTGACGAGCAGTTGGTACATCTCGTAGGCGTGCATCGGCTTCTCCTCGAGCAGCGCCAGCACCGAGATTGCCAGCGGGGTGAGGTCGGCCATGATCCTCCAGTCGGATTGTTCCGCGCCAAATGTTCCATGTGGAGTATTCGCCTGAGCGGGCGGAAATGCAAGACGCCTCCGGTTCTTTCACGAACCGGAGGCGTCGGGTGACTGAGAGTCGTCAGACGTAGCGTTCCAGGATGCTGGACTCAGCCAGCCGGGACAGGCCTTCGCGGACCGTGCGGGCGCGGTTCTCGCCGACGCCCTCGACCGTCTGCAGGTCGTCGATGCTTGCCGCGAGCAACTTCTGCAGGTGGCCGAAGTGGTCGATCAGCCGGTCGATCACGGCACCCGGGAGCCGCGGCACCTTGGCCAGCAGCCGGTACCCGCGCGGGGTGACCGCGGCGTCGAGCTGCTCGGCGCCGCCGAGCTGCAGGGCGCGGGCGACCTGGCCGATGTCGAGCAGGTCGGTCGGGCTGACCGCGTCCAGCTCGAGCAGTACGTCGTCCGCCGTCTTGGCCCGGCGACCCGTGGCCGGCGGGAGGTAGTCGCGGACGACCAGCTCGCGTTCGCCGGCGACACCGGCGACGAGCTCGTTCAGCTGGAGGGTGAGCAGCCGGCCGTCGGTGCCGAGCTCGACGACGTACCCGTCGATCTCGGTGGCGATCCGGCGGACCATCTCCAGTCGTTGCGCGACCGCGGCCACGTCCCGGACCGTGACCAGGTCCTCGATCTCGAGCGCGGACAGCGTGCCGGACACCTCGTCGAGGCGCAGCTTGTACCGCTCGAGGGTGGCGAGGGCCTGGTTCGCTCGGGACAGGATCGCGCCGGAGTCCTCGAGCACGTACCGCTGGTCGTCGACGTACAGCGCGATGATGTGCATCGACTGCGAGACCGAGATCACCGGGAACCCGGTCTGCCGCGCGACCCGGTCGGCGGTCCGGTGCCGGGTGCCGGTCTCCTGGGTGACGATCGACGGATCCGGCATCAGGTGTACGGCGGCCTGGATCAGCCGGGTCGCCTCGCGGTCGAGGACGATCGCGCCGTCCATCTTGCTGAGTTCGCGCAGTCCGGTCGCGGTGAACTCGACGTCGATCTCGAAGCCGCCGGTGGAGATCGCGTCGACGGCCTTGTCGTGACCGAGCACGATCAGTGCGCCGGTCCGGCCGCGCAGGATCCGTTCCAGGCCTTCGCGCAGTTCGGTGCCGGGCGCGACCGCCGCGAGCGTCGCGCGCAGGCGGGCGCCGGTGCTGTTCTTGTCCGTGTTCGGTGCCACGGAACCTGAGTCTATGCGGTTACGCGGACGCAGTTGTGCGGATATCTGCCGCTCGGCCGGACGCACGCGGTGTGACGCGGTCCGCAGTTGCGGTTGCGCGTGCACCCGCCCGTGCATCCGGACCGTGCAGTACTCGTTTCCCGCGTGATCACGCGCAACCGGCGTACGACGCTTGTCGCGTCAGGGGCAGCGGATGACCTGACCGGCGTACGACAGACCGCCGCCGAATCCGAACAGCAGCACCGGCGCGCCGGACGGGATCTCGCGCTTCTCGACCAGTTTCGACAACGCGATCGGGATGCTCGCGGCCGAGGTGTTGCCGGACTCCACGACGTCCTTGGCGACCACCGCGTTGGTCGCGCCGAGCCGCTTCGCGAGCGGCTCGATGATGCGCAGGTTCGCCTGGTGCAGCACGACGCCGCCGAGGTCCTCCGGCTTCAGCCCGGCCTTCTCGCAGACCTGCTGGGCGATCTCGGGCAGCTGCGTGGTGGCCCAGCGGAAGACGCTCAGGCCCTCCTGCTGGAACGGGCCCTCGCGACCCTCGATCCGGACCGCGTCGGACATCTCCGGCACCGAGCCCCAGACCACCGGGCTGATCCCGGGGTCCTCGTCGGCGACCACGACGGCAGCGCCGGCGCCGTCGCCGATCAGTACGCAGGTGGTGCGGTCGGTCCAGTCGGTCCAGTCGCTGAGCTTCTCGACGCCGATCACCACGGCCTTCGACGCGGCGCCGGCCCGGATCGCCTGGTCGGCGGTGGCCAGTGCGTACGCGAACCCGGAGCACGCGGTGTTCAGGTCGATCGCGGCCGGGTTGCCGAGGCCGAGCCGGGCGGCGACGCGGGCGGCGATGTTCGGCGAGCGGTCGATCGCGGTACAGGTCGCGACGACCACGTAGTCGATCTCGGCGATGTCCAGGCCGGCGTTCGCGATCGCCTTGTCGGCGGCGCGCCAGGCCATCTCGTCGACGGACTCGTCCGGGGCTGCGATCCGGCGCTCACGGATACCGACCCGGCTCTGGATCCACTCGTCGTTGGTCTCGACCATGGTGGCGAGCTCGTCGTTGGTGAGCACCCGTTCCGGCTGGTAGTGGCCGAGCGCGACAACTCTTGATCCGGTCATCAGGTGCTCCTGCAGTCATCCGGGGGGCTATCCAGGTCCGACGACGAACCCGGCGTGGGGGCGCCCCCAGGGTACGTTCCCGATTGCGGGTCTGTTGATCCCCCTGTCCACCCTGTGGCGGGGAACACAGCCGTCAGGCGAGACCCGCGGCCATCAGTGCGGAGGGCAGATCCGGGGCGGCGAACGTGCGCAGGCCGTACTTCTTCTGGATGTCCATCGGCTTGAGATCCTTGCTCCGGTTCGGGACGTCGGCCGGGACGATCGCCTTGGTGAACCCGAGCCGGGCCGCCTCCGCGAGCCGCTTCTCCAGACCGCCGACGCGCCGGACCTCGCCGGCCAGGCCGACCTCACCGATCGCGATCAGCCCGGGGTGGATCGGCTTGTCCATCACCGAGGACGCGACCGCGATCGCGACGGACAGGTCCGCGACCGGCTCGGTGATCTTCACGCCGCCGACCGTCGCGACGTACACCTCTTTGTCGGTCAGCTTCAGCCCGGCGCGATTCCCGAGTACGGCGAGGACCATCGCGACTCGCGACGACTCCAACCCGGACGTGGTCCGGCGCGGCTGTGGTGCGGCGGACGGTCCGACCAACGCTTGTACTTCGGCCAGCAGCGGCCGCCGGCCCTCCATCATCACCGTCACGCACGTCCCCGCGACGGGCTCGGCGTGCTCGGACACGAACAGCCCGGTCGGGTCCGTCACCTCGACGATCCCGGTGTCGACCATGTCGAAGCAGCCGACCTCGTCGGACGGGCCGAACCGGTTCTTCGTCGCGCGCACCATCCGGAACCCGGAGTGCCGGTCGCCGTCGAACGCCAGTACGACGTCGACCAGGTGCTCGAGCATCCGCGGACCGGCGATCGCGCCGTCCTTGGTGACGTGGCCGACGAGCACGACCGCGATGTGCCGCTCCTTCGCGAGCCGGACCAGCGCACCGGTCACCTCGCGGACCTGCGTCACTCCACCCGGAGCGCCGTCGACCTCGGGATGCGCCATCGTCTGCACCGAGTCGATCACCAGGAACGACGGCTCCACCGCGTCGATCTGCCCGACCACGGCAGACAGGTCGGTCTCCGCGGCGAGGAACAGTTCGTCGACGAGCGCGTCGGTCCGGCCGGCGCGCAGCCGCACCTGGGCAGCTGACTCTTCGCCGGAGACGTAGAGAGTCCGCTGGCCGCCGCGTGCCGATTGCGCCGCGACCTCCAGCAGCAGAGTGGACTTGCCGACACCGGGCTCACCGGCCAGCAGGATCACCGCACCCGGGACGACGCCGCCGCCGAGCACGCGGTCGAGCTCGCCGATGCCGGTCGGGCGCGACTCGGCCTCGATCGCGGAGACCTTGGCGATCGGCATCGCGGGCGACGACACCGGACCCGCGGTGATCCGCGCGGCCTTCGGCGCCCCGACCTCGGCGACCGTGCCCCAGGCCTGGCACTCACCACACCGCCCGATCCAGCGCGCCGACGTCCATCCGCACTCAGAGCACGCGTATGCCGACTTGCCCTTCGCCTGTGTCGCCGCCTTCGCCATGGCACCAACCTAGACGGAGGGTCGGACAAATCCCTTCAACGTCGTGAGGACCCGCCCCAACCAGCCGACTGTGCGGTGCGGTGCATCGTCCGCGACGACCGGCAGGTCTGCGGTCTGGCGGGCGGCGTCGAGGTACTTGGCGAGGATCTCGCTCTCGGTCCTGCGCAGCATCGCGCTCTGCTCGAGGAGTTCGAGAGCGTCGGTCAGATGACCGGCGGCAACTTCTGCCGAGCCGAGGTGTTGCAGGCAGCGGGCGTGACCTTCGACCTCGTCGATCTCGGCGTACAGGTGAGCGGCGTGGTCCCAGCGACCGACGGCCTCGTGCTTGTTGCCTTGCATCCATGCGGCCACACCCATCAGCTCGAGTGCGTGTGCCTGGCCGCTCAGGTCGCTTGCGGCTGTTGCTCGGGCGACAGCAGGTCGCAGGTGGTCCAGCGCGCCCTCGGCGTCCTGCTGGTAGAGGTGCACGACGGCGAGGTTGATGGCGATCGCCACGTCGGCCGCGAGGTCCGGACCGGGCCGTTTGAGCCGTGCCTCATCGAGCCGGTCGCGTGCGTTGAGGACGGCCTCGTCACGGTCGTTGCCCGCAGGAGAGCGGTCCGCGCGAGCCAGTGACAGCAGTGCTCGCTCGACCTGCCGTCGTGTGGTCATCGCGGCGGCAGTCCGGGTGTGGGTGGCGATGTTGTCGGAGATGCCCAGCCGGGTGCTGGCCGTGTCCAGGTCGCCCAGCATCCGGTACGCCGTTGCCGCGCGCGCCGCGGCGAGCTCAGCGAGATCACGGCGACCGCACACCTCGGCCGCGGCATTCAGCAGGTCGCTGAGCTGGAGTAGTGCATCCGGATCGGCACGCCGTACGTACCAGGCCTCGAGGGCGTCGCAGATGCGGGCGAAGTCGTCGATGGTGTCGACGTGCGGCTTCTCGGCCATCAGCAGTTCGCGGAGCCACTCCTCGTGCAAGGCGTACCACTCGGCAGCCGCCATACCGCCGCCGTGGGAGCCGAGCGCGATCATCCACTGCTCGGCCTCCTCGGCGGTCGCGTGCAGTTCCGGAGCGCTGTCGCCGCTGTGCTGCCAGGAGCGTCGGATCGCCGGCCCGTACTGGATGATCGTGATCGCTCCGAGCAGCACGGTCACCCCGAGACCGATCAACTGCACCCAGCCGCCGCTGTCGAGGCTCTGGTTGAGCATCTCCGACGCCAGCCCGGTGAGCAGCGCGGACGCCACTGTGCCGATGACGAAGCGGAATCCGCGCGTCTGGTACGGCGACTCCTGCTTCTCCGCCGCCTTCTCTTCCTCCTCGCTCATGGCCGACTGCCTGTCGTCAGCCCGCGTACGACGGTCCGCCAGAACGACAGCATCAGAACCGCGGGCACGATCGACGCGACCACGGCCGCGGCGGCGACCGGTCCGCTCGATGCCGAGAACTGGCGCGCCTCACCCCACAGCACCAGCGACAACGGCGTCGTGCCCGGTCCGCTGATCAGGAACCCGACGATGAAGTCGTTCCACACCAGTGCAAACTCCAACACCGCAACGGCAATCAGTGCGGGACGGTACGTCCGCTGCACAGTCGCCAGTACGGCGCTCTGCCGCACCGGACCCTGCAACGCCTCGGACACCAGCGCGGGTGGAGCAGATGCAAACGCAGACCGCAGCAGCAGCACAGCAAATGGGAGACCAGCAGCTGCATGCACCAGTGCGAGTGCCATCCGGGAGCCGGCCAGTCCGGCGGCGTCGATCGCATCGCGCAGGGGAGCGGCGTACATCTGCACTGGAGTCACGGCGAGTACTACGAACACCGCCATCACGGTCCGGCCGACGCGCATCGGCAGACCGCCCCACGCGACCAGATAGGCCGTCGGTACGGCGATCACCAGCAGCACGGCCGTGGCGGCGCTTGCGATGATCAGCGTGGACAGGAGAGCTCGAAACAATCCGACATTCGCCGCGGCGGCGAAGGACGAGAAGCCCAGTCCCGACGCAGACCACCAGCCACGCACGCCTGCTTCTTCCGGCGAGTGCAGCGCGGTGATGACGAGTACTACGGCCGGGAAGATCCACACCAGCGCCACTGCGAGCCCGATCAGCCAGCCGAACCGCCGTACCGAGCGTCGAGGCTTCGGCCGCCCCAGTGACGGGTCCGGTCGTACTACGGTCACCGGCATCGCCCATCGCCGCCGGCGCAGTCCGCGTACGCCGATCAGCCCGACCGCCGCGACGATCGCGAACAGTACGACGCCGAGTGCCGCCGTACGGCCGCTGTCGTCACCACTGGTCGTCGCTCGCCACCAGTTCAGCCCGAGTACGTCGGCGGATCGCTGCATCGACCCCGGTACGACGATCAGCACGAGATCGAAGACCCGCACTGCCGCGATCACCACCGTCAGCGTGACCACTCCGGCGATCGGCCGCAGCAGCGGGATCTCCAACGCACGCAGTCGCCGCCAGCCCCGGACGCCTTCTGCAGTGAGGGTTCTGGTCACGTCGTCCGGTATCGCGTCCAGACCGGCGCGGAAGAGCGACACGACGTACCCCAGCCAGGTCCAGCCGAACGCGGACACCAGCACGAGCCAGAACAGCCCCGGTCCGAGCCACACCGGACTCGACCCGAAGAGTCGCGTCCAGACAGCCGTGACCGTCCCACGCTCCGGCGTCGGGTCGAACAGCAGCCGGAACGTCGCACCGGACACCAGCACCGACACGGCGAACGGAATGACCAGCGCGGGCTGCAGGAATGTCGTCACCGCAGGCAGCCGATAACTCAACAGGGCAAGGAAGAACCCGACCACGACGATCCCGAAGGCGACCAGCACCCAGAGCAGACTGTTGCCCACAGCACGCAATGCACCCTGGTCGGTCATCACCGCGAAGTTGCCGAACCCGAACCCGCCCGGCGTCCGGAACGCCGCCACCACGGTCACTCCGATCGGGATCAGCAGCAGACAGCTGAGCAGCAACGCCGGCAGCCCCAGCAAGTACGGTCCGGCCGGTCGGCGCGGCTTGCCAGGGACCGGGCGACCGGTGATCTCGCGTCCGACGATCTCCAGGGACAAGCCGTTGGTCTGCAGCCCCATCAGCTCTCCTCCACCTTGCGCATCTGGTCGATCGCGTCGTCCACAGCCCCTGGTACGTCGGCAGCGTGGCCATCACCGACCTGGATCAGGAAGTCGGTCAGCACCCGCCACAGGCCGTTGATGTCGCCGAGCCGACCGAGCTGGTCGGACAGGTCGAACTGCAGTTGCTCACCGGGCTTGGTGAGCTGGACAGCCAGTCGGGTGAGCTCAGGCGTGTACCCGGAGACCCGTCCGTCGACCAGGAACCCGCCCTCCTTGATCCACGGGTCCGCGGCGGTCGGTGCGGACAGGCGGCGTACCAGATCGCGTGCGTCGTCCCTGGTCGGCTTCGGCAGCACCATCACGTCACCGCCGACCACCACAGGCGCTGCAGCTCCCGGACCCATCGGCGGGAACGTGAAGAGGCCGATGTCGTTAGGGTCTGCGGCGAACGAGCGGACAACCGGCTCCGCGAAGTCGGATGCCAGCACCATGGCCGCTCTGCGATGGCCGAACACCTCGATCAGCGCATCCGGGAACTGCTGAACGAGTGACTCCTTCACTCCGCCCGCGAGCACTCCAGGCGCCGACCACATGGACCCCAGCAACCGGAGTGCAGCCGCGAACTGCGGCTGTTGCGAAGGACGCGGATCGGTCGCTGCTGCGAGACCTACGTAGACGCTGGGCGCGATACCGAGCAGAACGTTCTCCAGGAAGTCGGTGAGCACCCAGCCGTCACCTGCGGCCAGCGACAACGGTGTGATGCCCGCCTGTGTCAGCGTCCGGTTCAGCCTCAGCCAGTCCGACCACAGCTGCGGCGGTTGTATGCCGGCTTGCTCGAACACCGACGGCCGATACCAGACCGCCGACTTGTGTGCCGTCTTGAACGGCACGCCGTACGTCGTCCCGTTGTGGGTCAGCAGGTCCTTCCACAGTCGGGCTTGTCCGAGCGGGGCGAGGTCGTCGGGCATCGGCTCGAGGTCACCGAGATGACGGGGGACCAGTCCGGGCTGCGGGAGCATGACGATGTCCGGTCGGCGGGTTGACCGGGCACCGAACGCGGTCGAGATGTCGTCGCCGAGCGGTACGACCTCGACCGGGTAGTCCAGCGTGCCCAGGCCATCGAGGACCTTGTGGAACGCGCGCAGCTCCTGCCCGCTCCAGCTGACGGCCACCCTGACGGCACGGCGCAGTCCCAGCACGTCACTTGAGCAGCCGGTCAGCAGGAGGGCTCCTGCGGCGCCGAGGAACGCTCTGCGGCTACTCGGCATCGTCGAACCCGGTAGTGCGTGTCGTGCTGGTCGTGATGAGCAGCAAGGCGACCGAGGACAGGTCGGGGTTGGGGCGGATCGACAGGAGCGATCCCCACGTAGGCAGGCCGGTCGCGTCCTCCAGCACGATCGCTCGCGGATACGCGCCGAGTGCCCGGGCCACACCGGCGAGTCGGCGTCGGCCCGGGGTGATCTCGTGCGGGTAGCGGTCCTGGACGTCTTCGAGACCACAGCCGATCACCTTGACCAGGCTCTCGTCCCGGGCGGCCTGTTTGGTCACCTGATGCGTGGTGCGGTGGCCGTGCAGGACGTTGCCGAGGACGGTCAGGTGGGGGAGCAGCCCGCCCTCCGCCGGTACCAGCCGGACCGGTCCGCCCTTCAGTACGACCGCACCGGGCGGCGGGTCCTCCAGTCCGGTCAGTACGTCGGCCAGCCGTCGACGATCGGCGGCCTGCGGTACGACGACCGCACGCTGCTCACCTACGTCGATCCGGAGCCGCGCCGGCAGCCCCGGTACGCGTTCGAGCAGCAGACCGTCCATTGTCCGTCAACCCTATGAGTACAGCGGGTCGGCCTGCAGATCCCAGAGTGTCGTTAGGCCCTGTCTGGTAACCCGACAGGACCTAGAAACTCCTGCTCCAGAGGTTGATCGCGTAGTCGACCTCGGAGCCCACGTGCGAGTCGATGATCCGCTTGGCGTCCTTCGGGGTGAACTCGATCTTCACGACGGCCTCGAAGTCCTTGCGTGATTCGAACCGCCAGCCCATGTCCAGCGGCGTCCGGTGCCATCCGCGGTCGGTCCAGAACCGCTCCACCTCGGCCGGCTTGATCATCGGGTACGACGTACTGAACCAGCCGCCGAACGTCGACCGGCTGCCGTCGTTGTCGATCACGAACGCCGTCCCGCCGTGGCGCATCACCCGGTCCAGCTCGACCAGCCCGGGTTCGCAGCCCGGTCCGAAGAAGTACGCCCAGCGCGCATGCATCACGTCGATCGACGAGTCCGGCACCGGCAACCGCTGCGCCGTACCCTGGCGTACTTCGACGTTCGGCAACGCCTGCGTCCGTCGACGGGCGGCGTCGGCCAACGCGCCATGCGGCTCCACGCCGATCACTCGCGCGGCCGTCGCGGCGAACCTCGGCAGATGGAATCCGGTACCGCAGCCGATGTCGAGCACCGTCGCGCCGGCCCAGTCCCGGATCGCCCGCATCGCCGGCTCGATCACGCCGTCCGGGTCCACCGCCCGGTTCTCGATCTCGTACACCTTCGGGTGGTGCCAGATGTTGGGACTCGGGATCCCACCTTCTGCGATGCTCACGACGTTCGAGCCTAATGCAGTTGAGTCGGCCCGCAGGCACTGCGATGCTGCGCTCCGTGCAGATGACCGAGTACGCCGGCCGTGACGGCCTCAGTGACATGCAGGAGCTCGTCCAGCGGACCTGGAGCCCGGCGTCCCGGCTGCACCTCGGGGACGTCGCCTGGGAGCGCAGCGTGAACGCCCGCCGGTCTGCGGACAGCTGGCGTACGGCGGTCTGGCGTGACGGCGATGACGTGGTGGCCTGGGGGTGGCTGGCGCAGCCGAGCCATCTGCTGATGACCGTGGACCCGGACCGGCCGGAGCTCGCCGCTACCGTCGTCGAGTGGTTCCAGACGACAGCGGACGGGCCGAAGTTGGCCGTCGGCGTACTGGAGACCGAGAAGCACCTGTTGACCGCGCTGGAGTCGGCCGGCTTCCGGCGTGACGACGATGCGCCGTACTTCACTCACCACTGGATCTCGCTGGACGCACTGACCGAACCAGTCGTGCCTGAAGGATTCACGCTGCGGCACGTACGGCAGGACGAGGTGGCGAAGCGGGGTGCCGTACACCGGGTGGCCTGGTCCGACCTAGGGCCGTCGAACGTGACCGACGACGACATGGCTGAGGTGATGTCCACCTGGCCCTACCGTCCCGAGCTGGACTGGGTGGTGGAGAACGAGGCAGGCGAGTTCGTTGCCTCGGCGCTGATCTGGCTGGACGAACAGCACCAGGTCGGACTGGTCGAGCCCGTCGGGTGTGCTCCGGCGTACCGACGGCGTGGACTCGGTGCGGCGGTCAATCTGGCCGCATTGCACGCATTGCGAGAAGCAGGCGGCACCAAAGCCGTCGTCTGTCCGCGAGGTGACGACGGCTACCCGCAGGCGCGGGCGCTCTACCAGAGCTTCGGCTTCCGGCCGGGCTCACGCACGCTGCATCTGCTGCTTGGTTAGCGCAGCGGTCAGCGCGGCCGGGATCAGGAGCAGCCCGCAGAAGACCGCCAGCCAGTGGAAGCCGAGATAGGCGAGGACCGGTCCGGCAGCGGTGCCCGAAAGGGAAGCCAGGACGCCCATGGTGAGGTCGGACAGGCCTTGAGCTGAGGTGCGGATGCCGTCCGGGACGGACCGGGACAGCAGAGTCGACCCGGCGACCAGACAGGCCGACCAACCGAGGCCCAGCGTGAACAGCGCGAGCCCGGTGAGCGCATGCGCGTCGTCCGGCGCGACAGCGGCCAGCGTCATCGCAATCGCGAGTACTCCGAGGCCGATGCCGATCGTGGGGATGCGGCCGAGCCGGTCCGCCATCCAACCCGTCACCGGGGACAGGGCGTACATGCCGGCGACGTGACCACTGATGACGAACCCGACGATGGTCAGGGACGCGCCGTGGTGCCGCAGGTGTACCGACGTCATCGACATGACCCCGACCATCACCGCGTGCGCAGTCGCGATGGCCAGCAGCCCCAACCGGGCATGCGGGATGGCGATCACCTGGCGAAAGGTCTGCGCGAGCGGCTGGCGCTCCACCCTCGTCGGCCGTACCTGACTGCGCATTCCGACCCAGACCGTGGCTGCGCTGAGGCCGAAGGCGACGACCGAGAAGACGTACGGCCCGGCCAGAGCCAGGATGCCGAGCGACGACCCGACCGAGCCGCCCACGCCGGTCAGGTTCGGGCCGACGATCACGCCGATCGTGGTGGCCCACACGACGAGCCCGAGTGACCGCGCGACGCGGCTGGGCTCGGCGGCGTCCGTGGCGGCGTACCGCGACTGCAGGTTGGAGGCGGAGCCGCTGCCGAACAGACAGCCGGCGGCGAGGAGCAGCGCGAGTGAGCCGATCTGGGCAGCGACGATCGTGAGTACGGCGCCGGCGAACGCGATCAGATAGCCGAGGCTCAGCGAGACCCTTCGACCGTGGGACCGAGCGAGGCCTGCCAGAGGTACGGCGAGGGCGGCAGCGCCCAGCGTTGTGGACGTGGCGACCAGACCGGCCAACGAGGTGGAGCCGGAGACGTTCTCGGCGAGGAGGGCGGCTACTGCGAAGCCGCTGGCGGTGGCGACTCCGCCGAGCGCGTTGCTGGCGACCAGCACCCGTAATGTCGTCCGCTGCTGCTCGCTGGTCACGGGCAAACCCTCTCATGAACCTGACAGGGAAGCTGCTTATATGATCGGTCCCGACATAAATCGATCCACTCCCTGGGAGTTCGGAATGTCCGATATCGCGATCGTCCCTGCCCCGCGAGAACTCACCGTCGACGAGGGCCGGTGGATCACCGCCGATCCGCTCGGGGAGGCCGTCCGGGACGTGGTCGAGAACCTCGAACCGAACGAGTACCGCATCGACGTCGGCCTCGACGGCGCCCGGCTGACGGCCGGCTCCGAGGACGCGCTCCGGCACGCGGAGACGACGTACGCGCAGTTGATCGAGGCCGCCGAGCCGACCGACGAGTTCGGCAAGGTCGCCGTCCCGCTGGCCCGGATCGCGGACGCGCCGCGGTTCGCCTGGCGCGGGATGATGCTCGACGTCGCCCGGCACTTCATGCCGAAGGACTTCGTCCTGAAGATCATCGACGTGCTCGCCCTGCACCGGCTGAACGTGCTGCACTTCCACCTCACCGACGACCAGGGCTGGCGGGTCGAGATCGAGGCCTACCCCCGCTTGACCGAGGTCGGCGCGTGGCGGGCCGAGACGATGGTCGGCAAGATGACCCGCGGCCAGAAGGAGTTCGAGTACGACGGTCAGCGGCACGGCGGTTTCTACACCAAGGACGACCTCCGCGAGATCGTCGCGTACGCCGCGGACCGCGGGATCACCGTCGTACCGGAGATCGACCTGCCGGGGCACATGCAGGCCGCGATCGCGGCGTACCCGGAGCTGGGGAACCACCCGGACCAGCAGCTGACGGTCCGCCAGTACTGGGGCATCAGCGAGGACGTGCTGAACGTCAACGACGCGACGGTCGAGTTCGTGAAGACCGTGCTGCGTGAGGTGCTGGACATCTTCCCCTCGCCGTACGTGCACCTCGGTGGTGACGAGTGCCCGTCGGTGCAGTGGGGCGAGTCGGAGGCGGCGCAGAAGCGGCAGGCCGAGCTGGGGCTGGACGAGCCCGGGCAGTTGCAGGGCTGGTTCACCGCGCAGGTCGCGGAGGTGCTGGCCGAGCAGGGCCGCCGGCTGGTCGGCTGGGACGAGATGGTCGACACCGACTGCCCCGACGACGCCGTGATCATGGCGTGGCGAAGTGCCCAGCGCGGCGAGATCGCGGTCAAGGCCGGCCACGAGACCGTGATGGCGCCGTGCGAGTCGGTGTACTTCGACTACTACCAGGGCGACCCGGCCACCGAACCGCTTGCCATCGGCAACTTCATCCCGCTGGAGAAGGTGTACGACTTCGAGGTGATCCCGGAGTCGCTGACCGACGACGAGAAGCGGTTGATCGTCGGCACCCAGTGCCAGATCTGGACCGAGTACATGGAGGGTCCGGAGCAGGTCGGCTACATGCTGCTGCCGCGGCTGTCCGCGTTCGCCGAGCGCGCCTGGGGCTCGGAGAAGGTCTCGTACGACGAGTTCCTCGGCCGGCTCCGCCCGCACCTGGCCCGGATCGAGCGGATCGGCGTGAACTACCGCCCGCTCGATAGCTGAGGGGATAACAAAATCTCCGTTAGCCCTGTTAGCAGGGGTAGACGACCCGGCCTTATCTGGCAACGATGAAACGTCAGAGGGCCGGGTCGGGAAGCGGAGGAGCCATGGCCGCGGTGGGGCCGCTGGACGCGATGTTCTTGGGTGGCGAGACTCGCGAGCAGCCGATGCATGTCGGTGGGTTGATGTTGTTCGAGCTCCCGGAGGGGGCCGGGCGGGATCATGTTTTTCCCGAGAGCTCGCGGGATTTCGTCTCCCGGCTGTACCACGAGATGGTCGCGGCGCCGGCGGTGAATCCGCTGTTCGCGCGGCGGGTGCGGAACCGGCCGGTCGACCTCGGGTACTGGTCCTGGGAGCAGGACGACGAGATCGACCTCGAGTACCACGTCCGGCTGTCGGCGCTGCCGCGTCCCGGGCGGTTCCGCGAACTGTTCGAGCTGACCAGCCGTCTGCACGGCACGCTGCTAGACCGTCACCGTCCGCTGTGGGAGATGCACCTGATCGAAGGCGTCGAGGGCCGCCGCTTCGCCCTCTACAGCAAGATCCACCACTCGATGATCGACGGCGTCACCGCCCTCCGCTGGATGCAGGACACCCTCACCACCGATCCCACCAGAACCAACATGCCCGCCACCTTCGCCCTGCCGGGCGGAGTTGAAGGCGAAGCCGGGGCGGGAGGTGGTGGTATGCCGACCGCGGCGGAGGTGCTGGCGGCTGTGGGGCGCGTGCCCGTGAAGACCGCGCACGCGGTTGGCGGAGCCGGGCGGCTGTTGGCGGATCTTGCTGGGCTGACGCCTGTCGGGCTCAAGGGGCTGGTGCACTCGACGATGCCGTTTCAGGCGCCTCGGACGATCTTCAATCAGGGGGTCACGGGGGCTCGGCGGTTCGCGGCTCAGTCCTGGGCTATCGAGCGGTTGGAGAAGGTACGGGCGATCACCGGCGCGACGTTGAACGACGTACTGCTGGCGATGTGTTCAGGGGCCTTGCGCAACTATCTGCTCGAGCTGAATGCCCTGCCGGACAAGGCGTTGACGGCCATGGTCCCGGTCTCACTGCGTGATCGCGACGGTGCACCCGGTGGCGGCAACTCGCTCGCCACACTCATCGCCGACCTCGCCACGGACCAGGCAGATCCCGAACGCCGGATCCGCCGCATCATGGCCTCGACCGCCCACGGCAAAGGCGTCCTCTCCGAGCTCAGCCCGCTCCAGAACCTGATCGTCGGCGCGCTCGGCTTCGGCGTGGCCGGACCGGCTGCAGTACTCCCAGGCGTGGCAGGCCGTACGACGCCGCCGTACAACGTGGTGATCTCGAACGTGCCGGGCCCCACCGAGAGCCCGCTGTACTGGAACCGCTCGCGGCTGCTCGGGATGTATCCGGCCAGCATCGTGCTCAACGGTCAGGCGCTGAACATCAGCGTCACCAGCTACGACCACCAGCTTCACTTCGGCCTGATCGGCGACCGCCGTACCGTCCCGCACCTGCAGCGCATGCTCGGCCACCTCGAGACCTCACTGGCCGACCTCGAGAACATCCACTAAATGCGGACGATGCCGTTCGGAGTGTCGAAGAGGGCAGCGTTGAGACCGGGCTGACCGTTGGGGCCGACCCAGGCGACGTCGAGGTCGTTCAGCAGGTGGTCGGCCGGGTGGCCGATCCAGTCGGTGACGCGGACCGGGTCGCCGGCGATCTCGAGCGCGGTCAGCTTGACGCCCTTGCCGCCGACCGACGGGTGCTCGTCGAGGTCGTCCCAGTGGATGAAGAACGGCAGCTGCGGGTCGGCGATCAGACCCTTGACGCCGATCTGCCGCCAGGTCAGGTTCACCCCGTCGGGCCGGTGCCGGTTGCCGGGCACCGCCTGCCGGCCGAGGCGCTGCTCCATCCGCTCCATGTCGCGGACGGCAACCACCCAGCCCAGCCAGCCGCCGCCGAGCTCCTTACGAGCCCGCACCGCCTGACCGAACGGAGCCTTGTCGGAAGCCGGGTGGTCGAGTACGTCGACCACCTCGATGTAGCGGTCGTTCTCCAACGGGAGGATGTGGTTCACCGTGCCGAAGCGCGGGTGCACCCCACCGTCGACGAACTCCGCTCCGAGCAGCGTGGACAACCGCTCGACGGTCGCACGGCACCCCTCGGGCCCGCACGCGTACGACAGATGATCCAGACGCATGCCAGTCATTGTGTCCTCACCCACCGACAGTTGCCGCCACCGGGTGTGTCGTTAGGCTCTGGAGCATGCGCACGGTCGTTATCGGAGGCACCGGTCATATCGGCACGTACCTGGTCCCGGCGCTGGTTCGCCTCGGTCATCAGGTCACGGTGCTCAGTCGCGGCGAACGTACGCCGTACCAGTCGGACGGAGCCTGGCAGCAGGTCGAGCTCGTCCAGGTGGACCGGGCGGCCGAGGACGCTGCGGGGACCTTCGGACAGCGGGTCGCCGAGCTGAGCCCTGACGTGGTGATCGACCTGATCTGCTTCACCGAGGACAGCGCACGGCAGCTCGCCGAGGCGGTGCAGGGAAGGATCCAGCACCTCCTGCACTGCGGCACGATCTGGGTACACGGGCCGAGCATGGTCGTCCCGACCCGCGAGGACACGCCGCGCAGGCCGTTCGGCGACTACGGAGTACAGAAGGCCGCGATCGAGACCTACCTACTCGGCAAGGCGCGCCGCGACGGACTGCCGGTCACGATCGTCCACCCCGGCCACATCTGCGGCCCCGGCTGGACGCCGGTCAACCCGGCCGGCAACTTCGATCTCGGCGTTTACGACAAGCTTGCCCAGGGCGCCGACGTACTGCTCCCGAACCTCGGCCTCGAAACCCTCAACCCCGTGCACGCCGACGACGTGGCCGGGGTGTTCCTCGCGGCGATCGCCAGCCGGTCCACCGCGATCGGCGAGAGTTTCCACGCGGTGGCGAGCGACGCGGTGACCCTTCGCGGGTACGCCGAGGCCGTCGCCACGCGGTTCGGTCAGAAAGCGCGGCTCGGCTTCCTGCCGATCGGGCAGCTGCAGGACCGGCTGCCGAAGCCGGACGGCCAAGCGACCTGGGACCACGTCCTACACAGCCCCAACTGCTCGATGGCGAAGGCTGAGCGCCTCCTCGGCTTCCGGCCGCGTTACTCCGCCGTCGAGGCCGCGCTGGCCGGCATCGACTGGCTCGTCGACAACGGCAAGATCGCGACTACTTAGACGCCGGGTGCGGCAGCAGCGGTCGCGCTGCCTCCAGGTGCTGACGGCACATCTCGGCGAGTACGTCGTACGCCTTGTGGCCCATCAGGGTCTGCAGCTCGACCTTGCTCGACTCGAAGACCGCCTCGACGCCGATATGCGCCTCGGTGTTGCCGGTGCAGTACCAGTCGAGGTCGTGCCCGCCCGGGCCCCAGCCGCGCCGGTCGTACTCAGCGATGCCGACCTCGGTGTACGTCGTACCGTCGGGGCGCTCGACCTCGCGGAAGGTCCGCCGGATCGGCAACTGCCAGCACACGTCGGGCTTGGTCTCGACGAAGTGGATGTCACGCTTCAGCGCCAAACCGTGCAGTGCACAGCCCGCGCCGCCTTCGAAACCCGGACGGTTCAGGAAGATGCACGCGCCGTCCCACACGCGGGTCTTGCGCTCACCCTCGTCGTCGGTCTCGACCCAGCCGTTGGCCCGGCCTTCCTTGCGGAACTGCCAGTCCTCCTTGCCGAGCTCCTTGACCCACTTCTTCACACGCTTCTCGTCGTCGGAGTCGGAGAAGTGCGCGCCGAGCGTGCAGCAGCCGTCGTTCGGCCGGCCCTTGTAGATCCCCTGGCAGCCACCGCCGAAGATGCAGGTCCAGTTGGACGTCAGCCAGGTCAGGTCACAGCGGAACACCTGGTCGGAGTCGTCGGGGTCGATGAACTCGACCCAGGCACGGGGGAAATCGAGAGAAACCTCAGGCACTCAGAAAGCGTACGCGCCTTCGCGTCCTAAGCGTGAACCCCGACTCCCGACCCGCCGTTACTCCGCGAGTCCAGTAGCGTGGGGGAATGCGGCTCGGCGTACTCGACGTGGGATCAAACACCGTCCACCTGCTCGTGGTGGACGCACATCGCGGTGCCGCGCCGCTCCCGGCGTACTCACACAAGACCGAGCTGCGGCTGGCCGAGCACCTCGACGAAGCCGGGAAGATCGACCAGTCCGGCGCCGACGGGCTGATCGCGTTCACCAAGGACGCGGTGCAGCTGGCCGAGGACAAGGGTTGCGAGTCGCTGCTCGCGTTCGCGACGTCCGCTCTGCGCGAGGCCCCGAACGGCGAGAAGGTGCTCGACCGGGTCCGGTCCGAGACCGGCGTCGACCTCGAGGTGCTCAGCGGCGACGACGAGGCCCGGCTGACGTTCCTCGCCGTACGGCGTTGGTTCGGCTGGTCGTCCGGCCGCCTGGCGGTGTTCGACATCGGCGGCGGCTCGCTGGAGATCGCGGCCGGATCCGATGAGCAGCCGACTGTGGCGGTCTCCGTCCAGCTCGGCGCCGGCCGGTTGACTCGCGAGGCCCTGACTGCGGACCCGCCGGACAAGGATCAGGTCCGCGAGCTGCGCAGGCGGATCCGCCTGGAGATGGCGGCCGTCGCAGGTCCGGTGCTGCGAGCCGGCCGGCCCCAGCGTTCGGTGGCTACGAGCAAGACGTTCCGCTCCCTGGCCCGGATTGCCGGAGCGGCGCCGTCCGCCGACGGACCCTACGTAGCGCGCACGCTGAACCGCGACGACCTGAGCGAATGGATCCCGAAGCTGACCAAGATGACGGCCGCCGAGCGGGCCGCGCTGCCGGGGGTGTCGGCCGGCCGCGCGTCGCAGCTGGTCGCGGGCGCGCTGGTGGCGGACGCCGTGATGGACCTGTTCGACCTGACCGCGCTCGAGGTCTGCCCGTGGGCGCTCCGCGAGGGCGTCATCTTGTCCCGGCTCGACCAGCTGCAACCCCGGTGAACCAATGAACCCCCGCACAACCGCGAAGATCGGTCTGTCCACAGCCTCCGTCTACCCAGAGTCGACCGCGAGCGGCTTCGAGCTCGCCGCCCGGCTCGGGTACGACGGTGTCGAGGTGATGATCGGGATCGATCCGCTCAGCACCCAGATCGACGCGATCAAGCGACTCGTCGACTACCACCAGCTCCCGGTGCTGGCGCTGCACGCGCCGACGCTGCTGATCATGCAGCGGGTCTGGGGGACCGACCCGTGGAGCAAGCTCGAGCGCAGTGCCGAGGCCGCGAAGGAGCTGGGCGCGGACGTGGTCGTCGTACACCCGCCGTTCCGTTGGCAGCGCGACTATGCCCGCGGGTTCGTCGAGGGGATCGCCCGGCTGGAGGCCGAGACCGGCGTGACGCTCGCGGTGGAGAACATGTACCCGTGGCGCGCGCCCGGTCGCGACCTGCAGGCGTACGCGCCGAGCTGGGACCCGACCGAGCAGTCGTACGCGCACACCACCCTCGACCTGTCGCACGCTTCGACGGCCGAGCAGGACTGCGTCGAGCTGGCCTCGACGATGGGCACGAGCCTCACCCACGTCCACCTCACCGACGGGACCGGGTCCGCCAAGGACGAGCACCTGGTGCCGGGCCGCGGGACGCAGCGTGCGGCGGATCTGCTGGGCACGCTGGCGAACCAGGACTTCCGCGGGCACATCATCATCGAGATCAACACCCGCCGCGCGACCAGCCGGTCCGAGCGTGAGGTCGACCTGGTTGAGTCGCTCGAGTTCACCCGCAAGCACTTCGTCCGGAGTACGTCGCGCCGTACGTCGTTCGCGGTCACCCCGGAAGGTGAGATCTCGGAGCTGACGCCGTGACCGCTTCCCGACGTACGCCGGGACGCCGCCCCGGCGGACCGGACACGCGGGGAGAGATCCTGCAAGCAGCCCGGGAATCCTTTGCGGACAAGGGATTCGCGGCCACCTCGATCCGCGCGGTCGCGCGGCACGCCGAGGTCGACGCGGCGTTGGTGCACCACTACTTCGACAGCAAGGAAGAGCTGTTCATCGAGGCGATGGCGATCCCGGTCGACCCGCGCCTGATCGCCGCGAATATCGTCGGCGGACCGCGTGAGGAGACCGGCCGGCGGATCGCGACCGCGTTCCTCGGGGTCTGGGAGTCGCCGGAGGGACAGCAGCGGATGAAGGCGCTGTTCCGCAGCGTCGTCAGCAGCGACGAGGTGGCCCGGATGATGCGGGAAGGCATCACCCAGATGATCGTCCAGCCGGTCTCGCAGATGCTCGACGTACCTGACGCGCAGTTGCGGGTCTCTCTCGTCGCCACTCAGTTGGTCGGGGTCGCGGTCGTTCGCTACCTGGTCGGGCTCGAGCCGGTCGCGTCGGTCGACGTCGGTGTGCTCATCGATCGGCTGGCGCCCGTTCTCCAGCAGTATCTGACCGGCTGATGCAGATCCCGACCGACGCCGAGATCCATGCGCTGCACCGGGAGTACGCGCCGACGCCGGATGCTTTCGACCTCGTCTTCGAACATTGCCGGTTGGTCTGCACGGTGGCGGAGCAGTTCTTCGGCGGGATGGACGTCGACACAGATCTCGTGCGGGCCGGCGCCTTGCTGCACGACATCGGGGTCTATCGGCTCGAGTCGTCGGCTTATGTCCGGCACGGCGTTCTCGGGCATGAATTGCTTGCGTCGTTGGGGTTTCCGGTCGAGATCTGCCGGTTCGCCTCGTGCCACACCGGGGTCGGGATCACCCGGGACGACGTAATGCGGCAGGCGCTGCCGATCCCGGTCGACGACTACCTGCCGCGGACGCCGGAGGAGGAGCTGGTCCTGTACGCGGACAAGTTCCACAGCAAGCGCACGCCGCCGGTGTTCCTGACCGGCGACACGTACGCCGCGGAGGTCGCGCGGTTCGGGCCGGACAAGGTTCGTGCTTTTGGCATGCTGCGTCAGCGCTACGGCGACCCGTCGTTGGACGCATTGAGTGCCGCCACGGGGTACGCCGTTATCTGACAGGTCACAGGCTGTTGCCACGGGTCGTCGTACCCGCTAAATTCATCACATGGTGAAAAACGCGGTGAGTTGCCGTGAGGTCGTCGTAGTGCGCGGCGACCGGGAGGTGCTGCACGGGGTCGGGTTCGACCTCCGGGCCGGGTCGGTGACCGGGCTGCTCGGGCCGTCCGGTTGTGGCAAGACGACGCTGATCCGCGCGATCGTCGGCCTGCAGGCGCGGGTGACCGGTGATGTGACGGTGCTCGGGCTGCCGGCCGGTGCGCCGAAGCTGCGCGGCCGGATCGGGTACGTGACCCAGGAGCCCAGTGTGTACGGCGATCTGACCGTCGCGGAGAACCTCCGCTTCTTCGCCGCGGTGCTCGGCGTCGCGTCGTCCGACGTGGAGCGGGTGATCGAGGCGGTCGACCTGACGAGTCACGCCAACGCCCGCGTCGACCGGCTCTCCGGCGGTCAACGTTCGCGCGCATCCCTGGCCGCTGCGCTTCTCGGCAGCCCTGAGTTGTTGGTGTTGGACGAACCAACGGTCGGGCTCGATCCGGTACTGCGTCGCGATCTCTGGGAGCTGTTCCACAAGCTGGCCGACGACGGCGCGACGCTGCTGGTCTCGAGTCACGTGATGGACGAGGCCTCGCGCTGCGACCGCTTGCTGCTGATGCGGGACGGCGACTTGTTGGCCGACGACACTCCTCGGGCGCTGCTCGACTCGGTCGGCACCGAAGACATCGAGCAGGCGTTCCTCACCCTGATCGACCGGAAGGCAGGTGCGCGATGACTCCGCGCGTGACGTTTGCGGTGGCGGCTCGGGTGCTGGCCCAGTTGCGGCGGGACCACCGGACGGTGGCGATGCTGATCGTGCTGCCGGCGTTGCTGGTCAGCCTGATGTGGTGGATGTTCCACGACTCGCCGGGGACGTTCGACCGGATCGGCGGGCCGCTGCTGGCGGTGTTCCCGGCGATCATCATGTTCGTCGTCACGTCGGTCGCGACGCTGCGCGAGCGGTCGAGCGGGACGCTGTCGCGGCTGTTCACGATGCCGATGGCGAAGCTGGATTTCCTGCTCGGGTACGCGCTCGCGTTCGCGCTGATCGCCGTCGTACAGGCGCTCGTGGTCGTCTCGATCGCCTTGTATCTCTTGGATCTGAACATCCAGGGCGATGCTTGGCAGTTGGGCGTGGTCGCTGTGCTGGACGGCGTGCTCGGTGCCGCGTTGGGGTTGTTCGCCAGCGCGTTCGCGGCGACCGAGTTCCAGGCTGTGCAGATGATGCCGGCGGTGATGATCCCGCAGATCCTGCTGTGCGGTCTGCTCGTCCCGCGCGACCAGTTGCCCACGGTCCTGCACGCGGTCAGCGACGTACTGCCGCTGTCCTACGCCGTCGACGCCGTCATCGGAGTTGCCAACGGCAACGGCCTCACCACCGGCACCGGCAGCGACGCCCTGGTCGTGGTCGCATTCGTCCTCGCAGCCCTCGGCCTGGGCGCCGCCACCTTGAAACGGCGTACCGCTTAGCTCACTCGCCGAAGAGCCAGTCGGACTTGACGGGTGGTGCGAAGCGGAAGTAGGTCGGGTCGGCGAAGGTGCCGGGGATCTTGCCGTGGCCGGTGATCGACGTCTTTGCGCCGTTCGCGTGGCCGAACGTGTAGAGGTACGCCGACTTCGTTTCCTTGTCGATGCCTACGACAACGGTTCCGTAGTTGCCGCAGCCGCCCGCGACCAGCGTCTCGAATCCCTGCCAGGTACCGGCGCGGACCTTGGTGACGACCGGCTTCATCGCGGTGTTGACCGGGATGTGGATGGTGTACAGCGCGCCGCCCCGGGTGTTCGCGAGGAACGTGTCGTACGCCGCGGCCTTGCTGATCAGCGTCATCGACTTGACCGACGCAAACCCAGGCGCCGATCCGTACGCCTTCCAGGCGCCGGTGTCGCCGACGACCCACCGGAACAGCACGCCGTCCGACCGCAGTCCGTACTCGTAGGTCCGCGGGTGGGTCGGGTCGTCGTTGAACGTGGACGTCTCGTGGTCGATGAACTTGCTCCACCCGCCGCCGATCCGGGCCAGCTGCGACTCCGTCACCTTGCCGCTCTTGTCGAGCGTGATCCAGTGCTGGTACATCGCGTCCCCGAGCACGACCCGCCCGTACCGCGAGGTACCGGCGGCAGTCGGCTCGTTGACGAACGATGCGCTCATCCGCACCGGGCCATCGGCGTACAGACCGGGTACGACGCTCTTCGCCCCCGCCGTCGGCGGCGTCACCCCGGTCACCCGCTGCATCGTCTGGTCCCCGCCGGCCGTCACCGAACCGAGGTTCAGCGCGCACCCCGCCGTCGGGCTCGCTGTTGCTGTTGTGGACGCGGTCGCTGTTGTCGTGGCAGCGGCGACCATCCCGGCCGCCGCCGCCACCATCGTCACGATCTTGTGCAGTTTCCTCATATCTCCCCCTTCGCAATCAACCCCTTGCGATGGGTGAGACTCCGGCCGGATCCCTTTGGTTGATCACGATCCGAAGACTTTGACGACCTTCCCGTTCTTGTCGAACGCCGCGACCTTCGGCTGGTCGTGGATCTTGTACTTCGTCTTGGTCGTCCAGGTGAACGCGAACCAACCGCCCTGACCGACCGGGACCTGGTACACCGGTCCGGATCCGATCCGCAGCCGGACCGTGACGGCGGCCGTCGACTTCACCCGGCCCCAGCCGGTCATGCCGTACGTCGTGCAGATCCCGTTCGTGCAGCCCCCGCCGCCACCGCCGGCGGCGTACATGTCCGCTCGTACCGACTTGTCGGACGGATCGAGCACCGGGTCGCTTCCGGTCAGATTGGTCAGGGTGGCGAACGAGGTGTTGGCCTCGACCTCGCCCGCGAATCCCTTCTCCGAGGACAGTTCGCACTCGACAACCTTGTGGCCCGAAGGTGAGATCGCCACCAGCTCTGCCTGCTTGAGAGCCTTCGACTGGTCGGATGCCACCACCTGCCAATCGGTGATGTCGATCCAGGCGAGCACCGAGCAGTTCCGCAGCTTGTCCGCGGTGCTGGCCGGCAGCGGATCCTTCGCCGCGGCCGCGACGATCGCGGCCTTGGGCTTGTCGCCGCCGGGGACGATGCATTGCGCGTGTTTCTCGCCGGTCTTGATGTCGTACAACATCAAGTGCCCGGACCGGATCCCCGGGCCGCTGCCCTGGAGCGGCCGCTTCTCATCCGGGTTCCGCAGGGCGCAGCGGCGGGTGGCCTCTTCCTTCGTGATCCGCTGGTCGGCGCCGGCCTCACCGCTGGGTACGCCGGGAACCGGATCGAACTGCGGGTTCTGTGGCTTGTGCTCCGCGACGCCCGGCGTCGAGTCCGCGGAGTTCAGGTTGGGCAACAGGCTCGCGGCGACGGCGATCGCGGCGACGCCGACGACCGTTCCACCCACGCCGATGAGCTTCCGGCGACGCCGGCCGCGCTGTCCACGTCGTAGTACCTGTGTCGTGTCGAAGGGGTCGAGCGGCTCCGACTCGGCAAGCCGGTGGAGCTCGGCGCTGACCTCACGTACGTCTTCCATCTCGTTCTCCTTCACAGCGCCCGGCTCGTCCGCCGGCGGTCGATGGCTCGTCGGAGAGTGTCGAGACCACGTGCCGCCTGGCTTTTCACGGTTCCCGCCGTACAACCGAGGATCTCCGCGGTCTGCTCGACGGACAGGTCCTCGTAGTACCGCAGTACGACGCAGGCCCGCTGCCGCGGCCCGAGCGATCGCAACGCCTCGAGTACTTCGTCCCGGTCGGCATACCCCGCCGCGAAATCCTCGCGATCGACCCGATCCGGTACGTCGCCGATCGCAACCTCCCGCCGCCACGGCCGCCGCCCACCGTCATGCGCGGCATTGACCACCATCCGGCGGGCGTAAGCGAGCGGATTCCCCACCCGCCGCACTTTCGGCCAGGCAAGGTACAGCTTGTAGAGCGCGTCCTGAACGACGTCATCGGCCCGATGCCGATCCCCCACCACCAGAAACGCCGTCCGCCGCAAGGAAGCACTGGCCCCCTCGACAAACTCGACAAACTCCCGATCCCGCTCCGCCATCGGCCCCTCCACTCTCCATCTCCCCCTCAAGACGGAACCCCAGAACCTCCAGGTTGCACCCACCGGGGATCAGCCCACCGGGGATCAGCCCAACGGGGATCAGCCCATCGCGGTGCTACGCGCGGCTCGTTCCTCGCCGGGCTACGCGCCGCACCCTCCCACCCCCGGGCTCATCGCCCGGAGCATCCTTTCCGGCTATCGCCGGACTGGCGGGCTACCGCCCGCACCCGTGCGCGCTGCCGCGCGTGCGACCGCTCCCGTGATGCGGCCGGTTCGTACTCGTCGAGCTGGCTGCGGACAGCCCATCGCGGTGCTACGCGCGGCTCGTTCCTCGCCGTGCTCCGCGCCGCACCCGCCCACCCCCGGGCTTATCGCCCGGAGCATCCCATCCGGCTGCCGCCGGGACCTTCCGGCTATCGCCGGATCTGCGGGCTACCGCCCGCACCCGTGCGCGCTACCGCGCGATCGACCGCCTCGTGGTCCGGCCGGTTCGTACCCGTCGAGGCGGCTGTTGTCACCCACGCCCCACGCACCGCCTCGTAGCCGCGTGGGGCTCGTGCTCGGTGTGGCGGAGTGTGGTCAGCTGGCGCTGTAGCGGGCACGGTATGGGTACTGGCAGAGTCTGGTTGTCCGGTCGAAGGAGTAGGGATTGATGAGTAGTTGGACTGCGGAAGAACTGGATGCCCTGGATCGGATCGATGAGATCCGCGTCGCCGGGCGCCGGCAGGACGGATCGCTGCGGACGCTCACGATCGTGTGGCACGTCGTCGTCGACGGGAGCCTCTACGTCCGCTCGGTGCGCGGTGCTGAAGGCGCTTGGTACAAGGGCGTGCTCCACCACCACGAGGGCGCGATCTCGTGGGACGGCACGACTCGCGAGGTCACCTACATCGCTGACAGCACAGTCGACGACCAACTCGACGAGGCCTACTACAAGAAGTACGGCAACGGCCCAGACACCGACGCAATCGTCAACAGCAAGGCCAGACCGACAACCCTCCGCATCGAACCCAGGTAGGCGGCGGCAGCTCGAACCCAGGCCCGAGCGTCATCCACAACCACCTCGGAGCCCGGGCGACTCGCCGGGGAGTCAGGCGCCGGGGTCCACGATCGCCTCGACGACAACGGCCCAGCGGCACCACGAGGCGGTCACACGCGCGGCAGCGCGCACGGGTGCGGGCGGCAGCCCGCAGATCCGGCGATAGCCGGAAGGCCCCGGCGGCAGCCGGAAGGTCCCGCGATAGCCGGAAGGTGCCGGCGATAGCCGGAAGGGATGCTCCGGGCGATGAGCCCGGGGGTGGGCGGGTGCGGCGCGGAGCACGGCGAGGAACGAGGCGCGCGTAGCCCCGCGATGGGCCGACTGCAGCCAGCCCGACGAGTACGAACCAGCCGGACCACGGGGCGGTCGATCGCGCGGTAGCGCGCACGGGTGCGGGCGGTAGCCCGCAGGTTCGGCGATAGCCGGAAGGGATGCTCCGGGCGATGAGCCCGGGGGTGGGCGGGGCGGCGCGGAGGACGGCGACGAAGGAGCCGCCCGTAGCACCGCGATGGGCTGACCTCAGCCCGACAGATGCGCGACGTTGTGCCACGCCGGGTCCGGCTCCACCGTCAGAGTTACCTTGCCGTGGGGCCAGCCGGTGGTGGCGGCTTGGAGTTGGGCGTCGGCGGGGGTGGTGCCGTCGGTGTAGTAGTGCAGGATGCGGGTGCCGGCCGAGGTCTCGTGCGCGAGGAGGTTGCCCGAGCCGCCCAGCCGATCGGTCAGGTGGTCTTCGAAGGCCCGCAGCTCATCCAGCATCTCCGACTCCGGCAGCCCGTCCTCCCGCACCACCGGATAGTGGATCGCCACCGCCACATGCGTATCCAGGTGAGGCCGCCGGATCGACCGCAACGGGTACTCCGCCGTCGCGATCACCCGCTGCCCGTCCCGCGTACCCTCCAGCATCTTCCACGCCGGGCTCCCGTCCTCCAGCGTGTGCTCCGCCGCAAACCCCGCCACCGCAGGCAGCAAAGAATCGATCGGTACGGCGCCAACCGGCGGCGCCGGCAACGTGTCGATCGCGCCCACCCACGTCTCCACCATCTCCTCGCCCAGCACCAGATCCAGAATCAGGAACGTCACCCGCCGCTGAGCGTCCACCGACAGCGACGCGAACACCGGATGATGTACGCCGACATGCACCGAAGCCGTATCGGGCTCGATCGACACCACCGACTCATCCGTCGCAACGGGAGGCAGTCCGTCGAACTGGATCGTCACCGCAGGCCCTGGCCGGCGCAGATCGGCGTACTCCCAGATCTGGTCGGACGGCGGCGCGGCCCGCAGCCAGCGCCGGGCGACCGCCCGCTGGGCCGGATTCCCCGCCGCGGTGACGATCAGCACGTGCGACGCGTGCAGCCCAGGGCCCAGCTCCCACTCCAGGTCGGGGTTGATCCGCGAGATCCGTTCGTTCAGCTCCACGTTCACGTCAGTCGGCTGCTGGCGGGCGATCGCGTCCGCCACGGCCGTGGCGCCGGAGGCGGACCACCAGGACCAGAACGCGCCGATCGGGTCGGCCTCCGCGGCGTTCCGGCGTCGACGCTTGAAGATGGGCATGACCGCATCCTCTCCCAACCAGGGGTGCGACCATCGAACCAGTGGGCTCGCTGGTGTGGCCCCCGCCACATGATTAGGGAGCGCCAGGTTCAGGCGCGTAACCTGCTGACACCACTGGCAGATGAGTGGGTTGATGAGGAGGAACACGTAGTGCTTCGGCGAGTCCTGCTGGGCATGTCCCGCAGCCCCCAGATCAAGAAAGCGGTGTCGTCGCTCCCGGTGTCCAGTGGCATCGTGGCGCGGTTCGTCGCCGGTGAGACCGCTCCGGAGGCCGTGCTGGCCACCGAGAAGCTGGTCAGCAACGGGCTGAACGTCACCCTCGACCACCTCGGCGAGGACGTCACCGACCTGGCCGCCGCGCAGGCCACCGCCGACGCGTACCTCGACCTGCTGAAGAAGCTCGCCGCCGCCGGCTTGACCAAGAACGCCGAGGTCTCGGTCAAGCTCTCCGCGGTCGGCCAGGCGCTCCCGGGCGACGGCGAGAAGATCGCGCTCGAGAACGCCCGGACCATCTGCCTCGCGGCCCGCAACGCCGGTACGACGGTGACCCTCGACATGGAGGACCACACCACCACCGACTCCACGCTGGGCATCCTGCGCGAGCTTCGGCAGGACTTCCCCGAGACCGGCGCGGTCCTGCAGGCGTACCTCCGCCGTACCGAGGCCGACTGCCGCGACCTCGCCCACGCCGGGTCCCGTGTCCGCCTCTGCAAGGGTGCGTACAAGGAGCCGGAGTCGGTCGCGTTCCAGGAGAAGCGCCAGGTCGACAAGGCGTACGTCCGGGCGATGAAGGTCCTGATGAACGGCGCCGGCTACCCGATGATCGCCTCGCACGACCCACGGCTGATCGCGATCGCCGGTGCGCTCGCGGAGCGCGCGAACCGCCGGCCGGGCAGCTTCGAGTACCAGATGCTCTTCGGCATCCGCCCCGAGGAGCAGCTCCGCCTGGCCGGCCTCGGTCACACCATGCGGATCTACATCCCGTACGGCGAGGACTGGTACGGCTACCTCGTCCGCCGCCTCGCCGAGCGCCCCGCCAACCTGCAGTTCTTCGCCCGCTCCTTGATCAGCAAGAAGTAGCCGCAGCCCTCAGCAGTAACCTGTGCACCATGAGTGCAAAGGTGGCCGTTCTCGGGGCCGGAGTGATGGGGGAGACGTTGCTGTCCGGGCTGATTCGGGCCGGGCGGCGACCGGAGGACCTCCTGATCACCGAGCGCCGGGAGGAGCGTGCCGCCGAGCTGCGGGAGCGGTACGGCGTTGACGTCGTCTCCAACCTGGACGCGGCGAAGCAGGCGGAGACGCTGGTCCTGGTGGTCAAGCCGCAGGACATGCCGGATCTACTCGCCGAGATCGCCCCTGCGGTCCAGCCATCCCAGACCGTGATCTCGCTGGCCGCCGGCATCACCACCAAGTTCGTGGAGTCCCGCCTGCCCGAAGGCGTCGCCGTCGTACGCGTCATGCCGAACACGCCGGCCCTGGTCGACGAGGGCATGGCGGCGATCTCCCGCGGTGCGCACTGCGACGAGAGCCACCTCGAGCTGGCCGAGAGCCTGCTGGCCGCGACCGGTCGCGTCGTGCGCGTGCCCGAGAAGCAGCAGGATGCGGTGACCGCGATCTCCGGCTCGGGTCCGGCGTACATCTTCTTCGTGGTCGAGTCGATGATCGAGGCCGGCGTCCACATGGGCCTCCCACGCGGTACGGCGACCGACCTCGTCATCCAAACCGTTGTCGGTTCGGCGAAGCTGCTCCGCGAGACCGGCGAGCACCCGACGGTACTGCGGGAGCGCGTCACCTCTCCGGGCGGTACGACGGCCGCCGCCGTCCGCGAGCTGGAGGACCACAAGGTCCGCGCCGCGTTCCTGTCGGCGATCGAGGCCGCACGCAACCGTTCCCGCGACCTGGCCGCCGAATAACACCTGCCGAATAACACCTCTCGCACTGCTGGCGTTATGGTTGTGCGCCGCAGTTCCTTCCTTGTTCAAGGGTTGAGTCGCTATGGTCCCGCCCATGGGAAATGGTTCGGTCGAGCCGGACACCGCGCCTGCGCAGCAGCAACACGAGGTCGCGCAGCGAGCCGACGTGCCCCAGTTGCCGTGGCGTGTGCCGCTGGATCCGGCGCCGTGGTGGGCCTGGGCGCTGTTCATCCTGCCGTTCATCGTCGTGCCGGGGCTGAACTCGTGGCTCTGGATGGGCGCCCGCGACATGCTCGCGGTCGGCCTGCTGACGATCATCGGCGCGTCGGTCGTCCGCGTCGCCGGCGGCGTCGTGCTGTACCGGGTGGAGCTGACCGAGACCGCGCTGAAGGCCCGCACCAGCATGCTGATCCGCAGCCTGGCCTGGCAGGACGTCGACTCGATCGAGGTCGGCGACGACAACGTCGTACTCACCCGCGGCCAGGACGAGAACGAGATCAACGGCATCCCCAAGGACCGCACCGCCGAGGTCGGCGCCGTCATGGAGGCGATCCGGGCTCAGGCCGCGGACACGCCCGTACGCCGCCACCGCCCGCGCCCGGGTATCGGCGCCGCGCTCGTCCTGCTGTACCTGGTGCTGTCGATCGGCGCCTTCCTGCTCCGCTGGCACATCGTCATCTGACGCTCCACGGTCCTTCGCCGGCGATCCGCTCGACGGTGACGCGGGCGACCACGCCGGTGTCCCAGATCCCTTCGCCGAACGGGAACTCCGGCAGCCCGAGGTAGCGCTGGGTCTCGCGATCCATCAACGCCTTGTACTCGTCCGGGATCCCGGGCCCGTCGAGCTTCACGGTGCCTCGCACAACGAGGTACTGCGTGATACCTCGCGCGCTGACCTGGTCGTCCTGGATCAGCAGCGTCACCCGCGGATCCCGGAACAGGTTGCGGGTCTTGCGGTGCGGCGCCTGGAGACCGATCAGGAGGTCGTCGCCATCGCGCTCGACCCATACCAGCGAGGCCTGTGGCGACCCGTCCGGGTCGATGGTGATGATCGTGACGTCCTTCGGCTCCTCGAAGAGCCGGTAGCTGGATTCGGGAATCATGACGTCGACGCTAGCCAGCCCCGTGGGAACCTCTGGGTACCCTGAGCGCTGTGTACGGAGTGGAACCCGGTGACATCTTCCTGGCCGATTGCCCTGCCCGCCTGGCGGTCGAGGTGATCGCGGACAAGTGGGCGGTCGTCGTCCTCTGGGGGCTCAACGATCACGCCCGACGCCACTCGGAGCTGATCGATCTCATCGGCGGCATCTCGAAGAAGGTGCTCACCCAGACGCTCCGGCGCCTGCAGACGAACGGCCTGGTCACGCGCACCGATCACGGCGGCGTCCCGCCCCGCGTCGAGTACGAGCTGACCGCCCTCGGCCGCACGCTGATGGGCCCGATCCGGATGCTCACAGAGTGGGCAAAACAGAACGGAGACGCAGTCCTCGCGGCCCAAGAGGCAGGATGACCGCATGGACTTCTCTCTGTGGCCCGCAGCCTCCCGGACCTGGAACGGCGTACTCGAAGGTGCCGAGTACGCCGAGCGCACCGGCTGGCACGGCGTTTGGATAGCTGATCACTTCATGCAGAACAGCGACGACCTGACCGTCCCGGTCAACGAGGCTCTCGCGCTGCTGGCCGGCATCGCCGCACGCACCTCGCGGGTGCGGGTGGGCTCGATGGTGCTCGGCAATACGTACCGGCACCCGGCGGTGGTCGCCAACGCGGCCGCGACGATCGACCAGATCGCGAACGGACGGTTCGTGCTCGGGATCGGCGCGGGGTGGCAGGTCAACGAACACGAGGTGTACGGGATCGAGCTGCCGGCGATCGGTCCGCGGCTGAAGCGGTTCGAGGAAGCCTGTCAGGTGATCAAGGGCCTGCTGACGCAGGAGCGGACGACGTTCGACGGAAAGTACTACCAGCTCACTGATGCGCCGTGTGAGCCGAAGCCGGCGCAGCTCCCGATCCTGATCGGCGCCTCGGGGGAGAAGGTTGCCCTGGGCATCGTTGCGAAATACGCCGACGAATGGAACCACTGGGGGCGTCCGGAGCTGGCGGCGCAGAAGGGCGTGGTGTTTGCCCAGCACTGTGAGCGAGTCGGGCGGGATCCGCAGAGCATCAGGCGGTCGGCGCAGACGTTCCTGGAGGTCGTCGTACCGGGTGATGCCGAGGCGGCGGAGCGGAAGGAAAGGCTCGAGAGTCGCGGCGCGCACGTGATCATGGGATCGGCGCAGGAGGTGCTCGACGTGGTCGCGCAGTACCCGGCGGCCGGGATCGACGAGCTGCTCGTGCCGGACGCGTTCCTCGGCGACGGCAACCGGCGTTTCGATGCGTTGGAGCGTCTCCGCGAGGAAGTGCTACAGAAGATCTAGCGTCGCGACCACGGGCCAGTGGTCGCTGGGTACGCGCCCGTCCGGGCGGTAGTGCGAGACGGCCGCGTCGGTCACCGTCCACGTCGGTGTGACGAGGATGTGGTCGATGCGGTCGTCGTCCTCAGTGCCGGTGAAGTTGTGCCAGCTGCCCCCGGCTTCGAGCGGTACGGCGAGGGACAGGCCGGACTCCACGAGCGACTTCACCGGCGGAGAGTCAGGCGTGGCGTTGAGGTCGCCCATCACGATCCACGGCAGCGATCCGCTGATCCAGCGGGCGATCAGCCGCGACGACTGCAGTTGCGCGACCTCGCCGGCGTGGTCGTAGTGCGTGTTGACGACGCCGACCGTCGTACCGTTGCGGTGCCGCAGCCAGACCAGCGTCGCGATCCGGGTCAGGTCCGCGTCCCAGCCGACGGATCCCGGCGTACCCGGGTCGTCGGACAGCCAGCGGGTCTCGTGCCGCTCGATCCGCCAGTCGCCGGGCCGGACCAGGACGACGGAGTGCTCACCCGCGCTCATCCCGTCGTCCCGGCCGGCGCCGACGATCTCGTACTTCGGGAACCGCCAGCGCAGGTACTCGAGCTGGTCGGGCAGCACTTCCTGCAGCCCGACCACGTCCGCGTCCAGGTGCTCGATCGCCGCCACGGTCGCTTTCCGCCGTACCGGCCAGGCGTTGTCGCCGTCCGGTGCGGAGGAGTTGCGGATGTTGAAGGTGGCGGCACGGAGCTTCATGGTGCCGATCCTGCCAAACCCATGGCTCGCGTCGCTGCTTGGAGTCGGGGAGTGCTCGCGTCGAGCGCCCGGTCCCGGCCCTGCGCGAGCAGCTGGTCGATCGCTCCCGGGTCGGTCGTCAGCCGCGCGTACTCCTTCTGCAGCGGGTCGATCACCGCGAGAACGGCATCCGCCACATCCTGCTTGAGAGCGCCGTACGTCGCGTACGACTTCGCCAGCTCGACCGGGTCGCCGTCGGTGCACGCGGCCAGGATGTCCAGCAGGTTGGTGACGCCCGGCTTGTTCGCCTCGTCGTGCCGGACCTCGTTCTCCGAGTCCGTGACCGCGCGCATGATCTGCCGGCGGATCACGTCCGGCGGGTCGAGCAGCCGGATCGTGCCGATCGCGTCGTCGGCCGCAGACTTGCTCATCTTCGCGGTCGGGTTGGCCAGATCCTTGACCCGGGTCGCCAGCGCCGCCTTGTTCAGCTGCGGTACGACGAACGTCTCGCCGTACTCGCGGTTGAAGCGGATCGCGATGTCGCGGGCGAGCTCGACATGCTGGTCCTGGTCGCCGCCGACCGGGACCCGCTCCGCGCCGTACAGCAGGATGTCCGCGGCCATCAGGCACGGGTACGTGAACAGCGAGGCCCGGGTCATCGGGCGGTTGCCCTTCTCCTTGTACTGGATCATCCGCGACAGCTCACCGACGTACGACGTGCACTCGAGCAGGTACGCGAGCTGGGCATGTGTGGGGACGTCGGACTGGATGAAGACCGTGCCTTCGGGTACTCCGGCCGCGAGCATCAGCGTCGCGAACTCGCGGGTGAGCGCGGCGAGTCTTCGAGGGTCGTGCTTGGTCGTCATCGCGTGCAGGTTCGCGACGAAGTAGAAGCCGTCCGGGTCGGTGAACCGGCGCAGCGCGCCGAGGTGGTTGCCGAGCGTCAGCCGGCCGGACGGGGTGATGCCGGACAGTGCAGTCATGATCGTTGCCTTTCGGTGTGTGGGCCCCACCGAGGGCAACGAAAAAGGCCGCCTCGGAGAGGCGGCCTTGGTGGCTGCGTGCGAACACGCCGGGTGGACCGCCCTAGGCGGCCCACCACAGCTGCAAGTTCGTGTTCACGGATCGAGCGTACCTCATCGTGCGGTCAGCGACTGGACGATCAATTCGTTGCGGGCGTCCTGGCCCAACGGCACCGACGGGTGGACTCCGTCGCGCAGGTAGTTCAGCAACCGGTACGGCTTGACCCAGAGCCACTCGGCCCAGCGGATGATGCGCAGGTTCGAGTACCTCTCCTGCGCGTCGTACATCTGCATGTTCAGCCACGAGCTGTTGCGCTGGTCCGCGAGCTGAATCGTCGCGCCGACGCTCTTGCGGACGGCCTGGATGTTGACCCAGTACACGATCCGGTTGCGGCCGACGATGCTCATCGCCCGGTCGAGCTGGACGGCGAACTTCGGCGGGTCGAAGATGTCGTTCGACCCGCTCGCCATCAGGACCCGTCGCGGCAGGCCGTACGCCGCTGCCCACTGCTGCAGCGCGTCAACGGCGCCGGAGGTGGGCCGGCTGGACCAGTTGTTTACGGCCATCTGGCTGCCGTCGCGACCGAGCAGCCGGGTCGCGAGCGACTTCCCGTCCTGGACCGAGATGCTGTCGCCGAACATGTAGACGCCGTCGGTGTCGAGGACGCGGTGGATCTGCGCGGTGGTCGAGATGGCGCGCGTACCGTTCGCCCAGGAGCCGAGCACGCCCGAGCCGTACGGGCCGGTGGTCGTGGTGGTGGCGGCCGCGAAGCCGTCGATCGTATCGGCAGAGGTGGACGCCGTGGTGGCGGATGCGATTTCGGTAGAGACAGCCGCAGAGACGGCGGCTGCCGCTCCGACTGTGAAGATCTGCCGCCGGTTGGGTTTCATTTGCCTCACGGGAGGTACTGTGCGGCCTGCTCCGCGGCCCCCGCAAGTCCGAATCTCACTGTCCGCAGTCGAAGCACACCGAAAACGGCGCGAAAAGGGCCCATTCGAGCGCTTGCTCAGGCGTAGATCTGCAGGAACCTGCAAATTCTGTAACGCTTTGCAGTCCGCTGCCGATGAATCGACTGTTGGACCACCGACGAGCCGGCGCAACCAGGGAGGGGTGTTGCGCCGGCTCGTCGCTCTTGCCTCAGGTTCCTGTCGTCAGCTCCTCGATGAACGGCCCGACGACAGCCATCAATTCCTCCGGCGACGCATCCAGCCCGTCCAGCCGGACCAGGTGCCGACTGATCACCAGCCCGAGCGTCAGTGCCCCGATCACCCCGGACCGCAGTACGGCGTCATCCCCGGGCAACTGCGCCGCGATCTGCCGCTGCTGCGAGGTCATCGCCGCCCGCACCTCTTCGGCCGCCTCGGGATGACTGAACATCGCGCGGAGAGCAGCTAGCGAGGCCGCGGGCTCGTCGGTCAGCTTCTCGGTCAGCGCGGCCGTGAGTAGCTGCGCGATCTGCTCAGGCGTGCCTTCGATCGGACCGTCTGCGGGGATCGCGGCTGCCTGCGCGAACAGCTTCTCCTTGGACCCGAAGTACCGCATCACCAGGCCGGGGTCGCTGCCGGCCTCGGTCGCGATCGCGCGGATCGTCGTCCGATCGAAGCCGTGCTCGCCGAACAGTTGCCGCGCGGCGGTGAGGATCCGCGCCTCGGTCGCCTGCCGCTGTTCCACCCTGGTCGCCATGGAGTTCAGTCTACGCATGTTGACTCAGCAAGGTGTGCCGGTCTACGGTTCAGTCAACACATGTAGACCGAATGAGGAGTTTCGATGATCCAGGCGATTCTGCTGACGTTCCTGGCCGGGCTGATGATGTTCAACGGCATGCCGCATTTCGTGCAGGGCATCAGTGCCCGCGAGTACCCGAATCTGACCGGCAATTCCCCGATGAGGAACGCGGTCGGCGGCCTTGTCGCCTTCGTGATCGCCGGCGCGCTGATCGTCCCGGCGCACGTCGCCGCTCATCCCTGGCCGGCCGCGATCGCCGGGGTGCTGGGCGCCGCCGTGATGACCGTCTTCCATGCAGGCGGCGGCGCTTTCCGCCTGAACAGAAGATTCGGGAAACCCATGCCCAAGGCCTGACGGTTATCGTCGGGGCATGAGTGGTGAGGCGTTGCTGGTCTTCGACGACGGATTGACGGCGTACGACTTCGGCCGGGGGCACCCGATGAGTCCGATCCGGGTCGAGCTGACGATCAAGCTGGCGCGGGCGCTCGGCGTACTCGATCAACTGAAGGTCGTGCCCGCGCCGACGGCGGACGATGCGTTGCTCGAGACCGTGCACACCCCGGAGTACGTCGCCGCGGTGAAGAACGCCGGGGACCACCCCGACGAGGCGGATCCGATCCACGGGCTCGGCACGTCCGACACCTACTGCTTCCCGCGGATGCACGAGGTCTCGGCGCAGATCGTCGGCGCCTCGGTCGAGGCGGCGCGGGCGGTGTGGGAGGGCGACGTACTGCACGCCGCGAACATCGCCGGCGGTCTACATCACGCAATGCCCAACCAGGCCAGCGGTTTCTGCGTGTACAACGATCCGGCGATCGCGATCCAGTGGCTGCTCGACCACGGCGCCGAGCGGGTCGCGTACGTCGACGTCGACGTGCACCACGGGGACGGCGTACAGGCCGTCTTCTACGACGATCCGCGGGTGTTGACCGTCAGCCTGCACGAGTCGCCGACCACGCTGTTCCCGGGGACGGGCAGTCCCGGCGAGACCGGCGGGCCAGGCGCGGAGGGTACGGCGGTCAACGTCGCGCTGCCGCCGGGGACCGGCGATGCGGGCTGGTTGCGGGCGTTCCACGCGATCGTGCCGGACGTGGTGAAGGCGTTCCGGCCGAGCGTGCTCGTGACGCAGCACGGGTGCGACTCGCACGTCGAGGATCCGCTGGCTCACTTGACGAAGACCATCGACGGACAGCGGGCGGCGTACGTGGCCTTGCACGACCTCGCGCACGAGGTAGCGGGCGGGAAGTGGGTCGCTACCGGCGGCGGTGGGTACGCGATCATCGACGTCGTACCGCGGGCCTGGACGCACCTGCTCGCGATCGTCGCGGGTGACCCGATCGACCCGCTGACGCCGGTGCCGGAGGGGTGGCGCGAGGAGATCCAGATCCGGTTCGGCCGGGTCGCGCCGATGCGGATGACCGACGGCCAGGACGCGAAGTACGTCGACTGGTCGACCGGCTACAACCCCAACACCTGGCTCGACCGCTCGATCAAGGCGACACGCGACGCCAGCTTCCCTTTGTTAGGTCTTGATACAACGTATTGAGTCACAGGAGTCCCCCTCTTTCCCATTCGTACCAACAGCCACTACGCTCGTTGCATGCACGGACGGAGGTGCCGGAGGGGAAGCCGGCGCACGATCCGTGCTGGAAGTGCGGTGCGCAATGGCATCAAAGAAGTCCGGTGGTGAGCAGCCGCTCGCCGAGGTGAAGTTCCTGACCGTGGCGGAAGTCGCCACGGCCATGCGCGTGTCCAAGATGACTGTGTACCGCTTGGTGCACTCCGGAGAGCTGCCCGCGGTGCGGGTAGGTCGTTCGTTCCGGGTGTCGGAGGACGCCGTGCACGACTACCTCAAAGGCGCCTTCTTCCAAGCCGGATAACAACGAGAGTCGAAGGGGCCGGATCCATTGGACCGGCCCCTTCGTCATGCTCTGAACAGCGCCCGGAGCGCCTTGGCGGCCTGAGCGACGGTCTCGTCCGGCAGGTCGGCCCAGAGCTCGTGGTGCGCGGCCGAGCTCGCCTTCACCGCCTGCTCCGCCAGGCTGATCCCCTCGGGGGTGAGACGGATCTGCGTGCCGCGGCCGTCGTCCGGATCCGGTTCGCGGGTGACGAGGCCTCGGCGTACCAACTGGTTGGTGACGTTGCTGGTGCCCCCGGAGGACAGGAGGAGGTTCCGGCTCAGGTCCGACGGCTTCTGACGGTACGGCGTGCCGCCGCGACGCAGGGACACGATCACGTCGTACTCCGCGGTGGTCAGGCCGAGGTCGCGGAGGATCTGCCGGGTCGACTCGCTCAGCTCCGCTGCCAGCACCATGATCCGTTTCGCGAGCTCGCTGGTCGGGTGCAGGACCTCGGGCAACTCCTGCTGCCACGAAGCGATCAGCTGGTCCACCGGGTCGTCGTTCACGGTTGACAGTCTAAATCCCTTTGGTGATAGCTTTTAAGAAAGCTTTCTACTGAGGGAGATGTTTGTGAGGCTGTTGCTCAAGGGTGGGACCGTGATCGACACCTTCCCGGAGGTGGTCGTACGCCGGGGGGCCGACGTACTGATCGAGGACAGGCGGATCGCCGCGGTCGGGCCCGAGCTGGACGTGGATGCCGAGGTGATCGACGCGAGTGAACGGATCGTGTTGCCGGGGTTCGTGGACACGCATCGGCATCTGTGGCAGACCGCTTTGCGCGGGATCACGGTCGACGACGATCTCGGGACGTACTTCGAGCGGGTGCTCGGTGCTTATGGTTCCCGGTTCCGCGCCGAAGATGTTGCAGCAGGCAACCTTGTCGGTGCATTGGAGTGCTTGAACGCCGGAATCACGACGGTTCAGGACTACTCACATGTCCAGCGGACGCCCGAGCATGCCGACGCGGCTCTGGATGCGTTGGAGCGTAGCGGGATCCGGGCCGTCTTCGGGTACGGTCCCTCGCCGCTCGGCGGTGGCGCTGTCAATCCGGCGGAGATGCGGCGCATCATGGCGCGGCAGTCCGAGCGCCTTGGTCTTGCGGTCGCCGCGATCGGGCCTTCGTTCGTGCCGTTCGAGACTGTCCAGGCGGACTGGGAGCTCGCGGACTCGCTGGGTGTGCCGGTTGTGGTGCATATCAGCAGCAGTTCGCAGACACCGGATCCGATCACGCAACTACGCGACGCCGGCCTGGCTCGGCCGAACACCCTGTACGTGCACGGGAACAACCTGCCCGACTCTGAGCTGAAGGTGATCGCCGAGACCGGCGCGGCCGTCTCGGTCACGCCAACGGTCGAGGCGCGGATGGAGATGGGGCAACCGCTGGCCGGTCGACTCCGCGCAGCCGGGGTTGACTTCAGCCTCGGGATCGACGTTGTGACCACCTCCGGCGGCGACATGTTCCGCGCGATGCACGAGGTGCTTGCCCTTGGCTACAAGGCGTTCTCCGCCGCAGAGGTGCTGCAGCTGGCCACGCTCGGTGGTGCTCGTGCACTCGGGTTGGCCGAGGTCGGTTCGCTTGCTATTGGCAACAAGGCTGATGTGATCCTGTTGCGCAGTACGGACATCAACCTGGTCGGCGGACTGCACGATCCGGTAGCGACGGTGGTGACCGCAGCGCATCCCGGCAACGTGGACACGGTCCTCGTCGGAGGTACGCCGGTGAAGCGCGACGGCCGCCTGGTCAGTACGTCGTTGGATCAGGCTCTCGGTGCGCTGGCCGAGTCGACGGCGTACCTCACCGCTTGAGGAGTGCGCGGATCGCAGTACTGATCTCGTCCGGTGCTTCCTCGGCCATGAAGTGGCCGGCGGTCGTGGTCTGGTGGTGGAGGTCGGTCGTCCAGGCCTTCCAGCGCGCGGCGGCGTCGAAGCCGAGCGCCGCACCCCAGTCCTGCTGGATCACCGTCACCGGCATCCGCAGCTTGTTGCCCTGAGCAAGATCTTCCGAATCGTGCGTGACGTCGATCGTCGCCGAGGCTCGATAGTCCGCGACGATCGACGGGATCGCCCGCCGCGACGCCTCCAGGTAGACGGACCGCACCTCGGGCGGGATCGCCGCGGGATCCTTCACCCAGAGATCCAGGAAGTACCCGAAGAACTCGTCGGACGCCGCCGCAATCATCCGCTCCGGCAGCCCGGCCGGCTGCGCCATCAGATACAGATGGAACCCGACCGCCGCACTCGTACCGTGCATCACCTCCCACATGTCGAGCGTGGGCAACACGTCCAAGCACATCAGGTGCGACACCACATCCGGATGATCAAGCCCAGCCCGAAAAGCCACCAAAGCCCCCCGGTCATGCCCCACCAACCCAAACCGCGAGTACCCCAACTCCCGAGCCACCGCGACAGCATCCGCCGCCATAGTCCGCTTCGAGTAGTCCCCGTCAGGCTTGTCGCTCTCGCCATACCCGCGCAGATCGGGACAGATCACCGTGTGCTCACCCGCCAACTCACGAGCGACCTTCCGCCACATCAGGTGCGTCTGTGGGAACCCGTGGAGCAGGACAACCGGAGTGCCGGACCCGGCAACGGCGACGTTGAGTGTCACGCCGTTCGCGTGGATGCGGTGGTAGGCGAATTCGTTCACGCCGATCAGCTTGCTGGATGCCGATGAGCGTTCGATGAGCACGCTACGGTGGCTGGGTGGAGTTCGGGGTGCTTGGGCCGGTCGAGGCCTGGGACGGGGAGCCGGTTGATTTGAAGGGCCCTCGGCATCGGGCGGTGTTGGGGCGATTGGTGGTGGCGCGGGGGCGGGTTGTGCCGGCTGGGGTTCTGGTGGATGACCTGTGGGTGGATCCGCCGGCGGGGGCGTTGAGTGCGTTGCGGACGTTTGTGGCTGCGTTGCGGCGGGCGATCGAGCCGGAGCGGGCGCCGAGGGAGCCGGCTCGGTTGCTCGTGACCGAGGGGCCTGGTTATGCGTTGCGGACCGAGGCTGTGGATGCGTGGAGGTTCGAGGCGGCGGTGGCGGCGTCGTTGCCGCCGGGGGAGCTGCTGCCGGGACTGCTTACGGGGTTGGCGTTGTGGCGGGGTCCGGCGTACGCGGAGTTTGCGGATGAAGGGTGGGCGCTGGCCGAGCGTTCGCGGCTGAGCGAGTTGCGGCTGCGGGCCGTGGAGCGGGTCGGGGAGGCGCGGCTGGCGTTGGGGCTCGCGGCGGAGGCAGTGCCGGACCTGGACGCACATGTGACTGAGCATCCGTGGCGTGAGGACGCCTGGCGGTTGCTCGCGCTGGCCTTGTACCGGAGCGAGCGGCAGGGCGACGCTCTCGCCGTACTGCGTCGCGCCCGGGAGACTCTGGTCGGTCAGCTCGGTGTCGATCCCGGCCCGGCGCTCAGCCGGTTGGAGACCGACATCCTCAACCAGGCCGCCCATCTCACGCCGGCCGGCAGCGTCTGGGCGGAGACGGCCGCGGCGTACGACCGCGTGGTCGGCGGGACACGCGCCCGGATCGAGTCGACAGTCGGACTACTCCGCAACCTCGCGGTCACCGGTGGCGGCGGCTTGGAGGCCGCGCGTGGACATCGCCTCGCTGCCATCACGGCTGCCGAGGAACCCGGCGATCCCGATCTGACGGCGCGAGTGATCGGCGCGTACGACGTACCTGCCATCTGGACGCGCTCCGACGACGAGACCCAGGCCGCGGCGATCGTGGCTGCGGCTGAACGGGTCCTGCCGACGCAGCACCACCCGAGCATCCGCGCCCGCCTGCTCGCGACCATCGCACTGGAATCGCGTGGCTCCCGCTCATCGCGCCCTCACGAGGCAGCGCTCGAGGCCGAGGAGCTCGCACGCGGTCTGGACGATCCCGCACTGCTGGCCTTCACGCTCAACGGCGTCTTCATGCAGACCTGCTACCGAGCCGGCCTCGCTCCAGCCCGCGACGCGATCGGCGCCGAGCTCGTCACCCTCTCGCAACGCCACAACCTCTTTACCTATGAGGTTCTGGGCCACCTGATCCGGCTCCAGTCCGCGTGCGCACGAGCCGACCACACAGCCGCGGACGAACACGCCGCGGCCGCCGACGCGTTGGCCGCCCGCCACGAACTTCCGCTCGTCGAGGTCTTCACCCGCTGGTACGCCGCCCTCCGCGCCGACACCCCCGAGTCCTACCGCGCGGCAGCGGCCTTGCTGGACGGCGCCGGCATGCCCGGCCTGAGCGAAGGCCTTCTCCCGCTTGCGTTGGCCGCGCACGCGATCCGCCACGGCGAGCCCATCCCCGAGGCGGACTATGGCCCGCACGCTCCGTGGGTGAAGGGATCGCCGAACCCGCCGCCTGGGCTGTTACTCGAGACCTACTGGGCGCTAACTGCTCACGCGGCCCGGCAGTCAGGCGACGCCCAACTGTTGGAGAAAGCGCAGACCGCCCTGGCGCCTGCGGCAGAAGAGCACGCGGCCGGCAGCGGCCTGCTCACACTTGGCCCGGTTGCCGACTTCCTGCGTTAGAGATCGTCCGGGGAGCCACTCTCGGACTTGCGATCAGCCTGCTGGCGCAACTCGTGGTGTGACTGGTGCGCGGTCGTCCGATACGCCTCCTCGTACGCCGCCAACGCGCCGGCCACCCCGGACCCGCGACCCCGCCGCTTCGCCCACGAGGCGAACCAGGTCAGCCCCGCGAGCACCACCACGAGTCCACCGACAAAGACGACGTACGCCATGCGACCACCGTACTGCGCCATTCCCAGCAGGCTGCCAGGTTCCTTCCAGGACCGTCGCAGCCCGCGCGACCAGGATGGAACCACCAACCAGAAGGAGGCTCCCGATGCCGATCCGAATCGTCAAAACAGTTGCCGTAGGCACCATCGCCACCCTGGGCCTGGCCGCCGTCGCCTTCACCCCCGCCGCCTACGCGAGCACCACCAAGAGCACCGCCACCCCGCACCTGGCAGTCCTCACCAAGCCCGTCGCCGAGGTCACGGTCCGCAAAGCCGCCTAGTTGGTACGACGCGCGCGAAACGCCAACGCGTGCGGGATGTCGGGGCCGGTCGGCTCCTCGAAGCGCTCGACCGTCAGGCCGGACTCGACGATCGCGTTCAGATACTCCGCCAGGGGCACGTGGCGCATACCGATCCGGCGACGGATACCTTCCGCGCTCCACCACGGCGACTCGTCGTGCCAGCCGGACTGCCGGTACGTCGGGTGGGCGGTCCGGCGGCCGTCCTCCTCGTACACGACGTGCGGTCCGTTGAAGCAGGGGTGCACGCCGTACGCGACCAGCACCCCGCCCGGGCGCAGCACCCGCGCCGCCTCGAGGAGGACCGCGCCGAAGTCGTCGACGTCCGTCGAGATCCACATCGTGATCGCGGTGTCGAAGGACGCGTCGGCGAACGGAAGCACGGCAGCATCGCCGTGCACGAGGGGTCCGTCGGTGCGGGTCCGGGCCAGGCTCAGCTGGTCCTTCGAGAAGTCCAGCCCGACGACGCTGCGTCCGCTGGCCCGGATCGATTCGAAGTTCCGCCCGGTGCCGCAGCCGATGTCGAGACACGGTCCTGAACCGGGGCCGAGCAGCTCCAGGACGCCGGGTGATGCGGCTCCGAACCCTCCACGAACCGCTCTTCGTACCAGTCCGCCAAACCGTCGTACCGAGCCCTCAAAACGGCCTCCCCAGGTCATGTCAAGTTTAGTCGAGGAGGCTGCTTTAGGTCGGGACAGTGACCTACGGGTAAGCTTTGCCGACGTTCTCTTTGAGTTTGGATGGTCAGACGTGGGTTCCGTAATCAAGAAGCGCCGCAAGCGTATGGCGAAGAAGAAGCACCGCAAGCTGCTGAAGAAGACGCGGGTGCAGCGCCGCAAGCTCGGCAAGTAGCCGGCAGGTACTGTTCCGCCGCGCCCGGTCCGGCTGGGGGTAGCTCGTGGCACAGGTAGTGATGGTTACCGGCGTCTCGCGGGACGCCGGTGCTCGCTGTGCCCGAAGGCTGGCCGATGACCCGGCGATCGGCACCGTGCTCGGGGTCGATGTGGTCCCGCCACGGGCCGAGCTCGGGCGGGTCCGGTTCGTCCGGGCAGACATCCGCAATCCCGTGATCGCGAAGGTGATCGCGGCCGAAGGCGTGGATACGGTCGTCCATACGGGCGTCGTGGCGACCCCGGGTAGCGCCGGTGGTCGTTCGTCGATGAAGGAGATCAACGTCATCGGCACCATGCAGCTGCTCGCCGCCTGCCAGAAGGCGTCCGGCGTGGCCAAGCTGGTGGTCAAGTCCTCCACCACGGTGTACGGCGCCGGCCCGCGCGATCCGGCCATGTTCACCGAGGAGATGGCGCCGCGCGCGATCCACCACCACGGGCTGAGCAAGGACGCGGTCGAGGTCGAGGGGTACGTGCGCGGGTTCGCCCGGCGCCGCCCCGACGTCTGCGTCACCACACTCCGGATGGCGAACTGGATCGGCCCCAAGACCGATTCCCCGATGACGCGGTACTTCGCTCTGCCGGTCGTGCCGACCGTTTTCGGGTACGACGCGCGCCTGCAGTTCCTGCACGAGGACGACGGCGTCGAGGCGATCCTGCGCGCGACCGTCAACGACCTTCCCGGGACCTTCAACCTGGCCGGCGACGGCATGCTCTCGCTGTCCCAGGCGATCCGCCGGCTCGGCCGGCCGACGCTGCGGCTGCCGTCGTTCACGGCGTCCAGCACAGCTGCCGCCGTACGGCGCGCGCGACTGGCGGACTTCTCGCCTGACCAGATCACCTTTCTTACTTATGGGCGCGGTGTGGACACGACCCGGATGCGGACCGAGTTCGGGTTCGAGCCGAAGTACACGACCGCGGAGGCGTTCGACGACTTCCGGACCTCGCTCGGGGTCGGCGCGATGACGCGGGTCGCGGGCGTGCTCGGCGCCGGGCTGGGAGCGCTGCGTGGCTGACGCGGATGTGATCCCGATCGGCTCCGGCGGCCGGCCCGGCCGCGGGAGCGGACGTCGTACGACGCCCTCCGCCGCCGCTCGTGCGCTCGCGGGGCCGAACAAGAAGAAGAACAACCGCGCCGGAACCGACCAGTCCGCCGACGGGAAGGCCGCCGGGCGTGGACGGGCGGTTGACCCGCGGAGCGCGGCGGGGCCGGATGAGGCGGGCGCTGAGGCTCTGGGGATCGTGCCGGATGTGGATGGGCCCGATCTGTCGGGGCTGGACCTGAGCGGGCTCGACTTCGGGCGGCTCGAGCGGATGGTGCGGGAGCTGTTCGGGGAGGACGGCGAGCGCCGGGTCGCCGAGTGGCTGGCGTTCCTGCGGCGGCGGCTGAGCGGCGACTACGAGCTCGACGAGTTCGGGTACGACTCCGATCTGACCGACCAGGTGCTGCTGCCGATGCTGCGCCCGATGGTGGAGAAATGGTTCCGCGTCGAGGTGCGGGGCATCGAGAACATCCCGACCGACGGCAGTGCGTTGATCGTCGCGAACCACTCGGGCACGATGCCGATCGACGGACTGGTGACCCAGGTCGTCGTCAACGACCACACCGGCCGGCCGCTGCGCACGCTGGCGGCGGACCTGGTGTTCCAGACGCCGTTCGTCGGCGAGCTGTCCCGCAAGGGCGGCGCCACCCTGGCGAACAACGACGACGCCGAACGCCTCCTCCGGCAGGGCAACCTGGTCGGGGTCTGGCCCGAAGGGTTCAAGGGTCTCGGCAAGCCGTTCTCCGAGCGGTACAAACTGCAGCGCTTCGGGCGGGGCGGGTTCGTCAGCGCCGCGATGCGGACCGGCGTACCGATCGTCCCGTGCTCGATCGTCGGCGCCGAGGAGATCTATCCGCTGGTCGGCAACATCGCCTCGCTGGCGCGGCTGCTCGGCGTCCCGTACATCCCGATCACGCCGTTCTTCCCGCTGCTCGGGCCGCTCGGTCTGATCCCGCTGCCGTCGAAGTGGCTGATCGAGTTCGGCGAGCCGATCCGCACCGACGACTTCCCTGACGGCGCCCCGGACGACCCGATGCTGGTCTTCAACGTCACCGACCAGGTCCGCGAAACCATCCAGCAGACCCTCTACACCCTGCTGATGCAGCGCCGCAGCGTCTTCTTCTGAACCCCCGGACACAGCAGCAAGAAGCCCGGCACACGATCGGTGTGCCGGGCTTCTCTGCGTCTTACCTCCAGGGTCCTACTTCCAGGGCGGAAGCAGGGTCTGGATGATCCCCGGAAGGTCGATCAGGGGAGTCGTCGGGAACGGCCACGGCCAGGACGGCGTGGTCGGGGTGAGCGTAGAAGGCAGCACCGTGGGCGTCGCAATCGGCGAGTTTGACGACGACGGCTTGGGTGGCGTCTTCAGGACCGTCGGCGGCGGAGCCGTGGACTCGACGATCGTGGTGTTCGGAAGCTGGGTCGGCGCCGTGCTCGGCTGGAGCGTGGTCGACGCACCGGGTGTCGGGATCGTCGAGGACGCCTTGGTGCTCGTCCCCGGCTTGACCGGATCACTCGGCTCGCCGTTACCGGGCGTCGTCCGGTTCGGCTTGCTGGTGTTGGTGCCGCCGCCGGTGTTGGCCGACTTCGGTGCTGCGCACTTCGGGCAGGCTGCCGACGTGTGCTGCGCCAGCTGCTCGATCGTCGCCAGCGCCTCCACTCCGGACTTCAGCGACTCCGGCGGGAGTTTGGGCGCGAGCCCCACAAGAGCCTGGCGGGCGCTGGTGATGAAGGCCGTGATCGCGCTGATCGAACTCTCGTCGCCGTCCTGCTGGTACGACGCGACCAATCGGGACACGCCCTTGCGGGACTGCGCCGAGAAGTCGTCCAGGGTCGCGTTGATCGTGCCCACCGAACCGCCGTTGTCGGCGAGCTCGCGGACTTCGGACAATCGGGTCATCGCGTGCTCGAGGTCGCGCCGGCCGCGTGAGTCGTCCCCGACGCTCACATTGGTCGACACGTTCTCGATGCTGCGCTTCATTCCGTACAAGGTGTCGCCGGGCATCGCCTGCTGGGCGGCGGCGGCAGAACCGATGCCACCTCCGAGCAGGACGAGCGCGGCGGTACTGGCCACGAGCCGGATCCTCCGGCCCTGTCGGCGGCGGATATCTGTCACGGACGCGCCAACGTCCTCGCGACCCGGCGGGTCGTCCGAGCTGTCCGGTGCGCTGCGCACCATCGTCGGAGTCGCAGTGGTCGCCGCGCGCGCCGCCGCCTGCTCCAGCAGACGGTGCCGCAACTCGGCGCTGAACTCCGGTCGCGGTGCAACTGCGCCGGCGGTCCTCAGCCGTCCGACCAGCTCCACAGCTTCCAGCAACTCGGGGTCTTCGCTCAGTCGCGCGGAGTGACGGGGCCCGTGATCGACGGCGTGCGCGAATGACTCCGCGCGCGCTCGAGCCCTGTGTAGGTCACTCATGATGTTCGTTCTCCTCAATGGCCAGTCGGGGTTACCGACAGGTCCTCATGAAGAGGAACGAGGAAACTCGCTGACGGGTTACGAAAGACATTCGTTGTCATCCGCCTCACCTCAAGTCCTTGGGGATAACCTTCGCCAAGTGCCTCACGGCCCTCAGTTGCAGTTGCTTGACGGCGCCCTCCGATTTCTCGAGCGCCTTGGCCGTTTCCGCGATCGACAGGCCGGCGAAGAACCGCATCGTCAGGCAGTCGCGCTGCTCGTCGGGCAGGCCCGCGACCGCGTCCCGCAGGACCTCTGCGGTGGCGGCGGCGAGCACATCGATCTCCGGACCCTCGGTCTGCCGGTCGTGGGTCTCGATCTCGTCGGTGACCACTTCCAGCCGGACCCGGCCGGACTTGTAGTGGTCGGTGATCAGGTTCCGGGCGATCGTCACCAGCCAGGCGCCGAAGTCCCGGCCCTGCCAGCGGAACGAGTCCAGCGCGCGCAGCGCCCGGACGAAGGTCTCGCTGGTCAGGTCCTCTGCGAGTGCCGACGAGGACACCCGCGCATAGATGTAGCGATAGACGGTGAGCGAGTACTCGTCGTACAGCTCACCGAAGGCACCGACGTCCCCGGCCTGGGCGCGATCGACGAGCTCTGCACGTCTCATCCCGTCCGGGCTTGGCTCCGGCGTGGTCAAGTTTTCTCCCCGTTCAACTGACACGTCTTCTGACACATCCGCGAATGGCCACAGTGGCTGGGACAGGACAGAGCGTTACCGCTCGAACGCACACTGTCAACAGCCTGAGGCGTGCCGCCTTCCGTCCGGTCTGGTCGTCACGAATGCGCCAGCGGACTGCGTCCGTAGGTCGGAGCAGCCTGCTGTCGGGGATGGTGGTGCATCGCGCATGAGGTTCCCCGCGCGGCCGGGTTTCTGCAGTGTGAGGTTCGACAGAAGCGCGCCCGCGAAGTCACCTGTATATCGGTGGTCACGCTCTGCTGCAACCGTTCTGCGCAAGCCGGTTGAAAGTTGGTGCCACCCCCGGGCGTGACAGACTCACCTGGTGAACGTGAATTTCGCGGACATTCTTCGTGACACAGCGCAACGGCACGGCGAGCGTCCCGCGCTGGTCGACGGGGACCGGCGGCTGACCTGGGGCGAGGTCGACGAGGCCGTCGACCGGACCGCGCAGGGGCTTGCCGCGGCCGGCCTCGTGCCCGGGTACCGGGTCCTGCTCCTGGTTGCCAACAGCATCGACTTCGTCACGTCCTACCTGGGCATTCTCCGGGCCGGGCTGGTCGCCGTACCGCTGAACACCGGGCTCACCAAGCCCGAGATCGCGACCGTCGCGGCACACTCCGGAGCTCGGCTGGCGGTCGCCGGACCGGGCCTCGCGGACCGGATCGAGGGCGTCCGGACGGTGGCCCCGGGACAGCTCGAGGGTGACGCTCCGTTACCGCCACCGATCGATCCCGAGGCGCTCGCGGTCCTGCTCTACACGTCCGGAACCAGCGGCGATCCGCGTGCCGCGATGCTCACCCATCGGGCACTTTCCGCGAATGTGCAGAACCTCACCGAGCTCGGAGAGGACCGGATGGGCCCCGAGGACGTGGTTCTCGGGGTGCTGCCGATGTTCCACGCGTTCGGGTTGAACGCCGTCCTCGGCTGGGCCGTCGCGACCGGCGCCGCGCTGATCATCGAGCAGCGGTTCGACCCCGAGGAGACCCTCGACCTGGTCGGCAAGTACGGCGTGACGCGCCTGCCGCTCGCCCCGCCGGCACTGCACACCCTCCTGGGCCGGGCCGATCTGCACGAGGCACTCCGGTCGGTCAAGGTCGTACTGACCGGCGCGTCGACGCTCGACCGCACGCTCGCGGACCGTTTCGAGCAGGTGAGCGGCCACTTCGTCCACCAGGGGTACGGCCTGACCGAGGCGTCCCCGGGTGTCACTACGACCCTGGGCGAATCCGAGCCGAAGCCGGGTTCGGTCGGTCGCCCGCTGCCGAACGTCGAGCTCCGGATTGCCGACGAGCAGGGCGAGGACGTCGAGGGGGACGACCCCGGCGAGATCCTGATCCGCGGCGGCAACCTGTTCTCCGGCTACTGGCCGGACGGCGTGGACGGCCCCGATGCCGAAGGCTGGTACCGGACCGGAGACGTCGGGTTCCTGGATTCGGACGGCGACCTGTTCCTGGTCGATCGGCTGCGCGAGCTGATCATCGTGTCCGGCTTCAATGTGTTCCCGAGCGAGGTCGAAGAGGTGCTGGTCGGTGCTCCCGGCGTACGGGAGGCGGCTGTCATCGGTATGCCGTCCGAGGAGACGGGCGAGGCCGTGAAGGCGTTCGTCGTACCGAAGGCCGACACCACGGTCGATGTCGCAGCGGTCCGTGAGTACGCCGACGGCCGGCTCGCGCGGTTCAAGTCGCCGGTGGAGATCGAGGTCGTGGACCAGTTGCCGCACTCGGTCACGGGCAAGGTCGCCAAGGGACGGTTGCGGGATCGATGAGCAAGGTCGTCATGTACGGGAAGCCGGGCTGTCATCTCTGCGACGACGCCCGGGAGATCATCCGGGCGGTCTGCGGCGAGCTCGGCGTGGAGTGGACCGAGGTCGACATCACGCAGGATGACCAGCTGTTCACGCAGTACGGCGAACAGATCCCGGTCACGTTCGTGGACGGGAAGCAGCACGACTTCTGGCGGGTGGACCCGGCAAGACTCAGGAAGGCCTTGACAACCTAGGCGTGTCTTGCAGGTCACCCATCGCCGATTTTGTTCTCACGTTCACAAGCTCCTAGAGTAAGAACCGCCGCCGGCCGTCAGACCGCGGTGAACCAACCGCTCCCAGGAGAATTGTGACGCGTGCCAGCAGCCGTCGCCCCGGCCCGCCGACGAGAACCGAACGCGGCATCCCCGAGGCGACTGTCGCGCGCTTGCCGGTCTACCTGCGGGCCCTGACCGCGCTCTCGGACAGTGGCATCGCGACCGCGTCGAGCGAGGATCTGGCGACCGCGGCCGGCGTGAACTCGGCCAAGCTCCGCAAGGACCTGTCCTACCTGGGGTCGTACGGCACCCGCGGCGTCGGGTACGACGTCGAGTACCTGCGCTACCAGATCGCCCGCGAGATCGGCGTCACCCAGGACTGGGCCGTGGTCATCGTCGGGATCGGAAACCTCGGCCACGCGCTGGCGAACTACTCCGGCTTCGGCACCCGCGGCTTCCGGATCGTCGCCCTGCTCGACGCCGACCCGAAGCTGGTCGGCGAGCGGATCGGCGACATGGAGGTCCGCGACTTCGCCGAGCTCGAGGACATCGTCGAGCGCGACCGGGTCTCGATCGGCGTGATCACCACGCCCGCCGGTCCGGCCCAGGAGGTCTGCGACCGGCTGGTCGCCGCCGGCGTGACCAGCATCCTGAACTTCGCGCCCGTGGTGCTGTCCGTGCCCGACGGCGTCGACATCCGCAAGGTGGACCTCTCGATCGAGTTGCAGATCCTGGCGTACCACGAACAACGAAAGTCCGGAGAGGCGGCGCTCCCCCAGGTGCCCGAGCTACCAGCGATGAACGGTCTGACGGATCTCCCGAGTGTCGGGGGTGTCGGCGCATGAGTTACCTGGTCGTCGGCATCAGTCATCGTTCCGCTGACATCAACGTCCTCGAGCGGGTCGCGCTCGACGCGGACGCGGCGACCAAGCTGGCCCTGGCCGTCAAGCACACGCCGGCCGTTGCCGAGTCCGCAGTACTTGCCACCTGCAACCGGACCGAGGTCTACGCGACCGTCGACCGGTTCCACGCGGGGATGGACGAGGTCACCGCGATCCTGTCCGACGTCACCGGCGTACCGCTGCTGGATCTGGCCGAGCACCTCTACGTGCACTTCGAGGAGGGCTCGGTCGCGCACCTGTTCCAGGTCGCGGTCGGGTTGGACTCGATGATCGTCGGCGAGAGCCAGATCCTCGGCCAGGTCAAGGAGACGCTGCGCGTCGGCCAGGATCTCGAGACGGTCGGCACCGACCTGAATGCCCTGCTGCAGCACGCGTTGCGGGTCGGCAAGCGGGCCCGCACCGAGACCGGTATCGACTCCGCCGGCCGCTCGGTCGTCTCGGCCGGACTGGAAGCGGTCGGCGGGTTCGAAGGCCGCCGGGCACTGGTCGTCGGCGCCGGTTCGATGGCCTCGCTGGCCGCCCAGACGCTGCTCAACGGCGGCGCGAAGAGCGTGACCATTGCCAACCGCAACTATGACCGGGCGGTCGCGCTGACCGACCGGATCGGCGGTACGGCGATCCCGCTGGCCGACGTACCGGACGCGCTGCGCGAGGCCGACCTGATCGTGTCGTGCACCGGCGCGCGCGGCGTCGTACTGACCGAAGAGATGATCCGAAACGCCACGGATGGGCGACCGCTCGGCGTACTCGACGTCGCCCTGCCGCGGGACGTCGCACCCGAGGCGGCGCGGATCCCCGGCGTCACGCTGGTCACGCTGGCTGACCTCGCTGGTACGGCGGGCGGCAGCGAGGCCGACATCGACGAGGTACGGCGGATCGTCGGCGAGGAGACCGGTGCGTTCGAGGCGACCCGGCGGGCCGCATCGGTGGCGCCGACCGTGGTTGCACTGCGGACGATGGCGACCGAGCTGGTCGATTCCGAGCTGGCGCGGCTGGACCGCCGCCTGCCCGGCCTCGACGAGCAGCAGCGGCACGAGGTCGGGCGGACCATCCGTCGCGTCGTCGACAAGTTGCTGCACAACCCGACGGTCCGGGTGAAGGAGCTCGGGGGAGACCCCGGCGGACCGACGTACGCCGATGCGCTGCGCGAGCTGTTCGCGCTCGACCAGGCAACGGTCGACGCGGTGACTGCGGTCAAGTCGCCCGAGGAGACCAGCAAGACCCCCGCGGACGCCCGGCACGGTGGAGGTGAGCAGGCATGATCCGGCTCGGTACCCGCCGCTCCGCGCTCGCGACCGCGCAGTCGACCCTCGTCGCGGATGAGCTGCGCAAGCTCGGGCACGAGGTCGAGCTCGTGCTGATCACGACCACCGGCGACGTCAACCGTGCCCCGGTCGAGCAGATCGGCGGCACCGGCATCTTCGTCAGCGCACTGCGCGACGCGTTGCTGGCCGACGAGATCGACATCGCGGTGCATTCGCTCAAGGACCTGCCGACCGCGCCGGTCGACGGTCTGGTGCTCGGCGCCATCCCGCTCCGCGAGGACCCGCGCGACGTACTTGTCGCCCGCGACGGTCTGACGCTCGGCGAGCTGCCGCGCGGCTCGATCATCGGCACCGGGGCCGCACGTCGCGTCGCGCAGATCGACGCGCTCGGCCTGGGCATCGAGTGCAGCGGAGTCCGCGGCAACGTGGACACCCGGATCGCGTTGGTTGCCGATGGCAAGGTGGATGCGGTGATCGTCGCGCGCGCCGGGGTGTCCCGGCTCGGACGGCTCGCCGAGGTCACCGAGACGCTGGACCCGATCCAGATGCTGCCCGCACCGGGGCAGGGCGCGCTGGCCATCGAGTGCCGGTCCGACAACACCGAGGTGCTGGCCGCCCTGGCGCACCTCGAGGACCCGGCCACCCGCGCGGCGGTGACGGCGGAACGGCAACTACTGGCCACGCTCGAGGCAGGGTGCACGGCTCCGGTCGGCGCGCTGGCCGAGGTGGTCGAGGGCGAGGACGGCCCGGAGCTGTGGCTGCGGGGCGCGCTCGGCCAGGAGGACGGCGTACGACGGCTCTCCGCGAACGGGCCGGTGGACGACCCGGTGTCTCTCGGCAAGGCGCTGGCGAACGAACTGCTGGAGCGACCATGACACCGGCACAGGGCACTACGACGGCGGCCCACAAGACGGCCCACAAGACGAGCAGGAAAACGACGAGGGCGAAGGCAGACGTGAGCGCGAAGACAGCGGCCACCGCGGCACCTCAGAAGGCTGCGACCAGTACCGTCAAGCAGACCAGACCACTCGGCCACGTGACATTCGTCGGTGTCGGCCCCGGTGACCCCGCACTGCTGACGCTGGCCGGCCGTGACGTGCTCGCCAACGCCGACGCGGTCGTTGTCGAAGGCCCCGAACACGACGCGTTCCTGACCTATTGCAAGGCGGGCGTCGAGGTCGTCGACGGCTCCGGCGCCGAGGGCAGCCGGGCGTTGCGGATCGCGGCCCGGGCGCGGCTCGTGGTGAAGACGGCCAAGACCGCGGCGAACGTCGTACGCCTGCTGACCGGCGACCCGTTCACCTTCTCCAGCGGCGCCGAAGAGGCCGCCGCGTGCAAGAAGGCGGGGATCGCGTTCAACGTCGTCCCGGGTGTGAGCGAGGTGAGCGCGGTCCCGACGTACGCCGGGATCCCGCTGACGATGAAGGGTGACCGCGAGGTCACCGTCGTCGACCTGGCCGAGAACAAGCTCGACCTGAGCCGGCTGCAGCCGAAGCAGACGCTGGTCCTGCTGAACGCTGTCGAGACTTTGAAGGACACCGTCGCGGCCCTGGTCGAGGGCGGCTTCGACGCCGCAACCCCGGTCGCGCTGACCGTCGGCGGTACGACGACCGCGCAGACCAGCGTGGTCGGGACGCTGGAGTCGATCGTCGCGGACCTGCGGGCTTCCAAGGTGACCGGCGAGGCCGTGATCGTGGTCGGCGCGGTGGTCGAGCAGCGCGAGGCGCTGTCCTGGTTCGAGACCAAGCCGCTGTTCGGCTGGCGGATCCTGGTCCCGCGGACCAAGGACCAGGCCGGCCCGTTGATGGACCGCCTCCGTCGGTACGGCGCGACGCCGGAAGAGGTTCCGACGATCTCGGTCGAGCCGCCGCGCAACCCGCAGCAGATGGACAAGGCGATCCGCGGGCTGGTCGAGGGACGCTACGAGTGGGTCGCGTTCACCTCGGTCAACGCGGTGAAGGCGGTCCGGGAGAAGTTCGACGAGTACGGGCTGGACGCGCGGGCGTTCTCCGGGCTGAAGATCGCGGCGGTCGGCGACAAGACCGCCGAGGCGATCGGTGCCTGGGGCATCCGTCCTGACCTGGTCCCGTCCGGTGAGCAGTCGGCCGCCGGGCTGGTGGAGGACTGGCCGCCGTTCGACGAGGTGCTCGACCCGATCAACAGGGTCTTCCTGCCGCGCGCGGACATCGCCACCGAGACACTCGTTGCCGGACTCACCGATCTCGGCTGGGAGGTCGACGACGTCACGGCGTACCGGACCGTGCGCGCCGCCCCGCCGCCCGCGCCGACCCGCGAGGCGATCAAGTCGGGCAAGTTCGACGCGGTCGTGTTCACCTCGTCCTCGACGGTGCGGAACCTTGTCGGTATCGCCGGCAAGCCGCACGCGTCGACCGTGATCGCGGTGATCGGCCCGGCCACGCTGAAGACCGCCGAGGAGCACGGCCTGCGCGTCGACGCGATGGCCGAGACGCCGTCGGTCGAAGAGCTGGCCGACGCCCTCGCCCGGTTCGGTGCGGACCGGCGTGACACCATGGTGGAGGCCGGCGAGCCGGTCACCCGTCCGTCCGAGCGTCGCTCGGGATCTCGTCGGAAGAGCTGAGTTCATGCCTGGTGGTTTCCCGGAGGTCAGGCCGCGGCGGCTTCGGTCGTCGGCGGCGGTACGTCGACTGGTCGCGGAGACGACCATCGAGCCGCGGCAGTTGATCCTGCCGATGTTCATCCGGGAAGACGCGCGCGAGCCGATCCCGATCCGGTCGATGCCGGGCGTCGTACAGCACACCCGGGACACGGCGCGGAAGGCGGTCGCCGAGGCGGCGTCGCTCGGGCTCGGCGGGGTGATGTTGTTCGGCGTACCTTCGGTGAAGGACGAGGTCGGGTCCGGTGCGCTGGATCCCAACGGGATTCTGAATGTGGCGATCGCCGATGCGGTGGCCGAGGCCGGTGACTCGCTGCTGGTGATGTCGGACCTGTGCCTCGACGAGTTCACGTCGCACGGGCACTGCGGCGTACTCGACTCCGAAGGCCGGGTCGACAACGACGCGACTCTCTCGATCTATGCCGAGATGGGGGTCGCGCAGGCTTCGGCGGGCGCGCATGTCGTCGGTCCGTCCGGGATGATGGACGGCCAGGTCGGCGTCGTTCGTGCTGCGCTGGACAAGGCCGGCTTCATCGACACGGTGATCCTCGCGTACGCCGTGAAGTACGCGTCGGCCTTCTTCGGCCCGTTCCGCGAGGCGGTCGACTCGTCGCTCACCGGCGACCGGAAGACGTACCAGCAGGACAACGCCAACGCCCGCGACGCCATCCGCGAGGTCGACCTCGACATCGCCGAAGGCGCCGACATCGTCATGGTCAAACCCGCCCTGGCCTACCTCGACATCATCCGCCAGGTCCGCGACCACGTGAACGTCCCCGTTGCCGCGTACAACATCTCCGGCGAATACGCCATGGTAGAAGCCGCCGCCGCCAACGGCTGGATCAACCGCGAAGCCGCCATCCTGGAAACCCTGACCTCAATCCGCCGAGCCGGCGCCGACACAATCCTCACCTACTGGGCCACCGAAGCAGCAGCCCACCTCCTGAGGTAGTCCAGCCCCCGCACGCTACGCAGGCGTCCCTCGTCGCTCCGCTCCTCGCCACACCAGCTACGCGCGCCCCCACCCACACCCCGGCTCATCGCCGGTGCATCCTTCCGGCTACCGCCGGACGTGCCGGCTATCGCCGGGGTTGCGCGCTGCCGCGCGATCGACTACTTGGCGGGCGCACCGGATACGTCGACCGAGATAACGGCGGCTGTGAGCGAGCCATGCCTGCTGTGGCTCAATCGTCACCGTCGGTCTGCCGCCCACGTACTGCGAACCTGATGGCGAACTGGTCGGCAGTCGGTGTCGCATCAGCCGCACCCAAAAACTGCGAGCCAACGTTCCCGACCCGTGAAACCATGGCTGGATGTTGAGCTACCGAAAGGCCGATGCCGCGTAAGCGCCCGGCTCAAGTTCGTGCGGAGTCTGCCGCGCGGCTGCGGATGACGAAGATCACTGGTCTCACCACGATCACCCGAATCTCGAATCTGCCCCGCCTGTCACCACACGGGCGGCTCGTGATCGCGCAACTGGAGAACACCCGACTGCAGCCTGGGCAGGTGCTGGAGGCGATCCAGCACTGGGAGCGGTTCGTCCGGGACCCGGCGCATCGCCTGTACGACCCGCGCTACACGGGATGTGGGATCTGGGAGTGCTGCCCGCCGATGCTCGAGGTCCAGGCGATCCTGCACATCGTCGTACGCAACCTGCCTCGGCGAGACTCCTGCCGCCTCCAAGCCGACCTCGATCGGATCAACGAGTGCTGGAGATGGCGACCTCCGTACGCGTGAGATCGGCGTGACACGTGCTTGGCCTGCGCTGGACGGCGAGGCGCGTGCGGCGTTGGGCTGACTCAGGCGCGTGCCTGGCAGACGACCCGGCTCGGGCGAGTGAGGGGGCACCGGTGCGCTTGTCGAGGGGCGAGCAGGAGACGCGTTCATGCGGCGGGTTCGTTGTCGCCCCACGGGTCGAACGGGGTGGGTGCTGCTGCGGTGCGGGCAGGTGTCGGCGGTGATTCGGTTGTGTGGGTGACCGGGTCGTCGTTGGTTCGCGGGGCGAGGTGCGTCGGTTCTGCGATCTTGACGGGTCGGAGCTGGGTGGAGCTTGTCCGGGGCGCGGTTGGTTCGTCGTCCTCCCATGGGTTGAAGGGCGTGAGTTGTGGTGGGTTGGACGGCGTCTGTGGCTCGGTTGTGGGCGTGACGGGGTCACCCTCGGCCCATGGACTGAACGCTGGTGTTGAGGGCTGGTGAACGATGTCGGCGGCCGGGGGTTTGTATTTGTTAGGTGGGGTGAGGGTGGGATTTGTCCAGGTGGGGTTGGTGACGTGGACGACGCCGTTGAGGATGCGGATCTGCCAGTGGCCGGAGTGGAGGTCGAGGTGGTGGCGTTTGCAGAGCAGGGCGAGATTGTTGACGGCGGTGGGGCCGCCGTCGAGCCAGGAGATGATGTGGTGGGCTTCGCATTGGATGGGTGGGGCGTGGCAGATGACGCAGCCTTTGTCGCGGGCGTTGAGGGCGCGGCGCATGGGGCGGGTTACTAGGCGCTGGGTCGTGCCGACGTCGAGGGGTTGTGACTTGGAGCCGAGGACGATGGGGAGGATCTGCGCGTCGCAGGCGAGGCGGCGTACGGTCGCGGCGGACAGGTTGTCGCCGAAGGTCATGTCCCCGGTGGCGTTCGCTGTCGCGGCGGCGAGGTCGTTGTAGTCGATGGTGATGCTGATGTGCGGCTTCGGCCCGTGGCCGGGTACGAAGCCGATCTCGGCAGCCGCATCGTTAGCGCTGCCGACGTCCGCCTCATCCGCCGTGCTGACGACTAGGTCGTCGCCAACATGCTCAGGCGAGGTGGTCGCTCGTGACCTCGTGGCGTCTGCTGTGGCGACGGTTGTAGCTGCGGTGGTGGCGGTGCCGGCTGTGTTGAGGATGGTGGTGAGGGCGTCGGCTTGGCGTTTGTCGCGGGGGCGGGGGTCTTGTTGGCCGTCGATGGTTTTGTGGGGCTCGGCGTGGGCGTGGATGAGGGTGCGGAACAGTTCGGCGTTCTCGTTGGCGAGGTAGCCACGGAACGCGACGCCGCGGTCGACGGTCTTCAGCGTCAGGGATTCCCTCTCGTACGCCGCCTTCTCGTCCGGTTCGGGGCCGTCCGGGTCGAGGATGTCGCGGATCTTGCGGCCGGCGCGGCGCAGCTCGGTCGGGGTGTGGGTGGCGGCCAGGTCGATGAGGCGTTGTTCGGCGAACTCCAGGTCTTCGGCCGGGACCGTCGCGGGGACCTGGTTCAGGACGGAGACGATCGCGGCCGCCTGGGCAGGCGAGACGCGCCACCCCGGAGTATCTCCATCCCGCACCTCGTCCACAGCCTCGTTTGGGTCGTCAACCTCGGCCGGATGTGCGGTGGCCGGGTTGGCAAAGGGCGTGCTGGGGTCAGGGAGAGCTGCGGTGGTGGCGGAGTACTTGGGCAGGTCGGTGGCGATGCGGACCTGACGCCGGGCTTCGGTGGCGTCGGTGCGGTATCGATGCGTCAGTAGGCGAGCGGTGTCTCCAGCGCCGACCTCGGTCGCGTGGCTGGACTGGTCGATGGCTGCGATGAGGCGGAGCTCGAGAGTCTCCAAGCGAGCCTTCTCCGCGACAACCGCGTCGAGAGCGGACAGCTTCTCGCTGTCGCTCATCGACCAGACGGGTCGTTCGCCGAGGACCTCCATGCCGACAAGCCTAGACGGGACCTCCGACAGTTTTCCGACCTGGAAGCCCTTATTTGCAAGGCATTTCAGCTACATCGGTTATCCACAGGAGAGCCAGATCATCCCGTAGTTCAGTGCTGGATTGTGTAGTCCGACTGGGTGAAGCCGGCCTTTAGGGTGCGGGTGGCGTTGTGGGTTAGGGGGATTTCGGTGGGGAGGGGGCCGAAGAGGGGGATGCCGGTGCCTAGGAGGACGGGGGCGGTGGTGATGGTCAGTTCGTTGAGGAGGCCGGCTGTCAGGAACGTTTGGATGGTTCGGGCGCCGTCGGTGTAGATGCGTTGGGCGCCTCGGTCGGTGAGCGTTTCTACCAGGGCTTCCAGGGTGCGGTGGACCAGGATGCGGTCATCGGTGTTCGGGTCGAGGGTTGAGCTGAGGACCTCTACCTGTTTGCCTTCGTACGGCCAGAGGTCGTACGTCAGGGCCAGCTCGTAGGTGTTCCGACCGAGTACGACGGTGTCGATCGAGGACATGAACTCGTCGTACCCGGTCTCGCCGGCCTGTTCGGCTCGGGTGGTGAGCCAGTCGATGGAGCCGTCGGGACGGGCGATGTAGCCGTCGAGGCTGGTGGCGATGAAGGCAGCAGCGTGGAAGCTCACCCAGTCATTTTAGTAGCCCGCCACCTCCGGCCAGCTCAGCTCGACACCGTCGGCGACAAGACGGGCCTGGTACTCCGCGAGCAGGGCCGGCGTACTGCGGACCGCTCGCGGAGCCACGCCCCGATCCAGGCAGAACGCCGCCAGCGCACCGGCGGACTCGCCGATGTTCCACTCGACCGGATGGAGTCGGTAGCAGCCGTTCGTGATGTGCGTCGTACCGAGGTTCTTGTTGGCGGGAAGCAGATTCTCGACCCGCTCCGGAATCAGCGCACCGAGCGGGATCCGGAACGGGCTGCTCGCGACATCGATGTAATTGTCGCCGCCGGTCGACGGATGCAGATCGATGCGATACATCCCCACGCCGACGGTGTCGTCGTACTCGACCGCGCCTCGGTCGCCGCGCACCGCGACCGAGAGGTCCTGCTCGACGATCGTGTACTCCGCCTTGATCCGCCGCGATTCCCGGATGTACGGCGCCTGGGCCAGCCCGTCCGCGGACCCGAGCAGATCCCCGCGCAACCGCAACCCGGGGAAGCCGGACCCGCCGTCGGGCCGAGGCGCCTCGGTCTGCAGCCAGTAGAAGACGGACTGCGACAGCTCACGCGCCGCGGCCAAATGCTTCGAAGCGTCCGGTACATCGATGACCGCGCCCTCGAAGTAGTCGATCATCGGCCAGTTCACCAGGCAGATGTCGCTCTCGTACGCCCCCGGGACGAAGTGCCTGCGCGCCGCGATCCGGCGGAACGTCCAGAGGTTGGTGTCCCCGCCGGTCAGCCGCTGATCCGCAACCACCGCGAGCGGATCGTCGTCGGGGTTCGGCGTGAAGGAGCGATGCGATGTCTCCAGCGTCCGCGGGTTCGGCGCGGTCCAGGACAGCAGGCGGTCGCCCCAGAACGACGGCTGGTAGTTCCGCCAGAAGGCGTAGTTGGCCGGTTTGTCGCCGACCTGGTCCCCGTCGACGTGATCGACCGCGAAGCAGTACGAGACCGCCTGCATGTTCATCGGCTGCGCCTCGGCCGGCGCGCTCGGCTCGCCGGTCTCGCGCTGCGATTCGAACCCGGTCACGTACTCCGTCCCGGTCAGCGGCAGCAGCTCCCCGGTCTCGGTCGCGTCGAGGATGTACGGCGCTGTGACCGTGACCTGCTCGTCGGACTCGCGGTGCTGCACGGTCACCGCTGTGACACGATCGCCGTCGGTCTCGGCCGCGACCGGACGGTACGGCTGGAGCACGCGCAGGCGGCGGCTCGCGCGGTACGGCGCGAGCATGGCCTCCAGTACGGCGAGTGCGACCCGCGGCTCGTGGCAGAGCTTGGACACGTAGCCGGCGCCCGGGTTCAGCTGCGGGGTCGCGCGGGAGGCCGCGGTCAGCGGGTAGTGCCGGCGGTAGTACTCGCGGATGCCGTCGCGGAGAGCGCGGTACGACGCGGTGACGCCGAACTGCTCGACCCAGCTGTGCTCGTCCGGCGGGACGGCCTGGCTGGTCAACTGCCCGCCGAGCCAGTCGAACTCCTCGGTCAGCACGACCGATCGACCGGCGCGCAACGCGGCCAGGGCGGCCGCGACGCCGCCGAGTCCGCCGCCGACCACAAGTACCTCTGTATGCATTCAGACACCTTTGGGTGGAGTGAGAGTGGTTCCTTCGGTCAGCTCGCACGGGAGCAAGATCTGCTGCGAGGTCGCGGTGCCGCTGAGGATCGCCTCGAGCAGCTCGACCGCCCGCACGCCCATCGCCCGCCGCGGCACGTGAAACCCGCTGAAGTCCACGTCACTCGCCACCGGACGAGTCGAGTCACCGAGCGCGACCACGGAAAGATCCCCGGGTACGTCGATCCCGCGCGCGGTTGCCGCAGCCACCAGCGAGACCGCATCAGCACGCTCTTCGACGAACACCGCGGTGATCTTCCTGTCCAGCAAGACATCAAGCAGCGGCGTCGCCCAGCCGTCGGCGCCGCCGGCCGCCCGCGCCTGCGGCGCGGGGTAGGGGGAGGGCGAGCCGAGCCCGGTGGGAGCTGGGCCGGGTGCGTGGCTGGTGCGGCCCGCCGAGCCGAGCCCGGTGGGAGCTGAGCCCGGTGCGTGGCTGGTCGGGTCAGCCAAGCCGGCGGGGGCGGGGGAGCCGGCGGTTGAGGCGGGCTGGCCGGTCGGCAGGACCAGGGCCTTGCGGCCGGCGGCTTGGTGGAAGCCTCGGAGGCGGTCGGCTGAGGATTCGGGGATGGGGGCGGGGGAGGCGGCGGGGCCGGCGTACGCGACGTGGCGGTGGCCCAGGGTGATGGCTCGGGTGACGACGGCGTGGGTTGCGGTGGTGTAGTCGGCGCCTACGGACGGGACGGGGGCGCCGGCGTCGTCGCGGCGGCCGACGGAGACGAAGGGGTAGTCCTCGGCGATCAGGCGGGCGAGCTCGTCGGAGGGGACCTCGCGGCCGAGGAGCAGGCAGCCGTCGGCGATGCGGAGGCGGTTGTTCTCGTGGAAGATCCGGCGATGGCCGTCCGCGACCGGGGCGCTGGTGAACAGCAGCAGGTCCCACCCGAGGCGCTCGGCGCGGTCCTCGATACCGGCCAGGAACGGGTAGTAGAAGTCGCCGCTCGTGCTCGGGAAGACCGACTCGTACGTGAACACGCCGAGGATCTGGTTGCGCTGTTTGAGCATTCGCCGGGCCAGCGGATCCGCCTGGTACCCGGTCTCGCGGATCACCTTGAGCACCCGGTCCCGGGTCTCGGCCGGGATCCGGGCGGTCGCGTCGCTGCGATTGTTCAGCACCAGTGAGACCGTCGTCTGGCTGACATTCGCCAGCCGCGCGATGTCGCGCTGGGTCAGCCGGGTCGCCTTCTGTGGCATCGCCCGACAATAGCTCGACCGCCGAGATCGGTCAAGTCAAACGCCAATGATAATACGGATCAGCAGGCAGCTACGACATCCTTAACTTCAGCACCTGCCGACCCGGGATCCGGCCGGTCAGATAGACCCGCAGACCGTCCGGGGTGAGACTGCCACCGAGGTACGTGTACCGCTCGCCCGGATCCATCGCCACCCGCGCGGCACCGTTCCCAGGGCCGAACTCGATCCGGTCCGCACCGACCGTGTAGCTCCCCGTGCCCGAGACAAGCTGGTAGTTGCCCGAGGCATCCAACGTGTCGACGCCGGCCAGCGTTCCGCCCGGCCGGAAGCAGAGCTCGAGGGCGTACGCCGTCTCGTCGCCGGCGAAGTCGAACGTCAGGTCGAACCCGTCCGAAACCTCCGTCACAGCGATCTCCGTCCGCAGCGTCCTGTAGTGCTTAGGGCGGTGACCGAAGTCCATCGAGGCGTAGAAGCGGCCGTCCGGCGTCAGCGCGTAGCGCCCGTCCGCCCGGCGATAGCGCTTCGGAAGCGGTAGGTGATACGGCACCTTCACCTCGGACGACAGCTTGAATGTCTTCCCCGACACCTGCAGACCGTCGCTACGGAAATGCCCGGTGCTGAAGAACTGCGGCGACAACCGGACCGAGTCCAGAATTGCGGCGCCGTTGCGCAGCTTGAAGAAGGTCGGGTTGGTCGACAACCCCGACGAGATCACCGGGATGTCATGGAAGTCGGTCCCGCCGAACACGCTCGCGGTCCGCGCACCACGGCGTACCCGCGCAGACGCTTGCGACGGGAAGTGCTGGACGAAGTCGGTCGGCACCGCCCGAGCGGCGGGGAGTGCAGCTGCGAGTTCGGGTCGCTCGAGCACCTCGGCGAGGAAGTCGCCGAGCTCACCCGTGCCCCGCGATTCGATGCTCTTGGCAACAGTCGTGAAGCGGCCGTCACCAGTGTGCAAGGCGAGCTCGCGGTACTGCGTCAGGTACCACCACACCTCGCGCAGCCCCTTCTGGTCCTGGCGGCGCGATGCCGTCGTGTCGACCTCGCCGTTCGGCTCCAGGAAATACAGCGTCGCCTCGAGGTTCCGGCGTACGTAGTCCACCAGGGCCGGCCTGTCCCGCAACCACGCGATCGTCAGCAGACACGGGTTCGTCACCTCGGCGGCGTACGTCGAGCTGCGTTCGCTGTAGATCCCGTCCGGGGTCGCGTCGATGCCTTCGTCGAGCCAGTCGTCGATCCGCGCCGCGTACCGCCGGTCCGGGAAGAGGTGATGCGCGCGGGCGAGCGCCGCCGAGACCTCCCACCGGTGGTTCGGCGTGTGTACGCCGCCGGCGGCGAGAGCAGGCGCGGCCTTACGAATGACGGAAGCGAGCGTCGTACGCAGCGACGACGTCTCCGCCGAGTCATCCGCGTCGAGCAACGCGTACAGCACGCAGACGTCCTGGATCGCGAACGAGCTGTCCGGCGGCGAGTGCAGGTTGCCGACGTCGTACAGACCGTCATCGTGCTGCCGCGCCGCAAGCTGTTCGACCAGCCAGCCGAGCGGCCCGAGCAGCGAGGCATCGTGGTGGTACGACGACCTGCCCCACACATACCCGGAGATCAGGCGCCTGGCTTTCCGCGCCACGGTGCGGATGCTGTCGCCGGCGCTCTGGTAGTTCGCGAGCACCAGCGGGATCTGGGTCTGGTTGGCGTTGGTCAGCAGGGTCAGGAAGTCCTCGTCCACAGCTGCTACCTCAGCACGCGCCGCGGTCGGATGCAGTGCGCCGACCGCAACGGTGGTCAGCGAACCGGTGAGAAAGGTACGTCGCAGCATCGGCATCTCCTGGGCGGTAAGCGGTTGCCAAATGCTCAGAACTGTCGCCCCGGAACTTTGTCCTGTCAATACCTCGCAGACCGGCCGGATCCGGTCAGTCCGGACGTCTGCGAACTCTTGCATAAACCGGTTTCTCGTACTAGTTTGACCGGCCAAGGCAAGCGCTTTCCACCCTTTTCCGGAGGTATCACGACGATGAGTGCGCTGGGTGAGCTCGGCAGCCTCCGGGGGAAGAAAACCGCAGGTCAGAAGCCTGACCGGGGCGGTGGGGTGGGACCTGTCAGCAAGAGAGACAACCTGGCCGGTTACCTCTTCCTGGCACCGTGGTTGCTGGGCCTTTTCCTGATCACGATCGGCCCGATGCTGGCCTCGCTGTATTTGTCCTTCACGGACTACAACCTGATCCAGGCTCCGAAGTGGATCGGCCTGGACAATTTCGCCCGGATGCTGTCCGATCAGCGGCTGCACAATTCACTCCGGGTGACGTTCACCTACGTGTTCGTGTCGGTCCCGCTGCAGTTGGCGATCGCCCTGCTGCTGGCCGTCGTACTCGACCGTGGTGTCCGCGGGATGGCCTTCTACCGCTCGGTCTTCTACCTGCCGTCGCTGCTCGGCTCGAGTGTCGCGATCGCGATCCTCTGGCGGCAGGTGTTCGGCACGACCGGCCTGCTCAACCAGCTGCTCGATGTGGTCGGGATCGAGGGCAAGGGCTGGATCTCCGATCCGAGTACGGCGCTCGGCACGCTCGTCGTATTGAACGTGTGGACGTTCGGCTCGCCGATGGTGATCTTCCTGGCCGGGCTGAGACAGATCCCGTCGATGTACTACGAGGCCGCGTCCGTCGACGGCGCCGGGACGCTGCGCAGGTTCTTCAGCATCACGCTGCCGCTGCTGACGCCGATCATCTTCTTCAACCTGGTGCTGCAGATCATCCACGCGTTCCAGGCGTTCACGCAGGCGTTCGTCGTCTCCGGGGGCAGCGGCGGCCCGTCGGACTCGACGATGTTCTTCACGCTGTACCTCTACGACCGGGGCTTCGGGAACTTCGACATGGGCTACGCGTCCGCGATGGCCTGGTTCCTGCTCGTGATCATCGGGATCTTCACCGCGGCGAACTTCCTCCTCTCGAAGTACTGGGTGTTCTATGACGACTGAAACGCTCCGCACCACGGTCGCCACCCGGCGGGCCGGCGTCATCACCTGGGCGCGGGTCCGGCCGCTGGTGATCCACGTCGTACTCGCGGCATCCGCACTGGTGATGCTCTACCCGGTGATCTGGATGGTGGTCAGTTCACTGCGGCCGGGCAACGAGATCTTCCGCGACCCCGGGATCCTGGTGAAGGACCTGCGGATCGACAACTACCGGGTCGGCTGGAACGCGCTGACCGAGCCGTTCACCCGCTACCTGCTGAACTCGGCGGTGGTGGTGCTGGGCTCGATCCTCGGCAACCTGGTGTCCTGCTCGATGGCGGCCTACGCGTTCGCCCGGCTCGAGTTCGTGGGCAAGAAGTTCTGGTTCGCGATCATGCTGCTGAGCATCATGCTGCCGATCCACGTGGTGATCGTGCCGCAGTACATCCTGTTCTCGCACGCCGGCTGGATCAACACGTTCCTCCCGCTGATCGTGCCGAAGCTGCTGGCGACGGACGCGTTCTTCGTGTTCCTGATGGTGCAGTTCATCCGCGGCATCCCGCGCGAGCTGGACGAGGCCGCCCGGATCGACGGCTGCGGCCGGGGCAGCATCTTCCTGCGGGTGATCCTGCCGCTGATGGTCCCGGCGCTGGCCACCACGACGATCTTCACGTTCATCTGGACCTGGAACGACTTCTTCAGCCAGCTGATCTACCTGACCGACCCGCACGTGTACACCGTCCCGGTCGCGTTGCGGGGCTTCGTCGACTCGACCTCCAGCAGCTCCTGGGGATCGATGTTCGCGATGTCGGTCGTCTCCCTCGTCCCGGTCTTCCTCGCCTTCCTGTTCGGCCAGCGGTTCCTGATCAAGGGCATCGCGACCACCGGCATCAAGTAGTAGCTCCCCCTGAAAGGTCCACATCATGAGGCTGCACATCCCACGCGTGGCAACGGCCCTGGCCCTGGCCACCACGTTGCTGGCGGCAAGCGCCTGCGGCGGCGACTCCGGCGGTCCGGGCGGATCGTCCGACGACGCCGGCGGCAAGGTCACACTCCGGTTCACCTGGTGGGGGTCGGACACCCGGACCAAGCTCACCCAGCAGGTGATCGACGCGTACCAGAAGGACCACCCGAACGTCACGATCAAGGGTGAGTTCGGCGAGTGGTCCGGCTACTGGGACAAGCTCGCCACCACGGTCGCGGCGAACGACGCTCCGGACATCATCCAGATGGACGAGAAGTACCTGCGTGAGTACGCCGACCGCGGCGCACTGCTCGACCTGAAGAAGGCGCAGGGGCTGGACACCGGCAAGTTCGAGCCGGACACGTTGAGCGCCGGCGAGTTCGACGGCGGCCTGTACGGGCTGAACGCCGGGATCAACTCGTTCGCGGTGCTCGCGAACCCGGCCGTCTTCAAGGCCGCCGGGGTGGCGCTGCCCGACGACACCAAGTGGACGTGGGATGACTACGCCCGGATCTCCGCCGAGATCTCCTCGAAGCTGAACGGCAAGGGCTGGGGCACCGGCACCCTCGGGCAGAACGAGGCCGGCCTTAACCTCTGGGCGCGGCAGAACGGCGAATCGCTCTGGACCAAGGACGGCAAGCTCGGCGTCTCGCCGGAGAAGGCGACCGACTTCTTCAACTACGTGCTGAAGTTGCGGGACAGCAAGGCGATCCCGCCCGCGGAGCTCACCTCGCAGGACATGAACGCGGCGCTCGACCAGTCCGCGATGGCGACCGGCAAGTTGGCGATGAGCTTCACCTGGAGCAACCAGCTGCTGGCCTTCAGCAAGGCGTCCGGTCAGAACCTGAAGCTGCTGCGGATCCCGAGCCCCGACGGCAAGGCCACTGACAACGGCTCGTACTACAAGGGCTCGATGTTCTGGTCGATCTCGTCGCGGTCGAAGCACCAGAAGGAGGCCGCAGACTTCGTCAACTACCTCGCGAACAACAACGCTGCGGGCAACGTGCTGCTGGCCGAGCGCGGCGTACCGCCGAACACCGAGATCCGCGCCGCGGTGACGCCGAAGCTGCAGCCGGCCGACGCGACGTCCGCGAAGTTCATCCAGGACATCGCCAAGGAGCTCGGCGACCCGTCGCCGGCGCCGCCGGTCGGCGGAGGTGCCGCGGAGAAGATCGTCCAGCGCTACACGACCGACGTACTCTTCGGTCGGCAGACGCCGGACAAGGCGGCCAAGGCGATGCTGGACGAGATCAGTGGAGGACTCAAATAGTGTCGATGACGAGGCCGCGCGTGGCCGTGGCGGGAGTCCACGGCCACGGCGCCTCCCATGTTCGTAACGTCGCCCGGCTGGCCGAGGCCGGCCGGGCCGAACTGGTCGGGGTCGCCGATCCCCGTCCGGTCGAGGGCGTGCGCGCCTTCGACAGTCTGGAACAGTTGCTCGTGGCAACTGAAGTCGATGTCGTGATCATCAGTACGCCGATCCAGACGCACGTCCCGCTGGCGGAGCTGGCGATGCGCGCGGGCGCCGACGTACTGCTGGAGAAGCCGCCGACCGCGTCGCTGGCCGAGTTCGAGCAGCTGACGAAGCTTGTCGACGAGACCGGGCGGGCGTGCCAGGTCGGTTTCCAGGCGCAGGCGTCCGAGGCGACTCTCACGCTCGCGAAGATGGTCGCGGACGGGCAGTTGGGTGAGATCCGCGGGATCAGTGCGGTCGGGAAGTGGGTGCGGACGGCGAAGTACTTCGGTCGGGCGCGCTGGGCCGGCAAGCGGCGGCTCGACGGTGTCGATGTCGTCGACGGCGCGGTGACGAATCCGCTGGCGCATGCGACCGCGGCGGCGTTGCTGCTGGACGAGTCGACGGGCGTGGACGACGTACGGTCGGTCGAGACGGAGCTGTACCGCGCGAATCCGATCGAGTCCGACGACACGTCGACGGTCCGGATCGTGACGAGCCGCGGTACGACGATCTTGATCGCGGTCACGTTGTGCGCGGTCGAGCATCTCGAGCCGGCCGTGATCGTGCACGGGTCCGAGGGGAACGCAGTACTGGAGTATGCCTCGGACCGGCTCGGCGGGACGAAGTACGGGCGGGCGGATCTTCTGGAGAATCTGCTCGCGCATCGGGCGGATCCCGCCGTACCGCTGTATGTGCCGCTGGCTGCGACGGGTGGGTTCACTCGCGTGGTCGAAGCTGTGCGGACGGCGGCGGACCCGACGGAGATCCCGGACGAGTTCGTGGAGTGGGAAGGCGAAGGACTTGAGCGCCGGCCGATCGTTCTCAATGTCGAGAACTGGATCGACCGGGCCTCGGACGAGCTGGCGTTGTTCAGCGAGCTCGGGGCGCCATGGACAAAGCAACCACCGCGGGAGAACGCATGAATCTCGGCTGCAATCACGCTGTCAACCAATCGATCCAGGTGACGGCGGGCGGCGGCGAGCTGTTCACCTACGTCTACAACGCGGACGATCCGCAGTACGAGTCGCCGCGGCCGTACTTCCACCCGATGCGGACGCTGACCGGCGACCTGGTCAGCGTGTACCGGCCGTGGGATCACCTGTGGCACAAGGGGATGTCGTGGTCGTTGCCGCATTTCGGGCACGACAACTTCTGGGGCGGACCGACGTACACCAAGGAGAACGGGTACAAGCCGCTCGGCAACAACGGGTCGCAGGACCACGACCGGGTCGACGCGCTGGACGTGTCCGACGATGAGGTCCGGTTCGCGCACCACCTGTCCTGGCACACCGAGGGTGGCAAGCACGTCGTCGACGAGACGCGCACGATCACCACGCGGCTCGCGGACGACGGCTGGGTGCTGGTCTACGAGACCGCGATGACCAACGTGTCCGGCGGCAACATCCAGATCGGCAGCCCGACCACAGCCGGCCGGCCGAACGCAGGGTACGGCGGGTTGTTCTGGCGCGGACCGCGTGCGTTCACCAACGGCACGATCCTCGCCCCGCAAGGCAAGGGCCGCGACGAGCTCCGCGGTCAACGCGCACCGTGGATGGGTTTCACCGCCCGCCAGGACGAGACCGACACGGCGTCGACGATCATCATCGCCGACGCCGGCGACAACGTCCGCCACCCACCGGAGTGGTTCGTCCGCTCGGAAGACTTCGCCGCCGTCTGCCCAGCCCCGTTCTTCTCCGAAGAACTCCCGTTCCCCGCCGGCGACACCCTCCGCCTCCGCTACGCCGTACTGGTAGCCGACGGCCTCTCCGACGACAACCGCGCCACCGGCCTCGCCGCACAAGCGACCAAGGCACTCGCGGCGACTTGAGCTCAGGCGGTTTTTACGCTGCCGCCGTCGATCAGGTAGTCGGCGCCGACGATGCTTGCGGCTAGGGGTGAGCAGAGTTGGACGACGAGGGCGGCTACCTCGGACGGCTCGATCAGGCGGCCGGTGAGCATGCCGATCTGTTGGGGGAGGCCTTCCAGTAGGGCCTCGTGGGGCACGCCGAGGGTGCGGGCTAGCTGGCCGCCGTACTTGTCGGGGTCGGTCCACAGGGCTGTCCGCACGGGGCCGGGGGAGACGGTGTTCACGCGCACGCCTTGTGGGCCGAACTCCTCCGCGAGTGCCTTCCCGAGTGCGGTCAAAGCCGCCTTTGCGGTTGTGTACGGCGCTGGGCCGCCGGACGGGACCCGTGCCGAGTTCGACGAGACGTTGACGATCGCACCGCCCTGGCGGAGCAGGCTCGGGAGCGCGGCCCGCGTCGTACGGACGGTGGCGAAGTAGTTCACGTCGAACAGCTCGCGCCAAGTGTCGTCGTCGATCGCCTGGAACCCGCTGGCCAGCTCGCCGTCGCCACCGCCGACGTTGTTCACGAGTAGATCGAGTTCGCCGACCTCGGCAAGAGCCGCGGCCACGGCCTGCTCCGGCCCGTCCGCGGTCGCGAGATCCGCCGGTACGACGAAGGCGCCGGTGTCGCGCAGCTCCGGCGTACTGGTCCGGGCGACTGCGACGACGCGCACGCCCTCCGCGACCAACTGCTCGACGACGGCCAGGCCGATCCCGCGGCTGGCACCGGTGACGAGCGCGTTCTTGTCCTTCAACTGAAGATCCATGACCATCCTTAGTTGCATCGGTGCTGACCCTGAAAACGTACTACTTGCAACACAAGTGTCGCAAGTAGGTGAGCAGAGGTGACTTCCGGGTACACTTTTGTCATGCGCGCAGACGCCGAGCGGACCGTGCGGACGATCCTCGAGGCGGCCGAGCGAGTCCTGAACCGCAACCCGTCCGCCTCGATGGAGGAGATCGCCGCCGCGGCCGGCGTCGCCCGGACGACCGTGCACCGGCGATTCGCCACCCGCGAGGCGCTCGTGATGGCGATGAAGACCTGGGCGTCGCAGCAGCTCGCGAGTGCCGTCGACGAGGCCCGGTTCGAGACCGCGCCGCCGATGGTCGCCCTCTACCAAGCGACCGCGAACGCCCTCCGGGTCAAGCTGTCCTGGGGCTTCTCGATGAACACGGCCCTTGCCGCCAGCAGCGAGAGCGACGAGCTGATGGCCGGCGTCGTCGCCTCCTGCGACCGCCTGTTCGAGCGCCTCAAGCAAGCCGGCGTACTGCGAGCCGACGTCGACCCGATCTGGGCCCGCCGCATCTACTACGCCCTCCTCCACGAGGTCTGCCAGAACCGCCGCGACGACGACCCCGACGACACCGACGCCCTCGCGACGCTGCTCGTCGACACCCTCCTCCGCGGAGTAGGCAGCCCGACCGCCCAGCTCTAGGTAGGCAGGGCCAGCGTGAAGCTGGTGTTGCCCGGGGTTGAGCTGAGGGTCAGCGTGCCGTTGTGCGCGTGGGTGATGGATTGGGCCAGCGAGAGTCCGAGGCCGGTGCCGCCGGTAGTGCTGGTGCGCGCCGTGTCGGCCCGGGTGAAGCGCTGGAAGACGTTCGGGAGCAGGTCCGCAGGGATGCCGGGCCCGTCGTCGTGGATCGTGAGTACGGCGGAGGCGTCGGCGAGCTTGGCCGCGACGGTGACCGTCGTACCGGCCGGGGTGTGGCGGCGGGCGTTGGTGAGCAGGTTCGTGACGACCTGATGCAGGCGCTGTTCGTCGCCGATGATCACGATCGGGTCCGACGGCAGCTCCAGCTTCCAATGGTGGCTGGGGGCAACGATCTGGGCATCGGTGACCGAGTCGCGGGCGAGCCGGGACAGGTCGACCGGGCGACGATCGAGCGGGCGACCGGCGTCCAGACGGGCGAGTAGCAGGAGATCCTCGACCAACGACGCCATGCGAGTGGTCTCGACCATGACCTTTCCCATGGCGTGCCCGTAGAGCTCGGGATCGCGTTGGCGGAGGCTCAGCTGTGCGTAGCCGTGGATCGTCGTCAGCGGCGTACGGAGCTCGTGGGATGCATCGGCAACGAACTGCCGGACCTGCTGCTCGCTGCGGTGCCGTGCGTCGAGGGCGTTCTCCATATGACCGAGCAGCTTGTTGAGGGCGACCGCCACCTGGCCGACCTCGGTGTGCTCGTCGGTGAGTTGGTCGGGTACGCGAGCCGTCACCCCGATCTCCCCGGTGTCGAGCGGCAGGCCGGCCACCTCGCGCGCCGTCTGCGCGACCCGGCGCAGCGGCCGCAGCTGACGCCGTACGACGAACACCCCGACACCGCCCGCGGTCAGTACGCCGATGCCGCCGAAGAGCACCTCCCAGCCGATCAGGCTGTTGATGGTGTTCTGGATGTCCTTCGTCGGGAGCCCGGTGATCACCGTGACCGCGCCGACGCTGGATGCGTGCACCCGGTACTCGCCGAGGTCCGGTAGGTCGACAGTGCCGTTCTGGCCGGCGGTCAGGTCGTCGAGCATGCCGACTGCCGGGTCACCGAGAGCGGTGAGCGTGCCGTCCGAGGTGATCACGTTGCCCTCGGCCCCGGACGGTGTGACGTAGACGGTCACGGTGCCCGCGTCCTGCCCGTGCGGCGCGTCCGGCGGCGGTCCGCTGCCCTTGACCAGCGCGTTGATCGCCCGCCCCTGGGTCGCGGCCACCTTCCCGTCGAGTTGCTTGGTCAGGTACGAGCTGATCGCGGCGGTCGTCAGCGCGCCGATCACGAGACTCACCACCGCAACCAGCGCCACCATCGCCGCCGCGACCCGCACACTCAACGACCGCGCCGCAACCCTCATGTATCCAGCATGTGCCGCGAGTCCTCAACCCAGCTTCGCGTTCCCTGGCACCTTGCTGTGAACTCAGAGCAGTACCGCGGCCGCCGCGCGCAGCCCGTCGAGCTCCGCCGCCGCCCACCCCTCACCCCGCGACTCCGTACCGCGGAACCGTGGCTTGTCGACGAGGTGGAAGCGCAGGTTGAAGATGCTCCCGACAACCTGCAGGTACGGGATCGCCGCTTCGTCCTCCGCGCTGATCCCGCCGTACCCGGCCTTGAACGCGTCCCAGTGCGGCGTCGTCGCGACGCCGGTGAAATCCGCGGCCAACGGACCGACCGCCGCGAGATCGAAATCGAGCAGCAGAAGTCCCTGCGCGGTCAACAAGACATTGTCCATCGTGACGTCGCCGTGGCAGGTTCCTGCCTTTGAGTACTGCGCGAGGTTGTTCCGTACAGCAGCCGCCAGCGACCGGAGCAGGTTTTCCTCCGAGTTATCCACAGCGAGAATCTGCTCGAGCGGTTCGTCGAGCCGGTGGACGACGTCGGCCGGCCGACGGAAGTACGGCGACGTGTAGTTGCCGGCGGCATTGTGGAATGCGGCGAGTTGCGCACCGAAGGCGGCGTACAACTCGTCGGTGAACGGCGGCTCCGGCTTGCGGCCCTCGACGTACGTCGAGAGGGTGAACGCGCGGGGTCCTTCCGGGGTCTCGAGCAGTCCGACGGTGTCTCCGTCGAGCAGCGGAACGACGGTCGGAGCGAGTACACCGGCCGACCGCAGATGTGCCGAAAGCCCTGTCTCCCAACGGATTTCGTCGGGATGGCGGCCGTCGTACCGGTAGAGCTTGAGGACGTACCGCGGACCGTCGCCATCCGTGAGCTCGTACACGTCGTTGACCAGCGAGCGGAGCAGGACGGCGCCGGTGAATTCGAGTCCGTAGCGTTCCGCGAGGTGTGCGGCGAGCGCGTCGGGGTCGGGGAGGGATCGCGCGGTCGGGACCATGGATGCGAGGATATGAGTCGTTTGAATGAGTCAGGTTGTGGGGAGGTTCGAGACGTTTCCGGATTCGCCTCCCCTTCCGGGGCCGGAAACCGGTAGCCTCGTGCAGCGCGCTATATGGGGGCCGCCGTTCCACCCACCCGACGAACTGCCGGAGAGCCCAAACCGGTCAGGAGTGCACGTCTTGCAGGAGAACACCAGCAGCACCAGTACTGGCGAACTGGTCAACGTACCCCTTACCGGTGCGGACAAGGTTGCCTACGCCTTTTACGCGACCGCGGCTGCCGCGGCGCTGGTCGGCCAGGTCTGGGCCGGCGTGACCCACATCCCCTGGCCGAGCGACGGCTTCTCGCCGTTGCTCAAGATCATCCTCGTCACGCCCGCGGTCGCGGTGCTCGAGCTCGGTGGCGTCGCTACCGCAGCGCTCGCAGACCTCCGCCGGCGCAAGGGCGAGCAGGCCTACGCCTATCGCGCGATGTCGTTCTTCGCGGCGCTCGTCGCGGTCGTGTTCAACGTGGTCGGCCACTGGCGGCCGGAGGAGCGCTTCCTCGCCTTCGGCTTCGGCGGCCTGTCCGCGTTCGCCTACGTGCTCTGGCTGATCCACAGCTCGGCCCGTCGCCGCGACGCACTGCGCCGCGCCGGGCAGATGCGTGAGACCGGCCCGGTGTACGGCGTCGTGCAGTGGGCCCGCGAGCCGCGGGTCACCTGGCTGGCGCGTTCGCTGGCGATCGAGCACGGCTACGGCCTGTACGAGAGCCTGCGGGCGGCCCAGCACCAGATCCGCAACCGGAGTCGTCGCGAGGCGATCGCCGGCACGGTCGCGGAGTACATCCGGTCCGAGCACCAGGACGAGCGGCTGGCGAAGATCGCCGAGACGACGTACGACCCCGACCGGCTGGCCGGGATGCTCGAGGAGCGGATCAACTACGAGGTCATCACCAGCAAGCTGACCAAGGCGATCTCGCCGCCGCCGGAGCCCGAGGAGGGTCCGGCCGTGCCGGCCGCTGTCTGGGTGCTCGAGGGCGGGCAGCCGCGACGAGTGGACAACAGCGGTGTGTCGCTGCGCGACGAGGACGCCTGGACCGGCGAGCTGATGGCGATCGTCGACCAGCCGCCGGAGGGCGACGAGTCGGTCGCCGAGGCGGTCGTGGTCGAGGACGCCGGCGAGCCGCAGCATGTCGTCAACGGCAGCACGAACGGTGCCTCCGGCAAGCTCAAGCCGTTCGCGCCGCAGCCGAAGGCCGAGCCGACGGTGGAGAAGCCCAAGCCGCCGTCGCCGTTCGCCGGGCCGACGGACCCGGAGCCGCCGGCCCTGATCACCACGCCGAAGGTCGAGCCGGTCGTCGTCAGCAAGCCGGTCGAGGAAGAACCGGCCGAGCCGACTGACCTGGAGAAGAAGCGCATGCGCGCGTGGAACATGCTGGCCGATTGGCCTGCGGGTCATGAGCGTTCGGCCAGGAACCTCGCCACCGCGGTCAACTGCAGCGAGCCGATGGCCGCACGCTTCATCGAGCAGTACGAGACCGAACACGGAGTCGTGTTCGCCTCGCAGAACTGAGTCATCCAGCTGCCGGTGGACCTCCCAGGTTCACCGGCAGTTCTGCGAGACCGCTCACCAGCACGCGACGCCACTCGAGCTCTTCGGCCGGCTTCGCGAGGCTCATCCGCGGGAACCGTCGTACCAGCGCCAGTAGCGACTCCTGCAGCTCGATCCGGGCCAGCTGTGCGCCGAGGCAGAAGTGCGGCCCGAAGCCGAACGACATGTGCTTGTTGTCCTGCCGATCCACCTGTAGCTCGTCCGGAGCGTCGTACGCCCGCGGATCCCGGTTGGCCGAGTTGAGCGCGGCCATCACACCCTCGCCGGCCTTGATCTGTACGCCGTGCAGCTCGAGATCCTCGACCGCGACCCGGAGCTGCCCGACCTCGCTGAACCGGTTGAACCGCAGCAGCTCCTCGATCGCCGTCGGAACCAGCTCAGGTTCCTCGACCAGCCGGGCCCAGTTCTCCGGCCAGCGCAGCAACGTGGCGACGCAGCTCGAGATCTGGTTCGCCGACGTCTCGTGACCGGCGACCAGCAGGTTCACCCCGAACGCGATCAGCTCTTCCTGGCTGAGCCGATCGCCCTCTTCGCGCGCCCGCACGAGTTCGTCGAGCAGGTCCTCGGCCGGCTGGTCCGTGTTCGCCAGCTTCTTCGTGACCAGGTCCTCGATGTACGCCGTGAGGTTGGTCATCGCGTCCTCGACCAGATCCTTCTCGGCCATCTTCATGCTGTAGCCGAGCTCGGTCCACTCCCGGAACTGCGCGCGATCCGCATACGGTACGCCGAGCAGCTGGCAGATCACCTGGATCGGCAACGGCAACGCCACCAGTTGCCGGATGTCCGCACCGTCCCCGGCGCGGGCGACGTCCTCGGCCAGCTGCGCCGACAGCTCCGCCACCCACGGCCGGGTCCGCTCGATCTTCCGGTGCGCGAACGTTGGCACCACCAACCTTCGCAGCCGGGTGTGCTCCGGCGGGTCGGTCGTGGTCAGGCTGTTCGGCATCGGTTTGGCCAGCGCGACCCGCGGCGCCCCCTGCTTCACCACGGCGGCCCGCGAGAACCGTGGATCCGCGAGCACGAGCTTCACGTCGTCGTACCGCGTCACCAGCCACACCTCAGCACCCGCCAGCGTCCGCACCCGGGCCACCGGCTCGTTCTCCCGGAGCTCCGCGAACGTCGGCGACGGATCGAACCGGAACGCATCCTCGAACGGAATCTGCAGCACCATGGCCTCACCCTAGGCAAGTTAGGTAACCCTTGCTTGTTGTCCCAGCGCGTCGCGCCGGGTTGCCACTGCCGCGACGATGACGGCGGTCCCGATGATCAGCAGTACGACGGCGCCGACGAGCGCGCCGACCGTGATGCCCTCGACGGCGGGCAGCGTGCCGCCGACGCTCAGGTCGACGGCGACGTTGCGCGAGCCGTCGGCGTTCATGATCACGACGGACCAATCGCCGCCACTGGTGTTCCACGTCAGCGTGCTGGGTCCCGTGCCGGTGGCGGAGGCGACCCAGAAGGACTGGGTGGCGGGAGCGGCGGACGGCTCGTCTCCGGCCCGGGATGTGGTGGAGAGCTTGAAGGGATCGACCTCGAAGTCCGCGGCCTCGTCGTGGCCGACACCGTTCAGGTACGCCGCGACGTCCGCCGCCGGACCGATGCCGACGAACACCGCCGTACCGGGTGTCTTCGACTCGAAGTCGATCCGGATGTCACCGAGGAAATCGTCGGTGTAGAGGGCGTCGGGTCCGGCGCCGCCGATGTCGAGCGACGGAGCCGACAGCGCGTACGACGTTGTGGTGAGGTGTTCCGGTCCCGCGGTGAAGTATCCGTTGCTGTCGCGCTGGTGCTGGGCCCACAGGCCGACGCCGCCGATGGCGAACAATATGACGCTGACCGTCGCGAACACGCCACCCACGACGACGAGCAGGGTGCGCCAGCCGCTCCAGGATCGACGTACTGGTGGTGCGGGGGCGAGCGGTGCGGTGGTCATGAGACACGCTCCGATGTCGGGGCGGAGGAGGTGGCGGCGGATGGGGCAGGGCGGGTCCAGAAGCGGCGACTGCCGATGAGCAAGGTGATGGCGACGGCGGACCAGACCACGACGTACAGCCAGGTCTCGCGGGACAGGTCGGGGCCGGCGGGCCAGAGGTCGCTGGTGTTGATGCTGCCTTCGGTGGCGTGGGCGATGAGCGTGATGAGCACGCTGCCCGCCGCGTGGTTGAACAGCCACCCGTACCAGAAGGTGACGGCGACCGTGGTCACGGCCTCGTAGGGCTGGAGCCCGTACGACGAGATCAGGAACAGCGGCAGATGCCAGCCGGCGATCGCGACGGCCATCAGCGCGGTCGCGGCGAGCGGCGTACGGGTCGTCTGGAGCTTCGACTGGGCGAACCCGCGGAAGCTCGGTTCCTCGCTGAACGGTCCACCCATCGGGTCGACCATGTTCATGCCGATGACGAGAGCGAGTCCGTACCACGGCGCGAACTGCCCGGAGTGGGGCGACGGTGCGCCCATCGCCTGGTTGATCCCGATCGTCACGAAGTGGACGGCGAGCGGTACCGCGATCGCGACGACGTACCAGACCCAGCGGACCCGCCAGCGGATCAGCCGGGCGCCGATGGCCCGGAGGCCGGCTAGGCCGTCGTTGACAAAGGCGATGACGAGTGCGGCGAGCAGCGCGCCCGGGGCGAAGAAACTGCCGAACGGGAGGGTCGCCCAGGTGAGTGCGTAGGCGAGGACGAAGAAGCTGATGACCGGGTGGTTGCGGACGAACGACATGACGGATCTCCTTGCGGACAGGTGGTTGCCGGGTGGTTCCGCGGCGCGGGCGGGCGGCAGGTTGCCGTCGTCGTCGGGCTGGTTCTGGATGATTCGGGTCTTCACAGCGCCTCCAGTGGTCTCCTTCGAGACTCGTGGAGGCAGACGTGTTCGGCAGACCGGGCAACCGGTGGAGATGGGGTTCGGGTTTCTGGTGTGCCGTCAGGCGCGCAGGTACAGCAGTACGGCGAGCACCCGGCGGGACTCGCTCCGCGTGGACGGGATGCCGAGCTTGGTGAAGATGCCGGAGACGTACTTCTCCGCGGCCCGCAACGTGACGACCAGGTCGTCGGCGATGCCCTGGTTGGAGGCACCGGTCGCCATCAGCTCCAGTACCTGACGTTCGCGCGGGGTCAGCACGGCCAGCGGATCGTCGCTGCGCCGCCGTTGCAGCAAGGTGGAGACGATCTTCGGATCGATGGCCGAGCCACCGGCGGCAACCCGTCGTACGGCGCCGGTGAAGTCCTCGACGTCGCTGATCCGGTCCTTCAGCAGGTAGCCGACGCCTTCGGCCGATTCGGACAGCAGCTGCATGGCCAGACCGAGTTCGAGGTACTGCGACAGCACGAGTACTCCGACTCCGGGTTGCCGCTCGCGGATCTGCAGCGCGGCGCGCATCCCTTCGTCGTTGTGGGTCGGTGGCAACCGGATGTCGAGGATCGCGACCTCCGGCGGGAAGCCGCGGACGTACTGGAGCAGGTCGTCGGCATTGTCGTACGCCGCGACCACGTCCAGGCCGGCCTCGCCGAGGATCCGGGTGAGCCCCTCGCGCAGCAGCACGCTGTCCTCGGCAATGGCTACGCGCATGGGATCTCCGCCTCGAGCCGGGTGCCGCCGCCGGCGGGACTCCAGATCCGGAGCCGCCCGCCGATCGCCTCGACCCGGTCGGCGAGACCGCGCAGACCCGACCCGCGTTCGGTGTCCGCTCCACCGACGCCGTCGTCGACCACCTCGACGACGAGCCGGCCGGCGGAACGGGTGACCTGGACGGACGCAGTACTCGCGTGGGCGTGCTTGGCGATGTTCGTGAGGCTCTCGCTGACCACGTAGTACGCCGCGACCTCGACGTGCTCGGGCAGCCTTCCTTCGGCAGTGACCTCGAGCGTCACCGGGACGGCGGCCTGTGCGATCAGGGACTCCAGCGCGACGGCGAGACCGTGCCCGGTCAGGACCGCGGGATGGATGCCGCGGGCAACATCACGGAGTTCGTCCAGCGAGGCGGTGACCTGCTGCTTGGCCTGCATCAGCCGCGCCTTGGTGTCGGCGTCGTCCGCGGACCGGCCGGCGATCAGCCCGATCTCCAGGGCCAGCGCGACCAGGCGCTGCTGGGCTCCGTCGTGCAGATTGCGTTCGAGCCGCTTCCGCTCCTGCTGCTCGGCATCGATGACCCGCGCGCGAGAACCTTGCAACTCGTGCAGCCGGGCGCGGAGTTCTGCCTGCAGGCGGCTGTTCTCCAAGGCGATTCCGGCCGCCGCGGCGACGGCGTCCAGCAACTCGTGCTCGTCCTCGAGCGACCGGTCGAACTCGAGGGCAACGACGGGCTCCTGGTCGCGATAGATCACCCGCGTCGCCCGTCCGTCGGATCCACCGGACAGCGTGACGGCATGTCCGTCCGAGTCCGCCCAGCTGCCGTACTTCGGTAGCCAGAAGGCAAGCGTCAACGAGGGGTCGTGCAGGGCTCGCGCCAGCGGCACGCGCAGGTCTCCGGCCGGGTCGGCGCGCAGGTCCATCAGCAGTGCGCCGACGTCGGTACGGGCGAGTCGGGCGTCGAGCAGCCCGAGCAGGAACACGACCGGCGCGAGCCCGAGTACGGCGAACGTCACGTGCCGGACCGTTTCGATCTGCGGCCAGCCACGCAGACCGCCGATGAACAGGACCGCGAGCATGATCAGCGCCAGTCCGAAGCTGTCCACGAGCAACGCCACCGGGCGTCGACGGACCGGACTCGCGGACGGTCGCCGTACCAGAAGAAGGGCGGCGCCGACGAGCAGCAGGACGCTCATCGTGATCAGCTGGACCTGCTCGATCCGGCCGGCCAGGTCCGGCCGCGTCGTGACGGTGAAGAGGCTGTCCGGGTTGATCCCGAGCAGGATCTTCGCGAGCTGCAGTGCGACGGCCGTCGCGTAGCCGGCGGCGACGACGATCTGGCGGCGGCGTCCGACCACCCGTCCGGTCGGATACGCGAGGAACACGTGAAGGAACATCGCTGCCGGAAGCAGGTCGAGCAGATGACCGATCGAGAGCAGTACGGGCACGGTCGACCACTGCAGCGCGGTCAGCGCCATGACGAATCCGGTGGCGATCATCAGCGGACCGAGCCGGCTCGCCGGTCGTCGCCACCAGGCGAGGGTGCCGCTTATCAGGTACGGGACGGTGATCCAGTTGAAGAGCAGTGCCTGCAGACCCGGCCGGACCAGCTCGTCTCCGGCCATCGCGAGCGCGACCGAGACGACCAGCGTGCCGAAACCGGCCACGACCGTCGCCCACAGCGCCCACGGCCCCGGTCCGCGGGCCGGTTCGATCGCCGGCGCCGCCCTCGCCACAACCCGTCACCCACCCTCTACCCGCCAGCGTGCGCCCGTTGGCCGGTGCAGGCAATGGCGAGGTGCAGGACGGCGTCCTGCACCTCGCTGGTCCTACTTGGTGCCGAAGCTGTAGATCGTCGTGCTCTTGTAGGTCTCGCCGGGGCGGAGGACCGTGGACGGGAAGTTGGGGTGGTTGGGGGAGTCGGGGAAGTGCTGGGTCTCGAAGGCGAAGGCGTCGCCCTGGCGGTAGGCCTTGTTGCCGATGCCGAGGAAGGTGCCGTCGAGGAAGTTGCCGCTGTAGAACTGGACGCCGGGCTGGTCGGTGTGGACCTCGATCGTGCGCCCGTGCTCGGGTTCGGTGAAGCGGCCCGCGAGGCGCAGGCCGTGGCTGTCCGGATGACCGGCGATGACGAAGTTGTGGTCGTAGCCGCGGCCGAAGATCAGCTGCTGGTGGTCGCCGCGGAGGCGGGCACCGATCGCGGTCGGCCGGTTGAAGTCGAACGGCGTACCGGCCACCGGGGCGATCTCGCCGGTCGGGATCAGGTTCACGTCGACCGGGGTGTACTTCGCGGCGTTCAGCTCGAGCACGTGGTCGTAGATGGTGCCGTTGCCCTCGCCGAGCAGGTTGAAGTACACGTGGTTGGTCAGGTTGACGATGGTCGGCTTGCCCGCGACGGTCGCGTGGTAGTCGATCCGGAGGTTGTCGCGCTTGTCCAGCGTGTACGTGACGGTGCTGGTGAGCTCACCGGGGAAGCCCATCTCGCCGTCCGGGCTGACGTAGGTGAACGCGACGCCGACGGCCTTGTCGGACCTGACGACCTTGGCCTTCCACACCTTCTTGTCGAAGCCGATCGAGCCGCCGTGCAGGGCGTTCTCGCCGTTGTTGATCGGGATCTGGTACGTCGTCCCGTCGAGCGTGAACCTGCCCTTGGCGATCCGGTTGCCGTAGCGGCCGATGGTGGCGCCGAAGTACGGGCTGAGCGCCGCGTAGTCCGGCAGGTTGTCGAAGCCGAGGCTGATGTTCGTGGTCCGGCCGCGGCGGTCCGGCGTCTCGACCCGCTGGATGGTCGCGCCCCAGGTGAGCATCGAGATCGTCACCCGGCCGTTGGTGAACGTGTACACGTCCACACCCTGGCCGTCCGGGGTGGTGCCGAACGGGTCCTTACGGATCTCGAGCTTGCCGTGGTGTTCGCCCATGGCGCTCAACTTATCCGTCGTACCAGCGGCTGACTTGGTCTGGGTACTGGCTTCCGCGGTGCTGGTGAGAGCGCCCGCGGCGGCGGCACCGAGGCCCAGTGCGCCGGCGGTCCGGAGGACCTGGCGGCGGGGCAGGTGATCGGGCATCGCAATCCCCTCAATCGTTGTAGAAGCAGACCTTGGCACGATAAGCACGCCAGACCGGTGTTTGGAACAGTTCGGATGGGTGTGAATTCGTCCGATCTCTTCACCCTGTTCGCGGTGATGACCAGATCGGTCCGGTCCGGGCCCCGATCGAGCCTTCTCTGCTCCGCCGTCCGCGGGCGATCATGTGCACATGAGCCGAACCGCACTGATCGTGATCGACGTCCAGGAGTCCTTCCGGACCCGCGCGAACTGGCAACTCGTGAACCACCCGGACATCGCCGACCGGGTGAACCGGCTGGTGCACGCGGCCCGGGACAAGGGCGACCTTGTCGTCTGGGTGCTGCACACCGAGCCCGGCACCGGCGGCCCGTTCGACCCGGCCAACGGCTACGTCCGGCTCATCGACGGTCTCGAACCGTTGCCCGGCGAGCCGATGATCAGCAAGACGTCCCACAACGCCTTCACCACAACGAATCTGCAGCAGTTGCTGACCCAGCACGGCGTCTCCGAGATCGTTGTCAGCGGCATCCGTACGGAGCAGTGCTGCGAGACGACCGCCCGGGTCGGGTCCGACCTCGGGTACGACGTCGTGTTCGTGACCGAGGCGACCGCGACGATGGCGCTGGCGCACTGGTCGATCCGCGAGGAGGCGTCGGTCGAGGAGATCCTCGCCGATCCCCGGACCCTGACGGCGGAGCAGGTCGCCGAGCGGACGGAGTACGTGTTGGCCGGCCGGTTCGCCACGATCCGGACACTCGACGAGCTCACCGCCGTACCCGTGACATCCTGACCGGATGCGTCCCACCCGGGTGGTCTTCGTGCTGGTGCCCAAGGTGCACCTGCTGGATCTCGCCGGGCCGGCGCAGGTGTTCACGACGGCGAACGACCTCGGGTACTCCTACGAGGTCAGTTACGTCGCCGAATCCGAAGAGGTCATGACCGCGCAGGGCGTGCCGTTACGCGCAGAGTTGGACTGGCCGGAGGTGGGACCCGGCGACCTGATCGTCGTGCCTGGATGGCGATCGCCACGGTTGTCGCCGGTCCCGCCGATCGGTCAGGGGACCCGCCGGCGCCTACGCGACCACCATGCGGGCGGCGGCACGGTCGCGAGTGTCTGCTCGGGCGCCGATGCGCTCGGCGCGAGCGGTCTGCTCGACGGCCGCCGGTTCACGACCCACCACGATCTGACGGACGAGCTGGCCGCCCGCTACCCGCGGGCTGCGATCGTCCGCGATGTGCTGTACGTCGAGGACGACCGCGTCATCACGTCCGCCGGCATTGCCAGCGGTATCGACCTCACCCTGCACCTGGTCGCGGTCGCCCACGGCGCGGAGGCGGCCGCCCGCGTCGCGCGCGAGATGGTCGTCTACGCCCGCCGCAACGGCGATGAACTGCAGGAGTCGGCCATGCTCCGCCACCGCGGTCATCTCAGCGATCTGGCCCACCGCGTCCAGGACGTCATCGACGCCCGGTACGCCGATCGCCTCCTGCTCTCCGATCTCGCCGGCCAGGTCGGCGTCAGCGAGCGCACGCTGACCCGCATCTTCACCACCGCGACCGGGCTCACCCCGCTCCGCTACCAGCAACTCCTCCGCCTGGAGCGCGCCGAACACCTCATCGGCCACGGGACCACGATCGAAACAGCCGCCCGCACCGTCGGCTTCGAGGACGCCCGGATGCTCCGCCGCCTGCGCAGCCGAACATCTGTCTAGACCGGAACCAACTTTTCCGCCGGACCCGTCGTCTACTCGTGCACAACCGACCAACGAGGGGACGAGAGATGAAGGTTGCTGGGGGCAAGCTGCGGGGGATGCTCGCGGCCGGTGCAGCGGTAGGCGCGATGGCCGCCGGGATCGGCGTGCTGGGGATGGGCGGCGCGGATGCCGCGACGTCGAGCACGACTGCGACCACGGCGTTGAGCCGTTCGCAGCTGCTGACCGTGGGCGAGGTGAAGAAGGTGGACGCGCGACGCAACTGGTTCCGGCAGGTTGACAGGGGAATCCTGCCACGGACGTACTGCGGTCCCGCGTCGACCGAGGGTAAGCACGTCTCGGCGCGGATGGCGCGCGGATTCACCGACGAGATGGACGCGTACGGCGCGCAGTACGTCAGCCAGTACGCGAACGCGGCGGCCGCGAAGGCGGCGTACAACTCGGTGATCGCGACGCTGAAGAGCTGCACGTACAGCAAGCCGGCGCCGACGCATGCGCGCAAGATCACCGAGAACCGGGTGGTGAAGGGCGCGTCCGGCGATCTCACCCAGGTGATCCGCTGGTACGACTACCCGAAGCCGAACGACCCGGGCAGCGAGGCCGGCGGCTTCCCGTACGCCGTGACGCTGAAGGGCCGCAACGTCTCGGTCCTCGCGTTCAGCGAGATGGGGCCGGGTGTGCCCGCGCCGAACTTCGACAAGCTGGCCCGCCAGGCGGCGGCGAAGGTGACCCGCTGACCCACGGGGACGGGGACGTGATGGCCGGGGCGGATGAGGGGTCACCGCCCCGGCCATCACTTACTGCGGGAGCTTGGACGCCGCGATCAGTTTGCTGACCGCGGTGCTGAGCTGCCCGCTGAGGAGGGCGTGGTCTGCGTCCGAGATGAGCTTGGACGCGGGTTCGTTCAGGTTCTGACCGATGTGGTTCTGGGCGATCCACCGGCCCACGCCGACAATTGCGTCGTCCTCGGCGAAGGTGTCGGCCTTGGTGCGCTCGAGGAGCTTGGCGGACTGTGCGGCTGCGGCCAGCGCGATGGTTGCCTGCGGCCCCGACCAGTCCTTGACGCCGAGCGCGATACTCGCCGCGACCCCGGCCGCTACCGCATACGCATCATGCTTGCGCAGCAGGCTGTTGCGTGCCTCGGTCAACGACTGTCGAGCCGCTGCCTGCGTCGTCAGACCCCAACCGAACGGGTACTGCGGGTCGTACGACGCGTCGCCGACGTTCAACGGCTGCTGGTCCTCGGTCCGCGGCCAGCTGACCGGCAGGCGACCGCTGAACGGAACCTTGCCGAACAGTACGTCGGCAACGCCCGCGCCCTCGGTGCCAGGCAGCCAGGAGGCGACCACGGCGTTGATCTTGCCGAGCTGGTCCGCGATCACCTGCGGGCGCCCGGACACGACCAGGACGACGCACTTCATCGCACCGCAGACCTTGTCCACCGCGGCCTTGTCCGCGGCCGTGAGCTGCAGGTCGTGACCATTGCCCACGTCACCGATTCCCTCGGCGTACGGGCGTTCGCCGACCACGACCACGCCGACGTCATGACCCTCGAGCGGAGCGGAGGCGTCCGCGCTGAACGTTGCCGTCGGCACCACCTGCTTTATCCCGTCGAGGATCGTCGTACCGGTTGTCGTCGCGCCCGAACCGCCCTGCCAGGTGATGCTCCAGCCGCCCATCTGGTTGCCCAGGTCGTTGGCGTTGCTACCGGCAACATAAACCTTCTGGCCGGCGTTCAACGGCAGGAGGTTGCCGTCGTTCTTCAGCAACACCTGGGATTCCGCCGCGGCCTGGCGGCCGACCGTGCGGTGGGCGGCCGATCCGATCGAGGCGATGTTGGAGGTATCGGCGTACGGGTGCTCGAACAGGCCGAGCTTGAACTTCTCGGTCAGGATGCGCCGTACGGCGTCGTCGATCCGGGTCATCGGGATCCGGCCGGCGGCGATCTCGTCGGTCAGGCCCTGGGTGAAGCCCTGGTAGTTCGTCGGCACCATGATCATGTCGAGGCCGGCGTTGATCGACGTACGGATGTCGCTCGCGTAGTCGCCCGGCAGCTGGTCGATCGCCTGCCAGTCGCTGATCACGAAGCCGTCGAAGCCCATCCGCTGCTTGAGCACGCCGTTGATCAGCTCGCCGTTCCCGTGCATCTTCACCGGCGGGGCGCCGTCGATCGACATACTCGAGTACGACGGCATCACGGTGCCGACGCCGAGATCCACCGCGGTCTTGAACGGTGCCAGGTGCAACGTCTCCAGCTGCTGCCGGGTGACCTGCGTGATGCCCTGATCGATCTTGTACGAGCCGGTCGTCGAGCTGCCGTACGTCGTACCGCCGTCACCGACGAAGTGCTTCGCCGTCGCCAGCACGTGGTTGTTCTGCTTGAGCTGACTGCCGTCGGCCTTGCCCTGCAGGCCGGTGATGACCGTCTCCATCGACTGCACGAGCGCGGGATCCTCACCGAATCCTTCGTACGCACGGCCCCAGCGGTCGTCGCGGACCACGCACAGGCACGGCGCGAAGTCCCACGGGATGCCGGTCGCGCGGACCTCGGTCGCGGTCACCTCACCGGCTTTCTGCGCCAGCGCCGGATCGCGGGTCGCGCCGATCGCGATGTTGTGCGGCAGGATCGTTGCCCCGACCACGTTGTTGTGGCCGTGAACCGCGTCGACCCCGTAGATCAAGGGGATCTGCAGCCGGGTCGCCTGCGCGTTCAGCTGGAAGTTGTCGATCATCGCGGCCCACGCGGCCGGGATGTTCGGGGTCGGGACCGAGCCGCCACCGGAGAGCAGCGAGCCGAGGTTGTACGACGCGATGTCCGTGCGAGAGCGCAATGCGTTGCGCTCGGCCTGGGTCATCTGGCCTACCTTCTCGGCCGTGGTCATGCGGGCGAGCAGGTCGTCGACGCGCTTCTTGATCGGGAGCTTCGGGTTCAGGTACGGGAGGTCGTGCGCGTTGATGACCACGACCGGGTTTGCAGGTGCCTTTGCGCCCGTGACCGTGAGCTCCAGCGGGATGGTCTCGGCGGGCTCGGCGGTGTGGTCCTTCTTGGTTGTCACCGCGACGGTCTGGCTGGTGCCGGACGCCGTACCGGCCGGGAAGGTGATCGTGCCGGCGACGGGTGTGTAGTCGGCGGCTGAGGCGCTGCCGGTGCCGGTCTTGTAGTCGACGGTGACCGGTGCTTCGAGCGGCGAGCTGTCGGTGGTGGCGACGGACACCTTCACCTGCGCGGTGGCGCCCTCCTTGACCGGGTAGACGCCGGCGTCGGTGACGACGCTCGCCTTCAGCGCCGGGTCGGCCTTGCCGTACACCTCGACCTGGTCGATCGCGAACTCGCCGGGCGAGCCGACCGGCATCGTGAACGCGTAGCCCCACATGTGGGTCAGGTTCAGGATCTGGTCGATGCCGCCGACCGGTTGGTAGTCGCCGCGGTACTGCAGTTCGCTGAACGGGATCTCGACCTGGTGCCAGCCCTGCCAGTCGTCGGTGAAGCTGGTGTTCCACAGCTCGGAGGCCTCGGCGTTCGCGCCGCCGTCCTTGATCTCGAAGAAGATCCGCTTGCCGGAGCCGGGCGGGAGCGGTGCGGTGTTCTGCCCGTACCACCAGAACCGGATGCCCTTGTACGCCGACCAGTCGGCCGGGTTCACGTCGTACGTGATGTCGTGGCTGAAGCCGCCGTACCCGCTGATGTTGTAGGTCCCGTGCAGGACCTTCTCACCGGCGGGGGCGTCCGCGCGGGTCTGGAGCTCCATCGTCGGCGGGTCGTCGGCATCGCTGCCCCAGGTGAAGATGCCCGCGTTCGGCGGGTAGGCGAACGGCTCGCCCCCTTCGAACGCCGCCAACGTGATCGGCGTCGGATCATCGGCCACCGCCGGGCTGGACACCAGCAGCCCCGCGACCAGTGCCGCCGCCGCCACTACAGCAATCCGCCGCAAACCACGCATGGCCGCTCCCCACCTCAGCGCGAGCCTCACACCCGCGTTCGGCCCGACTCTCAGCCCTCCCACCCCACCGGTCAATACCTCACCGGTTCCGAAACTAGAGCGCTCTCACGCTCCACGCGTGGCAGTCGCGAACAACTGCTCGAATCTGTCGATGAGAGTTCTCCCTTGCGTCCGTTCGGGTGGGACGTGAAGTCTGGACAGTTGGTTGGTGGGTGGGTGACTGTGGTCCCGGCGACGAGGGGGAGGGGACTCCATGAAGCTCCGGTACGTGCTGAGCAGCGTGGCGCTGATCGTTCCGATGGCTGTGGTTGCGGTGGTGTCTCCCGCGACGGCGGCGTCATCACAGGAACCGGCGGCCTCGGCCAAGATTCCGACGATGCTGCGGCAGAGTGCGGCGCTCGCCAAGGCCGGCGCGTCGGCCAAGGCGAAGGCCGCCGGCCCACAGGCTCGCGCGCTCGGCGTGACGGACGGCGGCCGGATCGGCGTGCAGGTGTACGCCGCGGCGCCGGTGACCGCGGCGCAGGAAGGCGACCTGTCCAGGCTCGGAGTCTCGGTGCTGAAGAACTCGGCCGACTTCAAGGCTGTACCGGGTGCGGACCTGCCGAACACCGGACTCGTCTCCGCCTCGGTGCCGTACGACAAGCTCGACGCGCTCGCCGGCCTCGGCTGGGTGACCGCCCTGCGCCCGTCGCTCCGTCCGGCCGTCGACGCCGGCCCGATCACCGCCGAAGGAGTCCAGCTCCACAAGGCCGACAAGGCCCAGGCGCGCGGGCTGACCGGACGCGGGCAGAAGGTCGGAGCGATCTCCGGCGATGTCGACCACCTGGCCGACGCCGTCGCCGCGGGTGAGTTGCCGCCGGACGTGCAGGTGCTGCAGCAAGCCGCCTCGTACGAGGATGACGAAGGCACCGCGATGCTGGAGATCATCCACGACATGGCGCCGGGCGCGAAGCTGGCCTATGCCAGTACGCAGGACACGACAGCGCAGTACGTCGAGGCGTTCCACACGCTGGCCAACGCGGGCGTCACGATGATCGCCGAAGACATCGCGCTCGACGACGAGCCGGCGTTCCAGCAGGGCATCGGCGCCGCGACCGCGGAGAGCCTGGCCAAGCACGGGATCTGGATCAGCTCCTCGGCCGGCAACCTCGGCAACCGGCACGCGCCGCGGGTGACCGCGGTCGGCACCGGCAAGGGCCCCGACGGAGTCATCGGACCGTTCAACGGCTGCCCGAACGCCCCCGACAACGTGGTGAAGCTCCGCGGCGCGGACACGTCGTACGACCTCAACCTGCTGCCCGGCGCCGCGTTCATGCCGACGCTGCAGTGGAGCGAGCCCCGTGCGGTCTACCCGACCGCCGGTCAGGGTGGATTCACCGACCTCAACCTGTATCTGATGGACGCCTCCGGTACGACGTGCCTCGCGGCCAGCAACGCGGTCCAGGCGAACGGGGTCGGCGACACCATCGAGCAGTTCATCTACGAGAACACGACCGGCGTGGCGCAGCCCGTCAAGCTCGTCGTCGACGTCCAGGGCACCTCGACCGCCCGCAAGGCGCCGATCCTCGATCTGCGCTGGCGTGCACTGTCGGCCGGCGTACAGACGATCGACCCGCCGGAGCGGGCCGGCTCGATGAACCCGGACTCGAACTACCTGGGCTTCGCGACCAGCGCCGGTGCGGTGAACGCCAGCCTGTCGGTCGACCCGAAGACCATCGCGCTCGAGCCGTACAGCGCGGCCGGCCCGACCCAGATCGTCACCACCACGCGCTGCCCGGGCGGGAAGCCGGGTCCGTGCAAGGGCGTCCCCGGTTCGTCGCGGAGCTTCCCGGCGCCGTACTGGGCGGCCGCTGACGGTGTCTCGGTCAGTGGAGCCGGCGGCTTCGGATCGGGCACCTGTCCGACCAATGTGCAAGGTGCTTGCCGGTTCTTCGGTACGTCGGCGGCTGCGCCGACTGCTGCCGGTGTGGCAGCGCTGACCCGGCAGGAGTTCGGTGGCCGGCTGGCGCCGATCGCGCTGAACGCGATCCTCGCTGCCCGGGCGGTGCACCGCACCGACTCCGGAATCGGAGCGGGCGTCCTGAGCGCGAGGTGAATTAAGAAGCTGTAGTGGTCCGATTGAGTGCAAATTCAGTACTCGTATTCATGGACCGATGCCGCCATCCCCAGAAAGGATGGCGGCATGACTACACGTTTCGGGGTATTCGTCCCGCAGGGCTGGAAGATGGATCTGGCCCAGATCGCCGATCCGATCGAGCAGTGGGAGGCGATGACCGACGTCGCCAAGCGCGCCGACGAGCAGTCCTGGGACTCGATCTGGCTGTTCGACCACTTCCACACGGTGCCCGAGCCGAGTGACAACACCACGTTCGAGTGCTGGAGCGCGACCGCGGCGCTGGCCCGTGACACCAAGCGGGTGAACATCGGCCAGATGGTCGGCTGCAACGGCTACCGCAACCCGGCGCTCTACGCGAAGATCGCCTCCACCGTCGACGTCGCCAGCCACGGCCGCCTGTACGCCGGTATCGGCGCCGGCTGGTACGAGCACGAGTGGAAGGCGTACGGCTACGAGTGGACCGACATCCCGCAGCGGATGGCCGCGTTCCGCGAGGCGACCGAGATCATCTACAAGATGTGGACCGAGGACAAGCCGGTCTACAACGGCAAGTACTACTCGGTCGACGCGCCGATCAACGAGCCGAAGGGTGTCCGCAAGCCGCACCCGAGCTTCTGGATCGGCGGCGGCGGCCCGAAGGTCACGCTGAAGCTGGTCGCGCAGTACGGCGACGCCGCGAACATCGGCGGCGGCAACCCCGAGGTGATCAAGGAGAAGTGCGACATCCTCCGGGAGCACTGCCGCAAGATCGGTCGCGACTACGACGAGATCATCAAGTCGACCGGGCTCAACGTGTTCCCGATCGACAAGGGCGACGACCCGCAGAAGGCGACCGAGAAGGCGCTCGGCCCGATGAACCGGGAGAAGTTCGACCGGGACAACCTGATCACCACCGAGGACGAGATCGCGAACAAGGTCGAGGCCTCGCTCGAGGCCGGCGCCGACTACGTGATCTTCTACATCCCCGGCGTGGCGTACGACCTGGATCTGCTGGAGCGCGTCGAGAACGTGGCGAAGCGGTTCGCCTGACCGGTACCGGTCATGGCGGGTGTACGTCAGACGGACCGGTGGACCGGGGCCGAAGGCAACTGACAGGCTCCCGATGATGGCCTCGCGTGGGTCGGGGCATCGGGAGGTGTCCGCCTGTGCGGTACTCGAAGTCAGTTGGCCGATCGTCCCGGTCCACGTCCGGCCTGCTCGCCGCGGTGGTCGTCAGTTCCCTGCTGCTGACGACCACCCCGGCGCACGCCGCGCAACCCGGCGCCGCCCAACCCGCAGGTGCCGTCAATCCGACGCCCGGAGCGTCGGTCAAGCGGATCACGCTCGTCACCGGCGATGTCGCCGAGCTGACCACGAGCGCCGACGGGCAGGTGTCCGCCCGGCTAACCGACGACGAGCCGTACTACTTCGGCACGTTCGACGGCGAGCTCAGCCTGATCCCGTCCGAGGCCTACCCGCTGCTCACCGCGGGCCGCCTGGACAAGCGCCTCTTCAACCTCACCGAACTCGCTGCGCAGGGGTACGACGACGCGAGCAGCGATCGCCTACCCCTCCTCCTGACCGCGCCGGCCACCCTGCGCAGCGCCCCTAGTACGCCGTCGGCCGCGACACTCCGCCGTACGCTCACCAGCGTCGGAAGCTCCGCGGTCACCGTGCAGAAGTCCGACGCGAAGGCGTTCTGGGACGGCATCAGCGGCCCGACGACCTTCAAGACCAGCCAGGTCACGAAGATCTGGCTCGACGGCCGCACGCACACCACCGACGACTTGTCGGACAAGCAGATAGGTGCCCCGACGGCCTGGAAGCAGGGGTACGACGGCCACGGTGTCAAGGTCGCCGTCCTCGACACCGGGTACGACGCCGGCCACCCCGACCTCGCCAAGCAGGTCGTCGCCTCGGAGAGCTTCGTCCCGGACGAGGCGGTCCAGGACCTGCACGGCCACGGTACCCACACCGCCTCGATCGTCGCCGGCCTCGGTACGGCGTCCGACGGCAAGCGGAAGGGCGTGGCGCCCGGCGCGGGGCTGCTGATCGGCAAGGTGCTCGACAACAGCGGCGGCGGCTACGACTCCGAGGCGATCGCCGGTATGGAGTGGGCCGTCCAGCAGGGCGCGAAGGTCGTCAGCATGAGCCTCGGCGGCCTGCCGTCGGACGGCACCGACCCGATGAGCGAGGCCGTCGACCGGCTGACGAAGTCGAGCGGCACGCTGTTCGTGATCGCAGCAGGCAACGCCGGCGCCGAGCAGACCGTTGGATCCCCGGGTGCGGCGTCCGAGGCGCTGACCGTCGGCGCGGTCGACGCCGACAACAAGCTGGCCAACTTCTCCAGCCGCGGCCCGCGCATCGGCGACGGCGCGCTCAAGCCCGAGGTGACCGCTCCCGGTGTGGAGATCGTGGCCGCCCGGGCCGCCGGTACAGCTCAGGGCCACATCCTCGGCCAGTACTACACCGCGCTCAGCGGTACGTCGATGGCAACGCCGCACGTCGCCGGCGCCGCCGCGATCCTGGCCCAGCGCCATCCTGATTGGACCGGCCCGCAACTGAAGGCCGCGCTGGCCTCAACCGCCGTCCCATCGGCCGGTGCCCGGACCGACCAACAAGGCCTCGGCCTGATCGACATCCCGAACGCGCTCGACCCGAAGGTCCTCCCGGACACCGCCAACCTGTTCTTCGGCGACCTGTCCTGGACCGGCCCGACCGCGCCGGCACCGGTTACCCGGAAAGTTGCCTACCGCAACAACTCGAACCGCTCGGTGACGCTCACCCTGTCGGTTGACGCACAGTCTCCGGCGGGGGTGGAGGCCGGGCTGACGGTGAGCCCAGCCCGACTGACCATCCCCGCCGGTGGTACGGCGTCCGCGGCCGTGACGCTCAACCTGGCGAAGACCAAGCCCGCCAACTACGCGGGCGTCCTGACCGCCCGCAGCGGAAGCAGCGTCGTCCGGACCGGACTCGGGTTCGCCGCCGGTGGTCGGTTGAACCAGGTGACCGTGAAGGCGATCGGGCGCGACGGCAAGCCCGCGACCACCGCGGCCGGCGCGAGCGGCGTGCAGCTGTGGAACCAGGACACCGGTGACGTCAACGCGATCGCCTTCGACGAGAACGGCAGCCGCACCCTCGACGTACCGACCGGCCGATACAGCGTGATGGCTTACGCGGTGGGTGGCGACGAGGCGGACTGGGCCAACTCGATCACGTTGCTCGGCGATCCGGACGAGTGGATCGGCACCGACCGTACCTTCACGTTCGACGCCCGGACCGCGCACAAGGTGACGATCAAGACGCCGCGACCGGCCGACGCGCGGAGCATCGGCATCGCCTGGCATCGCAAGGTCGGCGACCGGGATGCCGTCTCCGGCTGGGCCTTCGACGGCAAGGTTGCCAATGGCATCTACGTGCAGGACTTCGGGAAGGTCGCCAACGGCACGTTCCAGGTCGTGCAGCGCTGGGATCTCGCCCAGCCGCAGCTGACCGTCGACGTACCGGGTGCCGGCCGCCTGCCGACGCCCGGCGAGGGCTCCTACCGGACTGTGTACGTCGGCAACGAGAACGTCCCGCTCTACAACGGCGGCGACGGTACGCCGGCGGAGCTGACCGGCGCCAAGGGCAAGATCGCGCTGATCCGCTGGATCTCACCCGACGACATCGTCGCGCAGGTGCAGGCGGCGAAGGCGGCCGGCGCGAAGGTGGTCTTCGTCTACAACGAGGCGCCCGGCTACTGGTCGACCGGGACCGAGCAAGGAGTCCCGCTCTACCTCCTGCGCTCCGAACAGGGCAAGCAACTGCTGGCCGCGCTCGCGAAGGGACCGGTATCGCTCAAGCTGAGCGGCGTCCTCGACAGCACCTACCGGTACGATGTTGCGATCGGACCGTCGACGGTGAAGGGACCGCTGACCTACGACGTCGCGAAGCTGCACCCGGCCATGGTGACCACGAACTTCCAGCGCAACGACGCGTGGTTCCTGCACACCGACCAGCGGATCGCGCATCTGCCCGGGATCAGCACCGGGCTGACGTCGACGCGAGCAGTGACCGGGCCCGTGAGCCGGACCGACTACCTGGTCACCGACCTCAAGGGCGTGACCTGGGACGAGACGACCTCGGCTGGGGAGTGGAACGAGAGCGGGTACGAGTCGACGATCCCGCGCAGCTACCGCCCGGGGGAGCAGGTCACCCGGGGCTGGTGGGAGTCGCTGATGCGTCCCGCCGTACCGGGGTTGTCGGACTCCGCTGGTGACCTGGCGCAGGGTTGGCCGCCGGCGCGGTTCGAGAATGCGTTGCGGATCGCGATTCCGCAGTACGTGAGCGGCGATCGGAGTGTCTTCGGCTGGGGTGATCGCGGCGACGTGACGAGCATGAAGCTCAGCAGCAACGGCGTCGAGTTCGGCAGCGCGGACTGGTCGGTGGCGCAGTGGGCGGTGCCGGCGCGGGCGGCCTGGTACGACCTGACGCTGGACCAGAAGCGTGGGTCGAACAGCTGGGCGACCACGTCTACCGCGACTCACACGACGTGGCACTTCCTGTCGGTGCCTACGAAGAGCCGGGCTGTGCTGCCGCTGGTGCAGGTCGACTACAAGCACACCGACGGGTGGCTCGAGCTGACTCCGGCTTATCAGCCGGGGGTGCGTGGAGTGGGCCTCTTCCGCACGACCGCGGAGATCTCCTACGACGGGAAGACCTGGCAGAAGCTGTCGGTGCGCGGACTCGGCACCGTCCGGGCGAAGCTGCCAAAGCCTCCCGCGGGTGCGTCCGCCGCGAGTGTGCGGGTCAGCGCGAGCGATCTGCTGGGCAACAACGTCAGCCAGACGATCGAGAAGGCTTGGACGTTCTGATCGTCAAGCAGTTCTGATCGTTAAAAAGGGGCGACGCCACGGAGCCGGGGGGATGTGCTCCGTGGCGTCGCCAGGGGCGCACCTAGGGAGGGGTGGGGGCAGGTGCGCCGGTCTGTGGGGGATCAGCTCCCGAGGATGCCTCCACCGAGAACGCCCAGCAGTCCCAGCAGGGACAGCAGGTTGCGGATGACCTGGTCGACCGCCTTCGCCCCACCGGTCTGGTAGGCGGTCACGCACTTCTGCAGCTGGTCCTGGGTCGGCTTGGTGATCGTCACCTTCGCCATCTCGGACTGGCAGTACGTCGTGGCTGTCTGCAGCTCGCCCACCGTGGAACCGACCGTGCCGACGATCAGACCAACCGCCGTCGTCAGCGTCGCGACGCCGGGCGGCGTCGTGGTGGTCGGAGTGGTCGGCTTCGACGTCGGCTTGGTCGGGGTCGGCTTGCCGGGGGTCGGCTTCGAGGTCGGCTTGCCAGGCGTCGGCTTCGACGTCGGGCGCTGGGTCGGAATGACCGTCGGCCGGGTCCCGTCCCGCTCGTCGGTCGGCGTGGTGATCACCGTCGGCGGCGGGGTCGGGAGGTCGATCGTCTTCGGCAGGTTCTTGTCCGACGGCGCGTTGATGTCGCCACCGCCGATCTGCTGGCCGGCGTCGTCCACGTCGTCACCGGAGGTCCCGTTGCCGACCGCGATCCAGCTGCCGCCGGCGTACGCCTTGGCGATGCTGACCACGAGGTCGACGTACTGCTGGGAGTGGTTGTAGCGCAGCACGGCCGCGTTGACGTCGGAGGCCTTGGACAGGTCGGTCTTGCCGGAGCACAGGTACACCGCGGTCGACATCGCCGCGTCGTCGATGTCCTGCGGGTTCCGCACGCCGTCGCCGTCGCCGTCGCCGTCGACTCCCATGGCTCGCCAGGTGCCGGGGATGAACTGCATCGGACCGACCGCGCGGTCGAACGCCCCGTCGCCGTCGAACGCGCCGGCGTCGGTGTCGGAGATCCGGGCCATGCCGGACGAGCCGTCGAGCCGCGGGCCGTAGATGCCCGGTACGGCGACGCCCTGCGAGTTCAGCGCGTTGCCGCCGAAGCGGCCGTGGTTGGACTCGACCCGGCCGATCGCGGCCACCAGCGTCCAGGGCAGATGGCAGGACGGGTCGGCCTGGGCCAGCACCTGCTGGGCCCGGGAGTACGCCTTCAGGGCGGCGTTCGGGATGCCGTTCTTCGACAGGCCCGAGACCACCTGGGTCGGTTGTTCGCCAGGGTCGACGCCCGGGCCGACCACACCCGGCTGCGGCACGTTGGCCGGCTGGGAGATCGGCTGCTTCGGAACGACGACCGAGTTACCTCCGGACAGACCTTGCTCCAGCGACGCCGTGGCGACCGCCGGATCGTCCGTGGCACTGACGGTGAATGCGCTCGCGAACAGCGCCAACGGGATCAGTGGCGCCACCTGACGCCAGCCGCTACCCGTGGCGCGGCGCTTGCCCTTCGCCATCGATGATTCCCCTCCGTGACTCATCGACCAGCCCGGCCCCACGCTGCGGACTGTCTATGTGTCTTTCTCGGTTGCCGTCGTAATAGGTCTAACGTCCGCCCCGTTGCGTGGGTTACGCGCCGGACGAGACCGTGTACGTGCGGTTACCGGGTACCCATACTGGCGCGTAACAAAGCGCCTGTGAACCCCCTGCGCACGATCCACCGCTGTAATTCGGACCGCCCTGCCCGCCGGCCCGCGTGGCCGGTCGGGGAGAATGGCCGCCGTGCCCGCACACACAGAACAGTCCGCCGAGCTCTTCGACAGAGCCTCCGCAGTCACCCCGGGCGGGGTCAACTCTCCCGTACGTGCGTTCCGCGCCGTCGGCGGCGTACCGCGTTTCATGGCATCTGGTGACGGATGTCACATGACCGACGTCGACGGCAATCGCTACCTCGACCTGGTCTCCTCCTGGGGCCCGCTGCTGCTCGGACACGCACACCCGGAAGTGATCGCCGCCGTCCAGGCCGCGGTCGGCCGGGGTACGTCGTACGGGACGCCGACCGAGACCGAAGTACTGCTCGGTGAGGAGATCGTCGCCCGGACGCCCGTGGACAAGGTCCGGCTGGTGTCGTCCGGGACCGAGGCGACGATGTCCGCGCTCCGGCTGGCCCGCGGGTTCACCGGGCGTGCCAAGATCATCAAGTTCGCCGGCTGCTACCACGGACATGTGGATGCACTGCTGGCCCAGGCCGGTTCCGGTGTGATCACGCTGGGCATCCCCGGTACGCCGGGGGTCACCGAGGCGACCACAGCCGACACGATCGTCCTGCCCTACAACGACCAGGCAGCAGTCACGGCTGCGTTCGCGGAGTACGGCGATCAGATCGCGGCCGTGATCACCGAGGCCTCGCCGGGCAACATGGGCGTCGTCCCGCCGCGCGACAACTTCAACGCGTTCCTGGCGCAGGCCTGCCGCGACAACGGCGCGCTGTTCATCTCCGACGAGGTGATGACCGGCTTCCGGATCACCCGCTCGGGCTGGTACGGCGTCGACGGCGTACAGCCGGACCTGATGACGTTCGGCAAGGTGATGGGCGGCGGCTTCCCGGCCGCGGCGTTCGGCGGCCGGGCCGATGTGATGGCCCACCTGGCACCCGAGGGCTCGGTCTACCAGGCCGGCACCCTGTCCGGGAACCCGATCGCCACCACGGCCGGTCTGACCACGCTGCGGCTGGCCACCGACGAGGTCTACGCCAAGATCGACGAGACGTCGCTCACGATCCAGCGGCTGGTCTCGACCGCGCTGGACAAGGAAGGTGTGCCGCACGTCATCCAGGCGGCCGGGAACCTCTTCAGCGTCTTCTTCGTGGAGTCCTCGGAGGGGCCTGCCGAGATCCGGGACTTCGCCGGTGCGAACGCCCAGGTGCTGCCAAGGTTCACGGCGTTCTTCCATGCCATGCTGGACGCCGGCGTCTACCTGCCGCCGAGCGCCTTCGAGGCGTGGTTCGTGAGCAGTGCCATCGACGACGATGCGCTGGCCGAGTTGGAGAACGCCCTCGCTCCGGCGGCCCGCGCGGCAGCCGGCGTACAGAACTGAAGGGACAGGCGGTGACCGAAACGACGGTCGTGCACCTGATGCGTCACGGCGAGGTGTACAACCCGACCGGCGTGCTCTACGGCCGGATCCCCGACTTCCACCTGTCCGAGCTCGGCCGCGCGATGGCCGAGCGGGTGGCCGAGCACGTCAAGGGCCGCGACATCGTGCACCTGGTCAGCTCGCCGCTGGAGCGGGCCCAGGAGACGATGGAGCCGATCGCGAAGGTGTTCGGGCTCACGCCCGACATCGACGAGCGGGTGATCGAGGCGGCGAACCTGTTCGAGGGCAAGAAGTTCGGCGTCGGCGACGGCGCGCTCAAGAACCCGAGCGCCTGGTGGCTGCTGCGGAACCCGTGGAAGCCGTCCTGGGGCGAGCCGTACCAGCAGATCGTCCGGCGGATGCGGGACGCGATCGAGACCGCCCGGGAGAAGGCCGCCGGGCATGAAGCGCTGATCGTGTCGCACCAGCTGCCGATCTGGATCGTCCGGTCCGCGATCGAGGGCCGGCGGATGTTCCACGACCCGCGCAAGCGGCAGTGCAGCCTGGCCAGCCTCACGTCGTTCACCTTCCACGGCGACCAGATCGTCTCCGTCGGGTACTCCGAGCCGGCCAAGGACCTGCTGCCGGTCAAGCCCTCGAAGAAGTTCGTCGGCGGCGCGTGATGTTCCGTCGTACGGCGATCGCGGTGGCCGGGCTGCTCCTCGTCGCGGGGTGCAGCTCGGGTCAGCAGGCTTCGCAGAACCGGCAGGGCCAGTCGGGTTTCGTCAGCGGCAACGGCAACGTGTCACTGTTCGCGGCCGCGGACCGGAAGGCTGCGCCGGAGCTCACCGGGAAGACGCTCGACGGGAAGACCTGGACCCTGTCCGAGCAGATCGGCAAGGTCGTCGTGCTGAATGTCTGGGGCTCGTGGTGCCCGCCGTGCCGCAAGGAAGCGCCTGACCTGGTCGCGGCCTCGAAGGAGCTCGGCCCGTCGGTGCAGTTCATCGGGTTGAACACGCGCGACCTCGATCAGGCCCAGGCGAAGAAGTTCGTGCAGGAGTTCGACGTTCCGTACCCGAACCTCTACGACCCCGACGGCAAGGGCCTGCTGCGGTTCCGCGGACAGATCTCGTCGGCGGCGATCCCGACCACACTGGTGATCGACAAGACCGGCAAGGTCGCCGGTCGGGTGGTCGGCGAAGTGACGAAGCAGACTTTGCTCGGCATGGTCAAGGACGCCGGTTGAGCTGATGGGACAGTGGTTCGCCGACTCGATGACGGGGTCGATGCTGGTAGCACTGCCGATCGCGGTGCTCGCCGGCGCGATCTCGTTCTTCTCGCCGTGCGTCGTACCGCTGCTGCCCGGCTACCTCTCCTACGTCACGGGTCTGTCCGCCGCGGAGCTGGACTCGGCCAAGCGCGGCCGGATGCTGGCCGGTACGGCGTTGTTCGTGGCCGGGTTCTCGGCGGTGTTCATCCTGACCGGGGTGGTGTTCGGCAAGGCCGGTGATCTGCTGATCGATCACCAGACCGCGATCACCCGGGCGCTCGGTGCGCTGACCGTTGTGCTCGGCATCATCTTCCTCGGCGGCTTCGGGTTCATGCAGCGGGACCTGCGGGTGCACCGGGTTCCGGCGGTAGGGATCGCGGCGGCACCGCTGCTCGGCGTACTGTTCGGATTCGGGTGGACTCCGTGTATCGGTCCGACGCTCGGGACCGTGATGACGCTGGCCACCACCGAGGGCAGCACCGGGCGGGGTGCGGCGCTGGCGCTGGTGTTCAGCCTCGGGCTGGGCATTCCGTTCATCGTCGCGGCATTGGCGTTCCGGCGGATGCTGGGCGCGGTGGCGTGGGTCCGCAAGCACCAGCTGCTGGTGATCCGGATCGGCGGCGTACTGATGATCGCGGTGGGACTGCTGCTGCTGACGGGAGTGTGGGATGCGATGACCGCGGACCTGCGGCAGTGGGTCGCCAACTTCGGATCGGCGGTCTGAGATGACAGAGGTCAAGGACCGCATCGCGGCCGCGTCCGGACCGGAGGAGCCGTCCGGCCCGCCGGCGATGGGACTGGTCGGCTGGTTGCGGTGGACCTGGCGGCAGCTGACGTCGATGAAGACGGCGCTGGTGCTGCTGTTCCTGCTCGCGCTCGGCGCGGTGCCCGGATCGCTCGTCCCGCAGACGCCGATCGACCCGATCAAGGTCTCGGACTTCCTTGCGGCGCACAAGACGCTCGGGCCGCTGTACGACAAGCTCGGGCTGTTCGACGTCTACAAGTCGGCGTGGTTCTCGGCGATCTACCTGCTGCTGTTCATCTCGCTGATCGGCTGTGTCGTCCCGCGGCTTTCCGTGTATGCGAAAGGACTGCGGGCCCGGCCGCCGAAGCCGCCGCGGAACCTGAACCGGCTGCCGGGGTACGAACGGTTCGAGGTCGACGCCGATGACGACGTACTCGAGGCCGCGACACGCGAGTTGCGCAAGCGCCGGTTCCGGGTGCAGGCGTACGACGGTGCCGTCGGGGCGGAGCGTGGTTATCTGCGCGAGGCGGGCAACCTGCTCTTCCACTTCTCGCTGATCCTCGCGCTGGTCGGGGTCGCGTGGGGTTCGCTGTTCGGTTACCGCGGCACGGTGTTGGTTGTCGTGGGCAACGGGTTCTCGAACACGGTCGCGCAGTACGACGATTTCACGCCGGGGCGCGCGTTCAGCGGCGACGACGATCTGCCGCCGTTCTCGCTGACCGTCAAGAACTTCGAGGTGAAGTTCCAGGAGGACGGGCCGCAGAAGGGTGCGGCGCGGGAGTTCAACGCGCAGCTCGCGTACCAGGAGACGCCGGACGCGCCGGAGAAGTCGTACGACCTGCAGGTCAACCATCCGCTGAAGCTGGACGGCAGCAGCGTCTTCCTGCTCGGGCACGGGTACGCGCCGCGGGTGACGGTCAAGGACGGGCAGGGGAACGTCGCGTTCTCCGGGCCGGCGCCGTTCCTGCCGCAGGACTCGAACTTCTCGTCGTTCGGCGTGATCAAGGCGCCGGACGCGCGGCCGATGACGCTGGGCTTCGAAGGGTTCTTCCTGCCGACCGCGGTGATCGGCCAGGACGGTCCGGTGTCGGTCTTCCCCGACGACCTGAACCCGCAGTTGGTGATGACCGGGTACTACGGGCGGCCGCAGCCGGAGACCGGGAAGCCGGAGTCGGTGTACCAGCTGGACAAGACCAAGCTGACGCAGTTCGAGCAGAACGGCGACAAGTGGCGGTTCCAGCTCGCGCCCGGGCAGAGCGTCGCGCTGCCGGACAAGGCCGGGTCGATCACGTTCGACGGATACAGCCGGTGGGTGAAGCTGCAGGTCAGCCACACTCCGGGGACGGATCTCGCGCTGGCGGGCATCCTGCTGGCGATCCTCGGGCTGATGGGTTCGCTGTTCGTGCATCCGCGGCGTACCTGGGTGCGCGTGCGGGACGAGGACGGGCGTACCGTTGTCGAAGTCGCCGGTCTGGACCGCGGGCCCGAACGCGGGCTCGGCGACGAGATCCACGCAATTACCAAGAGCCTCAAACCAGCCAGCTCGAGCACCGAGGAGCAGCCATGAGCCCGGAGACCTACGCACAAGTCTCCAACCTGCTGATCCCGACCGCCACGGTGATCTACGTCCTGGCCCTCATCTCCCACGCGATGGAATGGGCCCTCGGCCGCGCCTCGGTGGCGACCGTCGAGGTGAAGGAAGAGGTGCTGGTTGCCTCCGGCGGTGCGCAGGCGACTGCACCGGCAGAGGACCCGACTACTCCGGCATCGAACGAACGGTTGGATGCGGCTAGTCGGATCGGGTTGTTGCTGACCTGGTTGGGCTTTGTCCTCCACCTGGGTGGTGTTGTCACCCGCGGGTTGGCGGCGGGGCGGGTGCCGTGGGGGAACATGTACGAGTTCTCCATCACCGCATCGCTCGCCGTGGCGATCGTCTACCTGATCTTCGTGCAGAAGTACAAGCTGCAGTGGCTCGGCCTCGGCGTCACCTTCGTGATCGCCGCCGTACTCGGCCTCGCCTCCCTCGCGCTCTACACCCCGGCCGGCCCGCTCGTCCCGGCCCTGCACTCGTACTGGCTGGTCATCCACGTCTCCTCCGCCGCCATCTCCGGCGGCGCGTTCACCGTCGGCGGCCTCGTCTCCGTCCTGTACCTCGTCAAGGCCCGCGCCGAGCGCAAGGCCCTCGCCGGCGGCACGATGTCCGCATCGCTGCGCCGACTCCCGAGCGCCGAGGCGATGGACGGTACGGCGTACAAGGTGCTCGCGTTCGCCTTCCCGCTGTGGACGTTCGGCGTACTCGTGGCCGGTCCGATCTGGGCCGAGCACGCCTGGGGCCGGTACTGGGGCTGGGACCCCAAGGAGGTCTGGTCCCTCGTCACCTGGGTCGTGTACGCCGCCTACCTGCACGCCCGCGCGACCGCCGGATGGCGTGGCCGCCGGGCCGCGACGATCGCGATCGTCGGCTGGTTCGTCTTCATCTTCAACTTCGTCGGCGTGAACCTGTTGGTCTCCGGCCTGCACTCCTACGCTGGGGTCTGAGATGAAGGAGTTCGCCATCTACACCGGCCTGCGGGCGGCCCTGTTCGCCGTCTGCTTCGCCGTGCTCTGGTTCGCGCTGAACAACTGGCTGACGATCTTCCCGCTGCTCCTCGTCGCCCTGATCCTGTCCTCGATCCTCTCGATCTTCGTACTGCGCGCCGCCCGCGAACGGCTGGCCGGCAAGATCGAGACCCGGGCCGCGAACATCTCGCAGCGCCTCGAGCAGGCCCGCACCGCCGAAGACGACGACTGACCGTCGCTTCCGCGTGACCACGCCGTACCAGTGATCAACTGGTACGGAGAGTGACTTATGCCACTGGCGTAATCTCCGCAAAATCCTTTGTGCATTCCTTCACATGAGTCGTAGAGTGATGGATGAAACGAAACAGTTTCGTTCTATCGGTGTTCTTGTAGCTACGCAGGGTGATGAAGGTGGACAACGCAGGCGTACGGCAGCGGCCTCGGGTCGAAGGCGGTCGTGAGGACGAGATCCTCGACGCGACCGTCGCGGTGGTGGCCGACCTCGGCTACGACCGGCTGACGATGGACGCGGTAGCGACGGCGGCGAAGGCCAGCAAGGCGACGCTGTACCGGCGCTGGTCCACCAAGGCCGAGCTGGTCGTGGACGCGATCAGCCGGGCCAAGGGGTGCCCGATGCCGGAGGAGGTCGACACCGGCAGCCTGCGCGGCGACCTGATCTCGATGGCGTGCGGTGCGGGTGGTTTCACCGACGAGCTTCCGATGTCGGTGATCGCCGGTCTGCTGACCGCGCTGCACCGCGACGCCGAGCTGCAGCAGGCTTTCCGTGAGCGCTTCCTGGCGCCGCGGCAGGCCCTGACCAACAAGGTGTACGAGCGTGCCGTCGAGCGCGGCGAGATCGCACCGGACGTCGACGTCGACCTGCTGTCGGTGACGTTGCCCGCGGTGATCATCCACCACGCCTACATCCTCGGCGTCGAGCCGACCGACGAGCTGATCCTCCGAGTGATCGACAACGTGATCCTGCCTGCGGCGCGGGGGTCGCAGGTGAGCTGACCGGTGAGGGGCCGGTCCGCGACGTAGCAAGACAGTCTGCCCAAGAGGGGAAATTCCTATGTCCGAAGAAGTCATCAAGGCCGATCCGCCGGAAGGCAGGCCGGCCGACGCGGTCGGTGGGTCCACCGGCCACGGTCACCGCAATCTCGGTATCGCGCTCGCGCTGATCTGCATGGCGCAGCTGATGGTCGTGCTGGACGGCACCATCGTCAACATCGCGCTGCCGCACATCAAGGGCGCGCTCGGCTTCAGCGACGCGTCGCTGCCGTGGGTCGTCAACGCGTACGCGCTGGCCTTCGGTGGTCTGCTGCTGCTCGGCGGCCGGATCGGTGACATCCTCGGTCGCCGCAAGGTCTTCGTGTTCGGTGTCGTCCTGTTCGGTCTGGCGTCGTTCGTCGGCGGTATCGCGCAGAGCGAGACCGTGCTGCTGGTCAGCCGGATCCTGCAGGGTCTCGCGGCCGCGGCGGCCTCGCCGAACGCGCTCGCGCTGATCACCACGACGTTCCCGGCCGGCAAGGAGCGCAACCGGGCGATGGGCGTGTACGCCGCGATGTCCGGGGCCGGCGCCGCCGTCGGTCTGATCCTGGGTGGCGCGCTGACCGAGGCGTCCTGGCGCTGGACGTTCTTCATCAACACGCCGATCGGCCTGCTGGTCGCCGTACTGGCCTTCCGGTTCCTCGGTGAGTCCGAGCGGCAGACCGGCAAGTTCGACCTGCCCGGTGCGATCACCGGCACGCTGGGTCTGACCTCGCTGGTCTACGGCCTGACGCACGCGGCGACCAACGGCTGGGGCGACGCGCTCACGCTGACGTACATCTTCGGCGGCCTGGCGCTGATCGGGATCTTCCTCGTGATCGAGTCCCGGTCGAAGCACGCGCTGATGCCGTTCCGGATCCTCGCGAACCGGACCCGTGGAGTCAGCTTCTTCGTGATGCTGATCGTCGGTGCGGCGATGTTCTCGATGTTCTACTTCCTGGGCATCTTCGTGCAGAGCATCATGGGCTACAGCGCGCTGAAGACCGGTATCTCGTTCCTGCCGTTCAGTGTCGGCATCGTGCTCGCGGCCCAGGTCGCGTCGACGCTGGTGGCACGGATCGACCCGCGGTGGATCGCGGGTACCGGTGGCGTGTTCGTCGCGGCCGGCATGTTCGGGTTCAGCCGGCTCCAGGTCGACTCGACGTACTGGACGCACCTGCTGCCGTACATCCTGGTGCTCTCGTTCGGTATGGGCCTGATCTTCGTACCGCTCACGCTGACCGCGGTCAGCGGGGTCGCCGCGGAGGACTCGGGGGTCGGATCGGCGGTGCTGAACACGGTCCAGCAGATCGGTGGTGCGGTCGGCCTGGCGCTGCTGGGCACGATCTCCACCAGCGCGATCAAGGACAAGTTCGCCGAGCTGGCCCCGGGCCTGCAGAAGGCGGCCGAGTCCGGGCAGTCGCCGGCCCAGATCAAGCAGTTGCAGGGTCAGTTCACTGCACTGGCTACGACGCACGGGTTCACCCGCGCGTTCGTGTGGTCCGCGTTCCTGGCGCTGGGCGCCGCGCTGATCACGCTGGTCGGCCTGTCGATCAAGCACAAGGACCTGGCCAACGACGGCCAGAGCCCGGTCCACATGGGCTGAGTGCTGTTGATGCTCGAAGGGCCTGCTTCCCGGGAGGGGGGAAGCAGGCCCTTCGTCTTGTTCTACAGGTGTTTCTGCATCACGAGTTCGCGGGTCACGCCGTCCGCCATCAGATCGCCGGGCTCGTCGGTGTCGACGTACCCGTGGCGGAGGTAGAGGTTGTGCGCGGGATCGTTGCCGGGGACAACTGACAGCTTGAGGACGGTGGCGCCGATGCCGCGGGCCCAGTCCTCGACCGCGGTCATCAGCGCGTTCCCGACGCCTTTGCCGCGACCGGCCGGGGCGACCCACATCGATACCAGCTCGGCATGGTCATCGTCGGGGAATCCGCCGGCCATGCCCGCTGGCGTACCGTCGATCGTCGCGATCACCTGGTAGGCGCCGGGCGCGCTGAGGCGCTCGCGCCAGCGTTCCTCGGGGGCGTCCACCCAGTCCGCGAGCTGCGAACCGAAGGCGAACGGCGCCTCCTCGAGCGCGGCGAGCCGGAGCTCGCTCCAGGACTTCCAGTCGTCCGGGCCGATGGCCTGTATGTCGATCACGCGGACAGGATCGCAGTCGGCCCGGAGCGGAGACCAGTCAGTTTCGGGGTGGGAACCTCGAGGAGACCCAGTCGCGGACGCCGCCGAGGCCGTCGCCGAGGTCGCGGAGCAGCTTGGCCAGCGGGTCCTGCGAGCGGTTGAACGCGTCGGTGTACGACTTCGCGGCGTTCTTCGCCTCCTGCGAGATCGACGCGTTCGCATCGTCCTGGCGCTTCGGGTAGTCGCCGGACACGATCGTCGTGTACTCGCCCTCGTCGACCCAGCGGCGCAGCTCGTGCGCGCGGATCACAGCCATCGGGTGCGACTGCGCCTCGAGCAGCAGCAGCTTCAGCACGCTGTCGCGCAGGTCGCCGGCACTCTCGTACTCCGTACCCTGCGCAAGGAACGTCGTCGTGTCGAGTTCACCGAGCTGACCGCCGCTGGCGAGCTTCATCTGGACGCGCAGCGCGACCGCCGGGTCCTGGGCCGCGAGCAGACCGGCGCGGTCACCCGACAGCTCGGCCTTGCGGGACCACTCGTGCAGGGCGGCGACGATCGCGCGAAGACCGAGAGCGCCGATCGGCATCCAGTTCAACGCGCCGGTGAGACGCATCAGCCAGAGCAGGAGCGACTGGTAGAGAGCGTGGCCGCTCTGCGCGTGACCGAGCTCGTGACCGAGGACGAACCGCAGTTCCTCCTCGTCCATGCCTTGGATCAGCGCGCTGTTCACGACGATGAACGGCTTGTCCATGCCGATCGTCATCGCGTTCCAGATCGGGCTGTTGGTGACGTACAGCTCGGGGAGCTGGCGGACGTCCAGGGTGGCGGCGGCCTCGGTGTAGAGCCGGTGCACGGTCGGGAACTGCCGCTCGTCCACCCGGATCGCGCCGCCGAGGAACTGCAGCCGGAACGCGCGCTCGTTGATCATCCCCGACATCTTGCGGAGCAAGTAGTCGAAGCCCTTCAGCTGCCGCAGGGCCACCAGCGCACCGCGGTCCGCCGGGTGCTCCCACGCCCGCGAACTGATATCGGTCAACGTCACCCGCTGCCGCGTCGGCCGATCGCCGTTCTCGCTCATCGCTCCCCCTGCTTCCCGGTCGTCATGGACCCCCAACTTAGCTCGCCCGTGGGTCTGATCGAGGTTTGAGCGCCAGCGCCAGCAGCAGGGTCGGGAGCCAGCCGAGGGGTACCGACCACCAGCCGAGGCCCTGGCCCGCTGCGAGTGCGGTCGTGGCGAGGCAGATCGCCGTACCTGTCAGCCAATATGTGAAGGCTGCCCAGCCGGGGTGATCCTTGGCCCGGCGGTGGCCGACCCAGGCGAAGGTGAGGGTTGCGGGGAGGGCGAGGGCGGTGGCGCCGAGCGTGAGTACCGCGAGGATCAGGGCGACGTCGCCGGGGGAGAACTCGACCGCTCCGAGGGGGATCATGTGCTTGATCCTGTCGCGTTCAGGCGCCGGTCACCGAGCGTAGGAATACTCAAATCGCTCCGTAGGTCCTAGCCTGGCCCGCATGAGTGAGGCTGACAGGGTGTGCCGCGAGGTCGACCGGCGGGACGACAAGGCACGCGCCTGGGTGTCCGAGGCGATCCGGATCGTGGACGCCGACGCGAACCGCAGCGCGGACACCCATCTGCACGTGTTCCCGATGCCGGAAGGTACCGGCGTAGACCTGTACCTCAAGGACGAGTCCGTACATCCCACCGGCTCGCTCAAGCACCGGCTCGCCCGGTCCCTGTTCCTGTATGCCCTCTGCAACGGCTGGATCCACGAAGGCACCACGGTCATCGAGGCGTCCAGCGGCTCCACGGCGGTCAGCGAGGCGTACTTCGCGCGGCTGCTCGGGCTGCCGTTCGTCGCGGTGATGCCGCGCTCGACCAGCCCCGAGAAGGTCGAGCTGATCGAGTTCTACGGCGGCCGCTGCCACTTCGTCGAACGCTCCGGCCAGATCTACGGCGAGGCCAAGCGCCTGGCCGAGGAGACCGGCGGGCACTACATGGACCAGTTCACGTACGCCGAGCGTGCGACCGACTGGCGCGGCAACAACAACATCGCCGAGTCGATCTTCGGGCAGCTGTCCCTCGAACAACACCCGATCCCGACCTGGGTCGTGGTCGGCGCCGGGACCGGCGGTACTTCGGCGACCATCGGCCGGTACGTGCGCTACCAGCGGTACGACACGTCGGTAGCGGTGGTCGACCCGGAGAACTCCGCGTTCTTCCCCGCCTTCGAAGCCGGCGACCACGAGTTCTCCACCGGCCGCCCGTCCCGCATCGAGGGCATCGGCCGACCGCGGGTCGAACCGTCGTTCGTACTGGGCGTCGTCGACCGGATGATTTCGGTGCCGGACGCGGCGTCGATTGCTGCGATGCGGTTCTGTTCCCGGGTCACTGGTCGACTCGTTGGCGGGTCTACTGGGACGAACCTGTGGGGATCGTTGCGGTTGGCCGCCGAGATGCGTCGTACGGGGGCGCGCGGCAGCATCGTCACGCTCCTGTGCGACAGCGGCGAACGCTACGGCAACACGTACTACGACGACGCCTGGCTACGCACCAGCGGAATCGACATCACGCCATACACCACCACCCTGGAAACCTTCGCCCGAACCGGCAACTGGACCGAACCGGAGTAACTGGGGTTCTTGGGGGAGTGTGGTGATGGGGGAGTGTGGTGATGGGGGAGTGTGGTGATGGGGGAGCGTGGTGATGGGGGAGTGTGGTCAGCCCCCGGCTGCGTAGCACGCGTGGGCTGGTCGCAGTCAGCCGTCAGCACAGTTCGTGCGTGGGATGGAGTCTTATCCGCCGAGCGCGAGGCCGACGGCTAGGCCTACGGCGTACAGGAGTTCGGTTTGGCCGGTGCCCTTGAGGACTGGGATGAGGGCGGGGCCGACCGCGTCGCTCAGGACGACCCGGATCGACTTGAATGCGAGGGGTGCGGCGATGAAGGCGAGGAGGGTCCAGGGGGTGGCGATGACGGAGACGGCGGCTAGGACGAAGGCCAGGATTACGAGGGCGGCGTACAGCTGGCGGGAGCGCGGTGCGCCCAGGACGACCGCAAGCGTGCGTTTGCCGGTGACGGAGTCGGTGGGGATGTCGCGGAGGTTGTTGGCTACCAGGAGGGCGCACGCGATCGAGCCGACCGAGACGGCGCCTGCGACGGCGGGCCAGGTGATGGTTTCGGCTTGGGCGTACGTCGTACCGAGGACGGCGACCAGGCCGAAGAAGAGGAACACGCTGACCTCGCCGAGCGCGCGGTAGCCGTACGGGCGTTTGCCGCCGGTGTAGAACCACGCGCCGAGGAGAGAGGCGGCGCCGGCGACCAGGAGCCACCACGTGGTGGTCGCGGCGAGGACGATGCCGAGTGCGGCGCCGATGCCGAAGCAGGTGAAGGCGGCGGTCTTGACCTGGCCGGGGGAGGCGACCTTCGAGCCGACCAGCCGCAGCGGGCCGACGCGGTTCTCGTCGGTGCCGCGAATGCCGTCGCTGTAGTCGTTGGCGTAGTTGACACCGATCTGCAGTGCCAGCGCGACGCCGAGGGCCAGCAGCGCCTTCCACCAGACGAAGCCGTCCAGGTACGCGGCCGCGCCGGTTCCGACGAGGACAGGGGAGATCGCGGCGGGCAGGGTGCGGGGGCGGGCGCCTTCGATCCACTGGGCAGGGGTGGCCATGACCATCGATTCTGTCAGCCGCGAGTCCGAACGCGGGAAGCGGGCCGGTCGGCGGATGGCCGAGCCGTGAGCGGACGTCCGGGCGGCGGGCCGTACGCTCGGGTTGTTATGGCTAGGTTGCGGCTGGTTCCGGGGACGCCGGATGAGGTGTTGGCGGCGCTTGCCGGTGTGCTGGACGGCAGCGGTACGCCGTTCGCGCCGCTGCCGAACGATGCGGCCGGGGCGGCCCGGGTCGAGCAGGCTGCGGCGCCGGAGCGGCCGCTGGAGGACGGATGCGCTGTGGTGCTGACCACATCGGGTTCCTCCGGTGAGCCGAAGGGAGTGCTGCTGTCCCGGGAAGCGCTGATCGCGTCCGCGCACGCGACCCACGATCGGCTCGGCGGCCCGGGACAGTGGCTGCTGCCGATGAAGCCGTACTTCGTGGGCGGGTTGCAGATCCTCACACGATCGCTGGTCGCGGGTACGACGCCGGTGATGCTCGGCGAGAGCTTCACCGACAGCGCTGCGGCGATGACGGGCACGCGCCGGTACACGGCGATGGTGCCGACGCAGTTGGCGCGGTACCTGGAGACGGACGCGGATGCGCTGCGGTCGTTCGACGCGATCATCATCGGCGGGGCGTCGACCCCGGAGCCGTTGAAGCTGAAGGCGGCGGAGGCGGGGGTCACGGCGATTCCGGCGTACGGGATGACCGAGACCGGGAGCGGTTGTGTGTACGCCGGGGTGCCGCTGGACGGGACGTCGATCTCGCTCGATGGCGATCAGCGGATCCTGATCAAGGGGAGCACGCTGTTCTCCGGGTATCGCCTGCGGCCGGAGTTGACGGCTGAGGTGCTGAAGGACGGCTGGTTCCGGACGCAGGACCGGGGCGAGCTGATGGACGGCCGGTTAAGGGTCGTCGGCCGGGTCGACGACGTGGTGATCTCCGGTGGGGTGAACGTCACGCTGACCACGGTGCAAGCACGCCTGCTCGAACATCCGTCGGTGAAGGACGCCGTGGTCCTCGGAGTTCCGGACGCGGAGTGGGGGACGCGCGTGGTCGCCTTCGTAGTCGGTTCAGACGTCGGGCGCGACGAGTTGCGGAACTGGGTGAGCGGGACGTTGCCTCGGGCATGGGCTCCGCAGGACGTGATCAGGCTGGACGCGTTGCCGATGCTTGCCTCGGGCAAGGTTGATCGGCAGGGGTTGCTGGAGGGCGTGCGGTGATCACGTACTCGATCGGGCTGAAGAACAAGTTCCGCGGCATCACGGTCCGCGAGGGCATGGTGTTCGAAGGGCCGGCCGGCTGGGCGGAGTGGAGTCCGTTCCTCGACTACGACGACGCGACCTGCGTGTCCTGGTTACGCGCGGCCCATGAGGCCGCCGAGCTGGGCTGGCCGGCGCCGGTGCGCGACCGCGTCCCCGTCAACTGCACCGTGCCCGCGATCGGCCCCGAGAAGGCCGCGGAGATCGTGCGAGCAAGCGGCTGCAGTACGGCGAAGGTGAAGGTCGCCGAGCCCGGCGAGACACTGGCCGACGACATCGCTCGCGTAGAAGCAGTACGGGACGCGATCGGCACAGGACGCGTGCGGATCGACGCGAACGGCGCATGGTCCGTCGACGAGGCGGTGCGGAGCCTCAAGGAGTTGCGGCGGTTCGACTTGGAGTACGTCGAGCAGCCGTCCGCGACCGTGGAGGAGCTGGCCGAGGTACGGCGGCGTACCGACGTACCCGTGGCGGCAGACGAGTCGATCCGGCGCGCTGAGGATCCCCTGCTGGTGAAGAAGCTCGACGCCGCGGACATCGCCGTACTGAAGGTGCAGCCGATCGGTGGCGTCCGGGCGTGCCTGGAGATCGCCGAGCAGATCGGACTGCCGGTAGTGGTGTCGTCGGCGTTGGAGACCTCGGTCGGGATCGCCGCGGGTGTGGCGTTGGCGGCGGCGTTGCCTGAGCTTCCTTACGCGTGTGGTCTGGCGACGGTCTCGATGTTCACATCCGAACTAGTTACCGAGCCACTAGTTGCGGTGGACGGATTCCTTCCGGTGAAGCGAGTTGTGCCGGATGCACACCTGCTGGATGCGGCCCGCGCCGACGCGGAGCGGACGAAAGTGTGGGAAGAACGCCTGATGCGAGTGAGGAGTGCGGGATGAACCCGTCCACGGCTTTTGCGACTGTGGTGGTCGATGAGCTGATCCGCAACGGCGTACGGGAAGCGGTGGTCTCACCAGGGTCCCGGAGCGCGCCACTGGCGTTGGCGTTCGCGGAGGCGGATCGCAGCGGGCGGCTCAGGCTGCACGTGCGGATCGACGAGCGTACGGCGGGCTTCCTCGCCATCGGCCTCATGCGCGGCAGCGGTCTGCCTGTGCCGGTGGTCACCACGTCCGGTACGGCGGTGGCGAACCTGCATCCCGCAGTACTGGAGGCATCGCACAGCGGGCTCCCGCTGATCGTCCTGAGCGCGGACCGCCCACCTGCGCTCCGAGGTAGCGGTGCGAACCAGACGACCGACCAGATCAAGGTGTTCGGCTCTGCGGTCCGGCTGTTCCACGAGATGGGTACGCCGGTCCGTGAGATCGGGCAGGTGGCGTACTGGCGGTCCCAGGTCGCACGTGCAGTAGCCAACGCGACAGGCGCCCGCTCCGCTGACCCAGGGCCAGTGCAGCTCAACTGCCCGCTCTCAGAGCCCCTCGTGCCCACCGACGGACCTGAGTGGCCGGAGGCGTTGAGCGGGCGCAGCACTGGACCGTGGACTGCTGTGCATGCGGCGAGTGGTCGTCCGGCTGCCGTGTCTCCGGGGCCTCGGACGGTAGTGGTTGCAGGTGATGGGGCTTCACAGGCGGCCCGGCTGGCTGCTGAGGCTGGGCGATGGCCCTTGTTCGCAGAGCCTTCGAGCCGGGCACGGACCGGGTCGGCGGTGATCTCCGCGTACCGGTTGTTGCTACAGGCAAGCTCTCTGGGCGCGGAGATCGAGCGCGTGCTGGTCTTCGGCCACCCGACGTTGTCGCGGCCGATCTCGAAGCTGCTGGCCAGGCCGGAGGTCGAGATGATCGTGGTCTCGCCGACCGGCCTCTGGCCGGACCCGGCCCGGCGCGCAAGGTCCGTGGTCACGGGACTCGAGGTCACCGGCGCCGACACGACCGACTGGCTCGAGCGGTGGCAGCACGCTGACGAGTTGGCGCGCCCGGAGATCGACAAGGTACTGGCGGACGGCCTGAGCGGGCCACGCGTCGCAGCGCTCGTCGGCGAGGCCGTTGGTGCCGACGGAATGCTCGTCGTCGCGTCCTCGAACCCGATCCGCGACCTCGATCTCGCCCCGGTCGTTCCGATCCGCACGATCGCCAACCGCGGTCTCGCCGGTATCGACGGCACGATCTCGACTGCCGTCGGCGCCGCGCTGGCGAACGCGGGCCCGACGTACGCGCTGATCGGCGACCTCGCGTTCCTGCACGACAGCAACGGGCTTGTCATCGGCCCGGACGAGGCCCGCCCCGACCTGCGGATCGTGGTCGTCAACGACAACGGCGGCGGGATCTTCTCGACGCTGGAGCAGGGCGATCCGACGCACGCCACGCACTTCGAGCGCGTCTTCGGCACTCCGCACAACGTGGACCTGGGCGCATTGTGCGCCGCGACGGGTACGCCGTACGTGAGCGTCGAGACGGTCGACCAACTGCGTACTGCGCTCGCGCCGACCGTCGCCGGCATGGACGTCGTCGAGGTGAAGGTCTCGCGCGACGACCACCGTCCGCTGGGTGAGGCGATGGTGGCCGCGATCAAGCGGCTGTAACAGGCACCTTCGCCGGCGTCCGCTCCGGATGCAGCGTGCGGAGGTGATTGAGCAGCGTCAACGCTACGGCGACCACCAGCGCCGTCGTGGTCAGGATCGGGATCGTCGCGCCGCGCAGTGACGAGTTCAGCGGCGCTGCGATCGTGAAGATCAGGCTGATCGCCGTGATGATCGTCGTCAGCTTCCGGCCGGGCCGCGCCACGGCCAGGAACGGCAGGCACCACAGGAAGTACCAGTCGTGCGCACTAGGCCCCAGCACGACCACTGCGAGCAGTGCGATGCCAACAGCCCGCGCCGCGTAGTGGATCGACGACCGAAGACTCAGTACTGCGATCAGCCCGAGCGCAGCGACCATTCCGACGAGTCGGACGATCTGCAGCGCCTGTGCGGCCGCAGTGTCCTCACCCAGCCAGCCGAGTACGCCGGACGCCGCCATACCGATCAGATTGGCGATGGAGAACGGCGACCGGACCAGTCCGGGCACATCCAGCGCACCGAACCACCCAGAGCCCACACCGGTCAGCGCACCGATCGTGAACAGCGTCAGCACCGACACAGCCCCGGCAATCACCAGACTGGCGAACCGGAGCAGCCGTCCGGCCAGCGGGCTCATCACTGCGGCGATGGCGATCACAACGAGACCACCTGGCAGTTTCACCGCTGCCGCTGCACCCGCTATGACAGCCGCCGTACCCCACCTGCCAGTCAGCGCCACTGCGAACGCGCTGCAGGCCAGTCCGATCATCAGTACGTCGTTGTGGGCCGCACCGATGCCGTGGGTGATCAGCATCGGGTTCAGCACGACCAGCCAGGTCGCGAAAGCCGGGTCGACACGGCAGGCGCTCGCCAGACGCGGTACGGCCCAGGCGATGAGCACTATGCCCAGTACGGCGAGGAGGCGGTGGGCCAGCATCAGCGTGTACGGGTTCATGGTGACGTGGGCGACCAGTCCGCCGTACGCGAGCGGCAGCGGACCGTACGGCGCAGGTGTCTGCATCCACATCGGGTCGACCGCTTCGATGATGTGGCCGGACAGTACGCCGGGACCCACGTCGTACGGGTTGTAGCCCTTGGCGACCAGCGCGCCCTGGGCCGCGTAGCTCCAGGCGTCGCGGCTGAACAGCGGCGGGGTCAGCAGGAGCGGTGCGCTCCAGTACGCCGTCATGCGGAGCAGCTGGAACCGTTCGCCGGCCATGACCCGGCGGCCCACGGTCAGCCAGGCCCAGGCCATCAGCCCGAGCCCGGCGACCATGAACGTGAGGCCGATCATCCGGCCGATCAGCGAGTGACGAAGATCGCCGGTGATCGGCAGACTGGCGACCCACGAGGACTGGGGCACCACCGAGGTCACCAGACTGGCCAGAGCAACGACGACAGAGCCGACCAGCCCACGGACCATCGGCGAACGCATACGCGAAACGCTAGTAGGTCTGAGCGACCTCTACATGAACAGCGCCTAGCGTCAGGCGGACTCCTTACGGAAAGTGCGCGCTCCGACGGTCAGGCCGATCACTGTGAGCAGTACGACCCAGAACAGGCCCCACAGCGACGCCGAGCTGCTGATGTCGCCACGGAACAGGGCGCGGACGCCGTTGACGACGTGCTTGAGCGGACTGACGTCGGACAGTCGCTGCAGCCAGGTCGGACCGATCTGCATCGGCAGCAGGATGCCGGACAGCAGCAGCAACGGCATGGCGATGCCGTTGAGCAGCGGGGCCAGCGCGTCCTCGCTCTTGGTGATGAGTGCGACGGAGTACGACAGAGAGGCAAACGTCGCGCCGAGGAGGGCGACGATCACGAGGGAGAGCAGTACGCCGCCCCAGGGCGCGCGCAGGCCGAGTGGGAGCGCGGCGAGGAGCAGGAGGACGGACTGGACGACGAGTACGACGACATCGCGCAGTACGCGGCCTGCCATCAGGGCCATCCGGGATGCCGGGGTGACGCGGTCGGCCTCGATCACGCCGGCGCGGTACTCCGCGATCAGGCCGAAGCCGACGAACATCGCGCCGAACATGCCGAGCTGGACGATCAGACCGGGGATGAACACCTGGTAGGCGTTCGTGGCCTGGCCCTGACTGATCTGCGCGGTGAGCGGCTTGAGCAGGGGGCCGAACAGGAACAGGTACATCAGCGGCTGGCTGAGCATCAGGATCGACCACATCGGGTTGCGCAGCGACAGCCGCATCTGCCGGTGGAACACGATCCAGGTCTCACGCAGGACAGTCATGCGACGGCTTCTTCCTTCTCGTCGGTGGGGGCGGGGGTGTGCTCGTCGCGGAGCGAGCGGCCGGTCATGGTCAGGAACACGTCGTCGAGGGTCGGGCGGTGTACCTCGACCCCGTGCAACTCGATGCCCTGGGCATCGATCGAGCGGAGCAGGCCGGGGAGCACCGAACCGCCGCGCTGGATGCGGAAACCGACCACGTCGGCGTCGGTCTCGACCTCGACCGCGCCGTCGAGCTCGCGGACGATCTTCATCACGGTCGGCGCCTGGGTCGTGTCGGCGAGACTCAGCCGGACCGCGTCGCCGGAGACCTGCTGCTTGAGGTTCTCCGGAGTGCCGGAGGCAACGATCTTGCCGTGGTCGATGACGAGGATCCGGTCGCAGAGGGCGTCGGCCTCGTCGAGGTAGTGCGTGGTGAGGAAGATCGTCGCGCCGCGGTCGCGGAGGCCTCGGATGTGTTCCCAGAGGTTGGCGCGTGCCTGCGGGTCGAGGCCGGTCGTCGGCTCGTCGAGGAAGATCAGCTTAGGGTCGTGGATCAGGCCCATCACGATGTCCAGCCGCCTGCGCTGGCCGCCGGAGAGCGTCTTGCACTGCCGGCGCCAGAGGCCGGGCAGATCGAACTCCTCGAACAGCCGCTGGCCGTCGGCGGACGCCTTCGCCTTCGGTACGCCGTACAGCCGCGCGTGATCGACGACCTCGTCACCGGCGATCGCCTCGGGGAGGGTGGACCCGCTCTGCGGGACGTAGCCGATACCGCGCCGTACGCCGACCGGGTCCTTCGCGAGATCGCAGCCGGCCACGGTCGCGCTCCCGCTGGTCGGCTTGATCAGGGTCGCCAGCATCCGCATCGTGGTCGTCTTCCCGGCCCCGTTCGGGCCGAGAAACCCGACGATCTCCCCGTCGGCCACATCCAGGTCAACACCTTGCACGGCTTGCACAGGACCCCGCTTGGTCTTGAAGGTCCGCACCAGCCCACGAGCTTCGATCATCATGCGGACAGTGTGACTAATCAACTTTGACTAGTCAATGTTGATTAGCTGAGGACAGTCGGGCGATTCACGTGGTGGGTGGGTCGGGGATTTCGCCCCAGTGGGTGATCATGCCGGGGGTGGGGGCCCAGTCGGCGGGTTCGCCGGCGAAGGCGTAGGCGCCGGATTTTATTCGGGTGTGGAACTGGCGGGTCCAGTCGAGTTCGCCGTTGTCGCGGGCGGTGGTGATGCGGAACATCTCGACGACGTGGTTGGGGGTGCCGGGGTCCTCGAGGATCTGGCGTTCGGAGAAGGGTTGGGACTTGAGCCAGGCTTCGAGCTGGGTGATTCGCGCCTCGAGGGCGACCAGGACCTCGTCGCGACGCAGGGACCACAGGAAGGCCAGCGCGGCCTGCATCTTGTCGGGGTGGAAGCCGTCGACGGTCCACAGCATGCCGCGGAGGAGCGAGAAGTACTCCGTTTCGCCGTCCGACGTCAGCTTGTACGACGTACGGCCGGGCCGATGCGCCCCGTCCTGCTCCAGCTCGAGCAGGTAGCCGTGCTTGGCGAGCGTCCGCAGGCCGGTGTAGATCGAGCCGGGATTGATGTTCGCCCACGCCTGCACATTCCATGTCATCAGCTCGCGCCGCAGCTGGTACCCGTACGCCGGCTGGAAGATCCGCACGACCCCGAGCAGCAACAACCGCGTGGTGGACATGTTCGCAGTGTAAATCCGGACGACCCGCAAGTGTCTCCAGGCGTACGATCCGGCCCATGGATGTCCGGGTGACGAGTGATCCGCAGGCGTTCGAGCAGACCGTGTTTCCTTTCCTGCAACAGGATCCGGTGCTGCACACGATCATCATGAGCAACGTCCACGAGCGCGCGAACGGTACGGCGCGCGCCGAGTCGGAGCCGTCGTACTTCGTCTCCGTGCACGACCCGGACGTGATCGGCGTGGCGATGCGTACGCCGGGCCGCGGTGTGTACCTCGGCGCCCTCCAGCAGGACCTCGCCGAGCCGATCGCCGATGCGTACGCCGACGTCCTCGCCGAACTCCCCGGCGTCGCGGGCGACAAGCCGGCCGCGCGCCGGTTCGCGGAGCGCTGGGTCGAGCGGCGCGGCGGAAGCCTGACGGAGACGCGCGGCACCCGGCTGCACAAGCTCATCGACTTCACGCCGCTCTCGGCCGACGGAGGTACGCCGCGCCCGATGCGCCCCGACGACATCGACCTGGTCGCCGCCTGGGGCAAGGACGGTTTCGCGGAAGAGCTGTCGACCGGCCACCACGAGTGGGCCGTCGCTCGCCTGGCGGAGGGGACGATGTGGATGTGGGAGGTCGACGGCGAGGCGGTGAGCATGGTCGGCTACCACCTCCCGCTCTTCGGCGTCTGCCGCGTCGGTCCGGTCTACACGCCGCCGGGGCGCCGACGCCACGGGTACGCCGGTGGGCTCACCAGCCATGTCTCCGCGCTAATCCTTGCCGACGGCAACCAGGCCTGCCTGTACACGGACCTGGCCAACCCGACCTCCAACAAGATCTACCACGAGGCCGGCTACCGACCCGTGGCCGACTTCATCGATGTCGAGTTCAGTACGTGAGAGCGCAGCTCACGTCGGACGCTTCGGCGTACAGGGATCTCGCATTCCCTTTCCTGCAAGGTGATCCGGTCCGGCACCTGATCATCCTGACCAGCGTGCAGGAACACGCCGACAGTCCACGATCCGAGCCGGCGTACTTCGTGTCGGTGCACGACGGACCGGAAGACGCAGTGGTAGGCGCTGCGATGCGAGCGCCGGGCCGTCTGGTGTACCTCGGTGCGCTGCGGCCGGAGTACGCCGAGATCGTCGCGGACGCCTTGCTCGAAGTGCTGCCGGATGTGCCAGGGGTGGCGGGCGATCGTGTTGTCGCCGCCCGCTTCGCCGATCGGTGGTGTGCGCGGCTCGGCTGCAGGGCGACCGAGGTCAGGGGTGCGCGTCTGCACAAGCTCGACAGGTTGACGCCGCTGCCGGCGGACGGTCTGCCACGCCTGATGACTGCGGATGACGTCGAGTTGGTGGCCGCGTGGGGAGCGGACGGGTTCGCGCAGGAGATCGGGGGGAACTACCTGGACTGGTCCAGGCTGCACCTGCGTGAACGGCGGCTGTGGCTCTGGACGGCCGACGAGGAACCGGTGAGCATGGTCGCTCATCACCTGCCGGTCTTCGGCGTCTGCCGCGTCGGGCCGGTGTACACGCCGCCCGAGCACCGGCGGCACGGGTACGCCGGCGCTCTGACGAGCCACGTGTCCGCCGAGATCCTTTCCGCCGGCAATCAGGCCTGCCTGTACACGAACCTCGCCGATCCGACGTCCAACTCGATCTATCACCACGCGGGATACCGCCCGGTCGCCGACTTCGTCGAAATGGAGTTCTCAGCATGATCGTCCGCACCACCAGCGATCCGGTCGCGTTCAAGGAGCTTGTTTTCCCTTTTCTGCAAGGTGATCCGGTCCGCAACTCGACGATCCTGACCAATATCGTGGACCGCGTTCACGGCATCATGGACGACCCCGAGCCGCCCGTGTTCGTCTCGGTGCACGACGGCGACGAGGTGGTCGGCGTGGTGCTGAGTACGACGTTGCGCGGTATCAACCTTGCTGATCTCCCGGTGGAGCTCGTACCGGTCGTAGTCGACGTACTGGCTGAGGCCTCGCCGCGGGCGATCGGGGTGGTCGGGCCGGAGGACTCGGCGCGGTTGTTCGCGGAGGAGTACGCCGTACGCACCGGGCGAACGTTCCGTGAGACGGAGCGGGCTCGGCTGCATCAGCTCGGTGAGTTCGTCGAGCAGAAGGCGGATGGTGCGCCGCGTCTCGCGACGGTGGACGATCTGGATGTGGTCGGGCTGATGTTCTCGGGTTTCCGCGCCGAGTCCGGGCATGCGAGTGAGGGCGAGGCGGCGGATCGGCGCTGGATCGGGCAGCGGATCGAGCGGGATCGCGTGTGGGTGTGGGAGGACGGCGGGCGGGTCGTCAGTGTCGTTGGTCATCAGGAGCCGGTGTTCGGTGCGGCGCGAATCGGTCCGGTGTACACGCCACCGGAGTACCGCGGTCGGGGGTATGCGAGTGCGCTGACGGCGGAGGTGAGTCGGCGGTTGCGCGGTGCCGGTGATGAGGTGTGTTTGTTCACGGACCTCGCGAATCCGACGTCGAACCGGATCTATGCGGCCATTGGGTTCCGGGGTGTGCGGGACCTGGTTGGTTATGCATTCGATTGAGCCGGTCCGGCACGTCGTACTGCTGGAGGAGCTGGACGCCGGGGGTGTGCTGGTCGAGGCGGCGGATGGCGGGTTCGCGGTGGCGCGGGAGCCGCGGGGGATTCGGCTCGGTGCGGTCGTCGGGGTGGGGGAGTTGGTTGCGCGGTTGCTTGAGGTGGCGCCGGAGTCGTCGGCGGTCGAGGGGGAAGGTGAAGTTGCCGGGGGCTTTGCCGATGCATGGGCTGTTGCTGTGGGCAAGCAGGTTGTGGAGCGGGGCGGCGTACGGCTGTATCGGCTGGGCGAATTGAAGGTGCCGGTGAGCTCGGGGCGGGCGCGGCTCGCCGGGTCCAACGAGGTCGAGCTGTGCGCGGAGTGGTTGGACGCGATGATCGCTGAAGAGGACCAGCTCCGCGGTTGGACGATGCCGCGTCCGTTGGTAGGTCCCACGATCGACGGGGTGAGTGCGGCCGCAGCCCGTCGATTCGCGGTCAGGGCTCAGGTGCGGCGGTTGATCGACGGCGCGCGATTGTGGGTGCTCGAGGACGGCGGGGTTGTGGTGGCGATGGCGGGGCATCGGCCGGTGCGGGGTGGGGTTGTGCGGTTGGGGCCGATCTACACGCCGCCGGAGTACAGGCGGCGGGGGTACGGGAGTGCGTTGACCGGGCAGCTTGCGGACAACCTGCGGGCGGCCGAGGTCTGTTTGCGGACAGACCTCGGCAATCCGCATTCACATCGCGTGTACCAGCAGCTCGGGTTCGAGACTGTGGTGGACCTGCGGAGGTTTCAGCTGAGCTCGGTGGATTCGCCCGGGGCGAGGCCGAGGTAGGGGCGGTCGTCGGCGTTCAGGAAGCGCGAGAACATGCTCTGGCCGATCGGGCTGAGCAGCGCGTCGTGGATGCCGATGGTCTGCTGGGCCTTGATCGACCGCGCGTACTCGACGGCCGGCGGCAGCGCGAACCACGGGCCGGAGATCGGCACGAGGTTGGTGTGTACGGCGCGGTCGGGCTGCGTGAACGAGTCACCCGGGTGGTACACGGCGTCGTCCACGAGGAAGCCGATGTTCTCGCAGGGCACGCCCCACTCGGGCAGGATCACCGCGTGGTCCTTGCCGTAGGCACTCACCGAGAAACCGGCGGCCTCGAACGACTGTCCGCCCTCGACCACGTGCACGCGCTCGCCTAATGCGGTGAGCTGCGCGGCGACGCCGGCGTTGGTGTAGACGGGCACGTCGAGCGCGGCGACCCGGTCGACGTCGAGGTGGTCCTGATGCTCATGCGTGACGAGGATTGCGTCAGCCTTCTCGAACGCCGCATCCTCACTGAACGATCCGGGATCGATCAGCAGAACCTTCCCGTCCTTCTCCAACCGAACACAAGCATGCGCGAACTTCGTCAACTTCACTTGTCAGTCTCCCAATGCGTCGTTCACCGGAACCACTAAGGCGCTCGCCCCAGCCAGCTTAGTTCGCCCCCGAATACGTTCTCAGCCGACCGTGCAACTACTCCCACGGCCCGCTGGTGCGGTCGGTTCAAGCCACCTCGATCGCAGGTTGGCTGAAGCCGGCGCAGCCTCTTGTACTCCGTCAGCCGTCAGCCGCAAGCCGTCAGCCGCAAGTCGTCCGCGTACGCCGGGCGACGCTCCGCGAGCACGCTGTTCGCCCCGGCTTGCGCTTCTGCGTCCACGAGCACCTCTCAACCCGCTCGCCGCATCCCACAACGCCGACCAAGTAGTCACCCGCAGGCGGCAGCCGCAACATCCGGCGACAGTCGGAAGCCTCGGCGGTAGCCGGCAAGTGCGGCGGTAGCCACACGACCGGCGGCAGCCGGAAGATCCCGGCGATAGCCGGCACACGCGGCGGCAGCCGGAAGCCTCGGCGATAGCCGGCAAGCGCGGCGAGAGCGGCAAACCCAGGCGGCAGCCGGAAGATCCCGGCGGTAGCCAGCGCAGGCGACGGCAGTCGCGAACCCCGGCGGTAGCCGGCACGCGCGACGGCAGCCGCAAACCCCGGCGGTAGCCGAATGATCCCGGCGGTAGCCGGCACACGCGGCGGTAGCCGCAAACCCCGGCGATAGCCGGAAAGGATGCTCCGGGCGATAAGCCCGGGGGTGGGTGGGGTGCGGGCGTAGTGGTCGCGCCGAGGAGCGGAGCGAGGAGAGGCGGCCGCGGAGCGCGCGGGGCTGATCAGTCGCGCGCCGGGGCGGGGCGGTTGTCCGCCGGGGGCGTGCTTCAGTCGCCTAGGGCGTCTCGCATGGGGACTAGTTTGGCGTTGGTTTCGGCTAGTTCGGCGTTGGGGTTGGAGCCGGCGACTATGCCGGCGCCGGCGAACAGGCGCATGCGGCGGGGGTTTTCGGGGTCTGCCTGGCCGCAGCGGAGGGCTATGCACCATTCGCCGTCGCCGGATGCGTCCATCCAGCCGACCGGGCCGCTGAAGCGGCCGCGTTGCATGCCCTCGATCTCGCCGATCAGGTCGCGCGCGACGGGCGTCGGCGTACCGCAGATCGCGGCCGACGGGTGGAGTGCAGCCGCCAGGCCGAGAGCGGACGCGCCGTTGTTCGCGACGCCGGCGACGTCGGTCGCGAGGTGCATCACGTTCGGCAGGTGGAGGACGAACGGCGTCTCCGGCACGTTCATCGACTTGCAATGCGGTTCGAGTGCCTCGGCGACGGAGCGTACGGCGTACTCGTGCTCCTCGAGGTCCTTCGACGACCGCGCCAGCGACGCGGCCAACGCCAGGTCGTGCGCGTCGTCACCAGTACGGCGAATCGTCCCCGCCAGCACGCGCGACGTGATCAGCCCCTTCTCCCGCCGCACCAGCAGCTCCGGAGTCGCGCCGATCAGACCATCTACGGAGAACGTCCAGCAGTTCGGGTACGACGTCGCGAGCCGGTGCAGCGGCCAGCGCAGATCGATCGGCTGCTCCGCGATCGCGATCAGGTCGCGCGCGAGCACCACCTTGTCCAGCTCGCCGGCGGTGATCCGGCGTACCGCCTCGGCAACGATGCTCGACCACGCGGTCCCGGTACGGGCGCCGTCCGCGAACGTCACGTCGTACACCGGCGACGGCTCGTGCTTGACCAGCTCAGGTGGCGCGGGCAACGAGCTGGCCGGCGACACCGTCGTCACCCAGGTCGTCCCGGCGCGACGGCCGACGATGACCTCGGGGACGACCAGAACACTCGGGTCCTGGTCGGTGAAGCCGAACGATCCGAAGCAGACCAGTCCCGACCCTGGTACGCCGACATCGTCGCGCACCACTGCCGCCGCCGTGACCTCCTGCCACCAGCGCATCGCGTCCTGGAAGCGGTTGCCACCGGCAACGTCGAGCCGGGCGGCGACGCCCCAGCCGACCTGGCCGTCGCCCCGCCGGACCCAGGCGAGTCCCCCTTCGGCGGGCAGATGGTCCAGCAGCTGCGCGGACACGTCGTCGACCACCTGGCTGCGGATCACCAGGCGCGGAGCCTGGTCGCGAACCGGCTCAGACAAACTCACGGGACCACTCCTCGCGCGTGCTGCGGCCCCGGGTTGCGGCGGCCGGACGGCTCCCAAGAGATGTACTCACGAGATGCAAGCGTATGCCTGCCGGACAGCGCACCGCCTCACCCGTGATGAACTAGACAGGTGACGCGCGCAGACCTGAGCAAAGAACCGCATGCCGTGGCGGCCATGTTCGACAACGTGGCCGAGGGGTACGACCGGACCAACGCGGTCGCGACGATGGGTCTGGAGAAGCACTACTGGCGACCGGAGACGTTCAAGGAGATCGCGCCGCGGAAGGGGATGAAGATCCTCGACCTGGCGGCCGGGACCGGTGCGTCCAGCATCAAACTGCGCGAGGCCGGCGCCGAGGTGGTCTCGTGCGACTTCTCGGTCGGCATGCTCCGGGTCGGCAAGCGCCGCCACCCTGAGCTCGACCTGATCGCCGGGGACGCGCTCCGGCTCCCGTTCGCCGACGACACCTTCGACGTGGTGACGATCTCCTGGGCGCTACGGAACGTGAACGACGTTTCGGTCGCGCTGAAGGAGATGCTCCGGGTGACTCGCCCCGGCGGGCGCCTCGTCGTACTCGAGCAGTCGCATCCGACCTGGAAGCCGTTCCGGGTCGTGTACCTGGAGTACATGATGCGCGCCGTACCGGCGGTCGCGAAGGTGGTCTCGAGCAACCCCGAGGCCTATGAGTACCTGGCCGAGTCGACCCGCGCGTGGCTCCCGCAGGAGCCGCTGGCCAAGACCATCCAGGAGGCGGGCTGGACCCACGTCCAGTGGCGCAACCTGACCGGCGGCCTGGTCGCCATCCACCGAGGAGTGAAGCCTGTTTAATTACGCAACGGAAATTATGCGTAATTTGCTTGCCAGCAAGGGGGTTGGGGCGAGTTTCGTGTCCGCGTCAGGCAGTCCTAGACTGTCAAGTGACGAGTGCTCGTGAAGCGATTCACGAGCGCACCAGCCCCCTCAGCCAGGCCAGGAATCGAGATGAGCCAGAGCGTGCCGAGCGCGCAGCAGGTGGAGACCGCCGATGTGATCGTCGTCGGTGCCGGGCCCGCCGGATCAGCGGCGGCGTACCACCTGGCGAACGCCGGACTCGACGTGCTGCTGCTGGAGAAGACCGCGTTCCCGCGCGAGAAGGTGTGCGGTGACGGGCTGACCCCGCGCGGCACCAAGCAGCTGATCAACATGGGCATTGACATCTCCGAAGAGGCCGGCTGGATCCGCAACTACGGTCTGCGGATCCAGGGCGCCGGGCACCAGCTGCAGCTCGACTGGCCGGATCTGGCCAGCCACCCGAACTACGGCCTGACCCGCAACCGGATGGACTTCGACGACATGCTCGCCCGTCAGGCCGTGAAGGCCGGGGCGCGGCTGCGCGAGCGGACCAACGTCAGCGGCCCGATCCTCGACGACCGCGGCTTCATCGTCGGCGTCACCGCGAAGCCGGTCGACGACAACGGCCGCCGGGCCGGCGCCGACGTCGAGTTCCGGGCGCCACTGGTGATGGCGGCCGACGGCAACTCCTCCCGGCTGAGCATCTCGATGGGCATCCACAAGCGTGACGACCGGCCGATGGGGGTCGCGGTCCGGACGTACTTCACCAGCCCGCGGACCAACGACGACTACCTCGAGTCCTGGCTGGAACTGTGGGCCGACGACCCGAAGCAGCCCGGCGGGAAGGTGCTGCTGCCCGGGTACGGCTGGATCTTCGGGATGGGCGACGGCACGGTCAACGTCGGCCTCGGCATCCTGAACACCTCGGACGCGTTCGGCAAGGTCGACTACGCCGACCTGCTGAAGGCGTGGCTGAAGAACACGCCCGAGGAGTGGCAGTTCCGCGACGAGTTCCAGACCATCCCGATCCGCGGCGCGGCCCTGCCGATGGGCTTCAACCGGCAGCCGCACTACACCCGCGGCCTGATGCTGCTCGGCGACGCCGGCGGCATGGTCAACCCGTTCAACGGCGAGGGCATCCCGTACGCGATGGAGTCCGGGGCGTTCGCCGCCGAGGTCGCCGCCCAGGCACTGCGCCGGCAGCCGAACCAGCGGGAGCGCGCGTTGACGGCGTACCCGAAGGCGCTGAAGCAGGAGTACGGCGGCTACTACACGCTCGGCCGGATCTTCGTGAAGCTGATCGGAAATCCGGAGGTGATGCGGCTGTGCACCAAGTACGGTCTGCCGCGCACCACGCTGATGAAGTTCACCTTGAAGTTGCTCGCGAACCTCACCGACCCGCGGGACGGGGACGTGATGGACAAGATCATCAACGGTCTCACGAAGCTCGCACCGGCCGCGTAACCGGCGGGGCGAGTGAGCTGAGCCACTGCGCTACTGATAACACAGTCCTGGTAATCCCGGGCTGACCCGATCGACAGAATCAACCGGCTGAAGGAGGGAGCACCCAGCGATGCACCCCTACACACCGATTCTCGCTCTTGGTGTGCTCGCGGCGCTCTTCGTCGCAGGCAGCATCACCGTGAGCGCGCTGGTCGGCCCGAAGCGCTACAACCGGGCCAAGCTGGACTCCTACGAGTGCGGCATCGAGCCGACCCCACAGCCGGTCGGTGGTGGGCGCTTCCCGGTGAAGTACTACATCACCGCGATGCTGTTCATCGTGTTCGACATCGAGATCGTCTTCCTCTACCCGTGGGCGGTGGCCTTCGACCAGATGGCACTGTTCGGGCTGGTCGAGATGGTCATTTTCATCGTCACCGTCTTCATCGCGTACTCGTACGTGTGGCGTCGTGGCGGACTGGAGTGGGACTGACATGGGTCTTGAAGAACAGCTTCCGGCCGGCGTACTGCTGAGCACGGTCGAGGGCCTGCTGGGTTATATGCGTAAGGCGTCGTTGTGGCCGGCAACCTTCGGGCTGGCCTGCTGCGCGATCGAGATGATGACGACCGGCGCGCCGCGGTACGACGCGGCCCGGTTCGGCATGGAGGTCTTCCGGGCGTCGCCGCGGCAGGCCGACCTGATGATCGTGGCCGGCCGGGTGAGCCAGAAGATGGCTCCGGTACTGCGCCAGATCTACGACCAGATGCCCGGCCCGAAGTGGGTGCTGGCGATGGGCGTGTGCGCGTCGTCGGGCGGCATGTTCAACAACTACGCGGTCGTCCAGGGCGTCGACCACGTCGTACCGGTCGACATGTACCTGCCCGGCTGCCCGCCGCGGCCGGAGATGCTGCTGGACGCGTTCCTGAAGATCCACGACCAGATCCAGCACATGAAGCTCGGCGCGCACAAGAAGGCGCTGCAGTCCGAGCAGGAGGCCGCGGCCCTGGTCGCCGCGCCGACGATCGAGATGAAGGGGCTGCTTCGGTGAGCGACACCCAACCGGAGAACCTGCCGGCGACGTCGGCCGCCAGTGATGCGCAGACGCCGCAGGCCGAGGTCATCGAGCAGCGCGAGGGCATGTTCGGTGTCCGAGGTACCGGTGACACCTCCGGCTTCGGCCGGCTCAAGCGCCAGATCGCGTTGCCCGGCAGTACGCCGAAGCCGTACGGCTCCTGGTTCGACGGCGCCGTCGACCGCCTCGAAGGGCTGGTCGGTGACGGTGCGATCGAGAAGGTCGTCGTCGACCGCAACGAGCTGACGCTGCACATCAAGCGTGAGCACCTGGTCGACGTCTGCCAGCACCTGCGCGACGACGAGGCGCTGCGGTTCGAGTTCTGCTCCGGTGTCAGCGGGGTGCACTACCCCGAGGAGACCGGCCGCGAGCTGCACGCCGTCTACCACTTCCTGTCGATCACGCACAACCGCCGGATCCGGCTGGAGGTGTCGGCGCCCGACGCGGACCCGCACGTTCCGTCGATCGTCTCGGTCTACCCGGCCAACGACTGGCACGAGCGCGAGACCTGGGACTTCTTCGGCATCGTCTTCGACGGACACCCGGCGCTGACCCGGATCCAGATGCCCGACGACTGGCCGGGCCACCCGCAGCGCAAGGACTACCCGCTCGGCGGTATCGACGTCGAGTACAAGGGCGCTGTCATCCCACCGCCCGACACGCGGAGGTCGTACAACTAATGACCACAACAGATCCGTACGCGACGACCCGGGACACCACCGAGGGCAAGGTCTTCACCGTCACCGGTCAGGACTGGGACTCGGTCGTCTCCGGTCTCGGTGACGAGCCGGAAGAGCACGTCGTCGTCAACATGGGCCCGCAGCACCCGTCCACGCACGGTGTGCTCCGGCTGATCCTCGAGCTCGAGGGCGAGTCGGTGACCGAGGCCCGCTGCGGCATCGGCTACCTGCACACCGGTATCGAGAAGAACATGGAGTTCCGCTCCTGGGTGCAGGGCGTCACGTTCGTCACCCGGATGGACTACCTGTCGCCGTTCTACAACGAGGCGGCGTACTGCCTCGCGGTCGAGAAGCTGCTCGGGATCGAGGACGAGATCCCGGACAAGGCCAACGTGATGCGGGTGCTCCTGATGGAGCTCAACCGGATCAGCAGCCACCTGGTCTGTATCGCCACCGGCGGTATGGAGATCGGCGCGCTGACCGTAATGACGATCGGCTTCCGCGAGCGCGAGAAGACCCTCGACCTGTTCGAGCTGATCACCGGCCTGCGGATGAACCACGCGTTCATCCGCCCGGGCGGTGTCGCGCAGGACCTGCCGCCGGGTGCGCTGGACAAGATCCGCGAGTACATCACCTGGATGAACAAGCACCTCAAGGAGTACGCCGAGCTCTGCAACGCCAACCCGATCTTCAAGGCGCGGCTGCAGAACGTCGGCTACCTGGACCTGGCCGGCTGCATGGCACTCGGCATCTCCGGCCCGACGGTGCGTTCGACCGGTTACGCGCTGGACCTGCGCAAGACCCAGCCGTACTGCGGTTACGAGACGTACGACTTCGACGTACCGACCTGGGACAGCTCGGACTCGTACGGACGGTTCCGGGTCCGGCTGCAGGAGATGCACGAGTCGCTGAAGATCGTCGAGCAGTGCGCCGACCGGCTGGAGAAGATGGAAGGCCAGCCGGTGATGGTGGCCGACAAGAAGATCGGCTGGCCGAGCCAGCTGGCCGTCGGCGCCGACGGGATGGGCAACTCGCTCGACCACATCAAGCACATCATGGGCGAGTCGATGGAAGCGCTGATCCATCACTTCAAGCTGGTCACCGAGGGCTTCCGGGTGCCGGCCGGCCAGGCCTACGTGGCGATCGAGTCGCCGCGCGGTGAGCTCGGCGCACACGTCGTCTCCGACGGCGGCACCAAGCCGTACCGGGTGCACTTCCGTGACCCGTCCTTCGCAAACCTGCAGGCGATGCCGATCATGTGCGAGGGCGGCCAGGTCGCCGACGTGATCGTCGCCGTCGCCAGCCTTGACCCGGTGATGGGTGGAGTGGACCGCTAAATGGCCGAGAACCACGCGACTGCTACCGACAAGCCGGTGCCGTACAGCACCGGTGACTCGAAGATCACCGACGCCACGATCGCGGAGATGCGCGAGATCATGGCGCGGTACCCGCAGGCCCAGTCGGCGCTGCTGCCGATGCTGCACCTGGTGCAGTCGGTCGAGGGCCGGGTCACCCCGGAAGGCATCGAGATCTGCGCCGACCTGCTCGGGCTGACCGGTGCCGAGGTGTCGGCGGTGGCGACCTTCTACACGATGTACAAGCGCCGCCCGGTCGGCGACTACCACGTCGGCGTCTGCACGAACACGCTGTGCGCGGTGATGGGCGGCGACCTGATCTTCGACCGGCTCAAGCAGCACCTCGACGTCGGCAACGACGAGACCACCGAGGACGGCAAGATCACCCTCGAGCACATCGAGTGCAACGCCGCCTGCGACTATGCGCCGGTGATGACGGTGAACTGGGAGTTCTTCGACGACATGACGCCGGAGACCGCTACCCAGTTGGTCGACGACCTGCGCGAGGGCAACGAGGTCAAGTCGCCGCGTGGCGCCACGATCTGCACCTGGCGCGAGGCTGAGCGCGTGCTGGCCGGCTTCTCCGACGGTCGCGCCGACGAGGGCCCGACCGGCGGTAAGGCGTCGCTGGCCGGTCTCCGGCTGGCCCGCGAACGCAACTGGACCGCCCCCGGCGGCTCCGCCAACGCCGACACCCAGAAGGAGGGCTGACCATGACTGACACGCTGACCCCGGTGCTGTCCGACAACTGGGACCAGATCAGGTCCTGGCAGCTGTCGTCGTACCAGCGCTCCGGCGGGTACGACGCCCTCCGTACGGCGCTCGGGATGCAGCCGGCCGATGTCGTCACCGCCGTCAAGGACTCCGGTCTGCGCGGCCGTGGTGGCGCGGGCTTCCCGACCGGGATGAAGTGGTCGTTCATCCCGCAGGACAACCCGAAGCCGAAGTACCTGGTCGTGAACGCGGACGAGTCCGAGCCGGGCACCTGCAAGGACATCCCGCTGATGATGGCCTCGCCGCACACGCTGGTCGAGGGCGTCATCATCGCGTCGTACGCGATCCGCGCGTCGGTCGCGTTCATCTACGTGCGCGGCGAGGTTCTGCACGTGATCCGCCGGCTGCAGCAGGCCGTGCAGGAGGCCAAGGACGCGGGCTTCATCGGCCAGAACATCCTCGGCACCGGCTACGACCTCGACGTGGTCGTGCACGCCGGCGCCGGCGCCTACATCTGCGGCGAGGAGACGGCGCTGCTGGACTCGCTCGAAGGACGTCGCGGTCAACCTCGTCTGCGCCCTCCGTTCCCCGCGGTCGCGGGCCTGTACGGCTGCCCCACTGTTATCAACAACGTCGAGTCGATCGCGTCGGTTCCCGCCATCATCAAGAACGGCGCGGACTGGTTCGGCTCGATGGGCACCGAGAAGTCCAAGGGCATGACGCTGTACTCGCTGTCCGGGCACGTCGTCCGCCCGGGCCAGTACGAAGCCCCGATGGGGATCACGCTGCGCGAGCTGATCGACCTCGCCGGCGGCGTCCGCGAGGGCCACACGCTGAAGTTCTGGACCCCGGGTGGTTCGTCCACGCCGCTGCTGACGGCCGAGCACCTCGACGTGCCGCTGGACTACGAGGGCGTCGGGTCGGTCGGGTCGATGCTGGGCACCAAGGCCCTGCAGATCTTCGACGACTCGGTCTGCGCGGTCCGCGCCGTACTGCGGTGGACCGAGTTCTACAAGCACGAGTCCTGCGGCAAGTGCACGCCCTGCCGTGAGGGCACGTGGTGGCTGGTGCAGATCCTCGAGCGCCTCGAAGCAGGTAACGGCACCGAGGAAGACCTGGTCACGCTGCTCGATCTGTGCGAGAACATCACCGGCCGCTCGTTCTGCGCGCTGGCCGACGGTGCGACCGCGCCGATCACCAGCTCGATCCAGCACTTCAAGGACGAGTACCTGGCGCACTTCGAGAACGGCGGCTGCCCGTTCGACCCGATGGCAAGCACTGTCTTCGCGACCGCTGGAGCTAGCGCATGACGATCCAAGCGAACCCGCCGGCCGGGTCGGAGGTGGAGCGGACCGACCTGGTCACCGTGACCATCGACGACATCGAGGTCAAGGTTCCGAAGAACAGCCTGGCGATCCGGGCCGCCGAGCAGATCGGCATCCAGATCCCGCGGTTCTGCGACCACCCGCTGCTCGACCCGGTCGGTGCCTGCCGGCAGTGTCTGGTCGAGGTCACCGACGCGGGTAACGGCCGCGGTATGCCGAAGCCGCAGGCGTCCTGCACGCTGACGGTTGCCGACGGCATGGTGATCCGCACCCAGGTGAGCTCGCCGGTGGCCGACAAGGCACAGCACGGGAACATGGAGTTCCTGCTGATCAACCACCCGCTGGACTGCCCGGTCTGCGACAAGGGCGGCGAGTGCCCGCTGCAGAACCAGGCGATGTCCAACGGCGGCGGCGAATCCCGGTTCCACGAGTCGCACGGGATCAAGCGGACCTACCCGAAGCCGATCAACATCTCGGCCGAGGTGCTGCTGGACCGCGAGCGCTGCATCCTCTGCGCGCGCTGCACCCGGTTCTCCGAGCAGATCGCCGGTGACCCGTTCATCGCGCTGATCGAGCGCGGCGCGCTGCAGCAGGTCGGTATCTACGAGAAGGAGCCCTTCGAGAGCTACTTCTCCGGCAACACGATCCAGATCTGTCCGGTCGGTGCGCTGACGAGTGCGGCGTACCGGTTCCGCTCGCGGCCGTTCGACCTGGTGTCGGTGCCGTCGGTGGCCGAGCACGACGCGTCCGGTGCGGCGATCCGGATCGACTACCGGCGCGGCAAGGTGATGCGCCGGCTGGCCGGCGACGACCCGCAGGTCAACGAGGAGTGGATCTCCGACAAGGACCGGTTCGCATTCCAGTACGCGACCACCGGCGACCGGCTGACCCACCCGATGATCCGCGAGGACGGCGAGCTGCGGCCGGCGTCCTGGCCGGAGGCGCTGAGCTTCGCGGCCGGCAAGCTGAACGCGGCCCGCGGCAACGCGGCGGTGCTGACCGGCGGCCGGCTGACCCTCGAGGACGCCTACGCGTACTCGAAGTTCGCGCGGGTCGCCCTGGGCAGCAACGACATCGACTTCCGGGCCCGGCCGCACTCCGCGGAAGAGGCGGACTTCCTCGCCGCCGCGGTGGCCGGCACGGGTCTGGGTACGACGTTCACCGACCTGGAGAACGCCGGCACCGTGCTGTTCGCCGGGTTCGAGCCCGAGGAAGAGGCAGCGTCGGTCTTCCTCCGGGTCCGTAAGGGCGTCCGGACGCACGGGACCAAGGTGTTCACGGTCGCGGCGCACCGCTCGCGCGGGATCGAGAAGCTGGACGGCGTCGCCGTACTGACGTCGCCCGGTACCGAGGCCGCCGTACTCGGGGATCTCGGTAACGCCGGTGAGGCCGGGGCAGCTGCCCGGGCCGCGCTCGGTACGGACTCGATCATCGTCGTCGGCGAGCGGCTGGCGAGCGTCCCGGGCGGGTACTCGGCCGCGCTGCGGCTGGCGCTCGACACGGGTGCGCAGCTGGCCTGGATCCCGCGCCGTGCGGGTGACCGGAGCGCGCTCGAGGCCGGCTGCCTGCCGGGTCTGCTGCCCGGTGGCCGGCTCGTGACCGATCCGCAGGCGCGGGTCGACCTGCAGGCCGCGTGGGACGTGGAGCACCTGCCGGCCGAGACCGGCAAGGACCTGACCGAGATCCTCGCCAACTCCGGATCGCTGCAGGCGCTGGTCGTCGCGGGTGTCGAGATCGACGACCTGCCCGACCCGGCCGCGGCGCTGGCCGCGCTCGAGACGGCGCCGTTCGTGGTCAGCTTCGAGGTCCGCAACTCCCAGGTGACCGAGTACGCCGACGTGGTCTTCCCGGTCGTACCGCCGGTGGAGAAGTCCGGCACCTTCGTGAACTGGGAGGGCCGCGAGCGGTCGTTCCCGGTCGTGCTCAAGGTGCCGACCGCGATGCCGGACGTCCGCGCGCTGGCCGCGCTGTCGCAGGAGATGGGCCGCTCGATCGGGTTCAGTACGCCGGACGGCGCGAAGCGCGAGTTCGACGAGCTCGGCCGCTGGGACGGCGACCGTGCGCAGGAGCCGACGTACCAGGCCGCTCCGGCGCTCGGCGCGTTCGACTCCACCCGGCTCGCGACCTGGCGGATGCTGATCGACGACAGCCGGGCCTGCGACGGTGAGCCGCACCTGACCGCGACCGCGCGGACGCCGGTCGCCCGGATCTCGCTCACCACCGCACGCCGGGTAGGTGTCGCCGACGGGGACGAGCTGGTGGTGAGCACCGACGCCGGGTCGATCCGGCTGCCGGTCGTGATCACCCCGATGACCGACAACGTGGTCTGGCTGCCGACCAACTCGGCCGACTCCCACGTCCGCCGGTCACTGCACGCAGACCATGGCTCGATCGTGACGATCGCCGGAGGGAACGCATGACCATCCCACTCGCCGTGCCGGATGCGGGGGTCGGTCACGACCCCTGGTGGGTGATCCTGATCAAGGTCCTCTTCATCTTCGTCTTCCTGGTGGTGTTGACGCTGTTCAACATCTGGTGGGAGCGCCGGGTCGTGGCCCGGATGCAGCAGCGGATCGGCCCGAACGTGCACGGCCCGCAGGGTTTGCTGCAGTCGCTGGCCGACGGCGTCAAGCTGATGCTGAAGGAAGACCTGATGCCGAAGGGCGTCGACCGGTTCGTCTTCGTGCTCGCGCCGGCGATCGTCGCCGTACCGGCCTTCCTCACCTTCGCGGTGATCCCGTTCGGTCCGACGGTGCGGATTCCCTGGACCGACACCTACACCCGGCTGCAGCTGACCGACCTGCCGGTCTCGGTGCTGTACGTGATGGCGGTCGCCTCGATCGGCATCTACGGCATCGTGCTCGGCGGCTGGTCGTCGAACTCGACGTACTCGCTGCTCGGCGGTCTGCGCTCGAGCGCGCAGATGATCTCGTACGAGGTCGGCATGGGGCTGGCCCTGGTGACCGTGTTCCTGTTCGCCGGTTCGATGTCCACCTCGGAGATCGTGGCCGCGCAGTCGCACCAGACCGTGCACTGGTTCGGGACGGCGATCCCGCTGCCCGGGTGGTACGCGTTCCTGTTGTTCCCGTCGTTCGTGATCTACGTGATCTCGATGGTCGGCGAGACGAACCGGGCGCCGTTCGACCTGCCCGAGGCCGAGGGCGAGCTGGTGGCCGGCTTCCTGACCGAGTACTCCTCGATCAAGTACGCGATGTTCTTCCTGGCGGAGTACATCAACATGGCGACCGTGTCGGCGCTGGCCACCACGCTGTTCCTGGGCGGCTGGCGGGCACCGTGGCCGATCTCGATCTGGGACGGCGCGAACTCCGGCTACTGGCCGGTGCTGTGGTTCATGGGCAAGCTGATGGCGTTCATCTTCTTCTACATCTGGCTGCGCGGAACGCTGCCGCGGCTGCGCTACGACCAGTTCATGAAGCTCGGCTGGAAGATCCTGATCCCGATCTCGCTGGCCTGGATCCTGCTGGTGGCCACCGTCCGCGCGGTCGGCCGGGAGACCAACTTCAGCCGGACGACGCTGCTGGTCGCGGCCGCCGTGGTGCTGGTGATCGCGGTCATCAGCATGTTCGTCCCGCAGAAGCCGAAGGACGACGACAAGCCTGAGGTTGCCGACGGCAAGGAATTCGACGCCTTCGCCGGTGGCTTCCCGGTCCCACCACCGATCACCACTCAACAGTCCGAGACGAAATCGGGGGCAGCCTCCCGTGGCTAGTGTCAAAGAGTCCCTCTGGGACCCGGTAGCCGGGTTCGGCGTCACCTTCCGGACGATGTTCCGGAAGGTGTTCACCGAGGAGTACCCGTTCGAGAAGAAGCCGACCGCACCACGCTTCCACGGCCGGCACCAGCTGAACCGCTGGCCGGACGGGCTGGAGAAGTGCATCGGCTGTGAGCTGTGCGCGTGGGCCTGCCCCGCGGACGCGATCTACGTCGAGGGTGCCGACAACACCGAGGGCGGCCGGATGTCGCCGGGTGAGCGGTACGGGCGCGTCTACCAGATCAACTACCTGCGCTGCATCCTCTGCGGTCTGTGCATCGAGGCCTGCCCGACCCGGGCGCTCACGATGACCAACGAGTACGAGCTGGCCGACACCAGCCGCGAGTCCCTCATCTACGAGAAGAAGGACCTGCTGGCGCCGCTGCTGCCGGGTATGCAGGAGCCGCCGCACGAGATGCAGCTCGGCGCGACCGAGAAGGACTACTACCTCGGTCTGACCGGTGCCGCCGTACCGGCCGAGGGGAGTGACGCGAAGTGATCACCCTGGTGACCGGCCCGCAGGTCGCGTTCTGGCTGCTGGCCCCGGTGATGATCCTGGCCGCGATCGGCATGGTGCTGGTCCGCAAGGCGGTGCACTCGGCGCTACTGCTGGCGACCGTGATGATCTGCCTCGCGGTGCAGTACGCCGCCCAGGACGCGCCGTTCCTGTTCGCAGTACAGATCATCGTCTACACCGGCGCGATCCTGATGCTGTTCCTGTTCGTGCTGATGCTGGTCGGCGTCGACGCCTCGGACTCGCTGGTGGAGACGATCCGCGGTCAGCGGCTGCTGGCCGGGATCGCGTTCATCGCGTTCGGCGTACTGCTGGTCGCCGCCGTCGGCAACGCGACGTTCGGGCACCCGACCGGGCTGGCCGACGCGCAGCCGGACGGGAACCCGAAGGCGATCGCGGCGCTGCTGTTCGGCAAGTACGTCTGGGCGTTCGAGGTCACCTCGGCGCTGCTGATCACCGCGGCGATGGGCGCCATGATGCTGGCCCACCGCGAGCGGCTGACCAAGAAGCGCACCCAGCGTGACCACGCCGAGGAGCGGATCCGCAAGTACGCCGAGCAGGGCATCCACCCGGGTCCGCTGCCGACCCCCGGCGTACTGGCCCGGCACAACGCCGTCGACACGCCGGCGCTGCTGCCCGACGGGTCGATCGCACCGACCTCGGTTTCGCGCGTGCTCCAGGCACGTGGCACCGTGTTCCCCGAAACCGAGGAGCGCGAAGAGATCGAGACGGTCCGGGAAATCAGCGAAGGCGAGTACCCGGCAGAGGAGGACGACAAGTGAGCACCGAGCCTTACATCGTGCTTGCGGCGATCCTGTTCAGTATCGGCGCGTTGGGCGTGCTGGTACGCCGGAACGCGATCGTCGTCTTCATGTGCGTCGAACTGATGCTGAACGCGACCAACCTCGCGTTCGTCAGCTTCGCCCGCCAGCACGGCAACCTCGACGGTCAGATCGCCGCCTTCTTCGTGATGGTGGTGGCCGCGGCCGAGGTCGTGATCGGGCTGGCGATCATCATGGCCATCTTCCGCACCCGTCGCTCGGCCTCGGTCGACGACGCCAACCTGCTCAAGTACTGAGGTAAGCACCGATGAGTCATGAGCTGACGTGGCTGCTGGTCGCGGTACCGGCGGTGTCCGCGGCGATCCTGTTGCTCGGTGGCAAGGCCACCAACGCATGGGGTCACCTGCTGGGCACGCTGGCGCCGCTGATCTCCTTCGCCTTCGGCGTCGTGCTGTTCTTCCAGATGCGCGGCAAGGCCGACGGCGAGCGGTCCGAGACGGTCAAGCTGTTCGAGTGGTTCTCGGTCGGCCACATCACGGTCGACTTCACCCTGCTGATCGACCCGCTGTCGATCCTGTTCGTGCTGCTGATCACCGGTGTGGGTTCGCTGATCCACATCTACTCGATCGGCTACATGGAGCACGACGAGCGCCGGCGGCGGTTCTTCGGGTACCTGAACCTGTTCATCGCCTCGATGCTGCTGCTGGTGCTGGCCGCCGACTACCTGCTGGTCTTCGTCGGCTGGGAGGGCGTCGGCCTGGCGTCGTACCTGCTGATCGGCTTCTGGCAGTACAAGACGACGGCAGCGGTCGCCGCGAAGAAGGCGTTCGTGGTGAACCGGGTCGGTGACATCGGCCTCTCGCTCGCGGTGATGAGCATGTGGGCGCTGTTCGGCTCCTCGGCCTTCGGCACCGTGAACGCCGGCGCCGAGCACCTGTCGAAGACCTGGGCCACGCTGCTCGGCCTGATGCTGCTGCTGGCCGCCTGCGGCAAGTCCGCGCAGGTGCCGCTGCAGTCCTGGCTGCTGGACGCGATGGAAGGCCCGACCCCGGTGTCGGCGCTGATCCACGCGGCGACCATGGTCACCGCGGGCGTCTACCTGGTGGTCCGCTCGCACGCGATCTTCGAGCAGTCCGACGCCGCCTCCACCGCGGTGGTGATCGTCGGTACGGTCACCGCGCTCGCCGGTGCGATCATCGGTTGCGCCAAGGACGACATCAAGAAGGCGCTGGCCGGTTCGACGATGAGCCAGATCGGCTACATGATGCTGGCCGCCGGCCTCGGCCCGGCCGGGTACGTGTTCGCGATCTTCCACCTGCTCACCCACGGCTTCTTCAAGGCCAACATGTTCCTCGGCGCCGGATCGGTCATGCACGGCATGAACGACGACGTGAACATGCGCCACTACGGAGCCCTGCGGACGGCGATGAAGGTCACCTTCGTGACGTTCGGCTTCGGCTACCTGGCGATCCTCGGCATCCCGCCGTTCGCCGGCTTCTTCAGCAAGGACAAGATCATCGAGGCCGCGTTCGCGGACAACATCGTGATCGGGCTCTGCGCGCTGCTCGGCGCCGGTATCACCGCGTTCTACATGACGCGGGTGATGATGATGACGTTCTTCGGCAAGAAGCGCTGGGACGACGAGGTGCACCCGCACGAGTCGCCCAAGGTGATGACGTGGCCGCTGATCATCCTGGCCGCGCTCTCCCTCGGCGGCGGTGCGCTGTACTTCGCCGGCCACTGGATCGTCGACTGGCTGACCCCGATCGTCGGTCACGAGGAGGAGCACGCTCGGCTGAGTGCGACCGTGATGACGATCATCACGCTCGTGGTCGTTGCCGTCGGCATCGCGATCTCGGTGCTGATGTACCGCCGGGACATCCCGCGCGAGGCGCCGGCCGGCTCGCCGATCACCACGTTCGCGCGCCGTGACCTGTACGGCGACGCGCTGAACGAGGCTCTCTTCATGCGCCCGGGCCAGTACCTGACCCGGACCCTGGTCTGGCTCGACAACCGGGGCGTCGACGGCCTGGTCAACGGCCTGGCCGCACTCTTCGGCGGACTGTCCGGCCGGCTCCGCCGGTTCCAGACGGGCTTCGTCCGTTCGTACGCACTCAGCATGGTCTTCGGCGCCGCATTCGTGGTCGTCGCCCTCCTCGCGGTGAGGTTGTCGTGAACATCGGTTGGCTGACCCTGTTACTGCTCCTGCCATTCGTCGGGGCCGTCGCGACGATGCTGGTGCCCAAGGCGAAAGGCCTGCTGGCCAAGCAGATCGCGCTCGGGTTCTCGCTCGTCACGCTGGTGCTGACCGTGATCGTTGCGATCGGCTACCACCGCAACGGCGCCGACGACTACGCCGAGACGTACACCTGGATCAAGGCCTTCGGCGCGCACTACGCGCTCGGCCTCGACGGTGTCGGCGTGGTGCTGGTGGTGCTGACCGCGCTGCTGTCGCCGATCGTGATCATCGCGTCCTGGAACGACGCCCAGAACGGCCGCTGGTCGGAGAAGTCCTTCTTCGCCTGGATCCTCGGCCTGGAGGCACTGTCGATCGGCGTGTTCGCCGCGACCGACGTGTTCCTCTTCTACGTGCTGTTCGAGGCCACGCTGATCCCGATGTACTTCCTGATCGGCGGCTTCGGCGGCCCGCAGCGTTCGTACGCCGCGGTGAAGTTCCTGCTGTACTCGCTGCTCGGCGGTCTGCTCATGCTGGCCTCGGTCGTCGGCCTGTACGTCGTCTCGGCCAAGCACGGCGCGCCGTCGTACCTGCTGTCCGACATGGTGAAGCTGGACATGAGCCAGAACACCGAGCGCTGGCTGTTCCTCGGGTTCATGTTCGCGTTCGCGGTGAAGGCGCCGATGGTGCCGTTCCACACCTGGCTGCCGGACGCGGCCGGTGAGGCGACGCCGGGTACGTCGGTGCTGCTGGTCGGCATCCTGGACAAGATCGGCACCTTCGGGATGATCCGGTTCTGCCTGGGCCTGTTCCCGAACGCGTCCCAGTGGGCCACCCCGGTCGTGCTGGTGCTCGCGCTGATCTCGGTGCTGTACGGCGCGCTGCTGGCGATCGGGCAGACCGATATCAAGCGGCTGATCGCGTACACCTCGATCTCGCACTTCGGCTTCATCGTGATGGGTATCTTCGCGCTGACGTCGCAGGGCCTGACCGGGTCGACGCTGTACATGTTCAACCACGGTCTCTCCACCGCGGCGCTGTTCCTCGTCGCCGGATACCTGATCTCCCGGCGCGGGTCCGCGCGGATCGCCGACTACGGCGGGGTCGAGAAGGTGGCACCGGTGCTGGCCGGCACGTTCCTCTTCGCCGGCCTGTCCAGCCTCGCACTGCCCGGTCTGTCGCCGTTCATCTCCGAGTTCATGGTGCTGGCCGGGACGTTCAGCCGGCACAAGGTGATCGCGGTGATCGCCGTACTCGGTATCGTGCTGGCCGCGCTGTACATCCTGCTGATGTACCAACGCACGATGACCGGTCCGGTCCGCGACGGGATCGAGAAACTGAAAGACCTGAACCCGCGTGAGGTGCTCGCGATCGCGCCGCTCGTGATCCTGATCATCGGCTTCGGTATCTATCCCAAGCCCGTGGTCGACATCATCAAGCCCGCGGTCGAATCGACCATGCAGCGGGTCGGCGTGACCGACAAGGCACCGCAGATCCCCGTGACGGAGGGACAGAAGTGAGCGCGATGTTGCTGCCGCTGGCGGACTTCACGGCGCCGAAGATCGAGTACAACGAGCTGGCTCCGCTGCTCGTCGTCTTCGGTGCGGCGTGCGTCGGCGTCCTGGTCGAGGCGTTCCTGCCCCGGTCCTTGCGGCACCTGGTGCAGCTGTCGATCACGGTGGTCGCCGTGGTCGTGTCGGGGGTCCTGACCGGCATCCTGATGAACGACAAGAAGGAACTGATCGCCGCGCAGGGTGCGATCTCGGTGGACGGCCCCGCGCTGTTCACCTGGCTGATCCTGCTGGCCCTGACGCTGATCAGCGTGCTGCTGTTCGCCGAGCGGTCGATCGACGGCGGCCTGTCCGCGTTCGCCGGCCAGGCGGCCGCCGTACCGGGCTCCGAGGCCGAGCGGGAGGGTACGGCGGCCCGGATCGAGCACACCGAGATCTTCCCGCTGACCCTGTTCGCGGTCGGCGGCATGATGCTGTTCGCCGCGTCGAACGACCTGCTGGTGCTGTTCGTCGCGCTCGAGGTCTTCTCGCTGCCGCTGTACCTGCTCTGCGGCCTGGCGCGTCGTCGCCGGCTGATCTCGCAGGAAGCCGCGATGAAGTACTTCCTGCTCGGTGCGTTCTCGTCGGCGTTCCTGCTGTTCGGCATCGCGCTGCTCTACGGGTACGCCGGCACCATGTCGCTCGGCGGGATCGCGGACGCGCTGTCCACCCAGACCGGCGGCGACACGATCCTGCTGGCCGGGACCGGCCTGGTGGGTGTCGGCCTGCTGTTCAAGGTCGGCGGCGTACCGTTCCACTCCTGGACCCCGGACGTGTACCAGGGCGCCCCGACGCCGGTCACCGGCTTCATGGCGGCCTGCACCAAGATCGCCGCGTTCGTCGGTCTGATGCGGGTCTTCTACGTCGCCCTCGGCGGCACGCGCTGGGACTGGGCGCCGATGATGTGGATCGTCGCGATCCTCACCATGGTGGTCGGTTCGATCGTCGCGATCACCCAGACCGACGTGAAGCGAATGCTGGCGTACTCGTCGATCGCGCATGCGGGCTTCCTGCTGACCGCGTTCGTCGGCCTCGCGCAGGCGGGCAGCGGCGTACACAACGGGATCACCTCGACCCAGGCGGTGCTGTTCTACCTGGTCTCGTACGGCTTCCCGACCATCGGCGCGTTCGCCGTCGTCACGCTGGTCCGCGACGCCGGCGGCGAGGCGACCCACCTGTCCCGCTGGGCCGGGCTGGGCAAGAAGTCGCCCCTGCTGGCCGGCATCTTCGCGTTCTTCCTGCTGTCCTTCGCCGGTATCCCGCTGACCGCGGGCTTCACCGGCAAGTGGGCCGTCTTCAGCGCGGCCTGGACGGGTGGCGCGTGGCCGCTGGTCGTCGTCGCCGTCCTGTCGAGCCTGGTGGCCGCGTTCTTCTACGTCCGCGTGATCGTGCTGATGTTCTTCTCCGACCTGCCGGCCGACGCGCCGGACGTGGCGCTGCCCGGCTGGCAGACCACTTCGGCCGTTGCGCTGGGTCTCGCCGCCACGGTGGTTCTCGGTCTGGTTCCCGGACCGGTGCTCGACCTGGCGGCCCGAGCTGGTGAGTTCATCCGTTGAGTCCGACCCCGCTGCCGGCCGAGAGCCTGGGATTCGAGTTCGCCGATGCGGCGCTCGAGTCCCGGGTTCGTGCTGGGCTGGAACGGGTCGAGCAGGCCTTGCTCGACGCGACCCAGTCCGAGGCGCCGTTCGTCACCGCGGCCGCCCAGCACGTGATGGTTGCCGGCGGCAAGCGGTTCCGGCCGCTGCTGGTGCTGCTCGGCGCCGAGTTCGGCGCTGACGTCACCTCCGACGAGGTGGTGAAGGCGGCGGTCGTCGTCGAGCTCACGCACGTGGCGACGCTGCACCACGACGACGTGATGGACGAGGCGGCGCTGCGCCGCGGCTCGTCCACCGCGAACGCGCGCTGGGACAACTCGGTCGCGATCCTGTCCGGCGACTGGTTGTTCGCCCGGGCGTCGGACCTGGTCGCGGACCTCGGGCCGGAAGCGGTCCGGATCCAGGCCCGCACCTTCGGCCGACTGGTGGAGGGGCAGATCCGCGAGACGATGGGTGTCGGCGAAGGCCAGGACCCGTTGAAGCACTACCTGTCGGTGGTCGCCGACAAGACCGGTTCGCTGATCGCGACGTCCGCCCTCTTCGGCGCCCGGTACGCCGGTGCCTCGGAGGAAGTGCAGGAGTCGCTGCGGGCGTTCGGCGAGGAGATCGGCGTCGCCTTCCAGCTCGCCGACGACCTGCTCGACATCGCCTCCGAGTTCGACCAGTCCGGCAAGACGCCCGGCACGGATCTCCGTGAAGGCGTGCCGACGCTCCCTGTCCTGATCTTCCGCGCCCAGGCGGATCCCACGGATCCGACGGACGCCCGGCTGCTGGATCTGCTGGACTCCGACCTCTCCGACGACGAGCGGTTGTCCGAGACGCTGGACCTGCTCCGCTCCCACCCGTCCTTCCAGCAGGCCGAGGACGACGTCCGCCGCCGTGCCGCCGACGCCCGCAAGCTCCTCAGCACGCTCCCCGAAGGCCCCGGCCGGGAAGCCCTCGACACCCTCTGCGACCTGGTAGCCACCCGCTCCGTCTGACGCTGGTCACCTTCGGGTGAGGTGGAAGCGCCGGTAGACGGTGATCGGGCGGTGTTTCTCGACGTACCCGCCGTCCGGGGTGCGGGTGATCTGGCCGGTCTCGATGCCGTGTTCGAGGATCTCCGCGTCGCGCAGCTGCAGGCTTAGGCAGAGGCGGCGGGTGATCGAGAACGCGACCGGCGGGCCCAGGATCAGCAACGCCTGGAACAGGTGGATCAGGGCGTTCACCGACAGGTGGAACTGGACGGCCATCGTGTCGGCGCCGGCCGCGGCCCAGAGGACGCCGTAGAAGACGACCCCGGCCACACCGATGCCGGTGCGGATCGGGTTGCTGCGGGGGCGTTCGAGCAGGTTGTGCTCCCGCCGGTCGCGGGTCACTCGCTCCTCGATGAACGGGTAGATCCCGACGAGCGCGAGGAACAGCGTGCAGATCGCAACCGGGAGCAGGATGGCGAAGCTGATGGTCCTGCCCCACCACACGACCTCCCATCCCGGTGCCAGCCGCAGCGCTCCGTCGAGGAAGGCCAGGTACCACGCGGGACCGACTCCGGCCGAGGTGTTCGCCGGATCGGCCGGACCGAACAGCCACACCGGGTTGATGGTGGCGAGCGCGGCCATCAGGGCCACCACTCCGGTCACGAAGCAGAACAGGCCCGCGCCCTTGACCACGGCGACAGCCGCCGGACTTCCCACCACGTTGTCCTCGGTTCGCCCGGGGCCGGCGAACTGCGCCGGCTTGTTCCTCAGCGCGAGTACCCCGCTGACGATGAAGAGCACAACAAGCAGTGCGGGTAGGACGATGACGTGCAGCGGGTAGAACCGCGCGATCACGTCGCCCGGGAAGTCTCCTCCGAACAGCAGCGCGGACAGCTGAGTACCCACGAACGGAGTCGCCTGCAGTACGCCGTCGAGTACGGCGAGGCTCGTGCCCGACGCCATGTCGTCCGGGAGCGACGTACCGGTGAGGCAGGCGCCCAGCGTGATGATCAGCAGCCCGAAGACGACCACCCAGTTCAGTCGCCGCGGCCGGCGGAACCCGGCGGTGAAGAACAGCCGCAACAGGTGCAGCAGGATCGCCGCCACCATGATCAGCGCGCCCCAGTGGTGCATCTGCCGGATCAGCAGGCCACCGCGCATCTCGAAGCTGATCGACATCGTCGAATCGAGGGCCTGCGACATTTGTACGCCGTGCAGTGGTGTGTACGGGCCGTCGTACACAACGTGCTGGACCGACGGTTCGTACGGCACCATCAGAACGAGGCCGGTGAGCGTCACCACAACGAAGCTGTAGAAGGCGATCTGGCCGAACAGCAGCGACCAGTGATCAGGAAATACTCGCGCTCGCAGATTGCTCCAGGGACCATGCATGATTCGGCCCTCCTCATACATACGACCCCGCAGCACCCGAGACTGTGACGCCTCGTGTCACACCTCACAGACTCCTAGAAGGAGTTCTGCCGGCGTGCGGCCCGTGGGCGGGCGTCGGGGTCGTAGAGGTGGCGGGCCAGCCAGGGGGCCCAGAGCGACTGGGTGCGGGTCAGAGGCTGTGGGTGGTGGGCTCGGATGCGGCCTGGAGGGCGCGGGCCTTGCTGGTTGCCGGCGTACCACTGGTCAAGATCGGCGGCGATGGACTTCCACTGCGCGAAGCCGGTGTGCGGATCGAGGTCGGGGGACTCGGTGCAGAGGTGCTCGGACCAGAGCTCAAGGCGCAGGGAGCGGGCGAGTTCGGGGGAGTCGATTGCGCAGGTCAGTTCGCTGTCGTTGGTCCAGGAGCGGCGGTTGAAGTTGTCGGAGCCGCAGGTCATCCACGTGTCGTCGACGATGCAGACCTTGGCGTGGACGTAGATCGGTACGCCGTTCTCGTTCTCGAGGTCGTAGATGGCGACCCGATCGGAGTCGAGCCGGCGGAGTGCGTCCAGTTGGGCGTGCCGCGCGGGTGGTCCGCTGACCCGGCCGTCCTGGTCCGGGTACCGCGGTACGACGGCGATGATGCGCAGGTCCGGCGACCGCTGCAGGGCCGCGTGCAGTCCTTCGGTCACCGCGTCCGACCAGAGGTACTGGTCCTCGACATAGATCAGTCTCTGCGCGCGGCCGAACGCCTTCAGATAGGCGCGCGCGATGCTGCGCTCGCCATCCGGCGCGAAGGGGAATCCGGGGTGCTTGTGTGCGTAGGTCCGCAGTACCTGGACGGCATGCGGCCCGGCCGGCGGCGGATCCGGGAACGCCTCCGGCAGGTTGCCCGGATGCCGCGGCATCCGGGCCAGCCGCTGCACCAGCATCCGGTACGGCGTACGCCGGTCCAGCGGGTGTGGATCGTCCCACCGTTCCACGAAGCACCTGAGCAGATCGCCAACCACCGGTCCGCGGACCTCGAGCGTCAGGTCGTGCCATGGCGCGCGGTCGCCGTACCGCGGATCCATCGGCGCGGTCTGCGGATCGCCCTGGTGGCGTTTGTCGTCGCGGCGGCCGTGGCACAGGTCGATGCCGCCGACGAACGCGACATCGGCGGCCGGATCGTCGTGGTGCCTGATGACGAAGAGCTTCTGGTGGTGCGAGGCGAGCCGGCGTACGCGTTGGTCGAGCAGGACCTCACCGCCGGCCTCGTTCAACTCGGTGCCGAGGTGCTGGTTCTGCTGGGCGTTGAAGCTGAGGCGATCGGAATGCGAGCGCCACAACAGCGCGCGGACCTCCACCCCGGACCGGGCCAGGTCGCAGAGCACCTCGCCGATGGACGGGCCGCCGTCGTACAGGACCTCGTCCGGATCGCCGCGCCAGTCGGTGAAGTAGACGCGATCACCCGGCCGCAGGGCGCACAGTTCGTCGTACAGATGCTGGAAGTACGTCGCGCCGTGCACCAGCGGCCGGACGAGATTCCCCTCGGTCCAGGCTCCGTCGGCATCGATGTCGGTGGCCGGATTGCCCCGCTCACCCGGCGTCAGGAACCACTCGTGCGTCATCTGCCCCAGGTGCCCCTACCCGGCTCAGTCCATGAGCCGACCCTGCCAGGTGGGGCTTTCGACGTAGTGGTTGTCGTACAGGTCGCTGGTCTTCGCGACCTCGGCCCAGTCGGTGTCGCCGCGGTACGCGCCTTCGAGCAGGCGGTAGTAGCCGAAGCGGGGCTTGGCCTGGGTGAGGACGAACAGGACCTCGGCGGGCTCGTCGCCGGCGGCCTCGAAGGCGTGCGGGGTGTTCGGCGGGACGAGCAGGAAGTCGCCTTGCTCGAGCGTGGCGAGTTCCTCGCCGATGAGCACGCGGAGCGATCCCTTCAGTACGAAGAACAGTTCCGCAGCCTCGCGGTGCAGGTGCGGGGGAGCGCCTTCCTTGCCGGCCTGGAAAACCGAGCGATGGCTGGTCAGGTGCCCCTCGGTCTCGGTCACGTCGGCCAGCAGCGTGACACCGCTCGCAGCAAGTACTTCGGCTTCGTTGGCGCGGATCAGAACGGTCATGACGGGATCTCCTTGGTATTCGAGATGTTTGATGTCCAGAATTAGGTCCTGGGTTCAGGACCTGAGGTTGGCGAAGCGATTTCGGGTGTTGTCCGGAGCGGTCGGGTTGAGGCGGACGACCTCGGCCGCGATATCGGCGATCGATTTGCCGGCCAGCTCGCGGCGGTACGTCAGCTCGGCGCCGTGCATCGCCTGTGAGATCACGCAGATCTTCGTGTAGTCGGCCCGCGCGTCGGCGCCCGGACCCTCCTTGAGGATCTCCATGCAGCGGAACGCGTCGTCCGGCCCGTCGATCGCGACGACGATGTCGAGCAGGCTGATGTTGCGCGGGTCGCGGGCCAGCTGGAAGCCGCCCTTCGGTCCGGAGACCGAGGTGAGGATGCCGGCCCGGGTGAGTGCCTGGAGTTGCTTGTTCAGGTACGCCGTCGGCAGGTTGTAGAAGGCTGCGAGCCGCTTGGCGGTGACCGCCTCGCCCGACGCCCAGCTGAGATTCACGCAGCTGTGCATCGCCCACTCGACGCCCTCGTTCATCTTCATAACCTGGATACTAAATGTCCTGAATAGCCGTCGTCAAGCACGTTGGCGGCAGGCGTCAGATTGCGGAAGCGGTGACCGCGGCGCGTTCGAGGGCGAGAGTGCGGCGCCGGCTGTGCATGCTGTCGAAGGTGAACAGAGCCAGCGCGACCCAGACCAGGCCGAAGCCGGCCCAGCGCATCGGGGTCATCTGCTCGTGGAAGATCAGCAGGCCGCAGACGAACTGCATGATCGGCGCGATGTAGTTCAGCAGCCCCAGAGTCGTCATCGAGATTCGGGTGGCCGCGGCCCCGAAGAGCAGCAGCGGTACGGCGGTGATCGGGCCGGTCAGCAAGACCAGCACGAGGTACGCCGTCCCGTGGTGCGTGACCGTCGCGTGGCCCTGCAGTCCGAGTACGGCGATCGCTATCAGCGCGAGCGGAGCAACGGTGCCGGACTCGACAGCCATGCCCTCGATTGCGCCGGCGCCGGCCTGCTTCTTCGCCAGGCCGTAGCACCCGAACGAGAACGTCAGGATGATCGCGACCCACGGCGGCTTGCCGTTCTCGATCGCCAGGCCGAGGACGGCCACGAAGGCGATCCCCAGCGCGGTCCACTGCATCGGCCGGAGCTGTTCCTTCAGTACGAAGACGCCGAGCAGGACGGTGAACAGCGGCGTGATGAAGTACCCGAGCGAGGTCTCCACGACGTGGCCGTGGCCGACGGCCCAGATGTACGTGCCCCAGTTCGCCGAGATCAGGAACGCCGCCGCGATCAACGGCCAGCGCCGGCGCGGCTCCGCGAGTAGTGCCTTCACTCCGCCGAGCTTCCGCAGTACGGCGACCAGGATCGCGATCGTGACCAGCGACCAGAGGATGCGGTGGGCGAGCAGTTCGATCGCGCCGGAGTGGTCGAGAAGTTTCCAGTACAGCGGGAAGAGGCCCCAGATCAGGTAGGCGGTGAACCCGTAGGTGAATCCTCTTCGCTGTTCCGGCACGGCGTCAGCGTAAGCCCGCGCGACAGTCGCATCCAACTACTTTGCTCATGACGTGAGACGGAGGGCCGTTAGTCTGTCCGGCGACCTGCCACAACCACAGGAGGTAACCCGATGTCGCCCCGACAGGAACTGCTCGACGCGCTGGTCGACGACGCGACCCGAACGGCGCTCGGGGCGACCGAGCTGAGCCCGGAGGATCGCGTCCTGGCCCGGCTGCGGGTGCAGGACGCGATCGAGCGGACGGCTACGCGAGCGCATGGCGATGTCATCGCTCTGGCCCACGGCGACGGCCACGGTCCGGAGGCGGAGCGGTTCGTGGCACATCTGGACACCAGGTACCAGGAGCAGGGCGGGCCGGATCCGGCGCTGCGGGACACGGCGGCCGGGAGACTGGCGGCTGAGCTGGTGGCCTCCGACGACAGGACGAAGGGTTTCCACCCGTTGCTGAAGGGGCGGGCGGAGGACTACATCGCGCATTCGGTCACCGTCGCAGCGCAGGAGGCGGCGCAGAAGTTGCCCCATGGGCCGTCCCAGGCGCGTGCCGCCGCAGGGGCTGCCGCCGCGGCTGGTGCCGATGTGGTGGCTGCTCCGATCGACATCGCCACCAGCCGTCTGAACGATCTCCGAGCCCACGACGCGAAGCGAGGCGGACCGTCGATCGGGTGATGTGGGGCGTGAGTCCGTTGGTGTGATGGGGTTGGATGGAGGGGTGAACACCAGGAGGCACGCGTGGGTGTGAGGACCGGTCTGGTCTCGGTGACGTTTCGGCAGTTGCCGGTCGACCAGGTGGTGGAGGTCGCGGCGAAGTCCGGGCTTGCGGCGATCGAGTGGGGCGGTGACGTGCATGTCCCGCTCGGCAATCTCGTCAACGCCAAACGAGTGCGGAACCTGACCGAGGTGCACGGCCTGCAGGTCGCGGCGTACGGCTCGTATCTTCGGGCCGGCAACGTCGACCGGGAGGAGATGCGCTCCGCGGTCGCCACCGCCGAGGCGCTCGGCGCACCCCGGATCCGGGTCTGGGCCGGCAACGTCGGTACGGCGGAAGCCGGCGTCGGCGACCGGATGGCGGTGACTCGCGGACTGGGCGAGCTGGCCGATATGGCTGCCGGTGCTGGGATCGAGATCGCGATGGAGTTCCACCGCAACACGCTCACCGACGAGGTCGACTCGACGATCACGCTGCTGCTCGACGTCGGCGCGCCGAACCTCAAGACGTACTGGCAGCCGCCGGTCGACCTGGACGACGCGCAGTGCCTTCAGCAGCTCGAGGCGTTGATGCCGTGGCTGAGCACGGTGCACGTGTTCTCGTGGTGGCCGTCCAACAACCGGTTGCCGCTCGCGGCCCGCGAGTCCTTGTGGCGCCCGGTCCTCGACCGCCTCGCCGTCGAGCCTCGCGAGATCAACGCGCTGTTGGAGTTCGTCGCCGACGACTCACCGGAGCAGTTCACCAAGGACGCCGCCGACCTGCACAGTTGGGTCTAACTGACGCGCTCCGAACCGCTCCGGCGCGCTCTGGCCGCGGTGTTGAGGCGGTCCGGGAGTGGCAGGTGAGCGACCCGGTTGAGGTAGCCCATGTCGCGGAGGATCGTGTGTGAGGCCGCGGCCGCCGCAGCTCCTGGCTGGTAGCCGGCCGCGAAGCCGACGGCTTCGAACATGTCGACGTCGTTGCTGCCGTCACCGATCGCGACCGTGCGTTCGCGTGGGATCCCGAGCTCCTCGTTCCACCGGCGGATCGCGGTGACCTTGCCGGGTCCGTCGACGAGCCCGCTGACCTCACCCGTCAGTACGCCGTCCTCGATCCCGAGCGTGCCCGCGGCGTACCTCTCGACGCCGAGACGTTCCGCCAGCGGTCCGACGATCGCGTCGAACCCGCCGCTCGCGATCGCGACCTCGTGGCCCGCCGCCTTCAGATCGCGGATCAGCTCCTCGACGCCTTCGTTCAGCTCGACCGTGTCCGCGACCTGACGGACCAGCGTCGCGTCGACACCACGCAGTACGGCGATCTTCGCGCGGATCGACGTCTCGTAATCCGGGGCGTGTACTGCGTTCACCTCGGGCAACCGCCCGGCGAGCTCGGCCAGCGTGGCGAGGGTGTCGTGCTTGCTGATCGTCTGGTCGACGTCGAACACGAACAGGTGCTTCTGCATCGGAACGATGGGTTCCTTGTCAGCAGTGACCGGGCTGAGCGCGTGACTCATCGCCGAGGAGACCTCGCTCCGGACCGACGGTCGCCACTGTCCGCGGGCCGGATCCCAGACGCCGTTCGACTGATCCGCGGCGCCGTCCAAGAACGTGGTGATCGTGCCGACCATCTCGCCGAACTCCGGGTAGTCCTTGAGCTGCGCGACCCGCGACCGCAGCTGCTCGAACCCCTGGTGCCAAAGGATTTCGGTCTCGCCGTCCTGCGCCGGCGCCTGCCCGTAGAACCGATACGGGTACGGCGGTCCGCTGTGACCGGCCTCGCGCCAATGCCAGTTCTCCGCCAACGCGTTCCGGAGTTTGTCGCCGTCCACCGGGCAGGTCTGCGCGATGTAGTACAGGTCAGCGATGTCCTTGAAGCGGGGAGCGAGGATGCCGTCGCCGACGCCGGGCTGGCAGGCGAGCGCCGCCATCTTGTCGGCGGCGAGATCCGCGACCGGCCGCAGCAGCGGCGTGATCGGTTGCAGACCAGGGAGTTGTACGCCGACGAGCGACCGCCGTGCGCGCTCGGACTCGCTCGTCCGCTGGATCATCGTCGGCAGCTTCACGTCGATCTCGATCGAGAAGCTGTCCCCGTCACGCCGTACGCCGAGCGGGCCGCGGGTGTCGTCGACCGGGTGGACGTCGACGGTGAAGACGGCGTGACCGCTGCCCGCGACCTTCACGTCCCGGGTCGTGTAGCGGACCAGGCCGCCGAGGCCGACGCCGCCGTCGAGGGGCGCCCGGCCTTCCGGGGCGACGGCGAGGATGGCCTCGCGGACCTTGTCGACGTAGTCGTCGGCGTCGAAGGCGCTGTTGTAGATGTCGAGATCGTTCGCCGTCCGCGCCATCTCGTACACCGGATCGATGTCGCCGCCGGCCGTCGCGGGCCAGCTTTCGGCGTACGCCGGGAGCGGGTTCGAACCGGTCGCCTCCCAGGTGTCGCCGTCCTGGTTCAGCAGGCTGATGAGGTCACCGGCGATCAGTTGGCGCTTGGCCCGGTCGGCCGAGAATCGCGGCGTACTGATGTCGTCGAGGTGCTTGGTGAGCGCGGCCCAGGTACGGAAGGCGCCACGGAACTCGGGCGCATCGAGGTGGCGCATCCCGGTCAGCCTTTCGCGGCGGCGTCGAGCGCGGCCTCGAGCCAGGCAGGCCCGTCGTACGCCTGATCGGCGAACTGTTCGGTGAGCTCGGTGCCGAGGCGGTCGGACGTCGTCCAGCCTTGGCTGATGAGGGATCGGGCCAGCCGGCCGAGGTCGGAAAGGTCGAGGCCCTGTCCGTCGGCGAGGTCGGCCAGCGTGCGCGCCGGGCCGGTGACCGGGAGGCCTTCGATCACAGTGCATTCGTCCTCACGGACCGAGCGTGGATGCACCGTGACGCCGCTGGGTAGGTCCTTCCGGGCTCGGCCGGAGAACTCGATCCCGTCTGCGCTGACGCTGCCGGCGCCGTACAGCTCGGCGGCGGATCGGTGCGACACGACCAGGGTGGTCAGGGGTCGTTCCCAGCCAGGGGTGGCGTCGGATAGGAGCCAGGTTGCGTACAGCGTTTGATGCGCATGGCTCGCGCCGGCCCGGACCCGGATCACGCCGTCGATGACGGGTTCGACGATCTCGGCGTCCTGCCATTGGGCGAGGACCTGGTCGGTCACCTGGTCGTGCAGTTGGGCGATCGCGACGAGACCGTGCTGACCCTCGGCCAGTGCGCAGAGCCGCGCGAACGCGTCCAGGTTCTTCGGCCGTGCGAAGCCCTTCATCGTCAACCCCGTAGCCGTATCGGTGGACAGTTGCCGCGATCATCATCCAGCCCTTGTGGTTCAGGAAGATGAACAGCTGGTGGTCGGAAAGTTTCGCTGAGTACTGGCCAACCGACGGATTATCCCGGAATGCTGGGGTGCGACAGGTTCCTTCCCCGCCCCGGAGGTGTCCGATGTCCATCACGTTCCCGCGACTGTTCGCCGTACTGCTGCTGTTTGCCGCAACCCTCACCGCATCGCAGGTCGTGGCCACGACGGTCGCGCACGCGGACGGTTGCTACACCTGGGGCCGCACGCTCAGCCAGGGGATGAACGGCGAGGACGTGCGGCAGCTGCAGATCCGGGTCGCCGGCTATCCCGGGTACGGCGGTCATCTCGCGACCGACGGTGATTTCGGGCCGGCCACGAAGGCGGCGGTGCAGCGGTTCCAGTCGGCGTACGGGCTGGGGGCCGACGGGGTCGCCGGGCCGGCCACGTTCAGCAAGATCTACGCGCTGCAGGACGATGACTGCACGCCGATCCACTTCACGTACGCCGAGTTGGATGACGGCTGTGGCGGGTCCGGGTACGACGGCGGGCCATTGTCGGAGGCGGCGACCAAGGCGAACGCGCTGCAGACGATGTGGCAGCTCGAGGCGCTTCGTCACGCACTCGGCGATCAGGCCCTCAACATCTCCAGCGGCTTCCGCAGCATCCCGTGCAACAACTCCGTCGGCGGCGCGAGCAACAGCCAGCACCTGTACGGCCGTTCCGCCGACCTCACCGGCGTCCACTCCTTCTGCACAATGGCAAAGGAAGCCCGCAACCACGGCTTCGGCGGCATCTTCGGCCCGGGCTACCCCGACCACAACGACCACACCCACGTAGACATCCGCACAACAAACTCCTGGAGCGCCCCCAACTGCGGCATCTAGCCGTCAGAGGAGCTGGCTCACCGTATGGATGATGAGCCCGACGAGGGCGCCGACGACGGTGCCGTTGATGCGGATGAACTGGAGATCTCGGCCGACGTGGAGCTCGATGCGGGCCGACGCCTCGCGGCCGTCCCAGCGTTCGATGGTGTCGGAGATGACGGAGACGATCTCGGTGCCGTATGTGCGTACGACGTACCCGACGGCCTCGGATGCGCGGGTGTCGACCCGCGTGCGAAGCCCTTCGTCGTTCTGGAGCCGGTGGCCGAGGTCTTGCAGCGCCTTCACCGCGCGGGCCCGCAGCGTGCTGTCCGGGTCGTTGATCGAGTCGATCAGCGCGGTCCGCATCGCGTCCCAGACCGCGGTCAGGCTAGAGCCCATGTCGGGATGCGTGAGCATCCGCGCCTTCCACGCCTCGAACCGTTCCATCGTCTCGGGATCGTGCTGCAGATCGTCGGCCAGTTGCGCGAGCAGCCGGTCGACAGCCCGTCGCGCCGGGTGCGCCTGGTTGTCGCGTACGTCGGCCAGCCACGCCAGCGCCTCGCGATGGATCCGGTCGATCACCAGCCGGTCCACCCACTGCGGCGACCAGCGCGGCGCCCGCGGACCGACCACGTCCGCGAGCAGTTCGCGGTTGTTCGCCAGCCAGTCGTACGCCTCGACCATCAGCAGGTCGAACAGCGCGTGATGCGCGCCGTCCTCGACCACCGACTGCACGAAGTGCCCCGCGATCGGGCTCAACGGCTCCTTCACGAACCGCGGCAGCAACGACCCTCGCACGAACGCGGCCACATCCTCGTCGCCGAGCCTCGGCAGCGCCGCCCCGATCGTCCGCGCGCCTTCCGCCACGATCCGCTCGGCGTGGTTGCCGTCCGCGAGCCACTCACCGGCCCGCCGGCTCACCTCCGCCGTACGCATCTTCTCCCCGACGACTTCCTCGGACAGGAAGTTCTCGGTGACGAACTGCTCCAGGCTCTCGGCCAGGCTGTCCTTCCGGGTCGGCACGATCGCGGTGTGCGGGATCGGCAGCCCGAGCGGGTGCCGGAACAGCGCCGTCACCGCGAACCAGTCCGCCAGCGCACCCACCATCGCCGCCTCGGACGCCGCGTTCAGGTACGCCCAGCCGCCGCCGTGGTGCAGCGTCGCCACGTAGATCACCGCGGCGAGCACCAGCAGCGCCAACGCCACCGACCGCATCTGCCGCAGCCCACGCCGCCGTACCTGATCGGCCGCGCTCAGGGTCATCGTCGCCATACCCCGATTCAACCAAGTGGGCGGTGAACAGCAGGTCAGGCAAGCACCTGATTTGTCCCTCGACGTTCCATCAGACCGGAAATCAGCGCGAGGAACAGGCCGGCGACGGCGAGTCCTGCACCCAGCCGGCTCGGCCATTCGTAGCCGTAGCCGGCCGCGAGTACGACGCCGCCGAGCCAGGCGCCCAGTGCGTTGGCGATGTTCAGCGTCGAGTGGTTGAGCGACGCGGCCAGCGACTGGCCCTCGTGCGCGACGTCCATCAAGCGGGTCTGCAGCGCCGGCACCAGGATGCTCGCCGAGCACCCCATCGCGAACACCGCGACCAGCGCCCCGGTCCGCGTCTGCGCGAGCCAGCCGAACGCCCCCAGTACGACGGCTACCGCGACCAATCCGCCGTACACGCTGCCCATCAGCGACCTGTCGGCGAGCCGCCCGCCGACGACGGTCCCGACGGTCATGCCCACGCCGTACACGGCCAGCACGATCGTCACCGCGGACTCCGAGAAGCCGGCCAGTTCCGTCATCGTCGGCGTGATGTAGGAGTACGTCGCGAACATCCCGCCGAAGCCGACCATCCCGACCAGCAGGGCCATCCACACCTGCGGCCGCGCCAGCGCGCTCAGCTCGCTCCGGATGTTCACGTCGCTGCCGACCGGCTGCGGCGCTACCCAGAACCACACCGCGACCAGCGTCAGCAGGCCCAACGCTCCGACCGCCAGGAACGGCACCTGCCACCCGAGCCGTTGTCCCAGCAAAGTCGTCAGCGGTACGCCGATGATGTTCGCGATCGGCAAGCCGACCATCGTCATCGACACCGCCCGCGCACGTCGCTCGGGCGCCACCATCGACGCGCCGACGACAGCGCCGATCCCGAAGAACGCGCCGTGCGGCAGCCCGGACAGGAACCGCGCGGCCATCAGGAACTCGTAGCTCGAGGCAACAGCCGACAGCACGTTGCCGACCACGAACACCGCCATCAGGCCGAGCAGCAACCGCTTCCGACCGGTCCGCGCGCCGAGCGCTGCGATCACCGGAGCGCCGACCACGACACCCAGCGCGTACGCCGAGATGACGTGGCCGGCCGTCGGGATCGACACGTGCACGCCGTCCGCGATCTGCGGCAGCAGCCCCATCGTGACGAACTCGGTGGTCCCGATCGCGAAACCACCGGTCGCCAGCGCGAACAACGCCAGGCTGACATGCCGCGCAGTACCGCGTGTGTCAGGAGTCACCGAACTTGTCACACCTGATTGTCGCAGAGATCAGCAGGGCCACCGCGAGGAGGGCGAAGACCGCGTTGCCGATCAGATCGGCTGTGCGCGGGGCGTCGAAGATCGGGGTCTCCGGGAAGGCGTGCCACGCGTAGGTGAGCAGCGCGCCGCCCGCCACCGCCAGCGTGTGCATCCGGGTCCAGCCGGTCCGGCGCGAGCAGTACACCAGCACGGTCGCAGCCACGGCGTCGATGACGAGCATGACGACCGCGGCCAACCAGGCGTTCTTCACCAGGTCGCTCGTCACCATCCAGGCCGAGCTCAGCGCCAGCGCCGCGATCGCGAACACCCAGGCCGGTGGCACTGTGCCGGTCGTACGACGCTGGGGCCGCCGGCCGACCCGGGCCGCGACGAAGACCAGGACGACGATCGCGATCACGACGCCGGCGAACTGGGCCGGGGATGCGACGAAGGAGTCCGTGCCGAGCTGGATGGCGGTCGTGGCGATGATGCCGACGACGAACAATGCGGCGTACACGCTGAAGCCGACCTTGCCGAGCCACGGTTCGCGGCGTCGTCGTGACGTCGACTCGACCAGCACGATCGGCACGGTGATGCTCCAGATCGTGTGTAGTCCGAGCACGAACACCGTCCACGGCGCACCCATCCCGAGGAAGCCGATGTGGCCGGGGTCGAGGAGTCGCTGGCCGGCGTAGTTCGGGTTGAACAACGACTGGGTGGTGATGCCTTCCTCGAGAACGCCGTACGCGAGGGCGAGGATCACCACGCTCGGATATCCCCAGCCGCGTCGCCGCACGACCTCCCGGATCAGGACGGCGCCGCCGCCGTACAGCGGGGCGAGGCCGACCAGAGCGAACAGCGCGGTGATCGGGATGTTCCCGAGCAGGAACTCCGCGACCAGGGGCGACAGGAAGAACAGGCCAAGGGCGGGCAGGGCTCGCTTCACACTCGTTTGCTGGGGCGCGGTAATCGTCATGCTCATCACTCTGCGGTGCGCGGGGCGGTCGTGCGGATGCGATCCGTCCGGTTCCGGCGCTGACGGATGTCATGGCTCAGGGTTCGACCAGGGTCATTCTGCCTATACGGCGTATAGGGAATGTGTATTTAATGGTCGCTATGAACGACGTGACGACCAAGGACCGGATCACCGCCGCGGCGACGTACCTGCTGACCGAGCACGGCGCGGCCGGGGTGTCGATGCGGAAGGTGGCGGCCGCGGTCGGGATCACACCGATGGCGATCTACCAGTACTTCCCGGACCGGGAGACGCTTCTGAACGCGATCGCGGACGCGGCGTTCGTCGAGCTGGTACGCCGGTGGGAGTCGGCACAGCGTCCTACTGCTGCGGATCAACTGCTGCGGGAGATGCTGATCGATCACGTCGACTTCGCGCTCGAGCATCCCCGGCTCTACGACTACATGTTCACCGAGCGGCGTGACCAGGCGCGGAAGTTCCCCGCGGACTTCCGGGCCCGCAAGTCACCCACGCTCAACCTCGTCGCCGACGCGATCACCGCCGGCGTCGACCAGCAATTGTTCCGCGCCGACACAGACATCTGGGAAACCAGCCTGATGTTCGCCGCCCTGCTCCATGGCCTGATCCAACTCCACCACGGCGACCGCATCGGCATGCCGGAGCAATCCTTCCGCGCCCTCTGCCTCCGCCTGGGCGAAAGGATGATCGATGAACTACGTATCTAGATGGGTCGCGGTGGCCGCGGCCCTCGCGACGGGTGTGCTGCTGTACTTCGGGTCCGGCCTGCACACCGTGCCTGCGCTTACCTGGCTCGCTCCCGTTCCCGTGTTCCTGGTCGCTCCCCGCCTTCGACCCGGAGCGGCGTGGCTGACTGCGTTTGCAGCGTGGCTTCTGGGGCTGTCCAACCTGGCGCGGTATTTGCTGGGTGACCTTGAGTTGCCGGTGGTTGTGCTGGGGTTTCTCCTGGGATTGGCGGCTGTGTTTGCGCTGACTGTGTTGTTTTTCAGGGGACTTGTGGTGCGCGGGCATCCGGTGGTCGCGGCGTTTGCGGCTCCGGCTTTGTGGGCGGGACTTGATTATCTGATTGCGAGCGTCTCGCCCCACGGAGCGTTCACGAGTCTCGCGTACACGCAGGTGGAGGTTGCTCCGGTCAACCAGATCGTCTCGTTGACCGGGCCCTGGGGGCTCAGTTTCCTTCTGCTGTTGCCGGCCACGGTGATTGCCGCGCGCAAGCTTCTGCTGATCGGCGTGCTCGCGATCGTTGCCGCTAGCACCTGTGTGTACGGCGTTGTGCGGCTGCATGGCACGCCGCAGAGCGAGCCTGTCAAGATCGCCGTGCTGTCAGCGCAAGGAGCCGACGACGCGGGTTGGCCCGACGCTGCAGGGCCGGCGGTCATCGAGCGCTACCGTCCGATGATCGGCGCGGCCGCCCGAGCCGACGCGAAGATCGTGTTGTTGCCGGAGAAGATCGTCGACGTCCGGACGACCGATCTCCCGCAGCTCTCGCAGCAGTTCCAGACGATTGCCGCAAGCAACAAGATCGAGCTCGTCGTCGGGCTCACGGTGCTCGGTGACGGGGACCACAACCGCGCCCTGATGTTCCACCCCGACGGCGCCGCGCCGACGTCGTACGACAAGCACCACCTGATCCCGGGCATCGAGCCCTACACGCCCGGCGACCGGTTGGCGACGTACAACACCTGGGGCCTGATGATCTGCAAGGACCTGGACTTCCCGGCCCTGGCTCGGCGGTACGGCGAACTCGACACCTCGCTCCTGCTCGTCCCCGCGCTCGACTTCGTCGACGACGGCTGGCTGCACAGCCGGATGGCGTTGCTCCGCGGTATCGAGAACGGCACCCCGATCGCCCGTGACGGCAGCCAGGGCCGCCTGACCCTGACCGACGCCAACGGCCGCATCGTCGCCGAAACCACCGCCCCCGCAATCGGCCCGGCCGTCCTGATCGGCGAGCTCCGACCGGGGATCGATCACACGCTCTACACCGCCTGGGGCGACTGGTTCGCCTGGCTGTGCGGGCTCCTCGCACTGGTTGGGATGGTGTTGTTGAGGTCCCCCGGTGGGCGTGAAAGCATCCGGCATGGCCAACTTCGGGGACTACCAGTTGCAGATCTACCTGCAGGGGATGTTGCAAGGGACGAAGCCGGAGATCACGACCGACCTGGCCCGGCTGGAGTCGCAGGCGGCCGGGAAGCTCCCGCTGGAGGCGATGGGGTACATCGTGCCGAGCGCGGGCGGCGGCGCGACCGCGCGGGCCAACCAGGCGGCGTTCGACCGCTGGCGCCTGGCACCGCGGATGCTCCGCGGCAGCACCGAACGTGACCTGTCCTGCACCATCCTCGGTACGGCGATGCCCGCGCCGGTCCTGGTCGCACCGATCGGTGTCCAGACCCTCGCGCACCCCGACGGCGAACTGGCCACCGCTCGGGCCGCCGACACCCTCGGCCTGACCTACACGCACTCGACCCAGGCGAGTCACGCGATCGAGCAGATCGAGGCCGCCAACAGGTGGTTCCAGCTGTACTACCCGACCGACCGCGAGGTCTGCCTCAGCTTCCTCCAGCGCGCCAAGGCGGCCGGGTACGGCGTACTCGTCGTCACGCTCGACACCGGGACGATCGGGTGGCGGCCGGCCGATCTGGATCGCGGGTTCCTCCCGTTCCTGAAGGGGGAGGGGCTCGCGAACTACTTCAGCGACCCGGTTTTCCGGTCGAAGCTGGCCAAACCGATCGAGGAGGATCCCGGCGCGGCGGTGATGCTCTGGGCGCAGATCTTCCCGAACGTCGGGCTGGCCTGGGACGACCTGTCGTTCCTGCGCGACAACTGGGACGGCCCGATCGTCCTCAAGGGCATCACCGCTGTCGAGGACGCCAAGCTCGCGGCCGAACACGGCGTCGACGGCATCGTCGTCTCGAACCACGGCGGCCGCCAGGTCGACGGCGCCGTCGCGTCGCTGGACGCGCTGCCCGCGATCGCGGACGCCGTCGGCGAACAACTCACAGTCCTGTTCGACTCCGGCGTACGCACCGGCTCCGACGCCGCGAAGGCGCTCGCCCTGGGCGCCAAGGCAGTCCTGCTAGGCCGCCCCCTCCTCTATGGCCTCGCCCTGGCCGGCCAGGCCGGCGTGGAACACGTACTCCGCTGCTTCCTCGCCGAACTGGACCTGACCCTCGCCCTCTCCGGCTACGCCAACCATCGCGAACTCAACCGCGACTCGGTGGTCCGGGCATGAAGGCGGTGATCTTCGACCTCGACGACACGCTGTTCGATCACACGGGGTCCGCTCAACAGGCCGTTCGCGGTTGGGTGACGGGGCTCGGGATCGCGCCGACGGACGAGTTGGTCGCGCGGTGGTTCGTGATCGAGGACGGGGTGTACCCGCGATATCTGGCGGGTGAGCTGACCCACCACGAACAGCGTCGCGAGCGGCTGCGTGCGTTCCTGCCGGTCCTCGGGCTGTCTGTGCCGGTGACGGATGCGGAGCTGGACCAGGTGTTCGACGGGTATCTGACCCAGTACGGGAGCAGCTGGACGGCGTTCCCGGATGCGCGGCCCGCGCTGGAAGTTGCTCGGGGCAAGGGTTTGCGGATCGGTGTGCTGACCAACGGGAACGCGGTGCAGCAGAACGCGAAGTTGGCGGCGATCGGCCTCGCGGACCTGATCGACGTGGTGCGCACGTCCGAAGAGCTCGGGGTCAGCAAGCCGGATCCCCTGACCTATCTGTCCACGTGTGAGGCGTTGGGAGTCGAGCCGGGGGAGACGTTGATGATCGGCGACAACCTCGAGGTGGATGTGCTCGGCGCGCGGGCCGCCGGGTTGGCAGCGCGGCATCTGGATCGGTCCGTGGGACAGAGTCTGCCGGAGTTGCTCGACCTGTTGTAGTCTTTGCGACAGAGATTGAATTCTCTGAAGCGATCATTACAGGAGGTCGCGGTGCGGAACGTGACGGCGCTGGTCCGGCGGTACGTCGACGACGGCCGGTTCCCCGGCACGGTCACGGTGGTCGCCCATCGCGACGAGGTCGTGTTGTTCGACGTGTACGGGCGTCGCAACGTCGAGCGCGACCGTCCGATGACCGCGGACACGATCTTCCGGATCTACTCGATGACCAAGCCGATCGTGAGCCTCGGGCTGATGCAGCTCTACGAGGAGGGCCGCTTCCAGCTCGACGACCCGGTGGTGAAGTACCTGCCGGAGCTCGGCCGGCCGAAGGTGTACACGGACGGCTCGGTTCGCGAATCGATCCGCGACATGACCGTGCGGGACCTGCTCATGCACACCTCCGGCCTCGCCGCCTCGAACGGGAGCCATCCGGTCAGCCTGCTGTACCAGGACGCCGGACTGACCAGGACCTCGGACCTGACGATCGCCGAGCTGCCGGCCCTACTGGCCGAGCTGCCGCTGCGGGCCGATCCCGGCACCCGCTGGATCTACGGGATCTCCACCGATCTCGTCGGCCGGCTGTGCGAGGTGCTCGGCGGCTTGCCGCTCGATCAGTATCTGAAGACCCGGATCTTCGACCCGCTCGGCATGACGGACACCGGCTTCTCGGTGCCCGAGGCCAGCCTGTCCCGGTTCGCCGCGGCCTACGGGTACGACGACGGCGGCTTCACGCTGCTCGACGATCCACAGACCAGCGCCTACACCCAGCAACGGACTTACCTGTCCGGGGTCGCCGGTCTGGTGTCCACCGCGGGTGACTACCTGCGCTTCGCCCGGATGCTCGCGGGTGGTGGTTCGCTCGACGGGACACGGATCATCGGGTCGCGGACGCTGCGGTTCATGACGATGAACCACCTGCCTGGGGGTCAGGATCTCGCCGCGTTCGCAGACTTCGGCGGTGAGACGAAGCGGGCTGGGCAGGGCTTCGGGCTCGGCTTCGGGGTGTTGCTCGATCCGACCGTCGCGCAGACCATCGGGACCCCTGGTGAGTTCTTCTGGGGTGGCAAGGCCTCGACCGCGTTCTTCGTCTCCCCGGCCGACGAACTCGTCGTCCTCTTCCTCACCCAACTGCGCCCCTCCGCCAGCTACCCGATCCGCCGCGAACTCAGAGCCGCCATCTACGCGTCCCTCGACGACTGACGCCATGCCGCATCTGACGACCGACGACGCCATGCCGCAGCTGATGACCGACGACGGCTGTCGCCTGTGGACCGAGGTCACCGGCCAAGGTCCGCGCGTCGTTCTGGTGCATGGCGGTCCGGGGTGGTGGGACGTGTTCCACCACCTGTCGCTGCCCGGGTTCACCTTGCAGAGGTGGGACCAACGAGGATGCGGCCGATCCGACCGCCGCGGCCCGTACACCCTCGACCGGTACGTCGCTGACCTGGCCGCAGTCGCCGGCCCCGACCCGTGCATCGTCATCGGACATTCCTGGGGAGCCGCGCTCGCCTTGGAATATGCCCAAGCGCATCCGCACGCCGTCGAGCGGTTGGTGCTGGTGTCGTCGGTCGGCCTCGACGGTCCACCGGCCGACTACCGCGCACGGGTTGCTGCGTTGCTGGCCGAGACTCCCGAGGACGATCCGTGGATCGCCCAGATCTCTGTCAACATCGCCGATCGGGAGACGGCCGTCGACTGGTCGAGGAAGTTGAACACGCCCTGGTTCGAGCCGAATCCGGTGTGTGCAGAGGCGTTGCGGGCGGAGCTGAAAGCGCTGCCGGATCGGGCCGCGGCCTGCGCGCGGGCCGTCGTACCGACGCTCCTGGTGCACGGCGCTGAAGACCTGCGGCCGCCGTACGTGACCGACAGCCTGCTGGACGCGCTGCCCAACGCGGAACGGGTAGTGCTCGACGGTGTCGGGCACTACCCGTGGATCGAGGACCCGGACGGCTTCCAGAAAGTCGTCCGGGAGTTCCTCGCTAGCTGATCGTCCAGGTGTCGGCGCCGGTGACGAGGGCCTGCAGGTCGCCGGTGCCCTGTGCCTCCTGGGCGGTGGCGATCTGCTGACGGACCAGGTCGTCGTACGCCGGACGCTCGACCGAGCGGAACACGCCGATCGGGGCCTGGTGCAGCACGCCCGCGTCGGTCAGCCGCGACAGCGCGAACGCGTACGCCGGGTCGTCCGTGTGGGCGTCGTGGATGACGAGATCCGCCTCGCCGCCGGGCAGGTCCGCAACCTCGCGTACGGCGAGAGACGCGAACCCGTCACGGACCACCCCGAGATGCCCGTCCTTGCCGAAGCGGATCGGCTCGCCGTGGACCAGCGGGATGATCGCGTCGTCCCGGGTCTCCGGGTCCTTGAACGCCTCGAACGCGTTGTCGTTGAAGATCGGGCAGTTCTGGTAGATCTCGACGAACGCCGTACCGCGGTGCTCGGCGGCGGCGCGCAGTACCGAGGTGAGGTGCTTGCGGTCGGAGTCGACCGTCCGGGCCACGAACGTCGCCTCCGCGCCGAGCGCCAGCGAGACCGGGTTGAACGGGTTGTCGACCGAGCCCATCGGCGTCGACTTCGTCACCTTGCCCGGCTCCGACGTCGGCGAGTACTGGCCCTTGGTCAGGCCGTAGATCCGGTTGTTGAACAGCAGGATCTTCATGTTCACGTTGCGGCGCAGTGTGTGGATCAGGTGGTTGCCGCCGATCGACAGCGCGTCGCCGTCACCGGTGACGACCCACACGCTGAGGTCCGGACGCGACACCGCCAGCCCGGTCGCGATCGCCGGCGCGCGCCCGTGGATCGAGTGCATGCCGTACGTCGACAGGTAGTACGGGAACCGTGAGGAACAACCGATCCCGGACACCATCGCGACGTTCTCGCGCTTGATCCCGAGCTCGGGCAGGAACCCCTGGAAGGCCGCGAGTACGGCGTAGTCGCCGCAACCCGGGCACCAGCGGACCTCCTGGTCCGACACGTATTCCTTGCGGTTCTGCGGCTCGGTCGCGGCCGGTACGCCGCGCAGGCCACCGGGCAGACTCGGCAGGCCGAGATCGACCGTGCTCATCGTGCTCCCTCCGACTCGTGCAGTTGGCCGTTGGACTGACCGTTGGGCTGACCGTTGGTACGGCCGTTCGGCTCGGTGCGCAGCGCCTCGCCGTGCGTCAGGCCGGCGGCGGCCGAACCGAGGTGACGGGCGTCGTCGTCGATGCCGGCGGTCTCCTCGACCAGGTTGCCGATCACCTCGGCCAGCTCCGCGGCGCCCAGCGGCATACCGCGAACCTGCGCGTAGGAGACGACGTCGACCAGGTACTTCGCCCGCAGCAGCATCGCCAGCTGGCCGAGGTTCATCTCGGGGACCAGGACCTTGTCGTAGCTGCGGATCAGATCGCCCAGGTTCGACGGGAACGGGTTCAGGTGCCGCAGGTGCGCCTGCGCGATCTTTCCGCCGACCGCGCGGACCCGGCGGACGCCGGCGCCGATCGGGCCGTACGTCGAACCCCATCCGAGCACCAGGACCTTCGCCGTACCGTCGGGGTCGTCGACCTCGATCGGCGGGATCGACCGGGCGACTGCGTCCACCTTGGCCTGGCGGGTGCGGATCATCAGGTCGTGGTTGGCCGGGTCGTAGGAGATGTTGCCGGTCTTGTCCTCCTTCTCCAGACCACCGATCCGGTGGTCCAGGCCCGCCGTACCCGGGACGGCCCAGGCACGGGCCAGGGTCTCCGGGTCGCGCAGGTAGGGGAGGTAGGTCGGCTCGCCCTTGTCGTTGGTCGCGTTCGGCTCGAGGGTGAAGTTCGGCTCGATCGTCGGAAGGTCGGCGACAGCCGGGATCTTCCACGGCTCGGAACCGTTCGCCAGGTAGCCGTCGGACAGCACGATCACCGGCGTGCGGTAGGTGATCGCGATCCGGGCCGCCTCGACCGCGATCGCGAAGCAGTCCGCGGGGGACTGGGCCGCGAGGACGGGCAGCGGTGCCTCACCGTTGCGGCCGAACATCACCTGCAACAGGTCGGCCTGCTCGGTCTTGGTCGGCATACCGGTCGAGGGACCGGCGCGCTGGATGTCGCAGACGACCAGCGGCAGCTCGAGCATCACGCCGAGGCCGATCGTCTCGGACTTCAGGCTGATCCCCGGACCGGACGACGTGGTCACGCCGAGCGCGCCGCCGAACGACGCACCGAGCGCCGCGCCGACACCGGCGATCTCGTCCTCGGCCTGGATCGTGGTGACGTTGAACCGCTTGAGCTTGGACAGCTCGTGCAGTACGTCGGACGCCGGGGTGATCGGGTACGCGCCGAGGACCAGCGGCAGGCCGGCGCGCTGGGCGCCCGCCACCAGGCCGTACGCCAGCGCGAGGTTGCCGGAGATGTTTCGGTAGGTGCCGGCGGCCATGCTGGCCGGCTTCACCTCGTACCGGACCGAGAACTCCTCGGCGGTCTCGCCGAAGTTGTAGCCCGCGCGGAAGGCGGCGATGTTCGCGTCCCGGATGTCCGGTTTGCCCGCGAACTTGGTCTGGAGGAACGTGATCGTCGACTCGACCGGCCGCTGGAACAGCCAGGACACCAGGCCGAGGGCGTACATGTTCTTCGCCCGGGACGCGTCCTTGCGGGTCAGGCCGAACTCCTTGACCGACTCCACCGTCATGCCGGTCAGGTTGAGCGGGACCACGTGGTACGCGTCGAGCTCGCCGGTCTCCAGCGGGTTCTCGTCGTACCCGATCCGCTTCAGGTTGCGGGCGGTGAAGTCCGCGGTGTCGACGATCAGCGTCGCGCCGCGAGGGACGTCCTTGAGGTTCGCCTTCAGGGCCGCCGGGTTCATCGCGATCAGCACGTCGGGCGCGTCGCCCGGCGTGAGGATGTCGTGGTCGGCGAAGTGGAGCTGGAAGGACGACACTCCCGGCAGGGTTCCGGCTGGTGCCCGGATCTCGGCTGGGAAGTTGGGCAACGTCGACAGGTCATTGCCGAACGAAGCTGTTTCTGCGGTGAACCTGTCCCCCGTGAGCTGCATCCCGTCACCGGAATCGCCGGCGAAGCGGATCACCACGCGGTCGAGCTGCTTGACCTCGATGGTCACTGTTCTTTTCATCTCCAAGTCGAAGCTTGGGTCGTCCGGCCGCCTTGTGGGCAACAGGCCGATCCCCCCGTCAGGGCGATAACCCCAATATTAGTTCGCCCTTAGAACAGAACCATGCGGAAGCCCCGGTGGTCCACAGCCTGGGACGCGGTGTTAACGGGTCGTTGGGTCAGGTAGGGACGAAACCTTCCAGTGTCACACTCCGCAGCGACTCGCTTGCGATCCGAAGTGAGAACCGGCAGGGTGTCGTCATCAAGCTGTGACTTCGAGGAGCTGTTTCATGCGTCGTGTGCTGGTCGGACTGCTGACGTTGCTGCTGGCCGGTTGCGCGGCCCCGATCGCCCCGGCGGACAGCGCACTGAGTCTCGGCAGTACGGCGTCCGCGGCCGTCGCGGCGCAGGTCCGGACCGCGAAGATCGCGAGCATCCGGACCACGGACGCGACCAAGGGCGTGATCACCGTGGTCGGGACGCTGACGCCGGCGCCCGTGGCCGGGACGCGGATCCCGCTGCATCAATGGATCCCGTCGTTGAAGCGGTGGCAGGAGGTCGCGCACGGGTACGCGTCCGGCAGCAGCGTGACGATCACCACGGTCCAGCCCGGCTCGATCCGGACGTACCGGATCGCGGTCGGTGCACAGGCGCCGTACGCCGCGGTGGTGTCGCCGATGATCAGCTTCAAGCACTACGTGTGGCGCGGGATGTTCAAGAAAGGGCTGGTCGCCGCGGGCGGAGCGGGGCAGCCGCAGTTCACCGTCGTACCGCCGAACGAAGGGCCGCGGCGGGCCGAGGCGGATCTGCTGGCGAACCAGGGCGGGTATGTCTGGGGCGAGGTCGACTCGACGGGCTGCCGGTACGTGCGGAACTGGCTGGGCAATCTGACCGATGGTCTCGTGCGGGTGTCGCTGCACAACGGGACGACGGCGATCACGTCGATCCGGATGCAGCAGGAGACCGAGACGTGGCTGAACTACGACATCTCAGGCGTGGCTCGGCTGCGGCTGCAGGTCGCGGACATCCGGTCCGGGTATGGCCCGTACGTTTCGATCGACTCGCTACTGCTCTGCACGAACTAAGCTGCTGCCTGTGTCGGACAGCTATGGCGTCATCGCCGCGGTGGTCGCGCTCGGCCTGGTTGGGCTGCTCGGCGCGTTCGCGCTGAACAAGGCGCTGACGGTCACCTACCCGACCGAAGGCAAACTCAAGACCTACGAGTCCGGCGTAGACCCGGTCGGCGAGGGCTGGGCCCAGGTCCACATCCGCTACTACCTGTTCGCCTACCTCTACGTGATTTTCGCCGTAGACGCGATCTACCTCTTCCCCTGGGCCACCATCTTCACGACCCTCGGCTACGCCACCCTGATCGAGATGTTCATCTTCCTCGCCTTCGTAGCAGTAGGCCTCCTCTACGCCTACCGCAAGGGCGTCATCCGCTGGACCTAGTCGGTCTAGCTGTTCGCGAGGGCGGCGGCGATTGCCCAGTCCTGGGGGCCTACGCCGACGGACTTGAAGACTGTGCGGCCTTGTGGGGTTGGTGGGTTGGAGAGGGCGGGGCCCAGTTCGACCAGGTCTGCTTCGGTGAGGGTGCCGGAGGTGATGGCGTCGATGATCTCGCCGGACTCCTCGAGGGCGGCTTCGCGTTGGTCGACTACGACTGTGGATGCGGTGGTGAGGAGGTTGCGGGGGAGTTCTCGCATGGTGGGGCGGAAGGCGCCGATGGCGTTGACGTGGACGGTGGTGGGGAGGGCGTCGGCGTTGAAGAGTGGGGTGGTGGAGGACGTCGCGCAGCAGATGATGTCGGTGTCGGCGATTGACTCGTCGATGCTGGTGCTGGGGGTGAACTTCGCCTCGGGGAACTCGGTCGCCAGTTGGTCGGCGAGGGCGGTCGCGCGGTCCGCAGATCGGCCGGTGATGGTGATCTGACTGATGGGCCGTACGGCGAGAACTGCCCGGACCTGGTCTGCGGCTTGGGCGCCGGTGCCGATCAGGGTGAGGCGGGTCGCGTCGGCTTGAGCCAGTAGGTCGGTTGCGACGCCGACGACTGCGCCGGTGCGCAAGGTGGTGATCGAACTGCCGTCGGCGACCAGCTGTTCGCCGTTGCCGGTCCAGATCACGGTCGCGCGGATCGCCGGGACCTGGTCGAGCGCGATCCCGATCTTCTTCACGACCGCGGTCCCGGTCGGCGTGTGGTACGCCGACATCACGAGCACCGTCCCGTCGCCGAAGATCTGCCGCGGGGGCAGCACGAAGTTCCCGGCCGCCAGCTCGCGGAACGCGTCCCGCACCGCGTCGACCGCCGTACTCATCGCAACCAGGCGACGTACATCCTCAGCAGAAAGCACCTTCACCCGCCGAGCATATTCTGGCGCGATGGATCTGCACCGTGACGCAATCGTGGCCGATGGGCACAACGACCTCTTGATGCTGGTGGCACGACGGCCCAAGGACGTCTGGTCGACGTACTTCCGGGAGCGCTGGATCCCGCAACTGCGCGACGGCGGGATCGACGTACAGGTGCTGCCGGTGTTCATCGACTCGGAGTTCCTGCCCGAGGGCGCGCTCCGCGAGACGCTGCGGATGATCGAGGCCGCGCACCGGATCGCGGCGGCCAACTCCGACGAGGTCGCGTTGTGTACGGCGCCCGGCGACATCGAGGCCGCGACCTCCGCGGGCAAGATCGCGCTGGTACTCGCGCTCGAAGGCTGCCCGCAGATCGACACCGACGTCGAACTCCTGCAGACGCTGCACCGGCTCGGCGTACGGATGGTCTCGTTCACGCATTTCGGTCGCAGCGCACTCGGCGACGGCTCCGGCGAGGACGCGACCGGCGGCCGGTTGACGCACGCCGGCGTCGAGGCGGTGGGGTTGCTCGAGGAGCTCGGCGTACTGATCGACGTCTCGCACGTCGGCCGCGCCGGGGTCGAGCACATTCTCGAGTTGGCGACCAAGCCGGTGGTCGCATCGCACTCAAGCGCATTCGCTCTGCGCGACCACCACCGCAACCTGACCGACGAGCAGCTCCGCGGGATCGCCGCGACCGGCGGCGTGGTCTGCGTGAACTTCTTCGCCGGCTTCCTCACCACCGAGGAGAAGCCGACGGTCGACCACCTCGCCGACCACATCGTCCACATCCTCGACGTCGCCGGCGAGGATCATGTCGGCCTGGGCAGCGACTTCGTCGCCGAGGTCTTCGGCGAGAAGATCCCCGCCTGCGACCGGCCCGTCGTCATCCAGGGCCTGGACGCCGAGCTCTACGTTCCCGGCCTAGAAGGGCCGGCCGGCATGCCCCTGGTCACCGACGCGCTGGTCCGCCGGGGTTTGCCGGAAGCAACGATTCGGAAAACCCTGGGCCAGAATCTGACCCGGATTCTGACTACTCACAGTAATCTCTGACCAGACGTCAAGCCTAGTTGCCTGGTCACCGTTTGTGATTGCGCTGGGCAACAAACATGAGTTTCAAATGCGCGTCTTAACGGTATGCGTACGGACTGTCGCCAAGTGGTCAGTTCAGGGCTATCGTGATTACACGGGGGAACGGGGCGAATACCGGACGGTGAGGCTATGTCGTGGCAACTGTGGGTAGTGATTGCACTCGCTGCTGCAGGTCTGGTGCTGGTGGCGGCGGCGCGAATGCGGCACGCCCGTAAAGTCTTCGACGACATCACCGATCTCAACCGCCCGATCCGCATGACTCCGCCGGTCACGGCCGACGACCTGGCCCGGGCTCGTGCACGGCACGCCCACCCCGAGCCAAATCGCCGCCGCCAGCACGGCTAATCGGCGCCGAGCAGTCCGTCCCGGCGCGCGACGGCCGCGGCCTCGGTCCGCGAGCGGACGCCGAGCTTCGCGAGGATGTTCGAGACGTGCACGCTGACCGTCTTCTCGCTGATGTACAGCTCACGCGCCAGCTGCCGGTTGGTGCGTCCCTCCGCAAGCAACCGCAGTACTTCGGTCTCCCGCGACGTCAGCGCACTGGCGCCGGCCGTCTCGCCGCCACCGGTCTCGTCGAGCAGCGGCTTCGACTGCAGCTCACGTCCGACCTCGGCGGCCATCGCCGTTTGCTCGTTCGCCTCGGCGACCCGGCCCGCGGCCCGAAGTGCTGCGGACAAGCGGACCCGCGACCACGCCTGCTCGAAGACATACCCGTACCCGAAGGCGTCCGTCGTCCGCTCCCAGGCGGCGACATGCTCCTCCGGCGTCGGCGCGTCGACCCCGGCCAGCCACCGCAGCCGATCCCACTCCGACTCCAGCCGCGCAAGCCAGGCGAGTCCTTCGACGCCCATCAACCGTCCCGGCGGCATGCCCTTCTCAGCCGTCGCCTGCCCGGCCGCGACCAGCTCCGCGCCGCGCGAGACCAGCTCCGCGGCCGCCGACGGCTCACCGACGGCGCGGTGGCACAGCAGCTGCAGCCCGAGCGTCGCGAACCGGATCCGCCCCAGGAACCACTCGGTCTGGAACACATCGGCGCACAGCGCTGACACGTCGGTGATCAGCTTCTCCGCCTCGGCAGGCTGATCCAGCTGCCGGTACGCGTCGACAGCCGGCTGCAGCCCGATGATCGGCAGCATGATGTCGAGGTCCCACCACTTCCGGGACATCTCGAACTCCTCGGCGACCGCGGTATCGCCCCGCCCGCTCCGCACCGAGAACTCCACCGCACGCAACGCCGCCGCAGCCGCCGCTGGCGTCATCGAATCGGTCTGCGCCGTCGCGGCCGCCTCGTCCCACTCGCCGAGCATGAACTGGGTCAACGCCAGCATCCGCCGCGCGTCGAACCCGTACACCGCCCACTGGCGACCGAGCTCTCCCGCCCGCTTCGCCGCGAACGACAACGCAGCCTTCGCGTTCAGCAGGTCGCCCTGCTCGTAATGCGTCGACCCGAGCAAGAACCGGCTCCGCACCTCGGCAGCGGGATCGCCCGTGAGCTGCGCCCGTACGGCGGCCTCCTCCAACTGCTTGGCCGCCGTCTCCGGATCGCCGGCCCGGCGGCGGAGCTGAGCGAGCGTGATCCCGGCGTCGCTGGCTGCCGACTCCTGACCCGCCTCGCGGGCGATCTCTAGTGCGCGATGAGCCCAGCGCTCCGCCTCCATCGGCCGGCCGAGCGCGTCGGACACCCGGGCGTAGAGCGACGCGACCTGCGCCTTGAACGCACTGGACGGATCGTCGTGGACCAGCTTGAGTGCCTGCGAGATCGCCTCGCTGGCCTCCTTGTCCTGGTCGATGATCAGCGCGATATCGGCCAGCGGCAGGAGCAGCTCGGCCCGCTGCAGCTTCGGTGCGTCCGGCGGCAGATCGGCCAGCGCCTTCCGGAGCAGCTTGAGCGCGCGCAGGTGCTGCGAGGACAGCGTCGCCGCCATCGCGGTGTCGACGATCAGCCAGGTCTTGTCGACCGTGCTCGTCGGCGCTGCGTTCGGGAACAACTCGAGCGCCATCTCGTAGTGCTTCAACGCCTCCTGCGGCGCCGCGACCGACAGTGCTTCCTGCCCGGCCCGGACGCGAGCCTCGAACGCAGTCGCCAGGTCGTGCGACCGCGTGGCATGCCCGGCCAGCTCAGCCGCCGTACCCGCGACTGTCTTGTCTTCCAGTGCTTGCACGTACGCCGCGTGCTCGCGGACACGCTCGCCCGGCAGCAGATCGTCGTACACGGCCTCGGCCAGCAGGGCGTGGCGGAAGTAGTACCGATCGTTGGTCGGTACGTCGATGATGTGCGCGTCGATCAGCTCGCGCAGCGCGTCGTCGAGCTCGCGATCCGGCAGCTTTGCGACCGCCGTGAGGAGATCGTGCGGGACGCGGCGGCCGGCGACCGCGATCACGCGGGCGACCTGGCGCGCGTCGTCCGACAGCGGGTCGAGGCGGACCAGGAGCAGGTCGGCGAGATCGGGCGGCACGGTGTCGCCGTCACCCATCGAGGCCGCGGCGGCCAGCTCCTCGGTGAAGAACGCGTTGCCGCCGGCGCGCTCGAGGATGCGACGCTCCTCGACGGCGGACAGCGGCTCGGCGAGCAGTGAGTGGAGTAGCGTGCGGGACTCGTCGGCGTCGAGCGGGAGCAGGTTCACCCGGCGTACGCGAGGGTTGCGGGACCACTCGGCGATCGGCCGGCGGAGCGGGTGGCGACGGTGCAGGTCGTCGCTGCGGTACGACACGACCAAGGCCAGGCGCTGCGAAGTTAGCCGGGTGATGAGGAAACCGATCAGGTCTCGGGTCGAGTCGTCGGCCCAGTGGGCGTCCTCGATGATCACCAGGATCGGCTCGCTGGTGGCGAGCGCGGTGAACGCGCCGAGCACGGCATCGAACAGCGCCGCGCGGTCGAGCTGACCCTCCTGCGGCACGGGTTGCGCGCTGAGCAGGCGGTGCGCGGGGAGCAGCCGGCTGATCGCCGGGAAGTTGGCCAGCACGCTCTCGACGAGGTCGGGACGGTCGCCCGCGAGGCGGCCGAAGATCTCGGAGAACGGCTGGTACGGCAGGCCGGCGTCGCCGAAGTCGGTGCAGTGCCCGACGAGTACGCCGAAGCCGCGCTCGTGCGCACCGGTCGCCACCTCGTCCAGCATCCGGGTCTTGCCGACGCCGGCATCACCGGACAGCAGTACGGCGCCGGCGCGACGTGTTTTCGCGTCGTCCACGGCGCTCAGCAGGGCAGCCATCTCGGTCGAGCGGCCGACGAGAGGTGTCGAGTTCCAGGGCACGTCGTCCATCTTCGCCCCTGGAGCCGACACAAATCGACGGTATCCCGTCCGCGGAGCCCCGGTTCTGCTGTCAGCGTGAGACTTTGCGGGTAAAAGAGCGCCGTCCCTGATCGTGTGATCAGGGACGGCGGCTGGGGCGGTCATCGGGCCGTGGTGGGTCGGAGGGCCCGGCGCGAGTGCCGCGGCTCGGGCTGCGAACCCTTCGCCGGACGCTGCTTGCGGGTCACGGACCCGAAGTCACGCTTGGTCCGCTCGAGGCGGTACGCGGTCTCCGCCTTGATCGTGTCCTGGCTCAGAGGAGTGTTGAACATGGTTTCCCTCCCTTCAGGCTTTCCGGCCGAACAGCTGGCTGATGGTCCGGCGGGCCCCGGTGTTCCGGTGCTGCCGGAAGTCACGGCTGAGACGCTCCCTGCGGTACGCGACCTCTGCCTTGACCGATTCGTTCGTGTACATGTCTTCCTCCGTCTTTCGGTGCCAGCTCCTTGCTGACAGGTACCAATCTGCTCGTCTGAGGTAGGCCCGCACATCGGAACTCCTCCCTATCCCCGGGGGCGGCTCTGCCTTAGGTGTTCTTAGGGGGTCCTAGGAGGTGCCTAAGGCGCTCGAAATCGGCGGGGTCCGCGGGCCGGCGGGCTGTTGGGAGATGCCCTGGAATGACGGCGGCGCGACCGGCTCCGGAGAGCCGGCCGCGCCTGTGGGGAGGGGGCCTGGGGCGGTGACCTCGCGGTCACATCGCCGGACGGGCACGCAGCTCGGGCGCACAGGGCGCGGGCGGCTGCTGCTTAGGCTTGCGCTGGAACCAGAACGGACGCTGGAAGTCGTGCCGGATGCGTTCCTGCCGGTACTTGATCTCGGCCCGCACCGCGTCGGTCGAGTACATGAACATGATCTCCTCCGAGCTCCTGTCGATGAGAAGACAGTGCGCCCCTGAGGAGGCGGCCCACATCCGCACAACTCCCTATGCCGGAGGCAACTAACGCCTTAGGTACGCCGGGACCGCCTACCCCGCGTGCTACGCGGGTGCTTTCTTCGTCGCGCTGCTCCTCAGCGCACCCGCTCCACACGCACCCGCCCACCCCCGGCTCAGCGCCGTGCATCCCTTTCCGGCTGTCGCCGGACGTGCCGGCTTATCGCCGGGTGGAAGCCCCCCGCGTGCTGCGCGGGTGCTTTCTTCGTCGCGCTGCTCCTCAGCGCACCCGCTTCGCGCGCACCCGCCCACCCTGGCTTGGCGCCGTGCATTCCCTTCCGGCTATCGCCGGACGTGCCGGCTGTCGCCGGAGTTTCCGGCTTATCGCCGGGCGTGCGGCTTATCGCCGAGTTGCCGGCTGCCGCCGGAGTTCCTCGCTGCCGCTCGGAGCGACCGCACCGTGGCGCGGCGTGCTCGTCGTCGGGGAAGTGGACCCACAGCGGCGGCCCTCAACCCGGGCGCGTCGCCCTGCCGGAGTACATCGACGCAGGTGGCCGAGACCGGTCGCGCGCAGGCCAACGGGTCCACAAGTCGCTCGACCGTCTACGGTCAGGCCGCACCCCGAGGCGGTCAACGCGCGACAGCGCGCACGGGTGCGGGCGGTAGCCCGCAAGTCCGGCGATAAGCCGGACACTCCGGCGGCAGCCGGCACTCCCGGCGATAAGCCGGCAACACCCGGCTGCAGCCGGCACGGTCCGGCGATAGCCGGAAGGGATGCACGGCGCTAAGCCGGGGGTGGGTGGGGTGCGTGTGGAGTGGGTGCGCTGAGGAGCGGAGCGACGAAGAGAGCACCCGCGTAGCACGCGGGGGAACACACGCGGGTGGTCAGCTGCGGTAGGACAGGCTCAGTTCGTAGTGCTCGGGGTCGAGGAGTTCGTCGGCGTGTTCGGCGAAGCGGTCGTCTGCCGTCCAGCTGGTGCGAGTTGTGTGGAGGAACCAGGTGCCGTCCGGCCGGTCGAGATGGCCGGCTTCGATCGCGGTCAACGGGCGGCCCCGTAGCCGTTGTTCGCAGTGGTCGAGATACAGCCCGGCGCGGTTCAGCGTGACGCTGATCGAGCTGTTGTCGAGACCGCGTTCCGGCAGGTCACGCAACGCGTCGAGCGCAGGGATCCGGCTTCGCTCGAAGGAGATCGCAGTACCGTCCGTCAACTGTCGGACCCGCTCGATCACCACCACCTCCGCCGACTCCAGGCCGAGCCGGGCGGCCAGAGCAGGATCGTCCTCGCGTTCGATCCGCACGGTCCGCATCCGCGTCTCCACGCCCTGTTCAGACAAGGCATGCGTCCACCCCAACCGCCCGTCCAGCGGTCGCCCGTCGAACAGCACGTACGAACCCTTGCCGGTGTGCGTCGCGATCAGCTCGTCCTCCGCGAGCACCGCGAGCGCGGCCCGGACAGTGTTCCGGCTGACCGAGAACCTCCGAGCCAGTTCCACCTCGCCGGGCAGTTGCGCGCCTCGTCGTACGACGCCGGACCTGATCTCCCGCGCGAGCACTCGCGCGACCCGCTCGTGTTTCAGGGAGATCCGGCGCATCACCGCAACTGCTCCACGCTCACGATCTCGATCATCGGTGCATAGAGACGCATGATGTCGAGCGCCTTGCGGTGGTTCTCGTCGGACGATCCGGCGCACGCTTCCTCGACCACCTGGACCTGTATGCCGGCGTCGACCGCGGCCAGCGCCGTACTGATCACGCAGCAGTCCGTCGTCACCCCACCGAGCACCAGCTGCCCATCCGCCCGAGCCGCGAGCGCAGGACCCCAGGCACCAAAGGTCGTCTTGTCCAGAGTTGGAGCGCCCTTGAACTCGTCGACGAGCTGATAGTCGTCAGCATCCGGCGGCTGCAACGCAAACGGGAACTCCTCGTAGTACGGCACCCACGCACCGGTCGGTTTCTCCGGCGCCACGAACCGCGTGAAGACGACATCATCCCCGAAGATCGAGATCAGCTGCTTCGTCGGCTCGATCACCCGCTCGAACCCCGGCGTCGCCCAGCCAGACTTCGGATCCGCGAAGATCCGCTGCAAATCGATCAGTGCCAACACCATCAGGCAGCCGCCTCCTGCCGGTGTACGGCGGCCCCGCGGCCGAACCACTGCACGAGGAACCCGATCACCAGCGCCACCAGTACGCCGAGGTTCGCGTACGCCCACGCGCCTTCCTTGCCGCCGAGACCGAACGGCCCGAGCAGGTAGCCCTGCCAGGTCAGCCACGACGCCAGCGTGTTCGTGACGAGGCCCCAGCCGATGCCGGTGGCAACGAGCATCGTGGCCACGGGCAACCACTGCACGTCGCCGTACCGCCCGTTCGTTCGGTACAGGTCGTCCTCGGCGTAGTTCCGCTGCCGGGCCGCGATGTCGGCGAGCATGATCCCGCACCAGGCCGCGATCGGTACGCCGAGCGTGATCAGGAACCCCTGGAACTGCCCGAGGAAATCGCCGCCGTAGAAGACGACGTAGATCGTCCCGCCGATCATCACGACACCATCGATGAACGCCGCGACGTACCGCTTGACCGGCAGGCCGAGCGACAGCAGCGCGAGCCCGGACGAGTAGATGTCGAGTACGGCGCCGCCGACCAGACCGAGCACCGCGACGATCACGAACGGCACCAGGAACCACGTCGGCAGCGCCTCCGCCAGCGCGCCGATCGGGTCGGCGCCGATCGCCTTGCTCAGGTCCGGGGACGAACCCGCGAGCAGCAGACCGAAGATCAGCAGTACGACGGGAGCCACCGAACCGCCGAACGTCGTCCAGCCGACCACACCGCGACTCGACGCCCGGCGGGGGAGGTACCGCGAGTAGTCCGCGGCCGCGTTCACCCAGCCGAGCCCGAAGCCCGTCATCAGGAACACCAGCGCGCCGATCACCGCCTGCGAAGAACCGCTCGGCAGCGCGGACACCGTGCTCCAGTGGATCTGGTCGGCGACCAGGATCATGTAAACGACGGTGAGTACGCCGGTGACAATCGTGATGACCGTCTGCGCGCGCATGATCAGGTCGAACCCGAGTACGCCGCAAGCGACCGTCAGCAGACCGACGACGACCAGCGCGATCACCTTGGTGACATTGCCGCCGCCCCAGCCGAGCCGCTCGAACACGGTCGCCGTCGCGAGCGTCGCGAGGATCGTCAGCACGGTCTCCCAGCCGACGGTCAGCAACCACGACACGAGTGACGGAAGCTTGTTGCCCCGGACACCGAAGGCGGCGCGGCTGAGCACCATCGTCGGCGCCGATCCGCGCTTGCCGGCCAGTGCGATCAACCCGCAGAGCAGGAACGAGAACACCACCCCGATCACGCCTGCGATCACCGCCTGCCAGAACGAGATCCCGAACCCGAGCGCGAACGCGCCGTAGCTCAGCCCCAGTACGGAGACGTTCGCCCCGAACCATGGCCAGAACAACTGGCTGGGACGGCCCTTCCGGTCCGCGTCGGCGATCACGTTCAGCCCGTTGCTCTCCACCGAGAGCGCCCGGGTCTGCTGCACCTCGAGCTGATCAGCCATGGTGTCTCCCCACCGGAGTGGACCTGTTCAGTCCTGTTCAATCACGGTAAGCCCGGCCGGTCGGGTGGTCAACAATGAATCCATGGAGCTCAGCGCAGAGGTCGACGGGTTCAGGCTGGCGTACGAACGGGAGGGTGAAGGGCCCGCGGTCGTGCTGCTGCACGGTTGGCCCGGGGACCACACCGACTACAGACGGCTCAGGCCGTTGCTGGTCGAGCGCGGTGCTGAGGTCGTCGTACCGGATCTGCGCGGGTTCGGTGAGTCGGACGCGACCGACACCGACCCGGCGCAGTACGCAGCCGCCGCGCAGGGGCGGAGCGTGCTGGCGCTGGTCGAGGAGCTCGGGCTGGATCGGCCGGTGCTCGTCGGGTACGACATCGGCAGCCGGATCGCACAGGCGATCGCGCGTTCGCAGCCCGAGCTGATCGAGGGCCTGGTGATCGCGCCGCCGCTGCCGGGGATCGGGAAGCGGGTGTTCTCCGAGCATGCTCAGGCCGAGTTCTGGTACCAGTCGTTCCATCGGCTGCCGGTGATCGAGGAGCTGATCGACGGGAAGCCGGACGCGGTCCGCTCGTACCTGAACCACTTCTGGACGCACTGGTCCGGGCCGGGGTTCGAGCCGGAGCTGGACCACCTGGTGGAGGCGTATTCGCAGCCGGGTGCCTTCACGGCGTCGATCCAGTGGTACCGGGCGGGTGCTGGTTCGGTCGCGGTGTCTGCGGCTGAGACGGCGCCGCCGTTGTACGACCGGATCGCCGTACCGACGGTGGTGCTGTGGCCCGAGTTCGACCCGTTGTTCCCGCGGGCGTGGTCGGATCGGGTGGACGACTTCTTCAGCGACGTCCGGGTGCGGTACGTCGACGGCGTCGGCCACTACGCGCCGCTCGAATACCCGGAGGTCCTCGCGGAGGAGATTGTCGGACTAGGCTGAGCGCATGACCGAGCTGGGGATGCCGACGGTGCGACCGGCAGTCGGCGCGCTGGCGAGGCTCGCGCCGGAGCCGGTCCGGTACCTGCTGAACTGGGGGCGTAAGTACTCGCTCTGGGTGTTCAACTTCGGGCTGGCCTGCTGCGCGATCGAGTTCATCGCCGCGTCGATGGGCCGGCACGACTTCATCCGGCTCGGCGTGATCCCGTTCGCGCCCGGTCCGCGGCAGGCCGACCTGATGGTCGTGTCGGGGACCGTCACGGACAAGATGGCGCCGGCGATCAAGCGGCTGTACGACCAGATGCCGGAACCGAAGTACGTGATCTCGTTCGGCTCCTGCTCGAACTCGGGCGGGCCGTACTGGGATTCGTACTGCGTGACCAAGGGCGTCGACCAGATCATCCCGGTCGACGTGTACGTGCCCGGGTGTCCGCCGCGGCCGGAGGCGTTGCTGCAGGGGATCCTCAAACTGCAGGAGAAGATCGCGGGCGAGGCGCTTGCCGATCGGTACGACGAGCCGTCCGCCGCCGCGCTGACCCGCGGATTGGTGCAGCCTTGAGCGCCGACGCACTGGAGGCGCTGACGAGTGCCGGCATCGCGGCGACGTCGACGGACAGCTTCGGCCCGACGGCGATCGACGTACCGGCGGAGTCGTGGGTGGCGGCGCATGAGGTACTGCGGGATGCCGTCGGGCTCACGTTCTTCGATTTCCTGAGTGCTGCGGATGAGCTCACGGACGGGTTCCGGGTGGTGTCGCATCTCGCGGACTTCTGGGGCGGGTCGCATGTCGACCACGTGCTGGTCCGGACGCTGGTGCCGCGGGACAAGGCGGCGCTGCCGACGCTGTCCGAGGTGTACGCCGGGGCGAACTGGCATGAGCGGGAAACGTTCGAGATGTTCGGGATCAGCTTCGAGGGGCATCCGAACCTGATCACGCTGCTACTGCCGGACGAGTTCGAGGGCCACCCGCTGCGCAAGGAGTTCGTGCTGGCGTCCCGGGTAGCCAAGCCCTGGCCCGGAGCCAAAGAACCAGGCGAGTCCGACCACGCGCCGGCAGGCGCCCCCAGCCGCCGCCGCACCCTCCCACCCGGCGTCCCCGACGCGGAAACCTGGGGCCCCCGCCCACCAGGCTCCCCCGACCCAGACCCACTGGCAGCAGCCCAAGCCGCCGCCACCCCCGCCCGCCCCCGCCGCGCGGGCGGGGCAGCAGGTGCAGGCGGAGGCGCAGGAGCCGAACGCCGCACCCGCCGCCAACCCGCAACACCACCCAACGCACCCGCCCCTGCACCTGCCGCGGACCCAGCCCCCGGCGAGGAGGCTGGTGGTCGGTCGGGGGATGAGTCGTCGGGCGAGTCGTCGTGATTCCTTCGGCTGAGGTGTTGGCTCGGTACACGCTCGAGCGGCAGCATCCGTTGACCCGCACGTGGGTTGACGACGCTCGCCGCCTGGCCATCCTCACCGAAGAGCATGCGGCGCTGGACATTCTGCTGGCCGAGGATCTGCAGGTCGCCACCTACCGCGCGAAGCGCCTCGCCCCGGGCAAGTCACCTGAGCAGATGCTCAACCGTTGGGTTGCCGTAGGCAACGACCTTGAAGTGATGTTCAGCATCCGCTTCGAGAACATGAACCTCGCGAAACCGTTCGTCGACGCCACCCCGATGAGCCGCTCACCCGAACCGCGCGACCTCCAAGCGCTAGCCGCCGCAGCGCTCGAGTACTACGGCGTCCACAACCCGCTCTACCTCCGCCTCTGGAGCGCAGACGCCGGCGTCGACGGCACCGTGCCCGACCGCCGTTTCCTCGGCGCACCGATCAGCGAGCTGCAACCACACGACGTACCGCCCGGTCTCGCGCTCCGCCCGGCGAAGAGCGTCGAACACTACGACGAGGCGCGCCGCGCGTACGACGACGTCGACACCGACCACCCGCACCACACCGAAGAAGCCGCCATCCAGGACCTGGATGATCTCCAGGAGTCCGCCGACGACGGTCTGCTCTTCGACATCACAGTGAACGACGACTGGGCCGGGTACGCCGCCGCCATCATCAAGCCCGACGACGCTCTCGGCCTCCCCGCGTACGTCGTCCGCGAACTGATCCTCGCCAAGAAGTACCGCGGACACAGCTACGGCCCCCACCTGAGCACCCTCCTCGCCCAGGCCCTCCCCGACCCGACGCGCATCTTCATCGGCACCATCCACTCCGCCAATCAAGGCGCCCGCACCGCAGCCCTGACCGCCGGCCGCCACGACGTAGGCGGCTGGCTTCAACTCCCGCTACCTCAGGCCTGAGCGAGTCGCTCTGTCGGCTGCCCGGTGAGGTCGGCGATGAGCTCGAAGTCCTTGTCCAGATGGAGAAGGACGAGTCCGGTCTGCTCTGCAGTGGCCGCGATCAGCAGGTCCGCCACCGAGGGGGCTCGATGCTGCCCGGCGGATGCGAGCTGCGACTGTATGACGACGGCGCGACGCTCAATCGCGGGGGTAGCGTTCTCCAGTGGCATGGCGGCGATGGATGGCTGATGCAAGAACAATCGATGCTCGTCCGCGGACCGCGCCGAGAAACCGAGTTCGAGCAAGGTGACGGTGGTGATGTGTACCAGTCCCCGGTTGATGCGGTTGGCCCATTCCTCCCTGTCAGGAGTCGTGTTCAGCCGCACCACGGCCGACTTGTCGATCAGCCAGCGCCGGGAGTCGACGGACGGCGTCATGACCAGGCCTGCTCCATGACGTCAGGATCCTCGACGTCGCGGGTCAGTTCCGCCAACCGCTCCAGGTCGGCGACAGTCACGACCACCTGTGAGCGCGCAGCCTCCTGGCTGAGTTGCCGGCGCAGATACTCACTCCTGGACAGTCCTAGACCTGCTGCTCGCTTGTCGATCACGGCGAGTACGTCGTCGGGTACGTCGCGAATGAGGACATCAGTCATGGCGTCACCTCCCAATCGGTATCACATGATATCAGGACGGCGCGGGCGTGTAGTAGAAGACCTCCTCGCGGGTGATCTGGCCGGACTCAACTGTGCAGAGGGAGAGTTTGGTGGTTTGGGAACGGGCGCCGGTTTGGGTGTTGCGTTGGGTGAAGGTGAAGCGGATGGCGAAGTGGTTGTCGTGGAGGAGGGGGCCCAGCGTTTCGACGGCGAGGTATTCGACATCTGCGTTGAGGCGGCGGGTGTTTTCGAGGATGGCTGCGACGCCTTTGAGTTCGGTGGCCGATTCGAGTGGGGCCGCGCGGACGACATCCGGGGCGAGGAAGGCCAGGGCGGCGTCGAGGCGGCCGGACGACAGTGCGTCGGCGTACCTGTGGGCGACTTCGGTGGTGGAGAGGATGCGGAATTCGTCGGCGTGTTCGTGGGCCCATTCGGCGAAGGTGAGGGCGGGGCGGCCGGTTAGTTCGGTGACGGTGGTGGTGACTGGTTCGGGGTTGTCGACGAGTGAGGCCCAGTAGCTGACCGCGCTCGCGGCGAGGGCCGGGTCGGCGCCTTGGTCGAGCATGGCCTGGCGGGCGGCGTCCTCGGTCAGGGGTACGACGTGCAGGTCCTTGCCGACTGCACGGCCGATCGTGGCCACCTGCTCGGCCTGCGTCAGCGCCTCGGGGCCGGTGAGCTCGTAGATCTGGCCGACGTGCCCGGGGTTGACGAAGCTGAGTACGGCGACCGCCGCGATGTCGCGCTCGTGGATCATCGACCGCGACGCCTCCGGGTACGGAAGCGGGAGCGTATCACCCGAACGGAAGTCCTCGGCCCACGACTGCGCGTTGACCGCGAACCCGCTCGGCCGCAGGAACGTCCACGCCTTGCCCGCATCACGCAGCAGCCGCTCGACATCACCCCAGACCCCACCCTCGGCGGCATTGAGCGACGACAGATACACCACCCGCGAAGGCAACGCCGGGACGATCTCCCCGGCCCCGTCCGCGCTGAACGACGGCCACAGCAAGAACGCGGCATCCACGTCGGCCGAGGCCCGGCGTACGGCGTCTGCGTCGGTGATATCGCCCCGGATCAGCTCGACCTCGGGCGGGAACCCGGCGAGGTCCGGCGTACGGACGAGGGCTCGGACGGTGACGCCGGCAGCGCGCAGACCGTCGACGACGTGGCGGCCTACGCGGCCCGTGGCTCCGGTGACAAGGATTCTCATGTGACCCACCCTTCGACCTCAACGTTGGTTGAGGTCAAGCCGGAACCACTAGGCTGACGGTCATGCTGGAGTTCGTGGTGCGGGTGGTGGGCGTCCTGGTCGCCTTCCTGGTGGCGCCGTTGCTGGTCGGTCAGGCCGAGCACAAGGTGATGGCGCACATGCAGTCACGGCTCGGCCCGATGTACGCCGGTGGGTTCCACGGCTGGGCGCAGCTGGTCGCGGACGGGGTGAAGTTCGTCCAGAAGGAGAGCGTCGTCCCGGCGGCCGCGGACAAGCGCGTCTTCGAATGGGCCCCGATCGTCGCGATCCTGCCGTACCTCGCCGCACTCGCCGCGATCCCGCTGGCGCCGGGCATCGTCGGTGCCGATCTCGACTCCGGCCTGTTCTTCGTGCTCGCGGTGATGAGCATCGGCGTCCTCGGCTCGCTGATGGCGGGCTGGGGCAGCGGCAACAAGTACAGCCTCCTCGGCGGACTGCGGGTCGCGGCGCAGCTGATGAGCTACGAGCTGCCGTTCGTGCTGTCCGCGGCGAGTGTCGCGGTCGCCGCCGGTTCGCTCAGCCTGACCGAGATCGGGCATGCCTGGAACCCGTGGTGGCTGCTCTGGCAGCTGCCCGGCATGGTCGTGTTCTTCATCGCCGGCCTGGCCGAGCTGCAGCGGCCTCCGTTCGACATGCCCGTCGCGGATTCCGAGGTGATCTTCGGCCCGTACACGGAGTACACCGGTCTGCGGTTCGCGATGTTCCTGCTCGCCGAGTACGCCGGGATCGTCGTACTCGCGGGGCTCACAACGGTGCTGTTCCTCGGCGGCTGGAGTGGACCCGGGCCGGAATCGATCGGCTGGATCTGGACGCTGCTGAAGGTCGGCGTCGTCTCGGTCGTGGTGATCTGGGTGCGCGTGTCGTTCCCGCGCATGCGCGCCGACCAACTGCAGAAGCTCGCGTGGCAGGGCCTGGTGCCGGTGGCCCTGTTCCAGCTCGCGCTCACCGGCATCGGCGTCATCCTGTTCTGAGTGCTTCCGTCGGTGAGAGTCGGGCGGCCCGGATAGCCGGGTAGAGACCGGCGAGCCCACCGATCACCAGTGTGGCGACGACTCCGCCGGCGAGTGCCCAGACCGGGATCACCGTCAGCCAGCTCTGGTACGACGCGTACGCCGCCGTGACTGCGGATCCGAGAATCGCGCCACCGATTCCGCCGAGCGCGGAGAGCAGCAGCGACTCCGTGAGGAACTGCGTGCGGATCTGACCGCGGGTCGCGCCGAGCGACCGGCGGAGGCCGATCTCCGCACGGCGTTCGAGCACCGAGATCACCATGATGTTGGCTACGCCGACGCCGCCGACCAGGAGTGCCACCGCGCCGAGTCCGAGCAGCAGACCGGTGAACGCCTGCCCGGCGGCCTGTTTCGCGGCGAGCGCGTCGGACGGCCGCGAGACCTCGACCTCGTTCGGCGCCTCCGGGTTGGCCGTTGCCCCGAGCACCGATCGGACCGCCGGCACCTGCGCGTCGTCCGATCGCGTGTAGATCGTGGTCGGGTGTCCGTCGAACGACAGCCTGGTCGCCGCCGGCCAACCCATCAGGGCGGCGCTGTCCAGCTCGGGCGCGAGCGCAGCCGGTTCGAGGATGCCGAGGACGGTGAACCAGACGTTGCCGATCAGGACTTGCGTGTCCGGTCCGGCCTTCGTGATCCCGAGCCGGTCGGCGGCGCTCGCGCCGAGCACGGTCGCCGGGTACGAGCCGGTTGCCGCGTCGATCCATTTGCCGCTGCGGACGGTCGCGCCGATGGTGTCGAGCAGGTTGGTGCGGGCCGCGTACGCGATGATGCCGTTGGTCTCGACGTCCGGGATCTTGTTGGTCCGGTAGACGGAGGTGTCGTCGACCTTCCCGACTGCGGACTCGGCGCGAACCGGGGCGATCCGGCGGACCATGGCTTCGGCGGTCAGCGGGAGTTGCGCCTGCTCGCCGGTGAGTCGGGTGCCCGGGGCAACCGTCAGAAGGTTGGTGCCCAGGGCATCGAGTTGCCCGTCGAGCTCGGCCCGCGAGGACGACGAGATCCCGACGACGGACACCATCGCAGCGATGCCGATCGCAATCCCCAAGGCCGACAGGAACGCGCGAGTCGGTCGGGTGCGTAGACCAACTGCACCGACTCGGACAACATCTCTGAGTTTCAAGGATGCTGGTTTGAGTTCGCCTCTCATGACCGCACCTCCTCGACGATCACGCCGTCCCGCATGCGGACCTGGCGGGGCAGCGAGGCTGCGATGTCCCGGTCGTGGGTGATGACGACGACAGTCGTGCCTGCGGCGTGCAGGTCCCGGAGCAACTGCATGACTCCAGCGCCCGACGCCGAGTCGAGTGCCCCGGTCGGCTCGTCGGCCAGCAGTACGGCGGGTTCGCCCGCGACTGCTCGCGCAACCGCAACCCGCTGGCGTTCACCACCCGACAGCTCCTGCGGCTCGTGCTCCAAGCGATGCCCCAACCCCACACGTTCCAGTGCTATCGCCGCGCGCTTCCGTCGTACCGACAGTCGCAGACCGGAGTACAGCAATCCATCGGCCACGTTGTCCAAGGCACGCACACCCGCGGACAGATGGAACTGCTGGAACACGAATCCGATCCGCGTCGCCCGCAACGCCGACAGCCCCGCGTCGGACAACCGCGCCACGTCATAAGAATCGATCCGCACAGTCCCCGAGGTCGGCCGGTCGAGCGTTCCCAACACGTTGAGCATCGTCGACTTGCCGGAGCCCGACGGCCCGACGATCGCCACGAGCTCGCCGGCCTCGATCCGCAAGCTGACGCCGCCGAGCGCGTTGACGCCGCCTGGGTACACCTTGGTCACCTCGCTCAGCTCGATCACTTCGGGATCCCGACTGTCGTGCCGGCCTTGATCCCGGTGCCGCTGACCTCGACCTGACCACTCGCGAACAGCCCGGTCTTCACCTGCACGTACCGCGACGTCGTACCGTCCGTGACCTCGACGCCGAACCCGCCTTCGCGCAGTGCGACCAGCGCCGCGACCGGGACGGTCAGTACGTTCTTCCGTTCCGAGGCAGTGAAGGTGACATCAGTTGCCGCCGACGACCAACTGGCCACGGCCTTCTGGTTGGCGATGGCAACGATCACCTCGACCTTCGTCTCCGGGTCCTTGTCCGGGCTCTCCGCCGGGATGATCACCGTCGACACCTTCTCGATCCGGCCGGGCACGGTCTTGCCGTCCGGAAGCGCCACCGTCACGGCCGCGTTGAGCGTCGCGAGCCGCTGGTCCGCCGCATCGAGCTGGACCGTGACGGTCCGAGTCGTGCCGGTGTAATTGAGCACCGGCTGGTTCGGACCTAGCGGCGTACCCTCCTGACCCTGCACGCTGTCCACCCGGATATGACCGGGCGCGAACAGCACACTGCCGAGCTCGACCACCCCGGTCTCATGGAGCCCCAGATCGTCCTGCCACTCCTCCGCCGCTGCGGCAGTGGCGTCGGTGTACTCGTCGTCCACGGTGAAACCCGTGTACCCCATCGCCTTCAGGTTCTGTTCGAGCTGCAGTACGTCGTTGCCCTCGGCCCCGATCGACAACCTGCGGTACGCCGGGAGTGCGCCGTACAGCAAGATCGTCGGCTTGTTGTCGATGCTGTAGACGGTGTTCCCGCGAACCAGCTCACGCCCGCTGTCCGGTACGGCGGTCACGGTGCCGGCGACCCGGCTGACCGCGGAAGACGTCGTACCGAAGCCGAGTTGGCCGTCCTGGGTCTCGGTGTCCTTCAAGGTCTGCTGCGTGACCTTGGTGGTGTTGACCGGCAAAGCCTGCGCGGAGGGGTTCGTAGCCTGGCTGGTGTCGCCCCGGCTCACCAGGAACGCGCTCGCGGCGCCCCCGGCGGCCAGGACGACCACAGCCGTCAGTGCTTTGCGCATCAGCGTGCCGCCAGGATGCTCTGGCAGGCGCCCTGTGCCTTCTGGAAGTCGGGGTCGTCGGCGACGCCCGGGCCGATCATGATGCCGGGCTGGTCCGGCTTCGGGTCCGGGAACTTCTCGACACCGTTCTTCCGCATGCACTCGGCGTACTTGCGGCCGTTCTCCGCCTGCTGCGGGTTCGCGCTGCCCTGCGCCTGCGGGTTGTACTGGCTGCACGCCTCCATCGCCTGCTGGACCTGCTCCTGGGTGACGCCGGAGTTCTTGTCGAACCTGAGCATCGGCCCCTTGCCCGGCTCCGGGTCCGGGACGTTCAGGCCGTTCTCGCGCAGGCACTGGGTGAACTTGACCGCCATCTCGTCCTGACTGAGGCTGGCCGGCGCGCTGCTCGGTGCAGTCGCCCCGGCGCTCCCGGAGCCGGACGCGACCTGGGTGTCGGGCTTGTTGGCGCCACAACCGGTGATGAGAACGGCGGCCGCCAGCGCGGTGGCGGCCAGGATGGTCTTGCGCATCGGTGCGCTCCTCTCGTTTCCCGAAGCCTTCGCCGTACGCCGTTTCCCCGCGGTTTCCGAGTCCGCTAACGCGGGGGAAACACAGGCGTCGGGGATCATGGGTGCGTGCGCGTTCTGGTGGTTGAGGACGAACCGTTGCTGGCGGCAGCGATCGCGGAGTGGCTGCGTGACGAGTCACACGCGGTCGACGTGGCCGGTGACGGCGGCGCTGCGCTCGAACGGCTGTCGGTGAACGCGTACGACGTACTCGTGCTCGATCGCGACATCCCGGTCGTGCACGGCGACGAGGTGTGCCGGCAGCTGGTGCAGTCCGGGTCGGACACCCGGGTGCTGATGCTGACGGCCGCCGCTGCGGTCACTGACCGGGTCGAAGGGCTGGGGCTCGGTGCGGACGACTACCTGACCAAGCCGTTCGCGTTCGCTGAGCTGGCTGCTCGGGTGCTCGCGCTGGGTCGGCGGAGTCGTCCGGCGGATCCGCCCGTACTGCGACGTGCCGGGGTGACGCTGGATCCGGCGCGGCACGAGGTGTTCCGCGACGGCCGGTACGTGCCGGTGTCGAAGAAGGAGTTCGCCGTACTCGCGGAGCTGCTGCGGGCCGACGGCGCGACCGTGTCGGCCGAACAACTGCTGGAGAAAGCATGGGACGAGCACGTGGACCCGTTCACCGGGGCGGTGCGGCTGACGATCCTCAAGCTGCGCCGCAAGCTGGGCGAGCCGGGGCTGGTCGAGACCGTCACCGGCGTCGGGTACCGCATCCCATGAGGCGGCTGACGCTGCGGGGCCGGCTGACCTTGCTGTACGGCGGTCTGTTCATGGTCGCCGGAGTGGTGCTGCTGGGGGTGACGTATGCGCTGTTCACGGCGAACCTCGGGCAGAAATACCAGGTGATCGTGAAGGGGACTTATCTGAGTCCGACTGGGACTGCTAGCAAGCCGCCGCCTCCTGACCAGGCCTATGTGCTGAACAAGGACGGTGCGCTGCTGACGGGCTCAGACGCCGAGCGTGTGATGAACGAGCAGCGTGAGCAGGTGCGGCAGGCGGCGATCAAGTCGTTGCTGATCCAGGGGAGCGTTGCGCTGGTCGTTGTCGGTGGGTTGGCGGCTGGGTTCGGGTGGCTGGTGGCCGGGCGGGTGCTGGCGCCGCTGCATCGGGTCACCGACACGGCACGGCGGATCTCGGCTTCACCTGCGGCTCTGCATGAGCGGATCGCGCTGCAGGGGCCCGATGACGAGGTGAAGAACCTGGCTGATGCGTTCGACACGATGGTCGAGCGGCTGGACCATTCGTTCGACGGTCAGCGGCGGTTCGTCGCCAACGCGTCGCACGAGTTGCGTACGCCGTTGACGCTGGGCCGGGCGCTGGTCGAGGTCGCGATGCATCGGCGTACTGCGTCTGCCGATGTGAAGGAACTGGGCGAGAGCCTGCTCACGATCAACGCCCGGCATGAGCAGCTGATTGAGGGGCTGCTGATCCTGGCGGACTCGGAGAAGCAGCTTACGACCGTGTATCCGGTGAACCTCGCTGACGTTGTGACCCACGTCTGTAGTCAGTTGGCGGGTGAGGCCTCGGCGGCTGGGGTGGAGGTTGAGCGCGGGCCGGGAGAGGCACCGACCCGCGGGGACGCGCTTCTGCTCGAGCGGCTGGTCCACAACCTCGTCGAGAACGGCATCCGCCACAACACGCCCGACGGCTGGGTTCGCGTGATCAGCAAGACGGTCGGGGACGAGGTGCAGGTTGTCGTGACGAACACCGGGCCGGAGATCCCGCCGTACGAGGTCGAGAGCCTCTTCAAGCCGTTCTACCGCCTGGGCGCCGAACGGCTGGTCAGCGGTCGAGGTGCCGGCCTGGGGTTGTCCATCGTCCGCTCGGTAGCGGAGGCGCACGCGGGCACCGTCACCGCCGTACCGCGCCTCGGCGGTGGTCTGGAAATCACTGTGGTGCTGCCTGTCGATCTGGGGTGATGGGGTTCGTGTAGGTGGTACAGAGTGACTAGGAGGTTGTGATGAACCAGTACCTGCTCAGCATCTACCAGCCCGACGGCGTGATCCCCGAGCCTGAGGTGCTGGATCCGATCCTGCGTGACCTCCAGGCGCTGAACGAGGAGATGCAGTCGGCCGGGGTCTGGGTGTTCGCCGCGGGGCTGCACCCGCCGGAGACCGCGACCGTGCTGAAGGCCCAGGGTGACGAGGTGCTGATCACGGACGGGCCGTTCACCGAGGGCAAGGAGCATCTGGGCGGCTTCACGGTCATCCAGGTCGAAGACCTCGACGCCGCTCTGCACTGGGCTCGTCGCCTCGCCAAGGTGTTGCGCAATCTGTCCGTAGAAGTCAGACCGTTTCAGTCGTGACGCCTGACCTTGCGGCAATCTTCCGCGCTGAGCACGGCCGGGCGGTTGCTGTGTTGGCGCGGGTGTTCGGGGATCTGGAGATTGCCGAGGACGCCGTGCAGGACGCGTTTGCGACGGCGGTGGAGAAGTGGCCGGAGAATGGCGTACCGCCGAGTCCTGCGGGGTGGATCATCACGACTGCGCGGAACCGGGCGATCGATCGGCTGCGCCGTGAGTCGGCGCGGGCGGACAAGCAGGCCGAGGCGGCGTTGCTGCATGCCGAGGGTGAGCCGGAGGAGGTGGGCGCTGTGTACGACGACCGGCTCCGGCTGATCTTCACCTGCTGCCACCCGGCGCTGGCGCTCAACGTCCGCGTAGCGCTCACGCTCCGCATGCTCGGCGGCCTGACCACGACCGAGATCGCCCACGCGTTCCTGGTTCCTGAGCCGACGATGGCGCAACGCCTGGTCCGCGCGAAGGCGAAGATCCGCGCGGCGGGGATCCCGTACCGCGTCCCGTACGAAGCCGATCTCCCCGAGCGGGTTCGCGGCGTACTCGCCGTCGTCTATCTGATCTTCAACGAGGGGTACGCCGCGTCGTCCGGCGAGTCGCTCGTCCGCGACGAGCTCGCACTCGAGGCGATCCGCCTCGGTCGCCTCCTCGTCGAACTCATGCCCGACGAACCCGAGGCCGTCGGGCTACTCGCCCTGATGCTCCTCCAACACTCCCGCCGCCCCGCGCGGGTCGGTGCAGACGGCGCCCTGATCCGCCTACCCGACCAGAACCGGGCCCTGTGGGACCGCGAGCTGATCACCGAGGGCCAGACCCTGGTCCGCCAATGCCTCCGCCGCAACCACCCCGGCCCCTACCAACTCCAAGCAGCCATCAACGCCGTCCACGCCGACGCCCCCACAACCGCCTCCACCGACTGGCGCCAGATAATCCACCTCTACGACCACCTGCTGACCGTGGAGCCGTCCCCCGTGATCGCCCTCAACCGCGCAGTAGCCGTATCCGAGGTCGAAGGCCCAGCCGCCGCACTAACCCTGGTAGACGCCCTCTCCCTCAACACGTACTACCTCTTCCACGCCATCCGCGCCGACCTCCTCACCCAACTCGCCCGCACCTCCGAGGCCCAGGCGGCGTACAAACGCGCCCTCGCCTTGACCCCCAACGAAGCCGAACGGAATTTCCTCCGCACACGCCTGCTGTAGCTCCGCGCACCTTCGGCGTTCTGTAGGGTCCTGGCGTGCGGGGATTTGAGTTGGTTTGTGAGGTGGAGCCGCCTACTCGGCCTGATCTGAAGCGGGTTCGGCATCAGATTGGGGTGATGAGTCCGATTGCGGACGGGTTCTTGATCCCGGACAACCACATCGGGCGGGCGACTGTGTCCAGCGTCGCCGTAGCCAACGAGGTGCAGTTGATGGGGGCTCGGGGCATCGCCTGCCTCAACTCCCGCGACCGGAATTTGCTCGGCTTCCGGCGGGACCTGCTGACAGCGGCGGCGTACGGCGTGGAGCAGTTCCTCTTTGTCCACGGTGACGAGCCAAAAGAAGGTTCGCGCACCAGCCAGCTGACGGTACGCCGGATGATCGAGCAGGCGCGCGAGACGTCGTACCCGGGCTGCAACCCGTTCCAGGTCGGCGCGGCGACCCGCCTGGCGAAGGTGCCGAGCTGGAAGGCCGAGGCTGACTTCCTGTACGTGCAGGTCAGCTACGACCTCGACGAACTGCTCCGCTGGCGCGAGTCGGTCGAGCTCGACATCCCGGTGTACGCCGGCGTGATGGTGCTCGCCTCCGCGAAGATGGCCCACAACCTGGCCGCGCTTCCCCAGCTCACCATCCCGGACGAACTGATCGAGGCAGTGGAGCGGGACCGCGACGCCGGCGTCGACCACGCCTGCGAGCAAATCCTCAAGATCCGTGACTCAGGCGCCTTCGACGGCGTTCACCTGATACCTGTCAGCCGCTACCGCCAGGTGGCCGCCCGCCTCGAACGCGAGCTGTAAAGGCGGCAGATCAGCTAATGTCCTGCTAAGGAGACGGGAGGTGGAGCGTGGGGGTACCTGGTAAGGGGCTCGTCGAAGGGCTGAAGGTCACCGCGAAGACGCTGGCCCGTCGGTCCGTCACCGAGCAATATCCGGATGTGCTGCCGGAGCTACCGCCGCGCAGCCGCGGTGTGATCGCGTTGATGGAGGAGAACTGCACCTCCTGCATGCTGTGCGCCCGCGAGTGCCCGAGCTGGTGCATCTACATCGACTCGCACACCGAGACCGCGCCGTCGGTCGGTGAGCAGGCGCGCGAGCGCAGCCGGAACGTGCTGGACCGGTTCGCGATCGACTTCAGCCTCTGCATGTACTGCGGGATCTGCATCGAGGCCTGCCCGTTCGACGCGTTGTTCTGGTCGCCGGAGTTCGAGTACGCCGAGACCGACCTGCGCAACCTGACCCACGAGAAGGACCGCCTCCGCGACTGGATGTGGACCGTCCCCGCACCACAACCCATCGACCCCGGCCCGGCGACCGAGGACGAGGCGTGACGACATTCCTCTTCAGCGTTGCGGGCGCGGTGGCCCTCATCGCCTCCGTCCTGGTCGTGACGTCCCAGCGGATCGTGCACGCTGCGCTCTGGCTGGTCGTCGCCCTCGGCGCGATCGCCGGCTGCTTCGGCGTACTGCATGCCGAGTTCGTCGCGCTGGTGCAGATCCTGGTGTACGTCGGCGCGATCGTCGTACTCGTGCTGTTCGCCCTCATGCTGACCAAAGCGCCGACCAACCCGCTGCCCAGCCTGACCACCGGCCGCAGCCCGTTCGCCGCCGTTGTCGCCGGTGTGCTCGCGGTACTCCTCGGCACCGGCGTGGTTCTTGCCTTTGGCAACGAGAAGATCAAGCCGGTCGCGGACGGATCCGCACAGGCCGTGGGTACCCAGGTCTTCAAGACCTGGGTGCTGCCGTTCGAAGTTCTCTCGGTTCTCCTGCTGGCCGCGCTGATCGGCGCGATCGCCCTGTCCCAGCGGAAGAAGGAGGACTGACGTGCCGTTGATCCTCCCGCTGCTGCTGGCCGTCGCGCTGTTCTGCATCGGGGTGTACGGCGTTCTCGCGCGCCGCAACCTGATCACCCTGCTGATGTCGTTCGAGCTGATGCTGAACGCGGTCAACCTCAACCTGGTCGCGTTCGACGCGTGGCGGATCAACGAGGCCACCGGTCAGACCCTGGCGGTCTTCGTGATCACGCTGGCCGCGGCCGAGATCGGTCTGGGGCTGGCGATCGTGCTGCTGCTGTTCCGCGGCCAGGGCCACGTCGACGCAGATGCCGCCCGTGACCTGGCAGAACAAGTGGTGGAAGAGGAGCGGGCCACGTGATCGCGACCGCCTGGCGGGTGGTCGGCGTCGGCTTCTCGCTCCTCGTCGTGCTGGCCGCAGCTCTCCTGTACGGCGTCGACCCGCAGCAGACCATGGCCGGCGGAGCCATGATCGGCGAGGACTTCTGGTTCTCGTACGAGTTCCGCACCGACGGCCTCACCGTCCTGATGCTCGCCGTCGTCGGGGTCGTGTCCGCCTGCGTCCAGATCTATTCGATCGGGTACGTCCGCGAGCGCATCGCGTCGTACACGGCTCTTGTCACGCTGTTCACCGCGGCGATGGTGACGGTGGTGATCTCGGACAACCTGTTCCTCCTGCTGATCGGCTGGGAGGTGATGGGCGCCTGCTCGTACCTGCTGATCGGGCACTACTGGGAGCGGCGCGACGCGCGGGCCGGTGCGATGAAGGCGTTCCTGATGACCCGGCTCGGCGACGTCGGGTTCCTGTTCGGGATCTTCGTGCTGGGCGTCGGGTACCACAGCTTCCGGATCTCCGAGCTCGGCACCAGCCCGATCGAGCCGCACACGTTGACGATCGGCACGATCCTGCTGCTGGTCGGCGTCATCGGCAAGTCCGCGCAGGTCCCGCTGCAGACCTGGCTCCCCGACGCGATGCCCGGCCCGAGCCCGGTCAGTGCTCTGATCCACGCGGCGACGATGGTTGCCGCCGGTGTCTTCCTGATCGCCCGCCTGTACAACGTGTTCGTCGAGGCCCAGACCACGCTGACCGTGCTGGCCGTCGTTGCCTGCGTGACGATGCTGTTCGCGGCGTCCTGCGCGATGGCGGCGGTGGAAGTGAAGCGGGTGCTCGCCTGGTCGACCGTAAGCCAGTTGGCGATCATGTTCGCCGGGCTGTCACTAGGTACGCACGACGGTCGCCGCGCGGCGCTCTTCCACCTGCTGACGCACGCGGCGTTCAAGGGTCTGCTCTTCCTCTGCGCCGGCGTGCTCCTGCATCAGGTCGGCAGCGCGGCGTTCGTCGTACTGCGCCGTTACACCCGGCGTGGCGCTTCGCGGAAGCAGTTGCGGGTGACGTTCGTGACGATGACGATCGGGCTCGCCGCGCTGGCCGGCGTACCTGGGTTCGCAGGCTTCTTCTCGAAGGACTCGGTGGTCGAAGCCGCCTGGGAGCAGGCCCGGGACGGTTCGACGGTGGGCTGGATCGTGCTCGTGTCGGTCTGCCTGACCGCGGCGATGACCGCGTTCTACTGCGTCCGCCTGTGGTTGTGGGTGTTCTTCCGTACTCCGGCCCTCGCGGGCGCGGTCGGCGCGTTCGAAGGCGATGACCCGATGGCGGATCTCGACGAGCCGGACGCGAACAAGTTGCGCGACGGTTCCTGGGTGATGCTCGCGCCGATGGTGCTGCTGGCCGTCGGGGCGATCGGGCTTGGCTACACCGACGGCGTGGACCTCAACTGGGCGATCGCCGCCATCACGACCGTGCTCGCATTGCTCGGCGGCCTCGCGGCGTACTCGCTCTGGCATCGGGGCGCTGATCCGCGACCGGTCGTGCTGGAGCGCGAGTACGGCGTGGATCCGGCGTACCAGCGGCTGTTCGTCGTACCGGTGGAGTGGCTGGCGAAGCTCGCGGTCGGCAACGATCGGGATGTGATCGGCGGATATGTACGGGCGACCGGACGCGCCGGCGTGCTGGCTTCGCAGGGGTTCCGGAAGCTGCAGACGGGGAACGTGCAGACGTACCTGACCGCGGCCGTGATCGGTGCGGTCGCGCTCGCGATCCTGGCGGGGGTGATCGGCTCGTGAGCGAATCGTTGCTGATCGCCCTCATCGCGGTGCCGACGCTGACCGCTGTGGTGCTGTGGGCGCTGCCCGTGGTGACTGCCGATCGGATCGCGGCGCTCGTCGGGACGATCGTGTCCGGGGTTCTGCTGGTCGCGTCGATCGTCCTGTGGTGGGACATGCGGCGGCCGCACTGCCCGTGCACTTACACGCTGGGGCTCAGCGCCGGACCGCAGCCGCGGACCTTGCCCGGCAAACTCCTGCCGTATGTCGACATCAACGTCCCGTGGATCCCGTCGCTCGATGTGCGATTCCACCTCGCTGTCGACACCATCTCGATCCCGCTGATCGCGCTGACCACGCTGCTCGTCTTCCTCTGCTGCGTCTACTCGCTCAAGATCACCCCACGCATCGGCCGCACCCGCTCGCTGATCGCACTCCTGCTCGTGATCGAGACCGGCGTGATCGGCACCTTCTCGGCCTCCGACCTCGTGCTGTTCTTCGTCTTCTTCGAGATCGTGCTGATCCCGATGTGGCTAGTGATCGACATCTGGGGCGACGACCACGACCGCGCCGGGCGTCGACGTGCCGCGACCACCTTCATCCTGATGACGGTGTTCGGCTCGGCGCTGATGCTGTTGGGCTTCCTGCTCATCCACAGGCACGCCGGGACGTTCGACCTGGTGTTCCTCGGGCAGCATCCGGTCAAGGGCGGGCACGGTGTTCCGCTGGCTGCCGCGATCCTGATCGCCGTCGGGCTCGCGGTGAAGATGCCGCTCTGGCCGCTGCACATCTGGTTGCCCGACGCCCATGCCAAGGCGCCGACGGTCGGCTCGGTGCTGCTGGCCGGCGTACTGCTGAAGCTGGGCAGTTACGGGATGATCCGGATCCTGCTGCCGGTCCTGCCTGACGCGACGGCCACCATCGCGCCGTACCTGGCCGGGTTCTCGGTTGTCGCGATCATCGCCGGATCGTTGGCCTGCCTGGCGCAGACCGATGTGAAGCGGCTGATCGCGTACTCGAGCGTCGGGCACATGGGCTTCATCGGGCTCGGCATCGCGACGATGTCGCCCGAGGGTCTGAACGGCGCGCTGTACGCGAACCTTGCCCACGGCATCATCACCGGCCTGCTGTTCTTCCTGGCCGGGGCGATCAAGGACCGGCACGACACCAGCGACCTGCGCGCGATCGGCCGGGCGCTGTACGCGCGCTTGCCGCGGATCAGCGGGCTGCTCACCTACGCCTGCCTCGCGTCGCTCGGGTTGCCCGGGCTGGCTGGGTTCTGGGGCGAGATGCTGGTCCTGCTCGGTGCGTATCACCCGGCCGATTGGTTGCCGCGGGCTACTTTCATCGTGCTGATGGTGATCGCCGGGCTGGGCGCCGTACTGACCGCCGCGTACTTCCTCCGGCTGATCCGCGAGCTGTGCCAGGGTGATCCCGCCGAGAATCCGCCGGCCGCCTTCGCCGTCGACCTGAGCCGGATCGACCTCGTGACGTTCGCGCCGTTGGTCGTGCTCACGGTGTTCCTCGGTCTGTGGCCCTTCACGCTGCTCAACCAGTGGACGTTCCTATGACGCTGACCTGGACCGATTGGCAGGCGATCGCCGTACCGCTGGTGCTGGCGATCGGTGCGGTTGCGGTGCTGCTGATCGACAGCTTCTGGAAGAGTGCGTCGGCTGAGCTGCGGCATACCGTCGTCACGCTGCTGACGAGTGCGGTGCTGCTCTTCGGGCTCGTGTTCGTGTGGGCGCAGCGGGGCGGGTTCAAGCCAGCGTTCTGTCGGCCGGCGGTCGAGGGGCCGGCGGAGTGCAGCTTCGTGTTCGAGCCGTTGACGGCTGGGTTGTGGGCGGTGCTGCTGGTCGGCGGGCTCGGTGTGGTGGGCTTGTCGACGTACCGACTGTTGGCCTCGGATGTTCCGATCGGGGAGTACCACTTCCTGCTGCTGAGCGCGCTGACCGGCGCGACGGTGCTGGCCGGCGCGCGGGATCTCGCGACGCTGGTGATCGCGCTCGAGGTGGTGTCGCTGCCGAGCTTCGCGATGGTCGGACTGCGGCGGGACCGGCGCGGCTCCGAGGGCGCGATGAAGGCGTTCCTGGTGTCGGTGCTGTCGACTGCAGTGATGCTCTTCGGAGTGTCTTATCTGTACGGCGTGACCGGCTCGCTGTACCTGACCACGATCGCGAACCGGCTGACCGGTCTCGACCCTGACCTCGGGCGGGTGGCGTTCGCGGCCGGGCTGTTCGTGATCGTCGGGTTCGCGTTCAAGATCGCGGCGGTGCCGTTCCACGCCTGGTTGCCGGACACGTACGTCGGGGCGCCGATCGAGGTCACCACGTTCCTCGCCGTCGTCTCGAAGTCGGCCGGCGTCGCCGGGCTGCTCGTGCTGGTGACGGCCGGGATCGCGCCGGACGGCTCGCATCTGCGGACGGTGATCGCGATCCTCGCGGCGCTGACGATGACGGTCGGCAACCTCGCCGCGCTGCGTCAGGTCGAGGCGGTCCGGCTGCTCGCGTGGTCGTCGATCGGCCAGGTCGGCTTCCTGCTCGCGCCGTTGGCGGTCGGCGATGCGCAGGCGGTCGTCGGGTACTTGGCGGCGTACGTCGTGGTCACGCTCGGCGCCTTCGGGGCGGTCGCCGTCGTACAGCGTCACCGCCCCGGCGGGCTGCTGACCGACTACCGCGGCATGGTCCGCTCCGAGCCCGGTCTCGCCGCGGCGCTGATCTTCTTCCTGGTCGTCCTGGCCGGTCTGCCGCCGGGTCTCGCGGGCCTGTTCACGAAGTTCGCCGCCTTCCAGGCTGTCATCGACGCGCACCTCGGCTGGCTGGCGATCGTGATGGCCCTCAACGTGATGATCGGCCTGGCCGTCTACCTCCGCTGGATCGCCGAACTCTTCCGCCTCCCCGCCGACGACCCGTTCTCGGTAGACATCGAAACCCCCGCCGTCGCCATGATCTCCCTCTTCGCCGCCCTCACCGCCGTAGTCTCAGTCCTCCCCAGCATCCTGTTCGCCCTGGCCACCTGACCAGCTAACCTTCGGCGGGTGAGCGCGCGACTTCTGGTAGTTCTGTTGGCGCTGGGGGCCCTGGCGGGATGCGGAAGTTCGAACACGTCCGTGAGCCGTCCGACACCAGTGCAGGTCGAGTCCGTTCCGGCGACGCCGGTGGCGCGGACCTCGACCCCGGCGATTGCTCCTGCGGCGAAGGACGGGCAGAACTACAAGGCCTGTGCCGACGGCAACTGCGAGGTGCTGATCCGCGGCTCCGCCGTGATCGCCGTCTACGGCGTGCTGTTCACCTTCACCGTCGCCGAAGGCTCCTTCGACGAACGCGGTGGCGGCGGCTTCCTGCACGTGTCAGGTATCGGCGGTCCCGCCCCTCTGGGCGGCTTCACAGGTGCCGAGCCCGCTCTCGAGGTGACGTTCCACGAAGGTGACACAGCTGTCGTGGCGATCCGCACGATCGGCACTCCAACACCCACGCGATTCCGTACGCCGATCGCGATCGCGACCGCGTCGCCCCGGCGCACGACCCCGCCGCCCACCAAGCTGCCGATCTATCAACCGGCCGACGGTACGAACTACGAGGCCTGCCGCGACGGCCACTGCGAGGTCCTGCTGCACCGGTCCGCGAAGATCACCATCGGCAACCTGCCCTTCGACTTCACCGTCACGAACGGTGCTGTGCACATGCTGTCGTGCAGGCAGGACAACCCGCTCGACTGCTACGACTTCCACCTTGACGGCTCGGGCGGAGCAGGCTGGTCGGACGAGCCCGGCGGCGTGATGTACGACGCGAACCTGAAGGCCTACGACGGTGAGGATGCGGTGTTGTCCGTCACGACGGAGTAGTCCGTGCGAGGAAGTCTTCGTACTGGGACCACACTCGGCGCCAGAGTTGGGCGCGGTCGGATTGTGTGTAGTGGGGGAGGGGGAGGTGGAAGACGTCGGCGAGGGCGGTGAAGTAGTCGGCCGGCGTTTCGAGGAGGGTGTTGTCTACTCGGTCGGCGGAGGTTTCGGAGAGGCCGATGGAGCGGAGTACGACGACGGACTTCGGCGTACGGCGGAACGCCGAGGCGAGGCGGACGAACGGGGACGTGGGATCCGTCGACAGACGGGCGTGCTGGGCGGTGAACGCGTCGAGGCTGACGGGTGCCGACTCGAAGTCCATGCCGATGAGGTTCGCGCGGGGATCGTGGTCGAGGCGCCAGCCGTTCGTCAGGTCCGATGGGCGTAGGCGCAAGGTGAACGGGTGCTGGTGAACCTCGCCGGCCTCGAGTGGCATCGGGTGGCGTAGGCCGTCGCCGAGGCCCACGTCGACCAGCCAGACGCGGTCCGGATCCTCGAGCAGCCCGGTGACGGTGAGAACCATGTGGCTGGCGTCGACGCCGCCCGGGCGGTTGGCCGTCTGTACGCCGCCGCGGTGCATCTGCACGCGATAACCGAGCTCGGTAAGCAGCAGCGCGAACGACCCGTTCATCTGGAAGCAGTACCCGCCGGCCTCCCGCGCGATCATCCGCTTCGCCACGTCTTCCGGCTCCAGCGGGCCGCCCGGCGTCAGCTGGTACTGGATCGACTCGTACGGCACCTGGTCGACGAACGCCTCGTGCAGTCGAGTCAACGCCTCCAGCCGCGGCGGCCCGTCGTACTCGCCGACCCCGATCCGCTGCAGGAACGCCGTGGTATCCATGCGCCTTAGGCTAGGCGAGGTGATCGACACCCTCGACCGAGATGCAGCGCTTGCCATCGGCCCGGAGCTCGGTGAGATCTTCGTCGCGGCCTTCGGAGCGTACGGCGAGGAGCCCGCGGACGCCGACCGGTTCGTGACCGAGCAGCTCCCGACCCACGCGGACCGCGAGGACTTCAGACTGGTCGCCGCGCGGGTGGACGATCGCGTGGTGGGATTCGCCTACGGGTTCACCGGGCGGCGCGGGCAGTGGTGGCCGGACCGGATCGCCGAAGCTGTGTCTGCTGAGCTGGCCGACGAGTGGATCGGCGGGCACTTCGAGGTGGTTGAGCTCGCCGTCCACCCCGATGCCCAGCGCAACGGTCTCGGCACCGCGCTGATGACGGCATTGATGTCGGGTCTGCCGCATGAGAAGGCGTTGCTGACGACGTACTCCGATGACCGTCCGGCACCGCGGCTGTACCGACGGTTGGGATGGCAGGTGCTGGTTCCCGACCTCGGCTGGGGTTCAGCTCTCTACGGTCTGGACAGGGGATGCTGATCGCCCGATGACCTGGCAGGGTAGGGCTCATGACTTCTGAGCGGATCTATGTCGGGAGCTACACCACTCAGGCCGGCGGTGGGGACGGGATCGCGTTCGGCCCGCTGGACGGGATCGCGACGGTGGCGACCATCGCCGATCCGTCGTTCCTGGTCAGGTCCGCGGACGGGCGGTTCCTCTACTCGACCGACGAGGAGGACAACGGCCGGATCGCGGCGTTCGCCGTCCAGCCGGACGGCGGGCTCGAGCTGCTCAACCAGCAGCCGACCGGCGGCGTACACCCGTGTCACGTGGACATCGACCCGTCCGGCCGGTTCGTGCTGTCGGCCAACTACACGTCGGGCTCGGTCGCCGTACACCCGATCAACGAGGACGGCTCGCTCGGCGAGACGGCGTACTTCATCCAGCGCTCCGGCACCGGACCGAACGCCGACCGCCAGGAAGGGCCGCACGCACACCAGATCGCGTTCGACCCGGCCGGTGCGTACGTGTTCGACATCGATCTCGGGTCCGACACGGTCTACACGTCCACACTGACCGAGGACGGGCAGTTGGAGGAGGTCGACCGGCTGCACATCCACCCCGGCGCCGGGCCGCGGCACATGGTGTTCCACCCGACGGTAGGCGCGGCGTACGTGATCAACGAGCTCGACTCGACGCTGACCGTCTGCAGCTACGCCGACGGGAAGCTGCAGACCGTGCAGACCGTCTCGACCCGGCCGGCCGACTCGCCGGGGGAGAACTACCCGGCCGAGCTGCTGATCTCCGCCGACGGCCGGTTCCTCTACGGCTCGAACCGCGGCGACAACACGATCGCAGTGTTCGCGACGGCGGCCGATGGTCTGTCCGTCGAGCTGGTACAGACCATCGGCTCCGGCGGCGACTGGCCGCGACACCTTGCCTTCAGCAACGACGGACAGACGCTGTACGCCGCGAACGAGCGCTCGGACCAGATCGCGACGTTCGGCATCGACGACGGCAAGCTGACCGCTGCGGGTGAGCCGGTCAGCTGGCCGAAGCCGGTGTGCATCCTGCCCGTCTAGACCTAGACCTAGACGAGCTTCTCGAAGAAGAACTCGTGCTTGAGGAACGACACGTCGTACTCGTGACCCGGGTACGGCGGGTTCAGCTGCGACGCCTGGAACAGCCGCCAGCCGTCCTTGAGCGCGTCCAGTCCGGTCGTGTACGGCGGCTCGTCGCTGTCACCCGTGGTGGGGTGCGTCTCGCCCGTGCCGTCGTACGTCGACCAGCCGACCACGCGCGCGTCGAGCGCGGAGGAGGCCAGGTAGAGGACCAGCACCTGCTGGCGCAGACCAGTCTGGACCGGGGTCTCTGCTGTGGCGGTCATACCATCTCCCTCTTGACCTTGGCGTGCGGGTTGTTGGCGCGGTCGGTCACGACACGCTGCGGCCGGTTCGAGACCCGGGTGACCCAGTAGTTCGGGTCGTACGTGTCGTCTCCGCTGATCGCGCGCCACAGCATGATGCGGTTGTACCGCTCCAGCCGCCCGGTCGCGTTCTCGTACCACGGGAAGTTCTGCTCGAGCTCGGCCGCGACGGCGTCGTCGTACAGGTCGTCGGTGTTCCAGAGCCGGACCTGCCGGACGGTCGGGTTGAACCGGATCTTGAACATGTAGCGGTCCAGGTCGCTGTCGTTCTTGCGGCCGCCGTGCCAGATGCCGTGGTGCAGGAACTGGACGGTGCCGGCCGGGCAGACCAGACGGGTCTGGCCGAGCAGGTTCTGGTAGCGGCCGGTGTCGGACTCGTTGGTCCGGCGCAGGTGGCTGCCGGGAACGCTGAGCGTGCCGCCCATCTCGAGCGTCACGTCCTGCGGGTAGTACATGAGTTGTACGTCGAACGCGTCGGTGCGGACGTCGATGATCGCGTCACCGTGCAGGTTCTGCGCCTCGCCCTCGTGCGCCTTGCGGATGTGGACGGCGTGGTGGTCGACGGTCGGCTCGGGACCGACCAGGCTGTGGATGGCGCCGGCGACCTCCGGCAACTGCACCAGTCGCTCGACGAACTCGCTGTCCGCGAACGCCTCCGACAGCGGGGTGCCGTACGGAACCCCCGGGATGCCGTTCTTCAGGACCTCGATCGCCTGCTGGTTCATGTCGTCCGGTACGACGGCATCCATCCGGAGCGCGCCGGTGGCCACGAACTGCGCCATCTGTACCGAGGTGAGCAGGTGCTTGCGATGCGGATGGGGCATCAAGACTCCCTGGTGGATAGTGGTTACTACTCCTCCAGCGTAAGTTTGGACAGCGCTGTCTCGCGTGGGCTGTGATCACCACTAGTGGTAATTTCTCACCATGATCGAGCTGCAGCTGGCAACTCCGCCCGAGGTGCTGAACGTCGGTGCGGGGATCCACGGCGTGCGCAAGCGCCGGGACGTCTTCCGCCTGCCGGACCTCTGGCAGCTGCACCTGTACAACTACACAGCCGAGCTCACGCTGGACGGGACCGCCTACACCGTGGCTCCTGGCTATGTCTCGATCACACCTGCCGGTGCCTCGGTGCAGTTCGACTACCTGGGCCGTTCGGAACACCTCTACGCACACTTCCGGCCGCGTGCGTCCGGCTCGCCGTCACACGTCCCCGCCGTGCAGGACGCCACCACGATCGCGCCTTTGCTCTCCACGCTGCTGCGGTCCGCCATCGAGTCCTCCCCGTCCGGCTCCGGCCGTACCACTGCCGAGGTCTGGACCGCTCTCTGGCGCATCGCCGAACTCACGCCGGCCACAACCGAGACCGGACACCCGGCTGTCGCCGCAGCCATCGCCTACATCGAGGCGAACCTCGCCCAACCCCTGACCGTGCCCGCGCTGGCCCGGCTGGCCCGCGTCTCGCACAACCACCTCACCCGCCTCTTCCAGCACGAGACCGGTCAGACGGTGATCGCCTACATTCGCACCCGCCGGATGAACCGAGCTCGCCACCTCCTGGTCTCGTCCACGCTGTCCATCCCCGCGGTGGCCGCCTCGGTCGGAGTCCCCGACCTGCAGGCGTTCAACAAGACCTGTCGCCGGGAGCTCGGCGCATCGCCGCGCGGGGTGCGTAATGCGGTAGCCGGGGTCGGAGCAGCGGGCTAGCGTTCCGAGCATGTACGAACTGATCCCGGCCGCCGACGGCCCGCAGTACGACGAAGAGGCCGAGCGGCGCTTCGTCGAGGAGTGGCCGGAGTTCATCTTCCACGACGAAGGCGTCACGCCGTACCGGGATCGGCGGGTGCAGTACTTCCCGGACTGGGAGTTCTACCTGGTGTCGGACGAGCGGCTGATCGGGGGCTGCTGGGGTGTTCCGATCGCGTGGGACGGAACGGTCGGCGATCTGCCCGGTGGGTTCACGGACTCGCTGGCGCGGTCGGTGACGTCGTACGAGCAGGGCGTCGTACCGAACACGTTCGTGCTGATGGCGGCCGCCGTGCGCTCCGACGAACAGGGCCAGGGCCACGCGGGCCGTGTCATCACCGCCGTCCGCGAGCGGGCGATCGCCCGCGGCCTCGGCCAGGTGATCGCGCCCGTCCGCCCTACCCTGAAGTCGAGCTATCCGCTCACCCCGATCGAGACCTTCATGCACTGGACTCGTGACGACGGCCTGCCGCTGGACCCGTGGCTTCGCACGCACGTCCGCCTGGGCGCCACCTTGCTGGCACCGGCCACCGCGTCCCAGACGATGACGGGCACTGTCGCCGACTGGGAGAAGTGGACCAAGATGCTGTTCCCGTCGACCGGCATCTACACGATTCCGGCGGGCCTGACGACTTTGACCATCGACCGCGAGGCCGACCTCGGCACGTACGTCGAACCGAACGTGTGGATGCGGCACGCCTAGGCCGAGACGGCGACCGGGAACGCTGTAGCGACGGCAGCGGTTCGGCTGTTCACGCCGAGGCGCTCGTAGATGTTCTCCAGGTGCTTGCGAACGGTGCCTTCGGCAACGAACAGCCGGCGGGCGATCTGCGTGTTGGTGTGCCCGGCGGCGACCAGGCGTAGCAACTCCCACTGGCGGCTGGTCAGCTCAGGGATACCGGCGCGGCGGCGCTCCAGGTCGCGACGGATCTCGACCAGGTGCGGCCGGAGCAGCTGAAGCATCAACCGCTCACGCTCGGAGAAACCTGGCCCGGTGGTCCGGAACAGGAGCATCCGGCGGTCCTCGCCGTCGTGCTCCGGGAGCGGCACCACGATCTCGCTGCGTACTCCGTTCATCCGGTCCCACAGGCCGGCCTCGCTGTTCACCAGTTGACGCATGGACAGGTAGTCGGACGTCATCCAGACGCTTTCGTGGTCACCGGTCCGCTGCGGCCGGCTGCACGTCTTGTGCCGCCAGAACAACCGCCAGAACAGCTCGTCGCAGTCGTCGTCCAGACCCGGAGGCACGCTGGTCAGCTCCTCCAGACCGATGAAGACGCGATCGTGCGGCCGGCTCACCTGGAACGTGACGTCGTCGGCGGGGATCAGCTCGTGGAGCGCGCGAAGTACGTCCCGCGGAAACTCCTGGCCGGCGCTGTCCCATCGCTGGTGATCGACGACGTCGAGCATGCGGCGTAGATCGCGTTCGGTGACGGTCAATTGCTCCATGACTGCCCTCCCCCTGAATTCAGCCTAGGCCCGATCCGCTACCGGGCAATACGTCGAACTGCGTATGGCACGCGCGGACCCGGCGCGGCGACGGTGGATGAGGGGCGGCATCGCGCCGCCCGTTCTCGGGAAGGAACGACCGTGAAACTGCTGACTCGCCGGCTTGCGTTGCTGCTGACTGGATCGTTGGTTCTGACCGGGGTCGGTCTGTCGCCGCCGCCGAGTTCGGCGGGTGTGAGCGATGCTGCGCCGGTGCTTGATTGGAGTCGGTACGCGACGCAGGCGATCGTGGCCGGGCGGCCGCCGGCCAGCTCGGAGGTGTTGCTCGGGATCGTGCACGTTGCGATCGCGGATACCGTGGCTGGGCTCGGATACGGTCGGCCGTTCAAGTTCGCCGTACGGACGGATCGTCGGGCGTCTCCGGCGGCGGCGGTTGCTACGGCGGCGTACGACGTACTGCGGGCTCGCGTGCCTAATGCGGCTGGGCTGGACTCGACGTACGCCGACTATCTGGCGCGGGTGCCGTCTGGGGCGGCGAAGGAGCGCGGTGTGGTTCTGGGGCGGTCGGTGGCGGCCGCCGTACTGGCGTGGCGTGCGGGGGATGGGCTGGGCAACACCGTGCCCTACGTGCAGCGGACGCCGGGGCCGGGGGTGTGGGAGCCGACGCTGCCTACTCCGCCGGTGGACATTGTGCTGACGCAGGTCCGGCCGCTGGCGCTGCGGTATCGGGCGCAGTTCCGTCCGGACGGGCCGGATGCGCTGACGAGCAAGCGGTACGCACGGGACGTCGCTGAGGTCGCATCGCTCGGCCGGGCGGACAGTACTACCCGTACGGCGAAGCAGACCGAGACGGCGATGTTCTGGTCGGAGCAGACCGCACAGCAGTGGAGTCGGGCGCTGCTGCAGCTGGCGGCTGACCGGCACCTCTCAATGGCTGCGGCTGCGCGGATGCTCGCCCTGGTGCATGTGTCGGCCGGTGACTCGGTGATCGCGTGCTGGGACGCCAAGTTCCACTACCTGTCGTGGCGGCCGGTCCACGCGATCCAGCGCGCCAACACGGACGGCAACCCGCGTACGCACGCCGATCCGAGCTGGCAGTCGCTGCTGAACGTCAACCACCCGGAGTACCCCTCCGGCCATGCCTGCTTCACCGCTGGAGTGGCAGGTGCGTTGCAGGCGTTCTTCCACACCTCACACGTGCGCCTGTCGATGTCCAGCCTGGTCACCGGCACCACGCGCGTCTATCCGAACCTGTCCGCGGTGAGGGCCGACGTACGAGAAGCTCGGATCGTCTCAGGGCTGCACTTCCGTCACTCGATGGTGGACGGCGATGCACTGGGCACGCAGGTCGCCGGCTGGATCAGCGCTCGGCACTGACCGCCAACGCAGCCAGGCCGTGGTCGAGGATGCCCTTGGTCACGGCCAGCGCGTAGGACTCGTCCGGGCCGGTGATGGCTTGGTGGGACCAGCTGATGACGTCCTCGAAGGCTCTGACGTGGCGGTAGTAATGGATGGCGTCGTGGTCGAGGGAGTGGGGACCGTAGCCGGCTAGGAAGGCGTCGCGCTGGGTGGAGGTGGTGGGGCCGACGTCGCCCATGCCGCCGAGCATGAACATCAGGTCCTGCTCGCGGGGCGCGAAGATGACGTCGTCCCAGTCGATGAGGTGGAGGTGCTCGTCGACCAGGACGTTGCCGAGGTGCGGGTCTCCATGGCAGATCACCCGCGGGCCGGACGGCGCCGGCGGGCGGTTGGTGCGCAGGTCGGCGATGACGTCGTCGTACTGCTTCCACACCGCCGCCAGCTCCTCCTCGACCTCCCCCTCGGGTGTCTCGAGGCGCTTGTCGACCTCTTGCGCGATGGCCGGCATCCGAACGTCGATGTGGCTGTGCTTCGGCAACGCGTCCCGCAGCCGGTGCGGGGGCTCCGAATCATGCACCCGCCGGATGAGTACGCCGTACTCCGACCACTGCTCGTCCGTCAGCCCGCTCTGCGCCGCACGGACCCCGTCGATCCACGGCGTGATCGTCAGCCGCTTCTTCGCGTGGACGGACCACAGCCCGCCCTCCGTGGTCCGGATCAGCTCCGGTACGCCGGGCAGGCCGCTGTCCGCGAGGAACGCCGCCACCTGATGGCCGGTATTGGTCCCGGCGGCGCTCCACTTCACGGCGTACGTGTTGGTCGTGGTACCGGCCTTCCACACCTGCGCGGCGACGTCAGCGCCGTACGCCACCGGTGTGAGCTCGACCACCTCGAGCCCGAAGTCCGCCAGCAACCACTTCCGCAGCAACGTCTCACCCACGCCCGCCAGCATGCCCGGCAACCGCCCCGGGAGCGAGCCGATTACCGGGCGTGCTGGTCAGCGGTAGTTGACGAACTGGACCGCGAAGTCGAGCTCCTGGCCCTTGATCAGGGCCTGCACCGCCTGGAGGTCGTCGCGGCTCTTGCTGGAGACGCGGAGCTCCTCGCCCTGGATCTGCGCCTTCACGCCCTTCGGGCCCTCGTCGCGGATCAGCTTCGAGAGCTTCTTCGCGTTCTCCTGGGTGATGCCGGCGTCGATCGTCGCGGTGATCTTGTAGATCTTCCCGGACAGCTTCGGCTCGTCCGCGTCCAGCCCCTTGAGCGAGATCTGCCGCTTGACCAGCTTGTCCTTGAACACATCCAGTACGGCGCTCACCCGCTCCTCGGTGTTCGCCTGCATGTCGATCGCCTCGCCGGACCACTTGATCCCGGCGTCGACGTTCTTGAAGTCGAACCGCTGGCTGATCTCCTTCGCCGCCTGGTTCACGGCGTTGTCCACCTCCTGACGGTCCACCTTGTTCACGATGTCGAAGGAGGACTCCGAAGCCATGGGCACATCCTTTCCGATTTGCTGTCAGGGCCACTACCTGTTGTATCGTCTCCCACGCCGGTTCACGAACCGGCAGCACCCTGGCGGGTTGCCCGAGCGGCCAAAGGGAGCAGACTGTAAATCTGTCGGCGTATGCCTACGCAGGTTCGAACCCTGCACCCGCCACAAGTGTGAGAGTGTGCGGTAAAGAGGCCCGTGACCTGCGGAAACGCAGATCACGGGCCATCGTTTTGTGCCAAAGTTTCAGGGGAAGCCACTGCTGCGTCATAGCGTAATGAAATGGCAAGAGCAGACACAGGCAAGATGCCGAATGACCAGGTTCTGCGCTGGGCGGCCGAGGCGGTTGGCGGGACGAGTGTCGTTTCGTCCGAGGGCCTGACCCGCGGCGAGCACCGCCCTTCGGGCACGTTCCGGCTGGGGATCGAAGGACCGGCGGCCCGGACCAGGGACGTGATCTTGAAGGTCCCTGTCCGGGGATGGATCGCCGCCGCGTGGGTGATCACGAACGCACGCGCGCTTCAGCTGGCCGAGGCTCATGGCCTGGCCGCGCCGCGGCTGATCGCTGCGGATCTCGACGGGAAGGCGAGCGGAACCGTCGCCACCCTGGAGACCTTCCTGCCCGGCAGCGCCGGTCTCTCGCCGACGGTTTCGGTCGCCCGGCTCCGCGAAGCGGGAGCGGCCCTTGCCAGGGTCCACGCCTTCAGGCTGGTTCCGCAGGCCCACCTGCCGTACCGGCCCCGGCCGTGCGCCGTCGACGACCGCGCCGATGAACGCCGGCGGGGCCTGATGCCGACCACACCTTTGTTGCAGCAGGCCGACGAGCGGGTCAGGTCGCACGGGATGCCGGCAGTCGCGTCGGTGTTCGTGCATGGTGACGCCTGGGGCGGCAACATGCTGTGGGAGGGTGACCGTTGCGTTGCGCTGATCGACTGGAATACAGCCGGGGCTGGTGATCCGGGCGTCGATCTCGGTAGCCTGCGGATGCAGGTGACCCTTCAGTACGGCCAGGACGCGCCGTCCCATGTGTTGGAGGGCTGGGAGCGGCAGGCGGGCCGGGAGGCAGTCGGCGTGCCCTACTGGGATGCCGTCGCCGCGCTGAACACGCCGACAGTGATGGACGGTTGGGCGGGATTCGCCGACGACGGTAGCCTCCTGGGCGCCGCTGCCGTCACCGAAAGGCGCGACGCTTTCCTTCGCACCGCTCTCAGTCAGTGGTCATAAAGGTCGCTCGCTCACCTGTGGTGGTTGGGGTGGTGGGGATACTGGTGATGCGGCTGGATTGGTCGTGTTGGAGGAGTTGGTTATGAGCCTCATCGGTGACCTTGTTGGGTATGTCTTGTCGGCGTTCATCCTCTTGTTGATTGTGCGGATGGTGTTGGACTGGACGGGGGTGTTGGCGAATGGGCCGCAGTGGGCTGGGCGGTTGCGGGCGGTTACGCATGCTTGGACTGAGCCGGTGATTGCGCCGGTGCGGCGGCGGTTGCGGCCGGTGCGGGCCGGGGGGTTTGCGCTTGATCTGGCGTTTACGGCGGTGTTCTTCGCGGCGTTGATCCTGCGGTCGATCGCGTTCAGCTTGTAGGAGCGGCTTTGGAGAAACTTTTGCTGGTTGTGTCGGAATCGGGTCGTGGTGTTCGTAGCGTGGGTGGAGGCGGGCGTGGGGTCCGCCCTAGCTAAGGAGCAGGCATGCCTGAGTACCTCATGTACTTCAACCAGCAGTGGGTGGGTGACCACACCGAGGAGTGGTTCCGCGGGCGCGGGCCGCTCGCCAAGGCGGTTGTGGAGGACATGAAGACGGCCGGGGTGTACGTGTTCGCCGGGGGACTGGAAGAGGAGGACGGCCCGATCTACGCGGCCGACCCGACCAGTGGCGAGGTGCTGATCACGGACGGGCCGTACGTCGAGTCCAAGGAGTTCCTGGGCGGGTTCGCCGTGGTCGACGTGCCCGACGACGAGACCGCCAAGATGTGGGCGGGCAAGGTCGCGGAGGCCTGCGGCTGGCCCCACGAAGTACGCCGCTTCAAGTAGCCCGAGGCTATCGACCGTCGATCGGGACGGCTTCGTACGCCGGGATGAGTTCGCTCATGCGGGCGTCGGAGTCGCACCGGCCGCCGCCGGCGAGGTGGGAGGCCAGGTCCTCTAGGTGGATCTGGAGACCGGCGGCGAACGCGGCGATCCAGTCCAGGCGGAGGCCGCGTTGCTCGAGCACGAGGATGGTGTCGTCCCCGTCGGCGGTCAATACAGCATCGACGACCTGCTCGTTCGAGGCCTGCGCGCCCTTGTTCGCCACCGTGAAGTGGCGCGGTGGCTCGCAGGCCTCGACCCGGCCGGTGATGTCCGCGCCGCTGGAGAAGAAGTGCGCCCGGTAGCTGCCGCCAAGCTCGAGGTCACCCTCGAAGTCGCCCAGCCACTGCGCCAGCCGGCTGGGATCGGTGAAGGCCGACCACAGATCGTCGATGCCGGCGCGGAACCGGTTCTCGATGTGCACGATTCCCTGACCGTCCGCTGAACGCAGACTCCCCAAAACCTCAGTATTGGCCACCGGTACAGACTGCCGACTTCGCGGCCACGGCGGAAGTACCAGCGCGTGGTCGAGCGGTAACTGGCCTACATGTTGACCTGATGGTGTCGTCAACGGTTAACCGAACCGTTGTCGAGCAGGTGAAGAGTGGCAGCTCCTGCCATCGCGCCTTCAGAAAGCACAGGTCAACGGTGAAATCTCGTCATCGCTTGGCGACAGGGATGGTGGCCGCCGCGGCCGCAGCATCCCTGTGGTCCCTCCCGGCTCTCGGGTACGCCGCCGACGCGCCGGCCGGGGGTCTCGCCCTGGTCAACACGACCGAACTCGTCGGGCCCGGCATCGCGCTCAATCACGTGAAGAGCGTCGACCAGCGCGGCTGGATCGACGCGCAGTACCTCAGCATCGATCTCGCTGACAAAGCCGTCAGCACCGACCTCCTCACTTCCGGTCCGGTCGCTTCGGGCGGCCCGCTGAGCGTTTCCGCCAACAAGGCCGGAGCGGTCGCGGGCGTCAACGGCGAGTTCTTCGACATCGGCAACAGCAACGCTGCACTCGGTGGCGAGGTCCAGAACGGTCAGCTGATCAAGTCCGCCGACGCCGGCGGCCGTCAGCACGTCGGGGTCAGCAAGGACGGCATCGCGCAGCTGGTCGATCTGGCGGTCGACGCGACCGCGACGTTCGCCGGCACCGACCACAAGGTCCTGACCCTCAACGCGGCCAACGGTGGCGGAGTACCTGCGAACGGCCTGGTCGCCTACACCCCGGCCTGGGGTGAGTACAGCCGCGGCCGCGGTTTCACCGGCGTCACCGACCTCGCCGAGGTACTCGTCCAGAACGGCAAGGTCGTGAGCGTCAGCCCGACGGCCGGCTCCGGCCCGATCCCGGCGGATGGCTTCTACCTCGTCGGCCGCGACGCAGCCGCGACCGCACTACGCGCGTTGCAGCCGGGCGATGCGCTGACGCTGCACTACGCACTCGCCAACGACGTTGCCAAGACGATGAAGTTCGCCCTCGGCCAGGGCGGCACGATCGTGAATAAAGGCCAGGTCGTCCCCGGCCTCGACACCTCCATCGCCCCGCGTACGGCGCTCGGCTTCAAGAACGGCGGCCGTACCCTCATGCTCGCCACCTGGGACGGCCCGGGCGGCACCGGCAAGGGCGGTATCGGCATCGACCGCGAGGCCCAGGAACTCGCGGCCCGCGGCGTGGAGACCGCCGTCAACCTCGACGGCGGCGGCTCGACCACGATGGTCGCCCGCGCTCTCGGCGAGGACGGCGTCTCGGTCCGCAACAACCCGTCGGACGGCCAGGAGCGCAATGACCCCAACGGCGTCGGCGTCTTCGTCAGCCGCGGTGACGGCAAGGTCGACCAGCTCCTGCTGAAGCCCGGCGCAGGTCAGGCCGCGGCCGACGGCGGCATCAAGGTCTTCCCGGGGATGCACCGCCGGCTCGCCGTGAAGGCGGTCGACAACCACCTGACCCCGGTCACGCCGGACCCGAAGAAGCTGGTGTGGAAGGCGAAGGGCGGCAGCATCAAGGACGGCTCGCTCACCGCCGGATCACGTGGTCCGATCACGGTCAGTACGACGTACGGCAAAACCCACGCCGCACAGCAGGTCGACGTACTCGGGCCGCTGAAGAGCCTGGAGCCGTCGACCGCCAAGCTGTCGATCGCCGACGCGACCGCGGCCGATGCCGTGAGCGTCGCTGTCACCGGCCGCGACGACCAGGGCTACACGGCGCCGGTCGACCCGCGGGACCTGAAGCTGGACTACGACCACAGCGTCGTCGACGTGCAGTCCGTCGACGGCAAGCTGAGGATCACGCCGCTCACCAACGCCGGCACGATCCTCACGATCTCGGCCGCGGGCCAGTCGGTGAAGCTGCCGATCACGGTCGGCGTGCAGACCAAAGTCCTGTACGAGTTCGACGACGACGTCCTCGCGCGATGGAACAACAACAGCACCGCGGCCACGACCCGCTCGGTCGACCCGGACGGACTGCGCATCGACTTCCCCGCGATGCGGAACGTCGGCATCTCGGCCAACGGCGCCGCCAACCGGATCCAGGTCCCCGGCCAGCCGTTGCGGCTCCGGCTGCGGATCAAGTCGAGCATCGACGTACCGAGCGGGCTCGACTACGTCGGTCTCATCGACGGGAACGGCAAGTCCCTCGGTGTCTACGGCACCGGACTCAAGGCAGGCCCGGACTACCAGAACGTCACCTGGACCCTGCCGGCGAACACGGTGTACCCGATCTCGATCTCGTCTTTCCAGGGGATCAACACCGCGGTCGCGCAGCAGAAGGCCGGCACGTTCGTGCTCGACCGCTTCGAGGCCGACGTACCGACGTCGGTCGACCTCCCGGCCCAGCCCGACCTGGTCGCCGACCCGCTCGTTTCGACCGACGGCAGTCTGGCCGGCGGTCATGACACCTGGAAGTTCGCGACGCTGTCGGACGTCCAGTTCACCGCCGACAACCCGGCCCTGTCGCAGGTCGCGACGGCGGCGCTCGCCCGGATCCGCAAGACCCATCCGGACCTGGTCGTGCTGAACGGCGACATCACCGACCGCGGTCTGCCGGAGGACCTGACGCTCGCGCGCAAGGTGCTCACCGATGCGGGCTGCGACCTGATCCCGGTCGGCCACGAGCCGCCGCCGAACAGCACGCCGAACCCGAAGGGCTCGACCGTCCCGTGCTACTACGTGCCGGGTAACCACGAGTCGTACGGGCTCAACAACGTCCAGCAGGACCTGACCAACTTCACCAAGGAGTTCGGCCAGCCGTACCGGACGTTCGACCACAAGGGCACCCGCTTCATCCTGCTCGCCAGCTCGCTCGGCAGCCTTCGTGCGTCGGACTGGGACCAGCTCCCGATGCTGAAGACGGCGCTCGACAGCGCCGCGCACGACCGGTCGATCCACAACGTCATGGTCTTCGCGCACCACCCGGTCGACGACCCGGAGGAGACCAAGTCCAGCCAGCTCGGTGACCGCGACGAGGTCGCGCTGATCGAGAAGATGCTGACCGACTTCCGCGGCAAGACCGACAAAGGCGCGGCGATGGTCGGCTCGCACGCACAGGTCGCCAACGTGCACCGGGTCGAGGGCGTGCCGTACACGGTGCTCCCGTCCTCCGGCAAGGACCCGTACGGTACGCCGGACCGCGGCGGCTTCACCGGATGGGTCGACTGGTCGATAGACGCACACAAGCCGGCCGACCAGCAGTGGCTCGAGGCCGACGTACGGGCGTTCGCGCAGTCGATCACGCTCACCGCGCCGACCTCGCTGAAGGCCGGTACGACCACCCAGCTCAGCGGCAGCATCGTCCAGCCGGAAGGCGTCGGCGCCGGGACCCGCGTCGTACCGCTGCGCTACCCGATGTCGGTGCACTGGAGCGGCTCGTCCGGTCTGGCCATCGGGTCCGGTTCCGACGCGATCAAGAAGGCGCGGTACGCCGGGAAGGTCGCCGTACTGGATCCGGCAACCCGCACTCTGACCGCTCTGCGTCCGGGCACCGTCACGGTGTCGGTCACGAACGACTCGATGCGCCCGTACACCGACGACGCATCGCTGGCGCCGGTCACGACCTCGGCGACCATCACGGTCGGTCGCGGCTGATCCACGCGGTTCGTCGAGGCCCGGCCGGGAACGCCCCCGGCCGGGCCTCGGCCTGTGCGCCACGCCGGTGGGGAATAGGGTCTGCTTGGGCGGGAGTTGTCGGTTATGACGGAGTGTCCGAGCGAGGAGAGCAATGAAACCCACTGAGTTCGTCAAGGTGAACGCACAGTTCTGGGGGGAGCACCTGAAGGAGGCGGCCGGGCACCTGCCGGTGAGCCACCGGGGTGAGCTGGCCGGGCCGATGCTGTTCCCGCGGATGATGGTGCTGACCGAGACGCCGGACTGGAACATCCTCGAACTGGTCGGACTGAGCCGCGAGTACCGCAGCCCCGAAGTACGGCGGCAGAAGCGCGCGAGCGTCGAGGAGTACTTCGGAGTCGGCGAAGGCACCGTGGTCGCGAACCTCGAAGGGCAGAACTGGTTCAAGGACGCGACGATCGCGACCGAGCAGGGCCGGCAGTCGCTGGACAAGCGGTTCCCGACCGCCGCGAACATGCTCGGCACCGAGGTAGTCGGCCCCGCGGACGAGCTGCTGCGGTTCGCGCCGGGCAACTACTCGACCTTCGACCGGACGCTGCTCGTGCACGGCACCGGCGACTCGCTGCGCGCGCACTGGGTGTTCTTCGCGCTGGCGATCCACCGCTCGGAGCCGGTCGACAAGTACCTGGACTTCCTGCGCAACTACTCCAACTCCCAGCCGCACCTCGACCCGATCGGCACCATCAGCCTGCCGGTCGACCCGGCCGAGCTGAAGGCGGACGCGTTCGACAGCACGTACCTCGCGCACGGTCTGCAGGACGCGACCGTCGACGAGTTCCTCGAGAAGCATGAGAGCATCCTGCTGTCGACGTTCGGCGCGACCCGGTTGCTCCGGCAGCCGTCGCTCGACGACGACCTGCAGCCCGACTTCATCCTCGAGCGCGCCGACGGCCGTCACATCGTCGGTCGCCTCGAGCTCCCGGTCGTCGATGTCGTCAACGGCAAGAAGCGTCGTCGCTCGTTCCGTACGCCGATCCTGGAGAGCGCCGCCGAGCTCGAGCAGTACGCGGAGTACTTCGGCACCGCGGACAACCGTTCCCAGGTGAAGTCGAAGTACGACGTCGAGGTGACTGACCCGCGGCAGCTGCTGATCGTCCCGAGCCAGGAGACGGTGGTGCCCGCGGTCGGGGTGGAGATCGTCGACTACGACACGATCCTGCGTCTGCACCTGGCCGGCCAGTGACGCAGTACTTCGTCCACGGCCGCGATCGGGCCGGCACCGGCGAACTGAAGGGCCGGCTGACCGAGGGGCACTGGGCCTTCATGGACCGGTACGCCGAGGAGCTGATCGCCCGCGGCCCGACCCTCACCGAGGACCGGGAGGAGTCGACCGGCAGCCTGCACATCGTCGACCTCCCGGACGACGAGGCCCTGAAGACCTTCGCGTACGACGAGCCGTACTACCTCGGCGGCGCGTTCGACACGGTCGAGCTGTACCGCTTCCACAACCACACCGGCCGCACGATGTGGGAGTTCACGACCGCGGTCGACGGCCTCGGCCGCTACCTCGTCCTCACCAAGGACGGCCCGCGACCGCTGACGTCGGACCACCTGATCGTGTACGGCGACCTGCTCGACGGCGACGTACACGTGGGGCGAGCGGGCCTTGTCGAAGCACCCGACGCGGCAGCTGCCGCCGAGTTGCTGCAGGCCGCGGACGCCGAGGTACATCCCTGGGAGTTCGGCGGCAGGCGGTAGTGAATTGGCCCCGGATTCATCTGGGGCGCTCAGCGTGACAGTGTGATCGATGACGAAGAGCTGTTCGAGTCGCACTTCTCACGGCGTGGAATTCTCGCGTCTGCCGCGGTCGTCACCGGCGGAGCGCTGCTGACAACTGCAGCGCCCGCCCAGGCCGCTCCGGTCCTGCAGTCCGCGCCTGCCGCCGACCCGGTCACCACGCCCCGGGTCGGCGGCCTGCACCTGCAGTTCGGCGCCGACGCGGCGTCCGAGGTCGTCGTCTCCTGGCACAGTCGCCAGCCGGTACGACGGCCGCGGGTCCTGCTCGGTGGTCCGGACGGGGACTTCGAGCGGACCGTGACCGCGGTCAGCACCAGCTACACCGACGCCAAGTCCGGGCAGAACGTGTACGTCCACCACGCTCGGATCAGCCGGCTGCGCGCGAACAACGAGTACGTGTACGCCGCCGTACACGAAGGGGCCGAGGCCGAGTTCGGGACGTTGCACACCGCGCCGAAGGTCCGGGCCAAGTTTACCTTCACCAGTTTCGGTGACCAGGGCACGCCGACCCTGGGCAAGCGGTACGTACCGCCGCCCGGTGTGACGATCCCGAACCCGCCGTTCGTGAACGACAACCTCGGCTCGCCGGCCGCGGGCGACGTCACTGCCGGGGTCGAGCGGGTCCGTCCGCTGTTCCACCTGTTCAACGGCGATCTCTGCTACGCGAATCTGGCCGACGATCGCGTGCGGACCTGGAACGACTTCTGGGAGAACAACACCCGCAGCGCACGCAACCGCCCGTGGATGCCGTCGGCCGGCAACCACGAGAACGAGCTCGGCAACGGCCCGATCGGCTACGAGGCGTACCAGACGTACTTCTCGCTGCCGCGCCAGACCGGCCAGACAGATGTGACGCGCGGTCTTTGGTACGCGTTCACGGTCGGCTCGGTGCGCGTGATCAGCCTGGCGAACGACGACGTCTGCTACCAGGACGGCGGCAACAGCTACGTCCGCGGGTACTCCGGCGGCGCGCAGAAGGCCTGGCTGGAAAAGGAGCTCAAGGCAACGAATGCGAACCGCGACATCGACTGGATCGTGGTGTGCATGCACCAGGTCGTGGTCAGCAGCGCCGACCAGGCCAACGGCGCCGACCTCGGCATCCGGCAGGAATGGGTGCCGCTGTTCGACAAGTACGGCGTCGATCTCGTGGTCTGCGGGCACGAACACCACTACGAGCGCTCGCACCCGATCCGCGGCCAGCAGCCCAACCAGACACTGACCCCGATCCCGACCGCAACGCGGACCGATGTCGTCGACACGTCGAAGGGCACCGTCCACATGGTCATCGGTGGCGGCGGTACGTCGGTGGGCTCGAACGGCGTGCTGTTCAACCCGCCGGCCTGCCGCGTCATCACCTCGGTCGGCGCACCGGATCCGACCACCGGCAAGCGTCCGCCGGTCTACGTCACGGAGCCAGCGCCCTGGTCCGCCTCGCGCAACGCCGCCCACCCCTACGGCTTTGCAGCGTTCACGGTCGACCCCGGTCACCCCGGCGGTCAGACCACGATGGCGGTCACGTACTACGACGTACTCGGGCCTGGCGGTGAGCTGTCGGAGTTCGAGTCGTTCACTCTGAAGCGACCGCGCCGCGGCTGATCAGGCAGTCCACGACGGCCTGGGCGACGCGCCGACCATCGGCCGACGCGTCGCCCAACCCGCAGGTGGAATGGGTCAGGCCCGCGAACTCGAGGTACGTGAAGCCAATGCCTTCCAGGACGGGCTTGAGTCTGCGAAAGCGCCGGATCGCTGGGTCCTCGGTGCCGAGGTACGCGATCTTCGCGCCCGGGTAGAGCCGGAGCTCGTGGTGCCAGTCGTACGAGCGATAGCTCCGCCAGAACTCCAGCGCGGGTCGGGGGAGCCGTGGCTCGCGTTCCATCCGGCGCATTTCTCCGTCGGCCGGAAAGCCGATCGGCGGGACACCGCCCATGACGAGCGCAGTCGCGCGATCCGTCGATCGGGCGGCGATCGCGGACATGCAGGCCGGTTGGGAGAAACCCCAGACGGCGAACTGATCGATGCCTTCGCGGTCCAGCACTTTGAGGACCTGGTCGCCGATATTGCCGAAGTCGTAGGCGTTCGGGCGGTCGCTGGCGCCGAAGCCGACCGGGTGGATCTGCAGGACCCGGAATCGTTGGGCGAGCCAATCGGCGATCGGGAAGTCGGACGGTCGGCGGTTGTTCTTGATCAGTACGACGGCCGGGCCGGAACCGCTTGCTCGGTAGGCGATGCGGGCGCCGGCGTGGTCGGCGAACTGGTAGGTCACTGGGTGAGGATCGACTTCAGGGCCGTGGTGAGGGTTGTGCGGGTGGCGACGGGGAGGTCTGCCGTCAAGGTCGCGATGCGGTCGACGACCGCGTCGTGACATTGGTGGGCCAGGTCCTTGCCGGCGGGCGTGAGCTCGATGCGGCAGGCGCGGCGGTCGGCGGGGTTGGCGACGCGGGCGACGAGGTCGCGGCGTTCGAGGCGGTCGACCATGCTGGTCAGGCTCGAGCGCTCGATGCTCAGGATGCGGCTGAGCTCGGTCATGCCGAGCGGACCGGTGATCAGGACGCAGAGCAGATGCGCCTGCTGCGGCGTCAGGCCGAGCGGCCGGCTGGTCTCGGCGTGCAGGTCCTGCAGCCGGTGCATCGTCTGGACCAGCGCACTCGCGAGGTCCGAATCCCGAGCCGTCGTCGTCACCATGCCCCCATGGTAGTCCGGTGGCCGGATAGTTCGTAGGCACGATAGTTCGTGGTGCTACTGTTTAGGTGTTCGAACTATCTGAGAGAGGCGACGACATGACTGTGCGTTTCGGTTACGGCTCACCCGACCACCTGCGCGATGTGGATGCGATCCTGCGGCTGGCCGCGCAGGCGGACCGCGACGGCCTCGACCACGTCAGCCTGTCGGACCATCCGTACGTCCCCGACCTGCTCGAGGGGTACGCCGCGATCGCGTTCATCCTCGGCCGGACCGAGCGACTGTCCGCGTTCGTCAACGTGACCAACCTGCCGCTGCGTCCCGCGCCGGTTCTTGCTCGTACTGCGACGTCGCTGTCAGCCCTGTCCGGCGGGCGATTCGTGCTGGGTCTCGGCGCCGGCGGCGCGTGGGACCGGATCACCACGATGGGCGTGCCGGAGCTGCGTCCCGCCGAGGCGGTCGAAGCGTTCGAGGAGGCGATGCAGTTGGTGCATTCGATGTCCGACGGCGGGCGCCCGGAGCCGACCAAGCACTACCCGATCGGCGCGCTCCGGCCGGCCGCCGTACCCGCGCCCTTGATCTGGACCGGCTCCAAAGGCCGCAAGTCGCTCGCCGCGACCGGTCGGCACGCCGACGGGTGGATCCCCGGCCACGCTGCGGACTGGCTGAGCGACGGCTACCTCCAGGCCCGCCCGGTCATTGACGAGGCCGCACTCGCGGTCGGCCGCAAACCGTCCGACATCGCGACCGTCTACAACTTCCCCGGCGCGATCACCGCTACCCCACTCCCTCGAACCCGAGACGAAGAGGGTCGCTGGATCGGCGGCTCCCCGGCGCAGTGGATCGAAGAGCTCACCGACGCCATCCTCAACCACAATGCCGCCGGCTTCACCCTCTTCCCCCGAGGCACCGACCCGTACGACGTCCAGCTGACCCGCTGGTCGCAGGAGATCGTCCCCGCCGTCCGCGCCGCAGCCTCGGTCTGATCAGCCCAGGGTCGCGAGCTCCTCGGCGCTGAACTCCAGGCCGCCCGCCGCGATGTTCTGCTCCAGGTGGGCGGGGTTGCCGGTGCCGGGGATGGCGAGGATGTTCGGGGAGTGGTGGAGGGTCCAGGCGAGGCGGACCTGTTGCGGGGTGACGTTGTGCGTGGCGGCGATCTTCTCGATGGCTGCGGAGTGGTCGGCGGTCGCGCCACCCTCGCGTGACGAGCCGGCGATGGCGAAGAACGGGACGTAGGCGATGTCGCGGTCCGCGCAGAAGCGGATCAGTTCGTCCTCGTCGCCGCGTAGATCGACGGAGTAGCTGTTCTGTACGCAGACCACCGGCGCGATCGCGAGCGCTTCCTCGACATGATCGAGCCGGACGTTCGACACGCCGAGCTGCCGGATCAGGCCTTCGTCGCGGAGGGCGGCGAGCCAGCCGAAGCGTTCGGTGATCGAGTCCTCGCCGGGCTTCTTCATGATCCGCAGGTTGACCACGTCGAGGGTGTCGACGCCGAGCTGCCGCAGGTTCGTCTCCACCTGCTCCCGCAGTTCGGCGGCCGTCGTCGCGTTGTAGAACCCGCGTTCGGCATCCTCACCCGGTCCGACCTTGGTCGTGATGACCAGCCCGTCCGGGTACGGCGCCAACGCCTCGCGGATCAGCTCGTTCGCGAACCGCTTCTCGCCCTCGCCCACCCGCAGCGTCCCACCCGGCGACGCGTAGAACGCGGCTGTGTCGATGTGGTTCACACCGAGCTCGACCGCGCGACGCAGTACGGCGATCGCCACCGAACGGTCCGGGTTCGCCGTGATCCGCATGGCGCCGAAGCCCATCCGGTTGACGGTCACGTCGCCCAACTGCCAGGTTCCTGCGCTCATTCCTCGATCGCTCCTCTCACCGCACGAAGATGTTGCCGGAACGTCAACGACGGATCGGCCGCCCGCGCGGTCAGGAACTCCGCGAACCGCACCTGCTCCCGCAACGACCGCCCGGCCCGGATCTCGTCCGCCTGCCGATGCTCGGTGTCCCGGATCGACTCCGCCAGCCCGAACAGCTCCTCCACCCGATCCGCGGGGACGAAGATCGCGCCGTCCTCATCCGCGAGTACGACGTCGTCGCGGGTCACCGTCCACTCGCCGATCGTTGCCTTGGACAACGCATCGTCGGGCTGCGGGTCGAGCCGCAACGGGCCGGTCGGCAATGCACCCAGGCTGAACACCGGCATCCCGATCGCGGTGATGTCGACCGTGTCCCGGTGCAGTCCCCAGATCAGGATCCCCGCGATCCCGGCAGCCGCGGCCTCCAACGCGACCAGATCGCCGACACAGGCCTCGTCCTGTCGGCCGCCGTTGTCGACGACGAGTACGTCGCCCGCCGCCGCGGACTCGAACGCCTCCAGGAACACGTCCACGCTGCCCACATGCTGAGCCGGCAACACCCGCCCCGCGACCCGCTCGCCGACGACCGCCGTCAGCGACACCGTCCGCACCGGCACGCCCGCCCGCACACACGCATCGGCGACATGCGCCGTCGTCAATCCCGCAAACCGCTCCAGCATCCCCAGCCCCTCTCGATCGATCCGGGACCGACCTTAGGACAGGAAGGCAAGGATCTCGTCGAGAGATGGCTCACGGGTGGTGTCGACGGTGATGGACGGGACCGGCAGATCGACCGGCTGGAAGGAGTTGTGCGTCCGCAGCCGGGCGTCCGGGCTGATCTGCGCGTCCTCGTGCGCCGAGCGGCGCGGATCCGAGGTGGTACGGGCGTTGATCCGCGCCAATGCGACCTCGGCCGGCACCTCGCAGTGCACGATCCGGATGTCCGCGCGACCGAGCAGCGGCGTCAGCCCGGGGTTCCACAGCCGGTCCTGGAAGGCCGCCTCCGCGACCACCGTCGTACCGCGGCCGATCAGCAGACCGATCACGTCGAAGAAGGTCGAGAGTGTCCGCATCGTGAGCGGGTCACCGGGACCAGGGACGAATCCCGGTGTCGCGTGCGCCATGCCTTCCTTGATCTCGTCGCGGCAGATCGCCGGGCAGCCGATCGCAGTCGCGATCCGGTGCGCCAGAGTCGTCTTCCCGGTTCCGGGCGGACCACTCACCACGACAAGCATAGGTTTGGAATGCACTCGCCGTACCTTATCGGTGACGGTCGGCGCGCGGTGTAAAACCGAGGTCAGGAACTGTCGGTGGGCGTGATTAGCGTTGGATCCGTGACGACGTACTCCGCTGTTCGGACGACCGGCATCTACTGCCGGCCCGGTTGTGGGGCCAAGCCGCTCGCGGAGAACGTGAGCACCTTCGAGCTGCCCGCCGCCGCGGAGGCCGCCGGGTATCGCGCCTGCCTGCGCTGCCGTCCGTACCGGGTGGCCGGGACGGTTGCCGACGAGACGCCCGAGCTGGTCTGTCGCGCGGTGCAGTTGATCATCACCGGTCTGCTGGACGAGTCCGGGGAGGAGGCGCTGGGGGCGCGGCTCGGGGTGTCCGCGCGGCATCTGCGGCGGATGTTCAACGAGCACCTCGGCGTCACGCCGGACCAGTTCGCGCGCTCGCGGCGGGCGCATTTCGCGCGGCGGTTGCTGGACGACAGCGATCTCAGCATCGCGGACATCGCGTTCGCGTCGGGCTTCGGCAGCCTGCGGCAGTTCAACCGGGCGATGCGGGAGATCTTCCGGGCGTCACCGCGCGAGCTCCGCGACCGGCGACGTCGCGGTGATCGGCTGGCGGCGGATGGGGGATTGGTGCTGCGGTTGCCGTTCACGCCGCCGTACGACTGGGAGGCGATGTGTGCGTTCCTGGGGTCGCGGGCGATCCCGGGTGTCGAGTCGGTCGAGGGCGGGGTTTATCGGCGGACGATCTCACTCGACGGTGAGCCCGGGGTGCTGGAGGTGGGTCCGGGTGGCGATGATCATCTGATCCTGCGAGCGCACCTTCCGTACTGGGAAGGCGTCATGCATGTCGTGGACCGGGCCGCGTGTTTGGTCGGTCTGGACTGTGAGCCGGTGCGTGCTCGTGAGCACCTGGCGGCGGATCCGGAGTTCGGGCCGTTGGTTGCGGCTCGGCCGGGGGTTCGGGTGCCCGGTGCGTGGGGGCCGTTCGAGGTTGCTGTTTCAGCGGTTGTCCGGGATCAGTTGCCGCCGGAAGACGCGACCGATGCACTTCACAAGCTCGTCGAGGTGTACGGCGTACCTGTGCCGGGGCTCGCTCACGGGCTGACGCACGCGTTCCCCGGACCGGCGGCCCTGGCCGACGCGGAGCTGGTCGGGCCGCTCGCGCGAGAGGTTGCTGACGGCAACATTGTTCTCGATGGTGAGGTGAAGCCGTTGGCGCGAGTGATGAGCAAGCGTGCGGCGGAAGAGGTCGCGCTCCGCCTCGGTGCCCGTGACGCCTGGCCGCTGCCGGGCGAGAGCGAGCGCCTCCGCCCATGGCGCTCGCTCGCCGCCGTCTATCAACTGGTCAACGAGTTGTAGGTGCCGGCGTTCAAGAGTTCCTTCGCCGCAGCCGTGGCCAGCGCGTAGGCCGCACCCGTGATCGCCGGGCCGACGCTGATCCGGGCGACGCCGAGTTTCGTGAGTTCACCGACCGACGGTGCGCCCGGGCCGACCATCACGTTGAGCGGCAGCGGGGACCCCTCGACCAGTTCCGCGATCGTTGCCGCGTCCACCACACCGGGTACGAACAGGACGTCGGCGCCCGCATCGGCGTACATCTTCGCGCGTTCGAGTGTCCCGGTCTTGTCGCCGAACAGGTACGTGTCGGTCCGCGCGTTGATCACCAACTCGATGCCCGCGGCAACAGCCGCCGCCCGCGCCGCCTTGATCCGCTCTATGTGCACCAGCGGATCATCAACCACCCGCCCAGTACTGTCCTCGAGGTTCACGCCGACCACCCCGGCCTCGAGTACGCCGCTCACCGTGCCCGCGACATCGCCGTACCCGGCCTCGATATCCGCCGTCACCGGCACCGAGACCGCCGCACAGATCAACCGCAGCGCCACGACCGCGGACGATTGATCGAGACCGCCCGCGTCATCGACACCACGCGCCCAGGCGACACCCGCGCTCGTCGTCGCGATCGCCCTCGCACCCGCGGCCTCGATCGCCCGTGCCGAACCCGCGTCCCACGCGTTCGGCAGCACCAGCGGCGGCTGCTCGTGCAACGAACGCAACTGCCGCGCCAACTCGTTCTGCGTGCTCACAGGCTGACCAGCAGCTCGTGGTCGATCTCGACGAACTCGACGATCAGGTCGGCGAACCGGCCCGCGATCAGTTCCTTGTACGCCGACGACCCGGTGTGCGCGTCGTACGCCGCCTGGTCCGCGAAGTGCTCGACGAACAACAGGTAGTCCGGCTTCGCCGGGTCGCGGTACACGCGGAACGACAGCGTGCCCTCCTCCGTGCCCGGCCCCTTCGGCCCGAACTCCTGCACGATCGCCTCGGCCGCGGCCTGGTTGCCGTCCTTCAGCTTGATCGGAAACACCTTTGCCAACATCTGCATCCTCCTGAGGGTTTGTTCCTCAAGGTTCGCCCGTCGGCCGGCCGTCGGTCTGGCCATATTCGGTCAGGTACGTCGTCTCGTATCTCAAGACGATATGTCTCATAAATCAAGATTGTGGATTAGCGTGGAGACTGTTGAGAGAGGGCAAAGGAGCCTGGGATGAACAACGTGTACACACACGGACATCACGAGTCGGTCCTGCGATCGCACACCTGGCGCACCGCCGAGAATTCGGCCGGCTATCTGCTGGCGCACCTGCGGCCGGGGATGTCGTTGCTCGACGTCGGCGCCGGTCCCGGCACGATCACCGCCGACCTCGCCCGCCTGGTCGAGCCCGGCCGGACCACCGCGCTGGAAGCCAACGACGCCGCTCTCGACATCACCAAGGCGACGTTCGCCGACGTGGACCTCGACCTGGACTTCGTCGTCGGGGACGTGCACGCGCTGGACCTGCCGGACGACACGTACGACGTCGTCCACGCGCACCAGGTCCTGCAGCATGTCGCAGATCCCGTGCAGGCGTTGCGCGAGATGCGCCGGGTCTGCAAGCCGGGCGGGATCGTCGCCGTACGCGACTCGGACTACCACGGCTTCGTCTGGTACCCGGAGCTGCCCGAGCTGGACGAGTGGATGGCGCTCTACCAGCGGATGGCCCGTGCCAACGGCGGCGAACCGGATGCCGGTCGGCGTCTTCTGTCCTGGGCTCTCGCTGCCGGTTTCGAGAACGTCGATGCGACCACGTCGACCTGGGCGTTCACCAACCCCGAAGATCGTGCGTTCTGGGGCGGCATGTGGGCGGACCGCATCCTCAAGTCCGCGCTCGCGGATCAGGCCCGCGCAGCCGGCGTACCGGAGCAGCAGCTAGAGGCGATCTCGCAAGCCTGGCGGACCTGGACGGCCACGCCGGACGCGACGATCTCGATCCTGCACGCCGAGCTACTGTGCCGCGCGTGAACGCTGGCGCGAGATCTCGTACAGCACTGCGGTTGCGGCGTTGGCCGCGTTGAGCGAGCTGGCTGAGCCGGTGATGGGGATGCGGACCAGGTGGTCGGCTGCTTCTCTCCACGCCGTGCTCAGACCGGCCGTCTCGTTGCCGATCAGCAGCAGGACGGGCTGCGTGAAGTCGAAGTCGTAGACGTCGGTCGGCCCGTGCTCATCGGTGCCGACGACAACGATCGGCACGGATGAACGTCGTACCCAGTCGAGAACCTCGCGATGGGAAGGCGCGCGTACGGCGGGAACCGCGAACAGCGAGCCCGTCGTCGCGCGGACCGCCTTCGGGTCGTACACATCGGCCGCATGCCCGGTGACGATCAGGCCGTCGGCGCCGAACGCGTCCGCGGACCGGATGATCGACCCGATGTTCCCCGGCCCGGTCGGTCGGTCGAACACGACGCCGAGGAAGTCCGACCCGACCGGGATCCGATCGAGATCGTCGGCGGGCAGCTCGAGTACGGCGATCAGCTCGGGATCGTCCTTCTCGCCGAGCTCCGCCAGCAGCTCGGGCGCCATCGCGACCCGCTCGACATCAGGCAGACGCTGCAGCAACTCGGACGCCCATTTCGACAGCGGCCGGGAGGCGTCGGTGATCACCGTCCGCACCGGCCAACCGTTGTCTACGGCAACAGAAATCGGCCGGACGCCCTGGACCAGGAACTCGCCGGCGCGCTGCCGCTTGGTCCGATTGGTCAGCGACGCCTGCCACACCTGGAACCTGGCGTTCCGCGACGAGATCCGTTGCACAGAACCACCTTAGTGTGCACGCCTCCGTCGTCGGCCGCGGTGCCTGAGCCGGAGCGCGCCCCACAGGATCAACGCCGGCAACCAGAGCACGACCAACCACGGAAGCCGCCACCAGCCCGAGCCGCCGTCGAGCCTCGGCTGCTCGGGTGCGACCAACGGCCGGGCGGAGGTCGACCAGGCCAGGAACGCATCCCCGATCGGCACCGCGCCGAACACGTACCGCTTGGTCTTCAGCCCGCTGAACGGCAGTCCGATCAGCTCACCTTCACGCGAGAGCCGGTCGCCGAGCGGATCGTTGTGCACCCGCGCCGCACCCATCGCGACCACCGTCGCCGACAGACTCATCCCGAGCACCAGCGGCCCGGAGTCGACATCGCCCTTACCGCCGGTGCCCTTCGGGTACTCGCGGACGCCGGCCCCGGTCACGAACTTGTCCTTGAAGATCTCGTACTGCGTACGCGCGAACGTCGGGTCGATGTCGACCAGGAACCGCTGGATCATCGCCTGCGACGAACCACGCGCGCCGACCACCTGCGGCGCCACCTGGTGTGGAAGCAAACCGGTCGCCGGGTCCAGCTTGGTCTTCGCCATCGTCACCCAGTTCCGCGCGATCTGCCCGAACCGCGGCGCGATCAACGCGTCGTACTGGCGCAGCGAGGCGATAGCGACAGCGGAGTCGACCGGCCAGGCCTGACCCGGGTACGCCGCGAGGAACGGCGTCTTCGCGGTCCGGAACGCGGTGGCGAGCTCGACCGACTCGCTGGTGAACGTGTCGAGGTCGGCCGCGTCGGAATGGCCGAGCGCGATCAGACCGCCACGCAGCCAGTTCGTCCAGCCCGCGTAGAAGACGCCGTACTGCGGTTGCAGCGACGCGTCGAACGGCGCCGTACCGTCGGCGGAGGCGAGTCGGTCGAGGGACCAGCGGACCTCGGCGGTCGCATCGGCGGACCGTACTGGATCGTCGAGGCCGACCTGGACCCAGCTGAGACCGTAGAGCGCGTTCAGAAAGAAATAGCCTTCCGGAAACTGTTTCTGCGCGGCCCGATCGGCTCCGCCCGAGATCTCGGCGCGCAGGAACGCCAGCTGTTTCACTACGCCACCGGTGGGATCAAGAACCAGGCGTGCGGTGCCCACCCCCGCCACCAGAGTGGCGATCACCGCTACGCCGATCACGAGCTTGCGCAGCACCCGCACCAATCTAGGGGGCGTTCGGCGACTACTGGGAGTCGCCGAGGTGACGTTCAGGTGCCCAGGTCAGGTGCCCAGCGTCGATTCGCGGGTGATCAGGCGGGTGGGGAGTTCCATCGGGCCGGGATGGGCCGAGCCGGCGATCGCGTCGAGGAGGAGGTTCGCCGTACGGCGGCCGAGCTCCTCGAGCTCCATGTCGACGGTGGTCAGCGGCGGCCGGCTGGCGAGCGCCATCACCGACCAGTTGTCGTAGCCGGTGACCGCGATGTCGTCCGGGACCGAGCGGCTCAGCTCGCGCAGACGGTCGCAGACCCCGCGAGCGATCTGGTCGCTTCCGCAGGCGATCGCGTCGACGGCGGGTTGCGCGCGCAGCAGTACGTCGACCGCGTGCCGGCCCCAGCGTTCGCTCCACTCGCCGTGCAGCGGCTCGCCGGCGAACGCGTCGCCCGCGGCCTCGATGGTGGCGGCGGCGCGGACCCGCGCGCTGTGGTGGGAGTCCGGCCCGGTGACGTACGCGATCTTCGAGCGGCCGAGTGACAACAGGTGGCGCACGGCCGAGCCGGCGCCGCCGTGGTCGTCGACGATCACCGACGTGTCGTCCGGATCGGTCGACGGGCTGAACGCGTAGATCACCGGGATCGGTACGTCGATCGGCGCCCGCGGCTCGGTCCGCCGACCCGTGACGATGATGCCGTCGACCCGGCGGGACACCAACGACTTCAGGTAGTGCTGCTCGCGGAGCGGGTCGTCGCGGGTGTCGCACAGGACGAGCGCCATCTCGCCGGCGCTCAGTGCGTCCTCGGCGCCGAGCATGATCGGGATGCTGAAGCGGCCGGAGCTGTCGGTGGTGATCAGCCCGACCGTGAAGCTCCGCCCGGACGACAACGCCCGGCCGCGGCTGTCCGGCGTGAATCCGAGCTGCTCGGCGGCCCGGCGTACGCGCTCGCGGGTCTCCTCGCGGAGCTGGCCGGTGTCGTTGAGCGCCTTCGACGCCGTGCTCGTGGAGACACCCGCCAACGCGGCCACATCGGTGATCCGAGGCTGCGAGCGCAGTGATGACGCCATCCGGCAACTCCTTTCCGGGGTTTCCGGAAGTCTAGCCCCAAGGGTTGACGTTGTGCTGCAGCGGCTCTACCTTCGTGCAGGAAAACGTGTTCCGGATTTTCCTAAACTTCAGGAGACACGCGATATGAGCGCAGCCCCCCGCAGCCCGGCCGCCAGCACCAAGGGGCGCCGCCGCCCGCTCGGACTCGGCCAGGCCACGATCACCGGTGGCTTCTGGGCGCCACGGCAGACCCGCAACGGTCTGGACGCGATCCCCAGCGGCCAGGACCAGCTCGAGAAGGCCGGCAACCTGCAGAACCTCCGCCTCGCCGCGGGGATCGGCGAGGGCGAGGCGATCGGCCCGATCTTCGCCGACTCCGACGTCTACAAGTGGCTCGAGGCCGCCGCCTGGGAGTACGGGCGCAACCCCGACGAAGACCTGCTCAAGCGCATCCGCGACCTGACCGCGGTGGTCGCGGCCGCGCAGCGCGAGGACGGGTACCTCGACTCGGTCGTCCAGCTCCGGTACGGCGACGAGGGTCGCTACCAGCAACTCGTCTGGAGCCACGAGCACTACTGCGCCGGCCACCTGATCCAGGCCGCGGTCGCGCAGGTCCGCTGCACCGGCGATACCGCGCTGCTCGACGTCGCCACCAAGCTTGCGGATCATCTGGTCGCGACGTTCGGCGACGGCAAGACCGTTGACGTCGACGGTCACCCGGTCATCGAAATGGCCCTGGTCGAGCTTTATCGAGAAACGGGTACGGCGGCGTACCTCGACCTGGCCAAGTGGTTCGTCGAGGCGCGCGGTCACGGGATCATCGAGCACCACGGCCACTCGCCGACGTACTTCTCCGACCGCGTCCCGGTCCGCGAGGCGACGACAGTCGAGGGGCACTCGGTCCGCGCGGTCTACCTGGCCGCGGGTGCGACCGACGTCGCGCTGGAGACCGACGACGCGGAGCTGCTCGAGGCGCTGAAGCGGCAGTTCGACCACATGTGGTCGACGAAGACGTACGTCACCGGCGGTCTCGGTGCGCGCTGGGAGGGCGAGGCGTTCGGCGACGAGTACGAGCTGCCGACGGACCGTGCGTACGCCGAGACGTGTGCGGCGATCGGCGGGATCCAGTGGGCGTGGCGGATGCTGCTCGCGACGGGCGAGGCGTCGTACGCGGACGCGATCGAGCGGATGCTCTACAACGGCTTCCTCGCGGGTGTGTCGTTGTCGGGTACGGAGTACTTCTATGTGAACCCGCTGCAGTTGCGCGGGGCAGCGCACCCGGACAACGGGCGGAGTCCGGCGCTCGGACGACGCGGCTGGTTCGACTGCGCCTGCTGCCCGCCGAACATCATGCGCACGCTGTCGAGTCTCGACGGCTACCTGGCAACGACCACTGACGACGCCATTCAGATCCACCAGTACGCGACCGGTGTGATCGGCGACCTGCAGGTGGAGACCGCCTACCCGTGGGACGGCACAGTCCGCATCACGGCTCCGAAACCGACCGTTGTCGAGCTGCGCATTCCTGCGTGGGCAGAAGGTGCCACCGTCAACGGCGAGCCGGCTCAGCCCGGCACGTACGCCCGCGTGACCGGCACCGACATCAACCTCCAGCTACCGCTGCAGTCCAGGGTGGTCGGAGCAGATCCCCGGATCGACGCGGTTCGCGGCTGTGTTGCTCTCGAGCGTGGTCCGCTCGTGTACGCCGTCGAGCAGGCGGACAACTCCGCGAACGTGGACGACGTACATCTGTTGCCCGAGGCACCTACTGCCGAGACGTCGGAGCTTCTGGATGGCGTGACTGTGCTGAGAGCCCAGGGGCGTGTTGGGGTTGGGCATCAACCCGGCTGGTCCTTCCGGCCTGGGGTCGAGGACGCCACCGGTGACGAGGTTGAGGTCGTAGCGGTGCCGTACTACGCGTGGGCGAACCGGGAGATCGGTGCCATGCGTGTCTGGCTGCCCAGGGGCTGATCGTGGTCACGCGTCGGCAGTTCCTCGGCCTCGCGGCCGGAGCGACCACGGCCGGTCTGCTTCCGGGCTGTAGCTCGGTCCTGCCCGAACCCGACGTCCAGGCGGCGGGATTCGGGCAGGAGGCCACCGGCACCGTGCAGGTGTGGTGCCGGGCGGCGACCCAGACCGGTCTGACCGACCTGGTGAAGAAGTTCAACGCGTCCCAGGACCGGCTTACCGTCGAGCTGACGCCGGTCCTGGACGCGCAGTACGTGACCAAACTGGCGACCGCGATCCGCGGCCGGAGTGTGCCGGACCTGGTCGACATCGACGACATCAACTCGATGCTGTTCATCTACCGCGACGCGTTCACCGACCTCACCGAACCGCTGGCTGTGCTCGACTTCCGGGACAAGCTCAGCCCGGGCCACCTGCGGCTGGCGACGAAGGACGAGCGTGTGTACGGCGTTCCGTACCTCGCCGACAACTCGATGTTCTGGTTCAACACCGAGCTGTGCGACCGCGCCGACGTCGATCCGGACGAGGCGGTGAAGTCGTTCGACAACCTGCTCGACGCGGCCCGGAAGCTCCGCAAGCTCGGCGACGACATCTACGCGTGGAGCTTCCCGGCGAACAGCCCGGGCGCGCTCGGTTTCGTCGTACAGCCGATGATCTGGGCCGCGGACACCGACCTGATCCAAGGTACGATCGGCAGCCAGTCCGGGCACATCGTCGGGAACGACGTGGTGCAGCGGATGCTCGAGCTGCACCGGCAGTTGTGGGTCGACGGATTGGTGCCGAGGGCAAACTTTTCCGACGACGCGTCCCGGTGGGGCAGCGACTTCCGGGCCGGCAAGGTCGGCATCTTCCCGTCGAACTACAGCGTGGTCGTGTCGGCGTCCGACGACGCGTTCCACAAGAAGGTCACGCCGCGGCTGTTGTCCGGGCCGGACGGCGGTGCGGCGTTCTTCGACGGCGGCGACAACATGTGTATCCCACGCGGCGCTCGCAATGCATCGGGGGCGTGGGAGTTCGTGCGGTTCGCGCTGGATCTGCCGCAACAGATCGATCTGCCGGCCGGTGGGTACACGCCGGTACGGTCCGATGCACGGACCGCGGAGTTCGCGAAGAAGTACCCGTTGGCGACGCTGCCGCTGGAGCGCATCCAGGAGGGGTACGCGCCGACGACGCTGTCCTACAACCTCCTCTACAACCAGCCGGACGGGCCGTGGCTGCAGATGTTCCGCCGCGCGGTGTTCGACGGCGAACTGGAGGCCGCGATGAAGGAAGCCCAGCAGAACTACGACCGAATTCTGAAGCAGGGGCAGGCATGAGTACGCCGCGATCGTTGACGCATCCGGGACGAACCGGGTTGTTGTTGGTCACTCCTGCGGTTCTCTTCGTGGGCGTCTTCGTTCTGGTGCCGCTCGGGTTCGCGTTGGTGATCTCGCTGACCAACTGGCCGTTGATCGGCTCGGTGAAGTTCAGCGGCCTGAAGAACTACACCGCGATCGTCTCCGACGCCGCGTTCGCCAAGTCCGTTCTCTACACCTTGCTGTACACGGTCATCGTGACCGGGCCGATCCTGGTGCTCGGCTACGCGCTAGCAGTCCTGGTACGTCGTAAGCGCCGCGGCTCCACGCTGTTGCGTACGGTCTTCTTCCTGCCGTTCGTCGTCGGGCTGTCGACGCTCAGCTTCGTCACGGTCCTCGAGGCGCAGCCGGAGAGCGGCGTGATCAACATCGTGCTGAAGAAGCTCGGCATCACCGACGGTACGACGGCCTGGCTTGTGGACGGCCCGCTCGCCACCGGACTGATCTGCGTGCTGGTGATCTGGACAGTCAGCGGGCTGACGATGATGCTGCTGATGGCCGGCATGCAGGCAATCCCGCGGGAGTACTACGAGTCCGCCGAGTTGGACGGCGCCGGCTGGTGGAAGACCGAGCGGGAGATCACGATCCCGATCCTGCGACGGACGATCGCGATGGCCGTGATCATCTCGGTGATCGGCTCGCTGCTCGCGTTCTCGCAGTTCTACATCCTGACCCGCGGCGGCCCGGGTACCGACACCACGACGGTGGTCCAGTACATCTACAACCGCGCCTTCGTCCAGCTGCAGCTCGGTGCCGCGACCGCGCTGTCGATCGTGCTCGTCATCGTGGTCGGCCTTGTCACCGCCGCCCAGTTCCGGCTGCTTCGGGAGAAGGACTGATGAGACTCAAGAACACCTTCTACGTCATCGGCGGTAGCGGCGCGTTCCTGGTCTTCGCCGTACCGTTGCTGTGGGCACTCTTCCGCTCGGTGCAGCCGAACGACGTGATCGTCGCGGCGCCGAACGCGTCGACGTTCTTCCATCTGACCTGGGGCAACTTCCGGACGTTGATCGAGGGACCGGGCAACCTGATCCGGGCCGTCGGCAACAGCTTGATCGTTGCCCTGAGCACCGCGATCCTGACGGCCTTGCTGGCGACGTTTGCCGGCTACGGGTTCGCGCGGTTCCGGTTCCGCAGTGCACCGGTGTTGTTCGCGCTCGTGGTGGTGTCGATGATGATCCCGTTCCAGGCGATCCTGACGCCGCTCTACCTGGAGATGAACACCCTCCGGCTCACCGACAGCCTCTTCGGCCTCGTGCTGTTCTACACCACGGTCAACCTGCCCTTCGGCGTCTTCGTGATGCGGAACTCGTTCGCCTCGGTCCCGGTCGAGCTCGAGGACTCCGCCCACGTCGACGGCTGCGGAACGTTCCGGATGCTCGGCTCGGTCCTCCGGCCACTCATCATGCCCGGCGCCGCCACCGTCGCCCTCTACGCTTTCCTGGCCGCCTGGACCGAGTTCCTGGGCGCGCTCACTTTCCTGACCAAGGACGAGCTGTACACGTTGCCGGTCGCGTTGGTGAACGTCCAGGCAGGCGCCTACGGCGAGATCAACTTCGGATCGCTCGTCGCGGGGGCCGTGATCGCGATGATTCCGTGCGTGGTGCTGTACGTCGGGCTGCAGCGGTTCTATGTGAGTGGACTCGCCTCCGGCGCTGTCAAAGGCTAGGGCGGATCTCGTGGTCGGCGTGGGCGGCGGCGTGGGCCTCGCCGACCTCGCGGCAGAGGGCCATCAGGTCGGCTTCGTTGAGGACGTGTTGTTTGGCTTTGGGGCCCAGTTCGGTGATGTGGTCGCGGGCGCGGAGGAGGCGTTGGAAGACGCGTTCGCGCTCGTCCGGGTCGTCGGTGTATTCGGGGTCGAGGTACGCGTTCGCGTCGCGGCGGATGTGGGCTATCGCGGTCTGCGTCCGGCCGCGGGTGCTGAACAGTGAGGCGAAGATCGTGATCAGCAGGACGACCAGGATCACGGCGAGCGAGAGGCCGGTGCTGATCTCGACCACCTCGACGGGCTCGCCGCCGTTGACGAACGGCAGGTTGTTCTCGTGCAGCGCGTGCAGGATCAGCTTGGCGCCGATGAACATCAGGATGGCGGCCAGCCCGAACGACAGGTAGATCAGCCGGTCCAGCAGGCCGTCGAGCAGGAAGAACAGTTGCCGTAGGCCGAGCAGGCTGAACGCGGTCGCGGTGAACACGACGTACACGTTCTGGGTCAGGCCGAAGATCGCCGGGATCGAGTCGAGCGCGAACAGCAGGTCGGTGGCGCCGATCGCGACCATCACCAGCAGCGTCGGCGTCAGCATCCGGCGTCCGTCGACCACCGTGGTCAGCCGGTCCCCGTCGTACTCCTCGCTGGTCCGGAAGAGCCGGCGGGCCAGCCGTACGACGATGTTCTGCGCCTGGTGCGACTCCTCGGTCTCCGGCTTGAGCATGTTGCCGGCGGTCAGCAGCAGCGCGACCCCGAACAGGTAGAACACCCAGGAGAACGTGTTCAGCAGCGCGGAGCCGGCGAAGATGAACGCGGCCCGGGCGATCAGGCTGACCACGATCCCGACCAGCAGCACCTTCTGCTGGTTCTCCCGCGGCACCCGGAAGCCGGTCATGATGATCAGGAACACGAACAGGTTGTCGACCGAGAGCGCCTTCTCCGTGACGTACCCGGCGAAGTACTCCGAACCCATCTCGGTGCCGCCGATGACCAGCGTGCCGAGACCGAACAGCACCGCGATCCCGACGTACAGCGCGGACCAGACCGCTGCCTCGCGCAGCGTCGGTACGTGCGCCGACCGGACGTGGAAGAAGTAGTCGAACAGCAGCAGGCCGACGATCGCGACCAACGTCAGCACCCAGACCAGCGGGGACACCGTCATGTCGTAACCCAACCATGGCCGGCTGGTGGGATTCCCGGGTTGGGATGAAATTGCCTAAAAGGCATCTTTGCTCTTTCGGCAACTTCTGCTACGGTCGTGTCATGGCCGAAGGGTTGCGGGAGCGGAAGAAGCAGGAGACGCGGATCGCGTTGAGCTGGGCGGCGGTCCGGCTCGCCGTCGAGCGCGGGTACGGCGCGGTCCGGATCGAGGACATCGCCGCCGAGGCCGGGGTCTCGCTGCGGACGTTCCGCAACTACTTCGACAGCAAGGCGGACGCGATCGCCGCGCGCGAGGTGGATCGCAGCCTGAAGATCGCCGAGGAGCTCCGGGCGCGGCCCGCCGACGAGCCGCTGTGGGTGGCGATCCGGGCCGCGATCGAGGCCCATTTCGCGCTCGGCGAGGAGGGGCACGGCGGGCGGCGACCGCCGGACGAGCAGTGGCTCAAGGGCATCCGGTTGATGATGACCGAGCCTGCGCTGCAGGGTGCGATCGTGGTCGCCTACGCACGGGTCGGCGAGGAGATGGCGGCCGCCATCTCCGAGCGGACCGGGATCACGGGGATGTATCCGCGGCTCGTCGCCGATGTGATCGGCGCGGCCCGAGGGGTCGTGATGGCCGAGTGGATGCGGGCCGATCCGCCCCGCTCGATCGCCGACCTGCTGACCGAGGCGCTCGACCAGATCGAGGCCGGCCTGCCAGTGCCTGAATAAACCAACTTCTTGATTCCCCCGGTCAGTCGCCGGGGTGGTCAGTCATGCCCAAATGGAGGAACGTCATGGATGCTGAAGTCATCATTGCCGGGGCCGGACCGAACGGCCTCATGCTCGCCATCGAACTGCGGCTGGCCGGGGTCCAGCCGCTGGTGCTGGAGCGGTTGCCTGAGCCCAACTCGACGCCTCGGGCCAACGGTTTGGTTGGCCAGGTGGTGCGGATGCTGGACCGGCGGGGGTTGTATGAGCGTCTCGCTGGTACGCCGGGGCCGCCGCAGCCGCAACCGGCGTACATCTTCGGGGCCATGGAGCTGCCGCTCGAGGCGATCGAGGACAACCCGGTGTACATGCTGCCGGTGCCTCAGGTGCGGGTCGAGGCCGTTCTGCGGGAGCGTGCGCTGGAGCTTGGCGCCGAGATTCGTCAGGGGCACGAGCTGTCTGGTTTGTCGCAGGATGCGGACTCGGTGACGGTCGAGGTTACTGGTCCTTCTGGGGTGTACGAGCTGCGGACGCGCTATCTCGTCGGCGCGGATGGTGGCCATAGCCTTACTCGCAAGCTGGCGGGCATCGACTTCCCGGGCGTGACGAATGACCGGATGGTCTCCCGTACGGCGAGCGCTCTGGTGCCGGCGGAGCTGATCGATCCGGAGACGGGTGCGTTGGTGGTTCCGGGGTACGGCGTGATTCCGCCGTTCATGCATCATCGGACGGAGCGGGGGATGTTCGTGTTCGCCCCGTTCCCTGGTCGTCAAGCTGTGAGCACGGGGGAGTGGGACGATCCGGGTGATGCTGGTGAGATGACATTCGAGGAGCTGCAGGCGAGCGCGGATCGCGTGCTCGGTGTGCACGTTCCGCTGACGCCGCCGGAGGGTGACGGGCCGCGGTTGCTGCGGCGGCTCGTCGGCGGGAACAGCCGGCTGGCCGACCGCTACCGCGAAGGCCGGGTGCTGTTGGTCGGCGATGCCGCCCACGTTCACTCGGCGATGGGCGGGCCTGGGTTGAACCTCGGCCTACAAGACGCGATCAACCTCGGCTGGAAACTGGCCGCCGAGGTGAAGGGCACGGCACCCGCGGGCTTGCTGGACACCTACGAGTCCGAGCGACGCCCGGTAGGCGAGCGGGTCGTCATGCAAACCCAGGCCCAAACCGCACTAATTGCCCCCGGCAACGAGGTCACCGCCTTGCGGCAACTCTTCGCCGAACTCCTCACCGAGCCCCGAAACGTCCAACGAATCGCCGACCTGATCACCGGCGCCGACATCCGCTACCACCCGGGCGCCCACCCGCTCGTCGGCCGATGGGCCCCAGACCTCACGGTGGAGGGCGCGACGTCGGCCTCCTCGTCCGTAGCGTCGGCGCGAGCGCTCTCCTCTCCCGCGACGGCGCTCGGGCCTTCCTCTCCCGCGACGACCCCAGCCCCCGCCTCTTCCGCCACGGCGGCAGCGCACTCCTCTCCCGTGCGTGTGCGCTTGGCCGAGTTGATGCGTGCAGGCCGTCCGCTCCTCCTGGATCTCACCCCGGTCGGCGCCTTCGCGGCGACAGCTGTGCCTGACCAGGTCGACGTGATCACCGGCCGCAGCGATCGTCAGATCGCTTTGCTGATCAGGCCTGACGGCTATGTCGCCTGGGCTGCGGAGCAGGATGGGATCGCCGAGCAGGACGGTCTACGCGATGCGCTCGCGACGTGGTTTCAGGCGCGGCCTTTGACGAGTGCTACGAGATAGCGGCACGGCGTCGTACCTGGGTTGTGGAAGGTTGTTGCCGAGGGCGGCCCGAGCTGGAGGCAGTCGCCAGTGCGCAGTTCGTGGACCTGCGGCCCTTCGTGGAAGCGAAGATGTCCGTCGAGGATCCACAGCTGCTGGTACTTGAAGATGTACGCGTCGGCCGGATACGAGACCGACGCGCCGGCCGGCAGCTCGACTTCGACCAGCTCCAACGATGATTCGGTCACCGGGGACACCGCACGCCGGTGGTACCCGGTGACCGGGTCTGTCCAGACCGGCTGATCCTCCGCCCGCCGCAGCAGCTCGCCGGTGTTCTCCGCGCGGGCGACCAGCTCGGACAACGTCATACCGAGCGCACCCGACAACTTCCCCAGCAGTACGGCGGTGGGCTGCGCCTCGCCCCGCTCGATCTTCCCGATCATCGCCCGCGACACCCCCGACCGCTCCGCGAGCGCGTTGACGGACAGGTCCAGCGCCGTACGCGCCTGCTGCACGGTCGAGGCCAAAGATCGAGACAGATCGTCAATCACGTTGCCACTATAGCGGCAGTTGTGGCTACTATCGTGACATGGTTCAGGTTAGAGACGCCTCGGCCGCCGACGCCGAGGCCTGCGCGGCGATCTACGCCCCTTACGTCACCGACTCCGCCATCACCTTCGAGATCGACCCGCCCAGCCCCGCGGAGATGGCCGAGCGGATCGCTCAGGCCCAGTCGACCCACGCCTGGCTGGTCGCCGAAGACGAGGACCGCGTCATCGGCTACGCGTACGGCGGCCCGATGAAACCACGCGCGGCGTACCGCTGGTCCTGCGAAGTCAGCGTCTACCTGGAACCAGGCCGCCGCCGCACCGGCACCGGCCGCGCCCTCTACGAAGCCCTCTTCACCCGCCTCACCACCCGCGGGTACCGCACCGCCGTAGCCGGCATGACCCTCCCCAACCCAGCCAGCGAAGGCCTCCACAAGTCCCTAGGCTTCGAACCGATCGGCACCTACCGAAACATCGGCTGGAAACTCAACAACTGGCACGACGTCACCTGGGTCCAACGCCCCCTAGCAATCCTCCCCGACCCACCCGCCGAACCCAGCTAGCCGACAACCCCCGCGTGCTACGCAGCCGCTACTTCGTCGCTCCGCTCCTCAACGCGACCGCTCCACACGCTGCCCACCCACCCCCGGGCTTATCGCCCGGAGCATCCCTTCCGGCTATCGCCGGGACCTTCCGGCTATCGCCGGACTTGCCGGCTGCCGCCGGCGACTTGCGGGCTACCGCCCGCGGTTCGCTCGCTCCGCTCGCGGTGACTGCCCGGCGATCATTCGGCGTGAAGCGACTGTCGTGGCGGGGACCGTGCGCGGCGGATCGGCACCGTCGAGCAACACCGTCATCCGAGATCGAGGTCTGGAACCACCAGCTCCAGGTAGCGGGAAATCGCGGGTGTGTGGTGGCTCAGATGTTCGTCGGGGTTGTCCCAGGTGATGAAGATCCACAACGGCCCGGACTCGTGCGCCGTCCCGACCCCGTAGTCGAAGTGGCGAACGCGGTCGCCTTTCTTCAGATCGGACCAGTGCAGTTCGGGGTTCACCGGTCCCGCACCGACGGACTCAGGTGGCATCTTCATCCCCCGTGGAATATTGCTGGATGGTGGACGGGGCCGACGCCGGTCGCAGGGAATTCACAACGCCGGCCCCGCCGATCGAGGAGAACGTGTCTATTCCAGCGACCCGGTCGCTGTGCCGGGAGATGCAAATAGCGTGCACTCGGCAACGACCTGTGCAGAACCTGTGCACTGACGGATGAAACGCGAACTGGAACTCCTGTTCGCGGTGCCATCCACCGGCTACCGTGGGTCATTCAGATCCGTACCTCTGAAGAGGCCGCATGAGTTCGCCCAACGAGTTGCTCGCCGCACTGCTCGATGAAGCAGATTGCTCGCGAAGCGCTCTGGCACGCGACATCCGCGAGCTCGCGGCGCGCAGAGGAATGGACGATGTCAGGTGCGACCACGTCGATGTCGGCCGCTGGCTGAAGGGGATGGTGCCTCGTGGCGCCAAACCGGTTCTGATCGCTGAGGCCCTCGGGCGTCGGCTCGGGCGCGTCGTGTCCCTGAGCGATCTGGGCTTCGCCGCCGGGCCGCCGCTAACGCTCGGCCTGTCGTTCTCGGAGTCCCGCGATACGACGATTCGATCCTCGCGCAGCCTTTGGACAGAAGACTTGAGACGCTCGGACTTCCTCCGCATGGCCGTCACGGCCGGCTCGCTGACGACACCGATGGCCCGGTGGCTGGTTTCCCCTCCGGCCGATCCGCCGTACGGCGTGCATGGTCATCGCGTCGGCGCCGACGATGTGGCAGCCATCGGTGCGACCTTGCAGATGTTCGAGCGCCTCGATCATCAGTTCGGTGGAGGGCACGCGCGAACAGCCGCGGTCCAGTACCTCAACGACTCCGTAGCGCCGATGCTGCACGCGAGGTACAGCGATGTGGTGGGCCGCGAGTTGTTCTCGGTCGCGGCGCAGTTCACCTACAAGACCGGCGCGATGGCGTACGACGTCGGATTGCACGGGCTGGCCCGACGCTACTTCGTACAGGCTCTGAGCCTGGCTCATGCTTCCGGTGATCGTCCGCTGGGCGGCAAGGTTCTGGCTCTGATGAGCCACCAAGCCAACTATCTCGGGGATTTTCGGGAGGCCGTCGACCTGGCTAGAGCGGCTGCGCTCGGCGCAGGTGGGGCTGCTAGCGCGCGAGTTCGGTCGATGTATGCCGCGATGGAGGCACGCGGTCTGGCGAGCATGGGCGACAAACGTGCCTGTATCCGGCTGATGAGGCAGGCCGAGACAGCATTCGAGCAAAGTGCTGACGGCGATGAACCGCCTTGGATCGCGTACTTCGATCGAGCCGAGCTGCACGATGAACTGGCGCATTGCTTCACCGCGCTCCGGTCGCCCCGAGAGGCAGAAAGAAATGCCCACGTCGCGCTCGGATATGCCGCCGATGAACATCCGCGTAGCCGTACGTTCTGCCGAATCTCGCTGGCCATGTCGTACCTTGACGCGGGCGACGTACCCCATGCGTGCAGCACAGCCGGAGACGCGCTGGCAGCCGCGGGCAGGATCAAGTCCGCACGAGTCCGTCAGTATGTGCGGGTGTTCGACAACGCGTTGAATGCTGTTGGACACCATCGCTCGATCTCGGAGTTCCGGGCACAGGCACGGGAGATTCTGAGCGTCGCTTCCTGAATCAGGTGCCCGGCGTCCAGGACCGTGGACCTTCCGGATCGCGCAGGGTGGCGATGCGGCGGGCGGCCTCGTCGGAGAGGCGGGGTTCTCGGGGGAGTCGGCTAAGGAGCCAGGCTGTCATTCGGAACTCGCGCAGGGCGGCGAAGGTGGGGAATCCGGCCCAGGTTCGGATATCCCAGCCGTAGGCGTCAACGAAGGCGTCGTACTCGGAGTCGGAGTACCAGCCGAGTCTTTGGTAGACCGCTGGTACGACGAGGTCCCACTCGCGGGGACCGATGCTGAGTCGCTCGAGATCGAGCAGGACGGCGACTCCGTCGCTACCTCGGATCGCGTTCTTTCTGTTGGCGTCGCCGTGGATGATGCAGGTCCGGAGGCCGTCGCTCGCTCGGGCGTGGTCTTGCATGAGCTGGGCCAGGCGTTCGTCCAGGAAGCGGCGATCAGTAGGAGCGAGAGCCGGAGCGGCCTCGGCGAGGTGTTCCTCCAGGCGGACGAACGGGTCAAGTGGCGGGATCTCGACGTCGGACGGGACCGGCAAGGTGTGCAGCTGCCGGAGCAAACCGGCGAGTTCCGTCGTACTGGCCATCGACGCCTCAAGGACTTCGTGCCAGACGGTGACGACGTGTCCGTCAACCGACCAGGGCAGATCGGCTGCGTCCAACGGAGTCACGATCGGCAGGCCATGGGCAGCCAGCCAGCGGCTCGTGCGGACCTCGTGCAAGGCCCGTTCATAGGTCGAGGCTGCGGATATTCGCGCCACCACTCGACCGGGGAGCCGGAAGACCGCGTTGTCCGCGATCGGTCCGAGTAACTCGATGTCCGTCCGGTCAGGCCCGAGCGTCGCGGCCACCTCCCGGGCTACGGCGAACGCCGTCGTACGGTCGATCGTGGCTGCCACCAGAGCAGTCTCTCACCCTGGCCGGCTAGTTCTTGGCGGGATCTGTCATCGGTGGGCAGTCGTCGCCCGGTTGAGTGACCAGTTCGAAGTGCCAGATTTCGTTGGAGAGGGTTTGGCAGAGGCCGTAGCGGTTGCCGTGGCGGGTTAGCCAGTCGTCGGCGTTGGTGGGGCCTATGTCTACGGCGTGGCCGGTTACGTGGTGGGAGGCGTCGGGTTCGGCGACGTATTCCAACGCCTTTTTCTTAGTGCCGTATTTGCGGATTGCTTTGTCCAGGAGTTCTTGCTGGTACTTCTTGCTGCGCCAACCCGTCGTGACCTGCATCTTGATGCCGTCGTTTTTCATGGCGGTTTCGGCTTGCTGGACAGCTTTGCGGAGGGCGGGGTCCAGCTTGGCGATGCCGGGGAGGTCGGTGTCGTAGGCCGAGGTGTGGTCGGGGAGGACGCCGTCCGCCGCGCGGGGCGGCCCACTCGGGGTTGCGTCGTCCTGGGCGGAGGCCGCTGTGCACGAGGTCAGCCCCAGACAGGTGACTGTGGCAACAATCGCTACGACGGTGGTGCGGTGATCGGTCAGCATGCTGACAGTTCATCCAAGGCGATGTTGCGAGAGCGTCTCCAAATCCGGATACGTTTTCGATACGCCCAGCCTGGTTCAATGGTTGCTATGAGGGTGCTGGTCGTCGAGGACGAGGTCTATCTCGCCGAGGCGATCCAGGCGGGGCTGCGGCTGGAGGCGATCGCGGCCGATCTGGCGTTCGACGGCAACGCCGCGCTGGAATCCGTGACGGTCAACGCGTACGACGTGGTCGTCCTCGACCGCGATCTACCCGGCATCAGCGGCGACGAGGTCTGCCGGCGGATTGTTGCGCAGGGCATCGGATCCCGCGTGCTGATGCTGACCGCAGCGGGCGATCTCGACGACAAGGTCGCCGGGTTCGAGCTCGGCGCCGACGACTACCTGACCAAACCGTTCGACCTGCGCGAGCTCGTCGTACGCCTCAGAGCTCTGGTACGCCGACCCGCCGCCGCCACGCCCACGGTCATCGAGTACGCCGGAGTCCGCCTCGACCCGTACCGCCGCGAGGTCTACCGCTCCGGCCGATACGTGAAGCTCGCGCGCAAGCAGTTCGCCGTACTCGAGGTGCTGATGGCGGCCCGCGGCGGCGTCATCAGCGCGGAAACGCTACTGGAGAAGGCCTGGGACGAGAACGCGGACCCGTTCAGCAACGCAGTACGACTCACGATCTCGGCGTTGCGGAAGCGGCTGGGGGATCCGTGGGTGATCCACACCGTGCCCGGCGTCGGGTACCGGATCGGTGAGCCGTGAGCGACGAACGACTGATGACGTGGCGGCCGCGGCTGACGGTTCGGCTGCGGTTGACGCTGAGCTACGCCGGTCTGCTGGTCGTCGCCGGCGCCGTGGTCGCGTGCATCATCTGGCTCGTCTTCCGAATCGTGCCGAACTACCCGCTCACCGCCGCCAACCCGCGTGACCAACAGCCCGCGCCGACCCGCGGCGAGATCCTCCACCTGGTGGTGACGCTGTCCGGATGGGCGCTGGGATTCCTCGCCGTCATCGGGCTCGTCGGCGGCTGGTTCCTCGCGGGCCGGATGCTCAAACCGCTGCAGGACATCACCGCCGCGGCGCGGAAGGCGGCGAGCGGGTCGCTCGATCATCGGATCGGGCTGACCGGGATCCGGGACGAGTTCACCGATCTGTCGGACACGTTCGACGAGATGCTGGAGCGGTTGCAGCAGTCGTTCGAGCAGTACCGGCGGTTCGCGGCCAACGCCTCGCACGAGTTGCGGACCCCGCACGCGGTGATGAAGACGATGCTCGACGTGGCGCAGGCGGATCCGGAGCATCAGGACGTGCCGCAGCTGGTGAAGCGGCTGGCGGAGACGAATCAGCGCGGGATCAACATCGTCGAGACGCTGCTCAGTCTGACGGCGCTGAGCAACCGCGAGGTGGAACTGGATCCGGTCGATCTTGCCGCGGTACTGCGGTCCGCGTGGCCGGCGCTCTCGGCGGAGGCGGCCGAGGCCGGGGCGACGCTGTCGTCCGACATCCAAGAGTCCGTTGTGGAAGGCAACGACGTGCTGATGCATCAGCTGGTGACAAACCTGGTGCAGAACGCGATCCGTCACGGCGGCGGCGCCGTTGAGGTCACGGTCGGGCGCGGGAGGCTCGTCGTACGGAACGACGGGGCGGTGCTCGAGCCGGCCGCGGTACGGACGTTCGTGGAACCGTTCGCGAAGAGCCGGTACGGCGCCGGGCACGGGTTGGGGCTCGCGCTGGTGGATCGCATCGTCGAGGTCCATCACGGGCGGTTGGAGCTGGTCGCGAACGTCGACGGCGGGCTGACCGCGAGCGTCGTACTGCCCGAGGCGGATGCCTGACCCGGCAAGTGGTTGGCCCGGTCTGCGGGGGAGGATGGTGCGGTGAGTGACGAACGACCTTCAGCCGACCGCCAGGTGACCGTACGACGTGCTGTCGAGGAGGACGATGCCGCGCTGCTCGCGATCGAGCAGGTCTCGTGGGACGCGTCGTCGGGGTTCCCGTCGTACCAGGACACCCTGACCGACACGTTCTTCGCGCGGAGTGGTCCGGACGCGCATCTGGTGGCGGAGTACGACGGGGAGGTCGTCGGGTATCTGCGGCTGCAGGACAAGTACCCGTTCCCGGAGGGCGCCGGCGTACTGACGATCAACGGCCTCGCGACGGCGCCGACCGCACGCCGGTTGGGGGTGGCGTCGGCACTCCTGGACGCCGCCGCGGCCGAGGGCGTACTGCGCGGAGCCCGCAAGATCAGCCTCCACGTCCACAGCACCAACGCCCCGGCCCGCCGCCTCTACGAACGCCACGGCTACGTCGTCGAAGGCACCCACCCCAACGAATTCCTCATCGAGGGCGACCTGATAGCCGCCCTCGACATGGCAAAGATGCTTTAGCGGCTGATGGTCGGCGAGAAGATGTTCCAGATGCTGCTCGTCCCCGGCACGTAGACGCGGTAACGGCGGGTCCGGTTCGGGTAGTAGTTGTAGGTCACCTGGCCAACGCTGTTGGTGGTGACGTACGCGAGGCCCTTCCACGTCGACGTGCCGATGTCCTGGTACTGGATCAGGACCTGCTTGTTGGCCCACCGGATGTAGCGGCTGTTGTTCGGCCGCCAGTACGACACGGTCGTGGCCAACGCCGTACGGCTGCCTTTGCGGCCTCCGGTGAGCGCGACGGCTGACGCGCACCGTGAGGTCGTGGTCGCGGAGGTCAGATCCGCGACCTTGGTGCCGTCGAAGGCGGTCGCACCGCCGGCCGGCTTGAAGGTGACGGTGCCGATCGGCGGGACCTCACCGAGGATCGTGAAGCTGACGTCGCGAGCGCCGTACAGGAACTGAAGTCGTCCCTCCGGGTACATGGTTGCCACCGGAGTGCTCTTCCAGACCGCTGTGTAGACACTGCCGGGGCAGTTCGTCCCCAGCTTGGCCACGAAGTTGTTGTTCGCCGCACCGATGCTCAGCCGCGACGGAACCACGAGCGAGCAGGTCGCCGTGGCCCGTTGCGGAGCAGCTTGGGCGGGTTGGGTCGCGATCAGGCCCGATGCCAGGAGGGCGAGGACCATCGCGGACTTGTAGAGCTTCAAGAGTTCCCCCTCTTGGAAGTGTGTGGGGGAACGCTAGCTGATCTACGGGTTGAGGCCGTGGTCGCGGAGCCAGGGTTCGGGGTCGATGGGGGCGCCGCCGTGGGGGAGGACCTCGAAGTGGACGTGGGGGCCGGTGGTGTTGCCGGTCATGCCGATGCGGCCGACCATGCTGCCGGCCTGGACCGAGTCGCCGACGGAGACGTCGAACTCTTCCATGTGGCTGTACGACGTGACCGTGCCGTCGGAGTGACGGACCTTGACCTGGCGGCCGTACGCGCCTTCGAAGTCGGCCTGGATGACCTCGCCGGCCATCACCGAACGGACCGGCGTGCCCATCGGTGCCGCGAAGTCGAGACCGGTGTGGTTGTGGGCCCAGCGGCCGCCGGCCTGGTTGAAGCGGGCGGTCAGGTGGTACCCGGTCGTCGGCAGGACGATCTTCGGCGCGGCCTTCGCGATGGCGGCCGCCTTCGCGATCGCCGCCTTCTTCGCCGCGGCGAGCGCCTTGGCCGAGTCGGCCGCCTTCTTGGCCGACGCCGCCTTCGCGGCGGCCAGGGCGAGTGCCCGGCGCTGGGTCAGCGTCGCGTTCGCGGCCAGCTTCGCGGCGCGCTGCTTGGCGGCCTTGTCGGCCGCCGCCTTCTGAGCCGTGGCCAGCGACAGGTCGATCCGGGACGCGTCCCGGGACCCGAGGTCGCGGCGGTCGATCCGGGCGGAGGTCAGAGCGCCGGCCTGTGAGGGGTTCAGGCCGGTGCCCGCGTTCGGGGCGGCCGGACCGGCCGCGGACGAGCTGAGCCCGACGGCGGTGGTCCCGGCGGCGGCAGCCAGAGCGGCGGTCAGACCGATCAGCTGGGTACGGCGGGTTGCGAGTCGACTGATGGAGCGGTGCTTGGCCACCCGGCGCGGCGCAGCCGGACGACTTGACGTCGGCCGATCTGTTTCCGGCACGTCTTGGTGAGTAGGCACGAAAAAACCTTCCAGGGAGGGACGTTCGCCGTCGAGGGGGTACGGCGACCTCAACGACCATAACGAGGGCGTCTCAAGCGCCTCAAACACAGGTTGCGATCAGATCAACGAAATCGAACACGCTCAGTGAGGCCGTCCTGCCGCCTTGTACGCGCTCAGGCGTGAACCTGCCGAGTGAAGACTCAACTATCGGCGTGACGCGGATCACCGGCCGATTGGCGCCGCGCGGGCCCTCCGGACCGGTACAAGCCGTCCATATATTGAGAGCTTTGTCGACCCACTTACTAAACTTTCACTGGCGTTCCATACTGAAATGACACGAGCGACGAGAGGAGACGGAGATGACGCGCAAGCCGCCGTACTACCGCCTCCACATCGACCTTCTCCGGGTCTCCAGCGCGCTCTGTCTGCGCTGAGCTGAACCCCTTCTCGTACCGCTGAGACGTCCCGTTCCGGACGTCCGCGAAGCCTGCCCACCGCCAGGGAGTCTCATCGTGTCCACTACTTCAGTCACGTCTGTGTCCGGCGCGTCCGGCCCGCCGACGTCCGCAGTACCGCTTGACGCCGACCTGCCCGTTGTCGCCCGCCGGCACCCGTGGCGCTGGGTCGGGGTCGCCGTTGTCCTTGTCCTGCTGGCGATGTTCGTGCACGGTCTGGCCACGAACCCGGGCTGGGACTGGCCGACGTTCTTCCAGTTCTTCGCCACCAGGACGATCTTCTCCGCGCTCTGGGTAACCGTGCAGCTGACCGTGTACGGCACGGTGCTCGGGTTCGTGCTCGGCGCCGTACTCGCCTCGATGCGCCTGTCCAGCAGCCCTTTCCTGCAAGTAGTTGCCTGGGGCTACATCTGGGCGTTCCGGTCGATCCCGTTGATCGTGCAGCTGCTGTTCTGGTTCAACATCGCCTATCTGTACAAGGAGTTGAGCCTCGGCGTCCCGTTCGGGCCGGAGTTCGTGCACTTCAGTACGAACAACCTGTTCGGTCCGCTCGGCGCCGCCGTCCTCGGGCTCGCGTTGCACCAGGCCGCGTACGCGGCGGAGATCATCCGCGGCGGGATCATCTCGGTCGACGCCGGCCAGCTGGAAGCCGCGGCCGCGTTGGGGATCCCGCGGATCCGGCAGTTCTTCCGGATCGTGCTGCCGCAGGCGATGCGGTCGATCCTGCCGAACGGCGCGAACGAGGTGATCAGCCTGTTCAAGGGCACGTCGATCGTCTCGGTGATGGCGATCCCCGAGCTCTTCTACCAGGTGCAGGTGATCTACGGCCGGAACAGTCGCGTCGTACCGCTGCTGATGGTCGCGACGGTCTGGTACATCGTGCTGACCACGCTGCTGTCGATCGTGCAGTACTACGTGGAGCGCCGCTTCGCCCGCGGGACGTCACGATGATCGACGTCAAGGGTGTGCACAAGAGCTTCGGCGAGCTCGAAGTCCTGAAGGGCATCGATCTCGACGTACCGGCGGGTGCGGTCACCGTGATACTCGGGCCGTCGGGATCGGGCAAGTCGACGTTGCTGCGGTCGATCAACCATCTGGAGAAGGTGGATCGCGGGCTGATCAAGATCGACGGTGAGCTGATCGGGTACAAGCGGCGCGGCAACAAACTGCACGAGTTGCGCGAGCGGGAGATCCTGCGGCAGCGGTCGCAGGTCGGGTTCGTGTTCCAGACCTTCAACTTGTTCGGGCATCTGACCGTGCTACAGAACGTGGTCGAGGCGCCGGTGTCGGCGCAACGCCGCAAGCGCAGCGAGGTCGAGCCGTACGCGCGGGAGTTGCTGGAGCGGGTCGGTGTCGGTGACAAGGCTGCTGTGTATCCGCGGCAGCTGTCCGGTGGTCAGCAGCAGCGGGTCGCGATCGCTCGTGCGCTGGCGCTGAAACCGAAGGTGCTGCTGTTCGACGAGCCCACCAGCGCGCTCGATCCCGAGCTGGTCGGCGAGGTCCTCGACGTGATCAAGGAGCTCGCCCGCGACGGCGCCACGATGGTCGTCGTCACCCACGAGATCGGCTTCGCCCGGGAGATCGCCGACACGGTGGTCTTCATCGACGGCGGCCGGATCGTCGAATCGGGTCCGCCGCGCGAGGTCCTCGACAACCCTGTCCACGAGCGCACCCGCGCCTTCATCTCGAAGGTTCTCTGATGAAACGTTCTCTGTACGCCGTTCTCGGCGGAGCCGCAGCACTCACGCTGGCGCTGGCGGGATGCGCCGGCGATCCCCAGGCCGTCGCCGCCTCCGACACCGGTGTGAATACCTCGGCCGATCAGAACCGCATCACCACCAGCAAGAACGATGCCGCCGCCGCGTTGGTCCCGGCGAAGGTCCGCGACCGCGGCACCTTGATCGTCGGCGGTGGGTTCGGGTCGGGCAGTGTGCCGCTCGGGTTCTACGCCGATGACAACAAGACCCCGATCGGGCTCGAGGTCGACATCGCGTACCTCGTCGCCCAGGCGCTCGGGCTGAAACCGGAGATCGAGGTGACGAGCTGGGAGAACCTGTTCGTCGGGCTCGACTCCGGAAAGTACGACGTCGGGTTCTCGAACATCACGGTGACGGAGAAGCGGAAGCAGAAGTACGACTTCGCGACGTACCGGAAGGACGACATCGCGTTCGAGGCGAAGAAGGGCGGGACCTGGCGGGTCAGCGGCGGGAAGGACATCGCCGGGAAGACGATCGCGGTCGGGTCCGGGACGAACCAGGAGAAGATCCTGGTCGACTGGAACGAGGCGAACGTCGAGGCTGGGTTGCCAGCGGCAACGATCAAGTACTTCCAGAAGAACACGGACACGTACCTGGCGTTGAGTTCCGGGCGGATCGATGCGTACCTCGGCCCGAACCCGTCGATCGCGTACCACGTGAAGACCTCCGGCGAGACCGAGACCATTGGCAAGTTCTCCGGCGCGGGACCGACGCTGCAGGGCCTGATCGCCGCGACGACGAAGAAGGACGACGGCCTGGTCAAGGCCTATCAAGCGGCCCTCAACGCGGTCATCGCAGACGGCAGCTACGCCAAGGTCCTCGCCCGCTGGAACGTCTCCAGCGAAGCCGTCGCCACCTCCGAAATCAACCCACCCGGCCTCCCACTCACGAGCTGAGGAATGACGATGACTGAACGACAGAAGACCCCCGCCGCCCCTTCGGGGCGCCGGGCGGGGGAGAGGCGCGCGGCCGGAGGCCGCGGGGTGGCGGCGCGGGTAAGTGCGGGGCTCGTGGCGGTGCTGCTGGTGCTGGCCGGCTGTGCCGATCCGCAGACCAGCCCGGCACCGAAGGACGGCGACGCGTCCCAGGTTGCATTCGACACGTCTGCGAAGCAGACGCACATCACCTCGTCGAAGGTGGATGCGATTGTGGCTGAGTTGCCGGCTGAGGTGCGGGACAGCGGGAAGCTTGTGGTGGGGAACGGGTCGGCGGGTGGAGGTTTGCCGCCGCTCGGGTTTACCGCGGATGACAACAAGACGCCGATCGGGGTCGAGATCGACATCGCGTACCTGGTCGCGAGTGTGCTCGGGCTGCAGCCCGAGATCGACACGACCAGCTGGGAGAACCTGTTCCTCGGGCTCGACTCCGGCAAGTACCAGGTCGGGATCTCCAACATCGGCGTGTCCGAACTGCGCAAGGAGAAGTACGACTTCGCGACGTACCGGCTCGGCCTGCACGCCTTCGAAGCAAAGAAGGGCTCGGGGCTGAAGATCACCGGTCCAGCCGACATCTCCGGCAAGACCGTCGCGGTCAGCTCCGGCACGCTCCAGGAGGCGATCCTCGTCGACTGGAACAAGCAGAACGCCGCCGCCGGCCGCAAACCCGCCAACCTCAAGTACTACCAGCAGGCCGCGGACACCTACCTCGCCCTGCAGTCCGGCCGCATCGACCTGTACCTCGGCCCGAACCCGAACGCGTCGTACCACGTCGCGACGCAGCACCAGACCGAGATCGTCGGCACGGTCTCGTCCAGCTACCCCGTGCAGGGGCTCGTCGGGATCACCACCAAGAAGGACGACGGCCTGGTCAAGCCGCTCGCCGACGCGCTGAACGCGGCGATCGCCGACGGCAGCTACGCCAAGGTCCTGGCCAAGTGGGGCCTGCAGGCCGAGGCCGTCCCGAAGTCGTTGATCAACCCGCCCGGTCTGCCGAAGAAATAGGAGAACTCGATGGCGACCATTGCAACCCTCTCGAGCAGTCCGTCGGTACCGTCCCGCACGGATGCCGTTCTCGAATATGTCACCAAGCGCCTGATCAGCCACGGCCATACCGTCACGCCGATCGTGTTGCGCGACCTTCCGGCCGAGCCGTTGGTGCGAGGTCAGGCCGATCATCCGGCGATCGCCGCGGCGGCCGCGATCCTCGAGGCTGCCGACGCGGTGGTCGTCACGACGCCGGTCTACAAGGCGGCGTACTCCGGTCTGTTGAAGGTGTTCCTCGACCTGCTCCCGCAGTACGCGTTGAAGGGCAAGACAGTGTTGCCGCTGGCAACGGGTGGTACGCCGGCGCATGTGCTGGTGATCGACTACGCGCTGCGCCCGGTGCTGACGAGTCTCGGCGCCGGGGCGATCGGCCAGGGCTGGTTCGTGTTGTCGTCGCACATCCACCTGTACGACGGAGGCGGGGTCCTGCTCGATCAGGCGGCGTCGGTGCCGCTGTATCAAGTGACGGAGGCGTTTCTCGCCGCCGTCGAGGGCGAGCAGGTCGTCGAGAGCGGGCCGGTGCAGCTCGCTGCGGTGGAGGCGGTCCGGGTGCGGCCCGAGGACCCCGAGGCGGCGCCGCTGCTTGCGGATCTCGTGGTCGAGTACAGCAGCCGGTACGGGCGGACCAACGCGAACACGCAGCTGACCGAAGTACCGGCGTCCGACTTCCACGTCGAGAGCGGCGGGGCGTTCGTGCTGCTGCGGTACGGCGGTCAGACGGTGGCCGGCGGCGCGATCCGTCGGTACGACGACGAGACCGCTGAGGTGAAGCGGATGTGGACCTCGCATCTGCATCGGCGGCAAGGGCTCGGCCGTCGCGTGCTGGCCGAGTTGGAGGCGGCCGCTGCGGATCTCGGGTATCGGCGGCTGTACCTGACGACGGGACCGCGTCAACCGGAAGCGGCTGCGTTGTATCTCGCGGCCGGTTTCGAGCCGCAGTTCGACACGTCGGTCGATCCCGAGTCGATCGGTCCGCTGCCCTTCACGAAGGAGATCCCGGTGGCATTGAAGGTGGCGTCATGATCGTTGGTCTCGAGATCGATGGTGCGGGTACGGATCCGGCCGCGTGGCGTGGAGCTGAGGTTGATCCGCGGGCGATTCTTACCGGTGAGCTGGCTCTGCGGGCGGTGCAGCGGGCGGAGGCGGCCGGGGTCGACTTCGTCACGTTCGTCGACGCGTTGGAGGCGCCGTACGACGTACCCGATCGGGTGAGTGTGCGGCTGGATGCGCTGGGGCTGGCCGCGCGGATCGCGCCGTTGACCGAGCGGATCGGGCTGTTGCCGACGATCACTGTCACGCACACCGAGCCGTTCCATGTGCAGGCTTCGGTGGCGACGCTCGATCATGTCTCGGGCGGACGCGGTGGGTGGGTGGCGGACGTGTCGTCGTCGGCCGCCGCGGCCGCGGTCATTGGCCGCCGTCAGCCTGCCCCTGCCGCGGAGACGTGGCGAGAGGCGCGGTACGTCGTCGACGTGAGCCGCCGCTTGTGGGATTCCTGGGAGGACGACGCGATCGTCCGCGACGCCTCCACCGGGCGGTACGTCGACCGCGAGAAACTGCACTACGTCGAGTTCGAGTCGCCGTCGTTCGACATCAAGGGTCCGTCGATCGTTCCTCGTCCGCCGCAGGGGCATCCCATCACGGCGATCCGCGTGAGCAGCCCCGAGGCTCTCGAAGCAGCGGCCGATGCCGACCTTGTACTGGTCGACGAAGTACCCACGCAGCTGAACGCGCTGGTGGTCGTGTCGGTGGAGGTGCGGCCTCATCTCGACGGGGTGGATGGGCTTGTCGAGCTGATTGAGGGATTGGCCGGGGCTGACGGCGTACATCTGAGGCCCGCGTCGGTGGAGCTGGATGTGCCGGTGATTGCGGACGAGCTGTTGCCGCGGTTGCGGGAGCGCGGGTTGGTGGGGCCGGCGGAGCGCGGTGGGAGTTTGCGAGGGCGGCTCGGTCTGGGGCGGCCGGCGAACAGGTACGTGGGGAGCGAGCGATGAGCAAGCAGATCCATCTGGCCGCGCACTTCCCGGGCGTCAACAACACGACCGTCTGGTCGGATCCGCAGGCGGGCTCGCAGATCGACTTCAGTTCGTTCCGGCACTTGGCGGAGACGGCCGAGCGAGGCACGTTCGACTTCTTCTTCCTGGCCGAAGGGCTGCGGCTGCGTGAGGTGAAGGGGAAGATCCACGACCTCGACGTGGTCGGGCGGCCCGAGTCGTTGACCGTGCTCAGCGCACTGGCCGCCGTCACCACGCACCTCGGCCTGGCGGCGACGGTGAACTCGACGTTCAACGAGCCGTACGAACTGGCGAAGCGGCTGTCCACGCTCGACCACCTGTCCGGTGGCCGCGCGGCGTGGAATGTCGTGACGTCGTGGGATGCGTTCACCGGCGAGAACTTCCGCCGCGGCGGGTATCTCGACAAGGCGGATCGGTACGTCCGCGCCCAGGAATCGCTGCGGATCGTACGCAAACTCTGGGACTCCTGGAGCGAGGACCAACTGGTCCTCGACCAGGCGACGGGCGCGTTCGCCCGCGAGGGCGCTGGGGCCTTCGCGGACGAAGGCGCGCACTTCGACATCCGCGGCCGGTTCGGGCTGCCGCCGTCACCGCAAGGCCGGCCGGTGATCATCCAGGCGGGTGACAGCGACCAGGGGCGGGAGTTCGCGGCGTCCGACGCGGATGTGATCTTCAGCCGGCACGGGACGTTCGAGGCCGGGAAGACCTTTTACAAGGACGTGAAGTCGCGGCTGTCGAAGTACGGGCGGACCGAGGACTCGCTGAAGATCATGCCCGCGGTGACGGTCGTGGTCGCTGATACGGACGACGATGCTGTCGACAAGGCGGCGTACATCCGGGAACAGCAGGTCTCCGGTCCGACCGCGCTTGTCCTCGCGGAACTGCTGTGGGGACGCGATCTGTCGGCGTACGACCCGGACGGTCCGCTGCCGGCCGAAGACCCGGTGGTGGGTTCGTCGGTGACGCAGGGGCGGGTCGGGTACAACGATCCGTTCCCGATCGTCGCGGAGTGGCGGGCGCAGGCGGAGGCGCACGGCTGGTCGCTGCGGCAGACCGTGATCAACCAGCAGAACCGGCAGACGTTCATCGGTTCGCCGGCCACGGTCGCCGAGGCCATCAACCACCACGTCCAGGAGGACGCCGCGGACGGGTTCGTCCTCGTCCCGCATCTCACTCCTTCCGGCCTCGACGACTTCGTCGACCGGGTGGTGCCACTCCTGCGTGAGCGCGGCGTCTTCCGCGAGGAGTACGCCGGTACGACGCTGCGCTCGAACCTCGGGCTGCAGGTATGAGCGTGGCCGAGCTGCATCCCTGGAAGGAGCCGCCGGCAACGATCGTGTTCGTCGGCGGCGGGCCGCGGACGGTCGGGCTGCTCGAGCGGTTCGCGGCCAGCGCGCCGGACCTGCTCGACGGGCGCGACGTGGAGATCCATGTGGTGGATCCGTACCCGGTCGGTGGTGGGCGGATCTGGCGGCGGGAGCAGTCGCGGCTGCTGTGGATGAACTCGATGACGTCGGACGTCACGATCTTCACCGACGAATCGGTCGAGTGCGACGGGCCGATCGTCCCAGGCCCTGACCTCGCGACCTGGGTCGCCGGTGAGGGTGCGGTGATCCTGGAGAAGGCCGGGATCGAGCAGCCGGGGCCGATGGACTTCCCACCGCGGCTGGTGCAGGCGGAGTACCTGGCGTGGGTGTGGGAGCGCGTCGTCCGCGATCTCCCCGCGACCGTGACCACCCATCGCGAGCGGGCGGTCGAGCTCACCGCGGACCAGCGGGTGGTTCTCGAGTCAGGCCGGGAGATCGCGGCCGCCGCGGTAATCCTTGCCCTCGGCTACCTGGATCGGTTGCCCACGGCATCCGAATCCGCCTGGGCCGCGCAAGCTGCCGACGCGGGGTTGACCTATATCCCGCCCGGTTACACCGCGGACGTCGATCTCGACGGGCTGTGGCCGAAGTCGCCGGTGATCGTGCGCGGGTTCGGGCAGGCCTTCATCGACCTGATGGTCCTGCTCACCGAAGGACGTGGCGGCTGGTACGACGAGTGCGGCGGACTGCTCACCTATCACCCGTCCGGCGACGAGCCGGTTCTGTACGTCGGCTCGCGGCGCGGCGTGCCGTATCACGCGAAACTCGGCTACACCGTCGCCGGCACGAAGCCCGTGCCTACGCGGTATCTGACTGCCGAGGCTCTTGGCGACGGCCTGCTCGACTTCGATCGCGATGTTGCGCCGTTGATCGACAAGGAACTGGCGTACGCCCATTACAAGCAGCTGTTCACCGCCCACCCCGAACGAGTGGTCGGCTCGTGGACGGAGTTCGAGAACGCGCTGGACGAGTGGACGCCGGGATTCGAGGCCGTAGCCGCTTCGGCGGTGCCGGATCCGGCGGACCGGTTCGTTCGCTCGGAGATCGACCGGCCGCTGGCCGGGAGGTCGTTCGAGGACGGCGCGGGCTTCGAGCGGTTCATGACCGGGCTGATCGAAGGCGATCTGGTCCGCCGGGCGGATCCGGCGTACTCGGCGGATCTGGCGGTGTTCAACGCCTTGCTGAGTATTTACAGCGTGTTGTCGCGGGCGATCACCGAAGGGCAGTTGTCGGACGAGGACCGGGTGCGCAAGGTCGAGACCGAGTGGCACGGGTTCTTCTCGTTCGTGGCCAGTGGGCCGCCGCCGCGGCGGTTGGAGGAACTGCTCGCACTGCACCGGGCCGGAATCGTGCGGTTCGCCGGGCCTGACCTGGACGTTGCTATCGACAACGACCATTTCGTTGCCAAGAGCCCCGGAGTTGCTAGGGAGATCCAGGCCCGGGCGTTTGTCGAAGCGCGGTTGCCGCGGCCCGACGTACTCGCGACGACCGATCCGCTGTTGCGCGGTCTGCTCGACTCCGGCGCGCTCGCGGCCGATGAACTGTTCGCGGCCGACGGGACAAGTCTCGGCGGCGGTCAACTCAAGGCCGACTCGCGGTCTCGCGCGATCCGGGCCGACGGCTCCACGCACGAAGCGCTGTTCCTGCTCGGGCCGTCCGTGTCGGGCTCGGCAGGCTCGTCCGGGTTCTCCCGGCCGCATTTCAACGGTCCCGGCTTCCGGCAGAACGACGCCGTCGCCCGGGACCTGCTCAAGCTGCTCGCACCTACCGTACGGAAGGAAGAACGCCATGCCAGTTGAGTTCCTGGGCATCGCCGGGACCAACCCGGCCAGCGAGGTCACACCGCGAACCGGCGGCCCGCTGGACCTCGAGTACACGTCCAAACTCGCCCGCGCCCACGAGGACAACGGCTGGGACCGGATCCTGTTCGCCTATCACTCGGGCTCGCCCGATCCCGCTCAGGTCGCGGCGTACGTCGCCGGCCGTACCGATCACATCAACCTGGTCGTCGCGCATCGGCCGAACGTCGCCTACCCGACGCTGACCGCGAAGACGTTCGCGACGCTGGACCACCTCAGCGGCGGCCGGTTCGAAGTACATGTGATCACCGGCGGCTCGACCGCGGACCAAGCCGCCGAGGGCGACTTCCTCGCGAAGGACGACCGCTACGGGCGGACCCGCGAGTTCATCCAGATCCTCAAGCAGGCCTGGACCTCGGACGAGCGCTTCGACTTCAACGGCGAGCATTACCGCTTCGAGCAGTTCCTGGCCGACATCAAACCGCTCCAGCAACCGCGGCCGCGGATCTCGTTCGGCGGCTCGTCGGCTGCGGCGTACGCCGTCGGTGCCGCCGAGGCGGACATCTTCGCGCTGTGGGGCGAACCGCTCGCCGGGACCCGCGAGCAGCTGGCCACCATCGACGCCGAGGCCGCTCGCGCGGGACGGGCGGATCGTCCGACCATCCAGATCGCGTTCCGGCCGATCATCGCGCCGACCGAGGAACTCGCCTGGGAGAAGGCGGAGAGCATCCTCGGCCGGATCAAGAACGGACCGGCTCCGACCCGACTCCGTTCGAAGACGCCGGAGAACGCCGGCTCCCAGCGACTGCTCAAGGCCGTCGCGGAAGGCGAGCGGCACGACCGCGCGCTGTGGACCGCGCCGACCGGCGTGACCGGTGGCGGCGGCAACTCGACAGCCCTCGTCGGTACGCCGGACACCGTCGCGGCCGCGCTGCTCGACTACTACGACCTCGGCATCCGGATCTTCTCCGCCCGCGGCTACGACATCTACGACGACGCGATCGACTTCGGCCGGTACGTCATCCCGCTGGTCCGCTCCGAGGTAGCCCATCGCGAACAGAGGAAGGCCTCATGACCGTCGTCTCCGATCTCGAGCAGGACTGGCACACCTGGCACGCGGCCCGCGAACGCGACCTGGACACCGACTACGGCTGGCTGTCCGTCGTCGCCTTCGACTGGCTGCCCACCTCACCGGTCGCACTGCGCGGCCTGCCAGGCATCTGGTGGTCCGACGAGCAGCGTGCCCACGTGACGGCCGACGGACAGCTGACGCTCAGCGGCGAGCCCGTGAACGGCACTGTGTCCGCCAGCGTCGCCGAAGCCGGTTCGCTCAGCTGGCTGCTGTACGGCGACCGCCTGGTCGAGCTGGTGCTCCGCGGCGGGCGGTACGCCGTACGGCAGCGTGATCCACGTGCTGCGACACGGCAGGAGTTCAGCGGCGTACCGACGTACCCGCTGGATGACCGGTGGGTCGTGACCGGGTACTTCACGCCGATCGCGAAGCCGCAGCGGGTGGAGGTGTCGACCGCGCGGGAGGATCTGCGGCAGTACGTGACCGTGGTCGGCGCGGTGCACGTCGCGCTGGGCGGTACGGCGTACGAACTGGTCGCGACTGCTGCGGGGGACGGGCGGCTGAACCTGGCCTTCCACGACAAGACGAACGGCGAGGAGACCGCACCCTGGCGGACCGTGACGACCGGACCGGTCGGGCGGGACGGGTCGGTGGTCATCGACTTCAACCGGACGATCAACCTGCCGTTCGCGTTCACGGCGTACGGCACGTGCCCTGCGCCGGTCGCCGGCAACCGGCTCGGGCTTCCGGTGACTGCGGGCGAGAAGAAGCTCCGATGAAGTTCTGTACCTACACGCTGATCGACAACTCGCCCGATCCGATCAGCGGGGTGCAGTTGACGCCGGCGGAGCGGTTCCAGCACGTCGTACGGCAGGCGCAGTGGGCAGAGGAGCTGGGTTTCGACGGGTACGGCGTTGGCGAGCGGCACGCGCAGCGCTTCATCTCGTCGTCCCCGCCGGTCGTGCTGTCCTATATCGCTGCCGTGACGTCGCGGATCCGCCTGCTCACCACGGTGACTGTTTTGTCGCTGCTGGATCCGGTGCGGGTCGCAGAGGACTACGCGACGCTCGACCAGCTGTCGGGTGGTCGGCTGGACATCATCATCGGCAAGGGCAACGACCCGGACCAGAACGCGCTGTTCGGGTACGAGCTGGACGGGCAGTGGGATCGCAACCGGGAGAAGTACGAGCTGCTCCGGCGGCTGCTACGGGAGACCGGGGTGTCGTGGTCGGGTGAGTACCGCCCTGCGTTGACGGACGCGACCACGCAGCCCCGGCCGTACCGAGCAGACGGCATCCCGCTCTGGCACGGGTCGGCGTCGTCGACGGAGTCGACCGAGCTGGCGGCCAAGTGGGGAGACCCGCTGTTCTCGGCGAACGGGTTCCACCCGCTGGAGAAGTACGCCGGGTTGATCCGGCACTACCGGGAGCGCTGGGAGGCGTACGGGCGCGATCCCGCGGACGCTGTCGTCGGAGCGGGGTTCAACGGGCTCTACGTGCGGGAGAGCTCGCAGGAGGCGGTCGAGGGGTACCGGCCGATCTTCGACGCGTTCATGGACTCACCGGGAGCACGGCACAACCAGCTGCCGTTCCGGACGCTGGAGGAGTTCCTCGAGGGCGGATCGGTGCTGGTCGGGTCGCCGGAGCAGGTGATCGACAAGTTCGGCCGGTACCAGGAGGCGTTCGGCCACGAGCTGTCCGGCATCTCGCTGGAGGTCGCCGGACTCCCGGAGGACGAGAACCGGGAGTCCGTCGAGACCTTCGTCACTGAGGTCATGCCAGTACTGCGCTCGTCGTACCCGAGCCGCGTCTGGTCCTAGCCGTACGTCGGCTCCTGCGGCCAGCCTTCGGGGGAGTCCTCCCAGTCCTCCTGGCGGCCGTACGGCGCGTGGTCGAGGAGGTGGTTCACGAACAGCAGACGGTCGACGCCGCGCGAGCCGGTCGAGTAGGTGCGGTACACGGTGTCGCCGTCGCGCAGGAACATGTTGAGCAGGAACCCGCCGCCCGCGCCGCAGTCCGCGGAGAACGTCGTACCTGCAGATGAGGCGAACGGGACGTTCCAGCCCATCTTGGTCCAGTAGCCGGCCATCTGGTCGATCGGCATGTCGGAGACGGTCGCCCAGGCCAGACCGCTCCGTTCCAGCAGGTCGAGGTTGCTGACGTGCTTGGTGAAGTGCGTGCAGCCCGGGCAGAAGTGGTCCGGGCCGGAGTGCATGAACTGGTAGAGCGCGAGCTGCTGCTGGTCGCCGAACAGCTCCCGCAGCGTCACCGGCCCGTCCGGCCCGGTGAACGTGTACTCCCCGAACTCGACCATCGGCAGCCGCCGGCGCTGCGCGGCGAGCCGGTCCTGCTCCCGGGTGGCCGCCTTCTCCGCGACCAGCAGCTCCGCCCGAGCCTTCTCCCACTCCTCGGCCGAGACAACTGTCGGCATTGCAGTCATAGCTGTCCTTCCTTCTTCTGGGTCCTACTGGTACGACGGAGCCGCCCGGGCCCTCTCGACATCCGGATCCGGGTGAAAATCTGGTCAGAAGCACTCCGCGGAACCGGTATGCTTTCCGGGACGGACTGAGGGGCACGCAAGGTCGGCCGGCTCGATTTCACATCGGGGTGGCGGACCGTGTAATCTCTCTCCTCGGCCCGCCCCTTTAGCTCAGTCGGCAGAGCGTCTCCATGGTAAGGAGAAGGTCTACGGTTCGATTCCGTAAAGGGGCTCGGAGAACGGCATCCCACCTTCGGGTGGGATCGCTCACCTCACCCGGCGGGGTAGCTCAGGTGGTTAGAGCACACGGCTCATAATCGTGGTGTCGCGGGTTCGACTCCCGCCCCCGCTACCGAATCAGTTCCTTCGAGAGTGCGATCACCCAAGTTGCGTACTCATTACATGAAGAGGTAGCAGTGGCCAAGTCGACCGACATCCGCCCGAAGATCACGCTGGCATGCACGGTGTGCAAGGAGCGGAACTACATCACCAAGAAGAACCGGCGCAACGACCCGGACCGTCTTGAGCTGAAGAAGTACTGCCACCGGTGCAACGACCACACCGACCACCGCGAGACCCGCTGACCTCAGCATCTTCGCGAGGGCCGCTTCGGATTGCCGAAGCGGCCCTTTGTTGTGCCGTCAGACGGTCAGGATCGGGCGGCCGCCCTCGTACGCGGTGAGACGCTCGTCACGGGGAGTGAGGCAGCAGGAGCCGCAGAGCGTGCCCTTGCCGACCTCGCTCGTGTAGTAGAGGCAGCAGGTGTTCCGCAGGTAGACGAGCTTCCCGGCGGCGATCTCCACCTCTCCGAGTCTCGCGAGTCCGCCAGGCGCCTTGGTGGAGAAGGTGCGCCAACGGTCGAGCAGGTACTCCGGTCGCACGGTCGCCTCCTCGCGGGTCGCCGCGCAGAAACCCATCGCGCATCCGGCCGCCACTCCGCCGTGGAGTTGGCGCAGCCCGGCTCGCGTCCGCTGGTGCAGCTCCTCGGACAGCGGGAGCAGGTGCTGGCGCAGTACGACGTCGTACAGCGTCTCCAGCCCGCCGGGGAGGAACGTGGCGGAGCGTACGGCGACCGCTGCGATGCCGTGACCCTCGTGTGGGCGGACCCACAGGTTCTGCGGGCGGATGTCGAGGACGCGGCCCTCCAGCGCCCAGAGCAGAAGCGCGGTCGCCGGTGCGCGGCCGGCGTAGAACGACAGCATGCTGAGCGCGTTCGCGTGGGCGGTGCGGTGGTTGCTGGCCTCGTCGTCCCGCTTGAGCAGCTCGGTGAGCTCGGGGCTGCCCGGCTCCAGAATCCGGTCCACCCGCAGCCATTCGTCGCCCTCTGGCGCACCGACCTCGAGCTGGTACCGCGGGGCGTATTTCGCGAGCGCCGCCACTGCCGTCACCTGATCAAACCCTTCTGGCATCGTGGGCGGCGGAAACCCGGGGCCCAGTCTGCCAGTAGGCTTCGGGGATATGACGATCGACGCCACGATGGTCGGCCGGAGCTACGCGGCCGCCGAGTCCTACCAGGTCGGCCGGGAGAAGATCCGCGAGTTCGCCGATGCGATCGGCGACCCCAACCCGGCGTACCGCGGTGATGACGCGGTGGCGCCGCCGACGTTCGCGTTCATGCTCGGCAGCCGCGCGCTGGAGCAGCTGCTGAACGACGAGGAGCTCGGCCTGCGGCTGGACCGGATCGTGCACGGCGCGCAGAAGTTCAGCTACACCCGCCCGATCAAGGCCGGCGACGACATCGCCGCGACCGCGACCATCACCACCGTCCGCAAGGCCGGTGACGTCGAGGTGATCATGTACGAGACCGCCCTGACCACCGTCGACGGCGACCCGATCGCCACGTCGACGTCGACGATCTCGCACAACCGGGGTGAATCGTGATCGAGGTAGGTACTGAGCTTCCGCCGCTGACCGTCACGTTCCGGCGCGACGACCTGGTCCGGTACGCCGGGGCGAGCGGCGACTTCAACCCGATCCACTGGAGCGATCGGATGGCCGGCGCGCTCGGGCTGCCCGGCGTGATCGCGCACGGCATGCTGACGATGGCGTCCGCAGTACGCGTCGTCACGGACTGGATCCCGGATCCGGCCGACCTGATCGAGTACGGCGTACGGTTCACCAAGCCCGTCGTCGTACCGGATGACGACAAGGGTGTGAACGTGACGTTCTCCGCAAAGGTGGACAAGGTTGCGGACGGGCGGGCCGAGATCGACATCACGGCGGTTGCCGGCGAGGAGAAGGTGCTCGGCCGGGCCAGGGCGGTCGTGCGCGTCCAGTGAGAACGCATGTGTCGCTGGCCGACTACACCACGCTGCGGATCGGCGGGTTGGCCGACAAGTTCGTCGAGGTCAGTACCGAGGACGACCTGATCACCGCGGTCCGCGACGCGGACGCCGCCGAGGAGCCGGTGCTGCTGCTGTCGGGTGGCAGCAACGTGGTGATCGGCGACGACGGGTTCCGCGGGACCGTCATCAAGATCGCGACGTCGGGGATCCGGGTCGATTCGGATATGTGCTCCGGCGCGATGGTGCACATCGCCGCCGGCGAGGACTGGGACGGCGTCGTACAGCGCGCGATCGCGGAGGAGTGGAGCGGGCTCGAGTCGATGTCGGGGATCCCTGGGTTGACCGGGTCGACGCCCGTGCAGAACGTCGGGGCTTATGGGCACGAAGTTGCGGAGACGATCGCGTCGGTGCGGGTATTTGACCGGGTGGCCGGCGAGGTGCGCACGGTGTTTGCCGCCGACTGCGGCTTCAGCTACCGCAACTCGCGCTTCAAGGCTGACCCGTCGCGGTATGTGGTCCTCGAGGTCACCTTCCAGCTGACGCTGGGCGACCTGTCCGCGGAGGTCGGCTACGCCGAACTGGCCCGCGTCCTCGACGTCGAACCAGGCTCCCGGGCGCCGATGACGGAGGTCCGCGAGGCCGTCCTCGGCCTACGCCGCAGCAAAGGCATGGTCCTGGACCCGCTCGACCACGACACCTGGAGCGCCGGCTCCTTCTTCACCAACCCCATCCTCGACACCCCCGCCGAGGTCCCCGCCGGCGCCCCCCAATGGCCTCAGCCAGACGGCCGGGTAAAAACCAGCGCCGCCTGGCTGATAGAACACGCCGGCGTCTCCAAGGGCTACACCATCGGCGCCGCCGCAGTCTCCACCAAACACACCCTCGCCCTAACCAACCAAGGCGGAGCCACCACCAAAGAACTCCTCACCTTGGCCACCCACGTCCGAACCCAGGTCCAACAGGCCTTCGCCATCACCCTGGTCAACGAGCCTGTGCTGGTGAACTGCTCGCTGTAAGTCGGTGAGCTTGTTGGGTCGGCCTGTGCCGCGCCGGCTTGTGCAACCCAGCTCCGGGGCCTGCTTCCGTCCGTGACCGCGGTCAGTTGATGCCGACCGCGGTCACGTCTGGCCCACCCCATCGCGTGCGACCACAGGCTCCGGGGGTGAGGTCCTCGACTGCCCCGGTCCTCCGGCGATGGAAGTCATCCGGGGATCGCAGTCACACCGGACCCGCAGTCGCGCGACGAGAGTCACCCGCGGCGCCGGTTCCCGCACGGCGGCGCCGGCCTAGTTGTCGCACGCGGGCGGCAGCCCGCAACTCGCGGCGGCAGCCGCACACCCCGGGCTGCGTAGCCCGCCGGGGTCGACGTACCTGGTTGAAAAAGTTTTGCAGAGGGGGTTCACAGGGGTGGGTTGGGTGGCTAATCTTTTGCAGAAATTGGTGGGAGGTGGAGTGTGAGGCGTAAAAGATTTTCTCGGCGGGAGGTTCTTGCCGGGGTGGGTGCGGGGCTGGCGGCTGCTGTGGTGCCGGGGTGTGCGGCGGGCGGCGGTGGTGGCGGGCGGTCGGGGGCTTTGCAGGTTTGGGGTGGGGTGCCGGCGGCTTCGGGGCCGGGGGATGTGGTGAAGGCGTTTCGGGAGAAGTTTCCGCAGTACGACGTGAACTACACGCGGTTCGTGAACGACGATCGCGGCAACCTGAAGCTCGATACCGCGCTGCAGGGTGGCGTCGACATCGACGTGTACTTCACCTATTCGCAGGGCGCGATGGCGCTCAGGGCCGGGTCCGGACTGGCGGCGGACCTGACCGATCGCGTGACCAACGATCCGGACCTGAAGGTGTTCCTCGACACCGAGCAGCCGCGGTCGTACATCGACAACGGCAAGGTGAAAGCCCTCGCCACCGCCCGCGAGCCGTTCTTCGTCCTGTTCAACGAGAAGCTCCGGCAACAGGCCGGAGTCGATCTCCCAGACGCATGGACGATCGACGAGTTCCGCAGTACGGCAAAGCGACTGACCACCGGCAAGACCGTCGGTGCCTACACGGTCCCGGACATCGCCCGGATCGCCCTCGGACCCAACTACTGGTACGACGGCAACCGCAGCAACTTCGGCGACCCGCACTTCGAGCAGGGCTTCAGGCTCGGCCGCGAGATGATCGCCGACGGTACGGCGTTCCCGTGGACCGAGGTCCTCGCCCGCCACCTCGACGCGTACCAGCAGAACTCGTTCCTGACCGAGGAGTTCCACCTCTGGTCGACCGCGCCGTTCAACCTGCGCTACCTGTACGACGCGAAGAAGTACCCGCACGACTTCAAGGTCGCATTCGCCCCGTCGCCGACGGTCGACGGCAAGGACTGGAACGGCGGCTCGTACAGCAACTTCATCATGATCAACCCGAAGTCGCCGAAGTTCGAGGCGGCCTGGGCGTTCGTGAAGTTCTGGCTGACCGAGGGCGCGACGCCGATGCTCAAGGGCGGCAAGCTGCCCGCGCTCGGCGGCGTCACCGACGACCAGGTGATCACCGGCATGCTCGGCAAGGAGCCGGAGAAGTACTTCGACATGGACTCGTTCCGCCGCGTCGTACTCGAGGCGGATCCCAAGCTCGCGACCGACACCCGGCTGACCGGGTTCCCCGAGATCACGCTCGCCGTGAAGCAGCAGCGCGACCTGTGCTGGCTGGGCGAGAAGGACCCGGGCGTCGCGATCCGTGAGGTACGGCGGCTCGCCGACGCCGCGATCGCCCGTAACGAGAGGAGGCCCTGATGGCCACCGCAACCGTCGCGGCCGCCCCGGCCGTCCGGACCGAGAAGGCGCCCGGGATCAAGCCGCGCGGCTGGATCGGGTTCCTGTTCATCGCGCCGAACCTGCTCGGCGTGGTCGCGTTCACGCTGATCCCGCTGATCAGCGTCGTCGTACTCGCGTTCACCGACTGGAACCTGGTGTCCGGTCTCGGCGGCATCACCTTCAACGGCATCGACAACTTCGTCGCGATCGCCCGCGACCCCGGGTTCTGGCACGCGATCGGGCTGACGCTGGTGTACGTCGTGGTGTCCGTACCGCTCACCGTCGTCGGAGGACTCGCGCTCGGCATCGCGCTCAACCGCCCGCTCCCCGGCCGCGCCGTACTGCGGGCGATCTTCTTCCTCCCGTACATCGTCAACGTGGTCGCGATCGGCATGACCTGGCTGATGCTGATGAACCCGAAGGCCGGCCTGGTCAACCAGGTACTCGATGCCTTCGGCATCCAACCGGGCTGGTTCGCCTCGTCGCACTGGGCGCTGCCCGCGCTGATCGTGATGGCGATCTGGGGCGGTGTCGGGTACTGCTCGCTGATCTACCTGTCCGCTCTGCAGGACGCGCCGCGGCAGCTGTACGAAGCGGCCGACATCGACGGCGCCTCGGTCTGGGCGAAGTTCCGCGTGATCACCTGGCCGTCGTTGCTGCCGACAACGATCTTCCTGCTGGTCACCCTGATCATCGGGGCGTCGCAGGGATTCGGTCTGATTGCACTGATCACGGCCGGCGGTCCCGGCGACTCGACCACGACGATCTCGTACTACATGTACCAAACAGGCTTCCAGTTCTACCGGTTCGGCTACGCGTCGGCGATCGGCCTGGTGACGTTCGTCGGCGTACTCGTCCTGACTCTGCTCACGTGGCGGGCGCAGCGAGGGAGGGCCCTCAATGACTAAGTCCAAGTGGTTGTGGGGGATCCCGTTGTGGATCCTGGCGATCGCGTTCCTCGCGCCGTTCGCGTGGATGATCTCGACCGCGCTGAAGCCGGACGTGGACGCGTACAAGATCCCGATGCAGTGGATCCCGAACCCGTTCCAATGGGACAACTTCACCACGGTGCTGTCCGGAGCGACCTCGGTACTCCCGGCGTTCGGGCGCTCGATCTTCGTCGCCGTACTCCGGGTCGCGGGCGAGCTGATCACCGCGACGATGGCCGGTTACGCCTTCGCGCGGATGTCGTTCAAGGGCCGCGACAAGTTGTTCCTGCTCTATCTCGCGACCGCGATCATCCCGGCGCAGCTGCTGCTGGTGCCGCGGTTCATCTACTTCCAGAAGCTCGGGCTGTACGACACGCTCTGGGCGCTGATCCTGCCCGGCATGTTCACCGTGCTCGGCACGTTCCTGATGCGGCAGTTCTTCATCAGCCAGCCGGCCGAGTTCGCCGAAGCCGCGCGGATGGACGGCGCGAACGAATGGCGCGTTTTCACCCGGATCTACTTGCCGTTGGCAACACCGGTGATGAGCGCGCTCGGCATCCTCGCGTTCGTCTGGTCATGGAACGACTACGAGACGCCGCTGGTGCTGATCAGCAACCCCGACCGCTACACGCTGCCGCTCAGCCTGACCAACTTCGTCGACGAACAGGGCCAGATCGCACCCGGCCTGACGATGGCCGCCTCGGTGATCTCGATCGTGCCGGTGCTGATCGTGTTCGTCGTCCTGCAGCGGCGGTTCATCGCCGCCATGACTCACACAGGGATCAAATGAACAACGTCTCAGGTGTCTTCCCGCAGCTTGCCCAGATCGGTGACTTCGGTCCGCCGCGCAGCGAGCTCGGCGTCGGTTCGCTGATGCCGTGGAACGGGAAGCTCTATGTCCAGAACTACAACTCGCACAAGGCCCCGTCCGGCGCGGGCGTCAGTCTCCGCCGGATCGACGCCGACTTCTCGATGGAGATCGTCGCCGAGACGCTCGGGGTGGACGGCACGTACACCAACCGGTTCGTGCACTTCCCGACCTCCAAGCTCGTGCTCGGGCCGCACGTGATCTCCGCCGATCACAAGATCGTCACCATCCCCGAGCTCCAGCCGTTGCGCGTCTGCGGTACGTCGAGGCACCTGACCAAGCCGGACACCCACGTGTACGTGCTCGCGATGGAGGGGGAACTGCTCGAGCTTGACCTCACGACGTACGAGTGCACGCAGCTCTTCGACCTCAACGACGAGCTCGGCACCGACGGCGAGATGAAGGTGCACTACAAGGACTGCTACACGTCGTTCGGCCGGCTCGTGGTGTGCTCCAACGAGTACGCCGAGCCTGAGTGGGCCGGCACGCGGTCGCGCGGGCGGCTGGCGGAGTACGACGGTCGGACGTGGAAGGTACTGCGGGAGGATCCGTTCACCGCGATCGGCGGGCGGCACGAGTTCGGCGGGACGATCTTCGCGACCGGATGGGACCGGGCGTCGGCGATTCTCGAGGTGTTCACCGAGGCGGATCAGAAGTGGACGCGGTACCGGCTGCCGAAGGCCTCACACTGCTTCGATCACAAGTGGCAGACGGAGTGGCCGCGGATCCGGGAGGTCGAGCATGAGCGGCTGCTGATGGATCACCACGGGATGTTCTACGAGCTGTCGCCGTGGGCCTACGGCGGGCGGATCTGGGGCGTGCGGCCGATCTCGACGCATTTGTGGGTGCTCGGGGACTTCTGCTCGTGGCGCGGAATGCTGGTGGCTGGGGCGGACAACGCGTCTCCCAGTCATGGGTTGAACCCGACGACGGCCGAGCCACAGTCGGGGTTGTGGTTCGGGAAGACCGACGATCTGTGGAGCTTCGGGAAGCCGGCCGGGTGGGGCGGGCCGTGGTGGGAGACGCCGGTCGAGGCTGGGGTCCCCTCGGATCCGTATCTGATGACGGGCTTCGACGGGAAGTGTCTGCATCTGGAGAACTTCGGCTCTGAGGCTTTGCAGATCACGGTCGAGATCGACTTCCACGGGCACGGGCGGTTCGGCGCGGTGGAGACGCTGACGGTCGAGCCGGGGCAGATCCGGACGCATGTGTTCCCGCCCGGATTCAGCGCGCACTGGGTGCGGGTGGTGAGCGACACCGACGGTGTGGCGAGTGCCCAGTTCGTCTATACGTGACGATGGCGGGATGGCAGACATGGAGAGAGCCGAGAGCCCGAGCCCGTTGCAGCAGGTCAAGCGGGCCCTGCCCGAGCTGAACGGTGCGATGCAGCGGGTCGCCGAGCACATCCTGGCGAACCCGGACGAGGTCGCGCGCGGATCGATCACCAAGCTGGCCGAGGTCGCCCAGACGTCGGCCGCGACGGTGACGCGCCTGTCGACGCACCTCGGGTACGCCGGTTATCCCGCGCTGCGAGCCGCCCTGGCGATGGAGGTCGGCCGCGGTCTCGAGGCCGGGTGGGCGAGCGACATCGGCATGGCGATCGGTCCCGCCGATCCGCCCGAGCAGGTGCTGAATGTGCTCGCCTCGACGCAGGCGAATGCGTTGCGGAACGCTTTGGCGGCAATCGATCTCAACGCGGCGACCCGGGTCGCGGATGCCATCGCGGGCGCACGCCGTACTCATATCTACGGCGAGTGGGGCGACGCGATCCCGGCTCGCGAGCTCTACATCCGGCTGCTGAGGATCGGGATCCCCGTGTGGTTCTTCGACGGGCCGCAGTCGTCGCAGATCGGCGCCGGTCTGCTCGGCGCCGGGGACGTGGCCCTGACCGTCACCCGCTCCGGGACTGACCCGACCACGCTGGAGTTCGTACGCCGGGCGCACGACGAGGGCGCGCTGACGGTCGCGATCACCGGGATGGTCGACTCGCCGATCGCGCGGCTGGCCGACGTCACCTTCGACACCGGTACGCCGAACGGCGCCAACTGGACCGAGTTCTTCGCCGGCCGCGCGAGCGACGTACTGACGGCCGGGCTGTTGTTCGTGCTGGTCGCGCAGCGGGTGCCCGATCACCTCACCGCCAATCACCCGAACGGGCCGGGGCAGCCCGTCGTACATCCGGACACGTGAAAGGTTTCTGAATGCAGCAGCTCGAGGTCCAGACCGATCTGACCGTTGTCGGCGGCGGGCTCGCCGGGATCTGCGCGGCGATCGGCGCCGCGCGGCAGGGGAGCAGCGTGGCGCTGGTGCAGAACCGGCCGGTGCTCGGCGGCAACTCCTCCAGCGAGGTGCGGGTGTGGGTGTGCGGGGCGACCGCGCACGGCGTGCAGAGTTTCGCCCGCGAGACCGGCATCATGGGTGAGCTGTTCGTCGAGAACCAGTACCGGAACCCGCTGGGGAACCCGTACTACTGGGATCTCGTGCTGCTGGAAGCGGTCCGCGCCGAGCCGCTGATCACGCTGTACCTCAACACGGATGTGCGGTCGCTGTCGGTTGCCGATGGCGTGATCGAGTCGGTGACCGGGTGGCAGATGGGGTCGGAGAAGGAGATCCGGTTCGTCAGTCCGGCGTACGTCGACTGCTCGGGCGACGGGCTGGTCGGGTTGCTGGCGGGCGCTGACTTCCGCACGGGGCGCGAGCCGCGATCGGAGTACGACGAATCGTGGGCGCCGCTGGTCCCGGACTCGAACACGCTGGGCAGCACGATCCTCTTCTACACGAAGGACGCGGGGGAGCCGGTGCGGTTCGTGCCGCCGTCGTTCGCGCGGGACGTCAACGAGACCGCGATCCCGGACCGCCGGGTGATCCGGACCGACATGAACGGGTGCGCGTTCTGGTGGATCGAGTGGGGTGGCTCGCTCGACGTCGTGGACGACAACGAGGCGATCCGGGACGAGTTGCAGGCTGTCGTTTACGGGATCTGGGACTACATCAAGAACTCGGGGCGCTTCGACGCGGACAACCTGACGCTCGAGTGGATCGGGTCGGTGCCGGGGAAGCGGGAGTACCGGCGGTTCCTGGGGGACCATGTACTCACGCAGCAGGATGTTCTGGAGCAGACGGTCTTTGAGGACCGGGTGGCTTTTGGTGGGTGGTCGATCGATCTGCATCCGCCTGGCGGGGTTTATGCGGCCGAGCGCGGGTCGAAGCATTGGCATCCGGACGGGAACTACCACATCCCGTTGCGGTCACTGTATTCGCGGAACGTGCGGAACCTGTGGATGGCCGGGCGCAACATCAGCGCGAGTCACGTAGCGTTCGGTACGACGCGGGTGATGGCGACGTGTGCACTGCTGGGCGAGGCGGCCGGGGTCGGCGCTTCTGTTGCCCTGCGCAACGGATTGTCGCCGCGGGAGTTGGTGGTGTCTCGGTTCGACCTGGTGCGGCGCGCGTTGACGCGGGCGGACTCGTCGGTCCTCGGCGTGGTTGACGACGATCCTGCGAACCTTGCGTTGTCCGCGTCGGTGAGCGCGTCGTCGACTCTGACCCGGCCGGTGGTCGAGGTGTCGTCGGGGACTCTGCCGTTGACGAGCGATATCGGCATGGTCATCCCTGTCGACCCGTCGTTGGACGGCTTCGAGTTGCTCGTCGACTCCGCCGGCGGGTCCTTGACCGTCGAGCTGCATGATCCGGTCAAGCCGCAGAACTACCTGCCGGCCGAGTTGGTCGGCTCCTGCACGATCGACGTACCCGCGGGTGAGAAGCGGTGGATCCGGGTGCCGCTGTCGTGGAACCCGTCCGCGCCGACGAACGCTTTCGTCGTACTGCGTCAGACGTCTGAGATCTCGGTCCACACCGCGTCGACCGCGCTCCCGGGGACTGTGCACTTCGTCCACCGCGACCCGGCGCCCGACGAGGAGTGGACCGAACAGTTCCGCGCCTGGAAGCACATCCTGCCGCGCGGCGGGTTGTGCGTCCGCCTGGGCGAGACGGCGGCGTACTCACCGTCGAAGGTGATCGGCGGCTACTCCCGCCCGTACGGCGGCCCCAACCTGTGGTCCTCCGAAGACCTCGCGTGGGACCCCAACCCCTGGCTGCAACTCACCTGGCCCGAGCCGGTCGAACTCGCCGAGGTCGTAGTCATCCTCGACGCCGACGTCCAAGAAGACCTGATCAACCTCCACCACCACCGCACCCCCTTCGACTCCCTCCCCACCCTCCTCTCCAACTACACCCTCGAATCCCGCAACGGCGACGACGCCCCTTGGCACCCCATCGCCACCGTCACCAACAACCACCACCGAACCCAACACCACCACCTCCCCACCCCCACCCCAACCACCCACCTCCGCCTAACCACCCAAACCACCAACGGCTCCCGCCGATCCCACGTCGTCTCAATCCGCGCCTACGGTCAGTAGCGCCACTCGAGCGGGTGGTCCAGCATCCATTCGGTTAGGGGGTTGGCGGTGCGGCGGGAGGGGGTGGCGCCGGTTAGAAGGTCGGCTAGGACTTGGCTGGGGGCGGCTAGACGGAGGCCGGTGGGGGTTTTGCGGGTGCGGGTGTAGACGACGTCGAGCGTGGGCTCGGCGAGGATGATCGACTTGGTTTTTGACGGTATGAGTTCCCAGACGGTGGCTGCTGCTTGGGCGTCTGGGGTGTAGATGACTGTGCGGCCGGTGGGGGTTTCTGGGGTCCAGTGTTGGGCGGCGGTGGTGCCGGTGAGGGCGTGGCGGATTTGGGTGGTGGGGATTCGGTCCAGGAGGGGTGGGGTGCCGGGTTTGGTGCGCCAGTAGGTGAGCTGGGTGGTGCGGGTGAAGGGGGAGTCTTCGTTCCAGCGGCGTAGTAGGGCGAGCCAGTTCGGGACGGTGACTACCCCGGGAGCGTGGCGTTCGACGAGGTCGTCTTGCTCGAGGCGGTCGACGATTCGGCGTACGTCTTGGGCCGGGACGCCGGTGGTGCTGACCAGGTCGTGGGTTGTCCAGAGGCTGCGGAAGTCGAGGAGGGCTCGGATGACCAGGGCGGCGTTGTCTCCGGCGTAGGTGGCGGTCATCCGCCTGATCCGTCGCGCGATACCTGGATGCCCAGCGGCACGGTCGCGTACGTCGTCCACTCGTACCGGTTGTGGTCGCGGGTGAGCTCGATCAGCGTGATGTCGGTCAGCTCGGTCGTGGCGACACCGCCGCCCAGCGCCTTCACGCGCTGCTCGAGCGGCTCAGCCGGAGCGACCTGGTTCCAGTAGCCGAGCGAGATGTGTGGATCGAGCTCGGGCAGCGCGGGCACGGAGTCGCGGCCCCACACGTCGGTGATCGCCGCGCGCAGCTGGGCGCGGAGCCGGCGCATCCGGTCGACGGGCTCCACCGGAAGCTGCAGGCTCTCGACATCGACAACCGCCGAGCCGAGCTTGATCTCGAACGGCCGGAAGTGCTCGAGCCGCCGACGCGTCGCCTCGATGATCTGGTCGAGATCCGGCCGCGGGACCTTGTCCGTGAACCCGACTCCTTGCACCGTGAGATGCAGCCACTGCGACGGCACCGGCGTGATCCCGGGAAGCGAGTCGACCAGGTGCTGGTATGCCGCGTGCACCTCAGTCACGACGGAGTCCTCCGGGAAGACGACGTGCCAGGTGTAGAACGATCGCCCGGGCCGCCAGTTGGGGCGCCAGTACCAGTGATCGCGGACGTCCTTGATCATGTCTGGTCCTCTTTCCTCCGTGCCGGGAGCTGGATGAACTCGGCGATGCGCGCGCGGAGCATGCGCGCCTTCGGCGTGTGGGCGTACGGCGAGGTGAGCGCCGCGACCTCCGCGAGGCGATGAATCAGCGGGCGGACGCGATACTCCAGCGGAAGGTCCAGCACCGGCTCGACGGCCTCGATCGCACCGTCGAGCTGACCGAGGAGCAGCCGCGCCTTCGCTTGCTGCAGGCGGGCCATGCGCTCGGACCCTGGATTCCGGAGCACGTACGGCGCTGCCTCGAACAGCGCGACGCTGTGATCAGCGTGGTTCGAGGTGTGTTCGGGCTGGCCGAAGGCGAGGTAGGTATCCGCCCACAACCCCTCGGCGCGTTCCGGCGTACAGAGCAGGAGGCCGCCCGGCTCGGAGTCGGCCTGGCGTACGGACAGCTGTTGGGCCAGGTCGAGCATGTCGCGGGCTTTGTCGGGTTGGCCGGCGCGGGCGTTGTCGACCGACGCTGCGCTGGCCAGGAACAGTCTCGACGTACCGGCGGAGTACCGCAGTCCGTCTTCGGCGTACGCCGCCGCGCGGACGAAGTCCTCCTGCCAGAAGGCGGCGGTGTGCTGGGTGGCGCGGATCCAGCCGCGCAGTACGTCGTGGTCCGCGGCCTCGGCGCAGGCCCAGGCGGTGCGGGTGTGGCTTTCGGCGATGTCCGGGCGGCCGAGGTCGACGGACATCCACGCGAGCATGGTGATGGCGAAGCCGGCCGCGGAGTACAGGTCGCGGGATTGGCGGGGGGATTGGTTGCCGGCGAGCAGCGCGAAGGCTCGGTCGCGGATCGCTCGGCTCTTGGCGAACAACGGTCGGGTCGGCGTACGGAGATAGGACTGGGCGATGCGCTCGATGTCTGCCTGCAACTGCTCGACTGTGAGCTCGCCGACGTTGGACTCCTCGGCGAACGACAGCAGCGCGATCGACTCGTCGCTCGCGTGGATCAGGTCGTCGTCGTGACCGACCATCGAGGGCGGTGTCGGCTCCGGCTCGGCCACGGCGATGCCGGACGGCGGGAAGAACCCGAGTTCGTTGTCGGCGGCAACATCGAGGACGTGCCGCAGACCGGAACGGTAGGCGGCGCCGGGCCAGCGGACGGCACCGCGTTCCAGCTTGGCGATGTAGTGGCCGTCGAGCTCGTACTTGATCTCGGTCGTGTCCCACAGCCAGGCACAGATCGCGTCGGCGAGCTCGGCCCGGGACATGTGTTCGCCCGGCGCGCGGCGCGACGGGGTGCGCTCTCGCGCGCCGCGCAACATCTCGTTGGGCTCTGACATGGCGGTAACTGTAAGACGCCGAACACCCTCTGCGACCACGAAATCGGGCCTTGTGGATGATCTGCCCCACGATGCCCCGAACTGCCCCGAAAACACTGCTGGGAAAGGGATTTGGCCGCAATCGTGAACCGCTTCGTGGCCGTAAATCGGTCGTTCTTCGCGGCTGCGGCCTCGCCGTCGCGCTTGCTGAGCGTGATCACGCCGGGGCATCGTGGGGCAACCCGGGGCAGATAGGGGCAGCCCCTCCATCTGGGGCAGACAGCGCTTAGGGTTGTCGGGTGGTCGAGGAAGCCGTTACTACCTTGCGTGCCGAGTTGGAGCTGTTCGGGCGGGCCGAGGAAGGGTTCGCGCTGCTCGAGGTGTTTCTCGAGGTGGCTCGGCCGCGGTTGGGCGCCGTCGTGCTGGATCCGGTCGGGCTGCGGTTGCCGGAGGAGATGACCGACGACCGCGCCGTCGTACAGAAGCTGATCGACGAGATCGATCAGGAACCTCGGGGCACGGCACGGGTGCCCGAGCGCGGGTTCGACATGGACGACGAGCAGGCGCGCTGGGACTACGTGCGGCTCGCGTACAGCTCCAGTCAGGCGACGGTGTGGAGCCGGCGCCACCGTACGACGTACTTCGAGGCGTCCGGGCAGCGCAGAGCGACGTACTGGCTGCCGGACAGCCTGAAGACGGACTACTTCGCGGCGCTGAGTTCGCGCGGTTGGGCCATCCCGCCGGATTGGCTCACCGCGGTCGCCAAGCGCCCGAAGCCGTGGTGGAAACGCGGCGGACGCTAGCCAAGGGCGGGCAGACGGGTCAGGGCGTCGGCGACGGCTGATTGGATCTCGGCGTCGTCCCAGCTGCGGTCGGTCATCGTGTTGGAGAGGTAGGCGTCGTACGCCGCCAGGTCCAGGTGGCCGTGGCCGCAGAGGGCGGTGAGGATGACCTTCTCCTCGCCGGACTCCTTGCAGCGTTGGGCTTCCTCGATGGCCGCGGCCAGGGCGTGGGTCGGCTCGGGGGCCGGGACGATGCCTTCGGTGCGGGCGAACTGGATCCCTGCGGCGAAGCATTCGGACTGGGGTTTGGCGATGGCCTCGATCTCGCCGGACTCGTACAGGTGGCTGATCAGCGGGCTCATCCCGTGGTACCGCAGGCCGCCGGCGTGGATCGGGTCGGGGATGAAGTCGTGGCCGAGCGTGTGCATCTTCATCAGCGGTGTCATGCCGAGGGTGTCGCCGAAGTCGTACGCATACGTGCCCTGGGTGAGCGACGGGCAGGCGGCCGGCTCGACCGCGCGGACGACCGGTGACATCCGGCCGGCCCACTTCTCCCGCAGGAACGGGAACGCCAGGCCGCCGAAGTTCGACCCGCCGCCGGTGCAGCCGACGAGCAGATCGGGGGTCTCACCAACCATTGCGAGCTGGATCAGGGCCTCTTCGCCGATGATCGTCTGGTGCAGCAGCACGTGGTTGAGGACCGAGCCGAGGGCGTAGTGCACCTCAGGATCCTGGACCGCGGCTTCGACTGCCTCGCTGATCGCGATCCCGAGCGAACCCGTGGAATCGGGGTGCTCGGCAAGGATCTTCCGCCCGGCCGCGGTCAGGTCCGACGGGCTGGGGTGCACGGTCGCGCCGAAGACCTGCATCATCGTCCGCCGGTACGGCTTCTGGTCGTACGACGCCCGCACCTGCCAGACCTCGCACTCCAGGTCGTACTGCGCGCAGGCGAACGCGAGCGCAGTACCCCACTGACCTGCGCCGGTCTCGGTGGTGAGCTTCCGGACGCCGGATTTCGCGTTGTAGTACGCCTGTGGGACGGCGGTGTTGGGCTTGTGCGATCCCGCGGGGGAGACGCCTTCGTACTTGTAGTAGATGCGGGCCGGTGTATCGAGCGCCTTCTCCAACCGATGCGCCCGGTACAGCGGACTGGGTCGCCACAGCCGGTAGACGTCGAGCACCTCGCCCGGGATATCGACGTACTGCTCCTGCGAAACCTCTTGCATGATGAGGTCCATCGGGAACAACGGCGCCAGATCCTCCGGCCCGATCGGTTGCCCCGTCCCCGGATGCAACACCGGCGGCGGTGGCGTCGGCAGATCGTGAAGCACGTTGTACCACCGCGTGGGCATCTCATCTTCCGGCAGCAAGATCTTCGTCGGCGTCATGCCAGCAAAGTTAGGCCCGCCCCCACCCCCAGGCAACGACCTGAACCGGAACTCACCCGGCACTTATTTTGCTGTCAGGCGGGAACGGTCGCCGGGGTTCCCAGCCATTGGTCTATTTCGGTGAGGAGGGATTTCTGGACTTCGGGTGGGGCGGTGGAGGCTAGGACTGAGGAGCGGGCCAGGTCGGCGAGCTCGGGATCGGTGAAGGCGTGGACGGTGCGGGCGGTTTCGTACTGTTCGGCCAGGCGGGAGCCGAAGAGTAGGGGGTCGTCGGCGCCTAGGGCGATGCGCGCGCCGGCTTCGTAGAGGTGGCGGAGGGGGACGTCTTCGGGGCGGCGGTAGACGCCTAGGGAGACGTTGGAGGCGGGGCAGACCTCCAGGGCGATCTGGGCGTCGACCACGCGCTTCAACAGATCCGGGTCCTCTACGGAACGTACGCCGTGGCCGATGCGGCCGGCGCCTAGCTCGTCCAGGCAGGTGCGGACGGTGGCGGGGCCGCACAGTTCGCCGCCGTGGGGTGCGGCTAGGAGGCCGGCGTGGCGCGCGATCCGGAAGGCGGGGGCGAACTCGGACGTCGTACCGCGGCGCTCGTCGTTGGACAGGCCGAACCCGACCACCCCGCGGCCGACGTACTGCGATGCCAGCCGCGCCAGCGTCCGTGCGTCCAGCGGGTGACGGGTGCGGTTGGCGGCGATGATCACCTGCACGGAGATGCCCGTCGACTCTGACGCGTCCCGCGCGGCATCGAGCACCAGGTCGGTGAACTCCGTGATCCCGTGGAACCGGTTCGCGTACCCGGACGGGTCGACCTGGATCTCCAGCCAGCGTGACCCGTCGGCGCGGTCGTCCTCGGCGGCCTCACGGACCAGACGGCGTACGTCGTCCTCCGTCCGCAGCACCGAGCGGGCGATGTCGTACAACCGCTGGAACCGGAACCAGCCGCGCTCGTCCGCCGCCGACAACTCCGGCGGCCAGTCCGTCCGCAATGCGTCCGGAAGCCGGACCCCGTGCTTATCCGCCAGCTCGACCAGCGTCAGATGCCGCATCGACCCGGAGAAGTGCAGATGCAGGTGTGTTTTCGGCAGCACCCGCAGATCCCGCTGCGTCATTACCGAAGGTTACCGAGGCCCTACCCGCACGGCGAAATCCAGTCAGCCCAGAAGCTTGGCGATCCGGCTCAGCCCCTCGACCAGGTCGTCGTCCCCGAGCGCGTACGACAGCCGCAGGTACCCCGGCGCGCCGAACGCCTCACCCGGCACAACCGCCACCTCGACCTCGTCCAGGATCAGGTCGGCCAGCTCAGCCGAAGAACCAGCCGTCCGCCCGTTGATCTCCTTGCCGAGCACGCCCTTGACCGATGGATACGCGTAGAACGCACCGGTCGGCTCCGGGCACTCGACGCCGGGGATCTCGTTGAGCATCCGGACCATGGTCCGTCGACGGCGATCAAACGCCTTCTTCATCTCGTCGACCGCGCTCAGGTCGCCGGACACCGCCGCAAGAGCGGCCCGCTGGGCAACGTTGCAGACGTTCGAGGTCTGGTGCGACTGCAGGTTGGTCGCCGCCTTGATCACGTCCTTCGGGCCGATCATCCAGCCGACGCGCCAGCCCGTCATCGCATACGTCTTGGCGACACCGTTGAGTACGACGGTCTTGTCGGCCAGCTCCGGCACCACGACCGGGATCGAGGTCGAGCGCGCATCGCCGTACGTCAGGTGCTCGTAGATCTCGTCGGTGATCACCCACAGGTCGTGCTCGAGCGCCCAGCGGCCGATCGCCTCGATCGTCTCCGGGCTGTCGACCGCGCCGGTCGGGTTCGACGGCGAGCAGAACAGCAGAGCCTTGGTCCGCGGGGTCCGGGCCGCCTCGAGCTGCTCGACAGTGACGGAGTAGTTCTGCGACTCGTCCGCGAACACCTCCACCGGCACACCGCCCGCCAGCCGGATGGTCTCCGGGTACGTCGTCCAGTACGGCGCGGGCAGCAGCACCTCGTCACCCGGGTCGAGCAGCGTCGCGAACGCGTTGTACACCGCGTGCTTGCCGCCGTTCGTGACCAGGACCTGGGCCGCCTCGATCTCGTAGCCGGAGTCCCGCTTGGTCTTCACCGCGATCGCCTGCTTCAGCTCCGGCAGGCCGCCGGCCGGGCTGTACCGGTGGTTCTTCGGATCCCGCGCCGCTTCGACCGCCGCTTCCACGATGTAGTCCGGCGTCGGGAAGTCCGGCTCGCCCGCGCCGAACCCGATGACCGGGCGTCCGGCCGCCTTGAGTGCCTTCGCCTTGGCGTCGACCGCCAGCGTCGCTGATTCACTGATGGCGCCGATCCGCGCCGAGATCCTGGAACCCATGGCCTCCATCCTGGCACCACGGCGTCCGGCGGTGCCCGCCGATTTCACTGGACGGTCCCGGGAACACGCCAGGGGTGTGGTCCGTTGGGACCGGGTAGAGGCTGTATGGTTCTGACCGCGGTGCGGCGCCCGGCAGGGGGTCGTGCGGGCAAGGGCCTCAGTTCGACCAGGTGGCTCAGACCCCGTACACTCTTCTAGTCCGGGCGTTGGTGGCCCTGATCCGGCATGCCTGAGATCAGGTCCGACGCGGCGTCCGGATGGATTGCAGAGGGCACTAGCTCAACTGGCAGAGCATCGGTCTCCAAAACCGAAGGTTGGGGGTTCAAGTCCCTCGTGCCCTGCAAATCCTGACCGGCGCAGGGCCGGTCAGGCCGCCGCTAGCGAAAGAGGTAGGTCGTGACGGAGACGCGCACCCCGGCACCGTCCGGCGCCGGCAAGCCTGCGGAAGGCAAGCAGCGCCGTGGACTGGTGCGCTTCTACCGCGAGGTGGTCGCCGAGCTCCGCAAGGTCGTCTGGCCGACGCGCAAGCAGCTCTCCACCTACTTCGTGGTCGTGCTGACCTTCGTGGTGTTCGTCATCGCGATCGTCTCGGTCCTCGACCTCGCCTTCGGCTGGGCGATGTTCAAGATCTTCGGCTGAGGTTCGCCGAACGACCTACCGCAGGCCCCGGGCCCCGGCCCGACCGGAAGCAGACAAGACCCCGAACCAGATGACGGAGTACGACGTGTCCGAGCGCGACGACGAGGTCCTCGAGTACGAGGACGAGTTCGACGTATCCGACTCCGACGAACTCGAGCTGGACTTCGACGAGAACGCCACCGATGACGACCTGTTCGGTGACGACGATGATGATGCCGACGACCCGTTCGCGGACCTCGACGCTGACGACGATGACGAGGACGTGGATGTGGAAGAAGACGAGTACTCCGCCGATGACGAGGCGGAGGTGCCCCCGGCGGACGCCGACACCTCCGACGACGAGCCGGTAGTCGTGGTTGCGGCCGCCGATGAGGCCGAGGACGCCGAGGTGGTGACCGAGGAGGACGTCGAGGACGCCGCCGAGGAACTGGCCGAGGAGACCGCCGAGACCGCCCCGGAGACCACTGTCGAGCAGCCTGCTGCGCCCGACGAGGTGGTCTTCTCCAGCGGTGAGGACGAGGCCGACGACGACGCCGACACCGACGCGCTGGCGGCAGCCGCCGCCGCTGCGGACGACGACGAGGCCGAGGAAGAGGCCGAGCCGGAGGAGCCGGGCGACCCGCTCGAGGAGCTGCGCAGCCGGCTCCGCTCCCAGATCGGCGACTGGTACGTCGTGCACACGTACTCAGGGATGGAGAACCGGGTCAAGGGCAACCTGGAGAACCGGATCAACTCCCTGAACATGGAGGACTACATCTTCGAGATCATCGTGCCGACCGAAGAGGTCGCCGAGATCAAGAACGGTCAGCGCCGGATGGTCAAGCGCACCGTCCTCCCCGGCTACGTGCTGGTCCGGATGGACCTGACCGACGAGTCCTGGTCGACCGTGCGGCACACGCCGTCGGTGACCGGCTTCGTCGGGAACAGCCAGAAGCCGGTCCCGCTCAGCCTCGAAGAGGTTGAGAAGATGCTCGCTCCGGCCGTCGTGGCGGCGGCCGAGGCGGCGGCAGCCGAAGCCGGTGCCGCACCCGCCAAGACCGCGGCGAAGAAGAAGGTCGAGGTTGCCGACTTCGGTGTCGGTGACTCGGTCATGGTGGTCGACGGGCCGTTCGCGACCCTGCACGCCACAGTCACGGAGATCAATGCCGAGGCCCAGCGGATCAAGGCCCTGGTGGAGATCTTCGGCCGGGAGACCCCGGTGGAACTCAGCTTCAACCAGATCCAGAAAGTCTAAGGACCCGACAGAATGCCTCCGAAGAAGAAGATTGCCGCACTCGTCAAGGTGCAGCTCCAGGCCGGTGCTGCGACGCCGGCGCCGCCGGTCGGTACCGCGCTCGGTCCGCACGGCGTCAACATCATGGAGTTCTGCAAGGCGTACAACGCCCAGACGGAGTCCATGCGCGGAAACGTCGTACCGGTCGAGATCACGATCTACGAAGACCGATCCTTCACGTTCATCACCAAGACGCCGCCGGCGCCTGAGATGATCAAGAAGGCCGCCGGGCTGCAGAAGGGCTCCGCCGTTCCGCAGCGCGACAAGGTCGGCAAGATCACCAAGGACCAGGTCCGCGAGATCGCGACCACCAAGATGCCGGACCTCAACGCCCGCGACATCGACGCTGCCATGAAGATCATCGAGGGTACGGCGCGCTCCATGGGCGTCACCATCGACGGCTGACCGGCACCAACTTTCAGTACGCAGTAGTGGCAGGGCGAAGCGCCGCCCGGAGACCACACCCCAGAGAGGAACAGTAAATGGCACAGCGCAGCAAGGCTTACCGCGCCGCCGCGGAGAAGATCGACTTCGATCACCTGTACACGCCGCTCGAGGCGATCCGGCTGGCCAAGGAGGCCGCCGGCAGCAAGAAGTTCAACTCGACCGTGGACGTCGCGATGCGTCTCGGGGTCGACCCTCGCAAGGCCGACCAGATGGTGCGCGGCACCGTCAACCTTCCGCACGGTACTGGCAAGACGGCACGGGTCCTCGTCTTCGCCACCGGTGAGAAGGCCGAGCAGGCGAAGGCCGCCGGCGCCGACTTCGTCGGCGACGACGACATGATCAAGAAGGTGACCGACGGCTGGCTCGACTTCGACGCCGTCGTCGCGACCCCTGACCTGATGGGCAAGGTCGGCCGGCTCGGCCGGGTCCTCGGCCCGCGTGGTCTGATGCCGAACCCGAAGACCGGCACGGTCACTCCGGACGTGGTGAAGGCCGTGAACGACATCAAGGGCGGCAAGATCGAGTTCCGGGTCGACCGGCACGCGAACCTGCACTTCATCATCGGCAAGGCGTCGTTCGACGAGGCCCAGCTGGTGGAGAACTACAGCGCCGCGCTCGACGAGATCCTCCGGCTCAAGCCGGCCAGCTCGAAGGGTCGCTACATCAAGAAGACGGTCTTCTCGACCACGATGGGTCCGGGCGTCCAGGTTGACCCCAACCTGTCCCGCAACCTGGCCGAGGAGTCGGTCGAGGCCTGAGCCTCACCTCTTCACACTGATTGCCCCCGGGTTCTCCCGGGGGCTTTCTGTTTGTCAGCCCCGGGTCAGTCGGAGGGCGTGGTCGGCCGTCTGCACGGTCCAGCCGTCGTCGTGGCGCTCGACCACCGTGCCCGGGGCGGCATCCGTCGCCGCAGAGGACAAGTCGGTGCGAGTGATCAGGTGCGTGGCGCCGTCCAGGTCGGCCTGGGCGCTGGCAGACGTGACGTTGAGGGCCGCGCATTTGCGCCGGATGACTCGGGACGGCTCGGTCAGGTCCAGGAGCCGTTCGGCGTCGGTGAAGAACGGCGCCTCGGAGGCCAGAGCAGGGTCTTGCGGCTCACCAGGATCGCCGGCCACCAGACGCGGGACGGCCTCGGCGAGGCATTCGCGCAGTAGCGTGCCCCACGACTGCATCAGTCCGGTGCCGTTCAGATCCTCGGGCAGCGGTGCGATCCGCTGGGCGAGGATCGCGCCGGTGTCGAACTCCGATGCGGTCCGATGCACCGTCGCCCCGACCCGCTCGTCACCTTCGTAGATCAGTCGCTGCGGGGTCGGCCCACGCCCCGCGGGCAGCGGCGACGGGTGGCAGTTGATCGCGCCGTACTTCGGGATCTCGAGGATCTCGTCCGGGATCAGCCGGGGGAACGCGGCGGAGATGACGACGTCGGGCTGGAGTGCGGCGATCACCGGGGCGGCGACGGCGCGGAGCTTGCGGGTGATCAGGACGTTCGTGTCGTCCGGCAGACCGGCGACCATCGGGTCGGCCGCGCCGTACCTGCCGGTCTCGGGCAGCGTCACCACCAGGACGAGTTCGTGCCCGTTCTGTTCGGCGAAATCGTGCACGAGCCGGAAGCCGGGCAGGAACGCGTTCAGGCCAACGATCCGCAACGTCATCTCCTGAGGGTGACAAGGTCGGGGGTCAGCGATGACGGCGTCGGTTGGCCGACCAGGCGCAGGGTGTGGTCGAGCTCTTCGCTCAGCTCGGTGATCAGTCGCGTCACACCGGCCGAGGAGTCGACGGTCAGAGCCCAGAGCGCGGGCCGGCCGACGAAGACTGCTCGGGCGCCGAGGGCCAAGGCAGCGAGGATGTGTTCGCCGCGACGGATCCCGCCGTCGACGTACAGCTCGACTCCGGTGCCGGCGACGGCTTCGGCGACCTCGGGCAGGGCCTGGGCGGTCGGGATCGAGGCGTCCAACTGACGGCCGCCGTGGTTCGAGACGATGATTCCGGCAGCGCCCGCGTCCGCGCAGCGTTTCGCGTCGTCGCCGCGGAGTACGCCCTTCACCACCACGGGCAGGCCGGTTCGCTCGGCCAGCCAGCCGATCACGTCGGGGTTCAGGTCGTCGGCCTTGTCGAGGTCGTCGTCGGTCCACTCGCCGTCGGGCAGGTTGGCCAGGAACTGGCCGGGTTTTGCCAGGTCCCAGACCGTCTCGCCGTCGTCTTCCTTCCGGCCGACCACGGGCGTGTCGACGGTGAGTACGACGGCTCGCGCGCCGGCTTCGACCGCGGCGTCGAGCATCCGGCGGGTGATCTCGCGGTTCCGCAGGATGTAGATCTGCAGCCACCACGGCACCCCGGTTGCCCCGAGCTCGGCGAACGTCGTACCTGCGTTGCTGGAGACCCCGAGCAGCGACCTCGCCGCGCCGACGCCGCGCGCCATCGCGAGCTCGCCGTCCGGGTCGGCCATCCGGTGCATCGTGGACGGCGAGACCAGGATCGGTGCGTCGACGGGTACGCCGAGGATCGTCGTACTGAGTTCGATCGCGGACACGTCGTTCAGCACGTGCGGGCGGAAGCGGTATGCCGACCACGCCGCGGTCGCCTCGCCGACGCTGACGCCGCCCGCGGAGCCTTGCCGGAAGTAGCGGTGCACGGCCTCGGGCAGCTTCTCGGCGGCGGCAGCTTCCAGGGTGTCGATCCATCGCATGCGGCCCATCGTCGCACTCGTACCGATCGGGATCAGATGAATATCGCGGGCACGGCTGGTGTGCGGGCGGTACAGTTGACGGCATGACGCAGTACGGGCAGCGGTTTCTGCGCCCCGGCCGGCACGACGGTGCCGACGGGGTGAGCTGCTGCTGCGCTCTCTCCTGAGGTGACCGCGGCCGACCGGGGTGGACCCCCGTCGAGACCGTCATCCTGGAGAGAAACTCATGTCTGTCCTCACCGTTGAAGAACTGCACGCTGCCCTCGCGCTCCGCGACCTCACCGATCCTGCGCAGGGACCACACGCCGTCCAGCTGATCGTCGACTCGATCCGTACGTCGCTGGGCGCCGCCTGGCCGTACACCGAGATCTGGACCCGGCGCGACCATCCCGTCGTGCCGCTGGCCGACAACTACGACAACCTCGGCTACGCGACCGACGCGGTCACCCGTGAGGCCCGCTACACGCGCTACGTCTCGGACACCGAGGTACTGCGAAGTCACACGTCCGCGATGATCCCGCCCGCGCTGCGTGAGCTGGCGAAATCCGACGCATCCGATGTGCTGATGATCTGTGCGGGCATCTGCTACCGCCGGGACTCGGTCGACTGGCAGCACACCGGGACCCCGCACCAGCTCGACCTGTGGCGGATCAGCCGCAACGTCACGCTGGGGGAGCCGGAGCTGGAGGAAATGATCGCCCGCCTGGTCGACACGATCCTCCCCGGCCAGACCTACCGCACTGTGCCGGCCGTACACCCGTACACGATCCACGGCCGTCAGATCGACGTCCTGCTGGACGATCAGTGGATCGAGATCGGTGAGTGCGGGGTCGCGGCGCCGCACGTACTGCGGATGGCCGGTCTGGACGAGAGCTGGACCGGCCTCGCGATGGGGCCTGGCCTCGACCGGCTGTTGATGCTCCGCAAGGGCATCCGCGACATTCGCCTGCTCAGGTCGACGGAGCCGCGGGTGGCGAGTCAGATGCTGGATCTCTTGCCGTACAAGCCGGTCTCGTCCATGCCGCCGGTGCGACGAGACCTGTCCGTCGTGGTCGGTGCGTCAGCGGATGTGTCGGCGGAGGTGCTCGGCGACAAGGTCCGCGCCGCGCTGGGCCCGGATGCCGATGCAGCGGAGTCGCTGGAGGTGCTGGGCGAAACGTCGTACGACGACTTGCCGACGGCTGCCCGCGAACGCCTCCAGCTCACGCCAGGTCAGCGGAATCTGCTGGTCAGGCTCGTCCTCCGACCGGTCGACCGCACACTGACCGACGCTGAGGCCAACTCCCTGCGGGACAAGGTGTATCGGGCGCTGCACGAGGGGCCGGTGATGGAGCTCATCGCGTCTTGAGCTCGCGGGCCGCGACCACGAACGCGCACACGGCCAGGGGCAGCTCCAGCAGCAGTGCCTCGGTCAGCGAGAGGGTACGGTCGAAGCCGGCGGACGCAGTACTCACGTCGAACCACGCGTCGGCCGTCAGCAGGGTCCCGGCAGCCATCGCGGTCAGAGCGGCGTACCTGTTGCGTTTGTGCAGCAGGTACGCCGTGAGCCCCGCGGCGATCGCGGTGCCGCAGTCGAGCCCGATCCAGGTGAGCTTCCAATGGCCCGCCTGGTAGGTGCTCGGCAGCGTGGCCGCGAGGATCAGGCACCACGGTAGGAGTACCGCGGCGACGCCGGCGGCAACCAGCACGGCCAGACCTTGGGGGGACCGGCGTGGGCGGATCCGGCCGTCCAGCCGGCCCTCGGCGATGTAGTCCTCGAGAGCATCCGCGACTCGGTCGTCGATCGCGTCGCCGAGCCTGCCGTCCAGGGCGTCAGAAGGCTTCGTGTCCAGTGTCGTCGTCATGGCTTCGAGCATCCCGTCGGCGGTCGTCGCGCACAGTCCGGTCAGCCCACGAACCGGGGTGGGGATAACCCCCGGTCAGGTTCGTGGGCTGTCCTCATGCCGGCCGCCCGCCCCGACGACGTAAGTTGTGACGGCAAGCAGGCGCTGAGACGGGGAGGTGTTCCGGTGACGGTTGCTGCGAACCCGGTTCCCTGGGCTCCGTGGCGGCTCTGGCGTTCGCCGTACTTGTGGTTGGCAACGATCCATCTGCTCGGCGACGCGGTGGTCGTGCTCACCTCCGGCCTGCTGGTCCTGCTGACGGTCGCGGCCGCCTTGCTGGCCTGGCCGCTCGCGTACGTCGGGATCCCGTTGACGGTCGGCGCGAACCGGTTCGTGTACGTGGTGGCCGGCTGGGAGCGGGCGCGGGCCCGGATCACCCGCGGGCAGACGATCCCGCCGCTGATCCCGCCGCCGGCGGCCGGATCGCGGATCGCCGACGCGAGGCTCGCGGTGACCGACCAGGGGATGTGGCGGCAGTTCCTGTACTACGTGCTGCTGTTGCCGCTGGCAATCGTCTGGTTCGTGCTGATCGTGCTCGTCTGGTCGGTGCCGCCGGTGCTGATCGCGTTGCCGGCGTACTACAACAAGTTCGCCGCGTCGCAGGCGCAGCTCGGGCCGTTCGTGATCGACTCGGTCAAGTCCGCCACTGTGGTGGCGATCGTGGCGGCGTTGTTCCTGCTGGTGGCTTCGCCGTTGCTGATGCGGGCGGCATCGACCCTGGACGCCGAGCTCGCGCGGGTCCTGCTCGGCCGGTCCGAGACCGGTGCGTTGTCGGAGCGCGTCACGCAGCTGGTGACGAGCCGGCAGCAGGTGGTCGACTCGGTCGAGGCGGAGCGGCGACGGATGGAGCGCGACCTGCACGACGGCGCCCAGCAGCGGCTCGTCTCGCTGGCGATGACCCTCGGGCGCGCGAAGAACCGCCTCGGGGACAAGGAGCCGGCCGTACGGACGTTGATCGAGGAGGCGCACTCGGAGGCGATGCAGGCGATCGCCGAGATCCGCGATCTGACCCGAGGACTGCACCCGCCGGTGCTGAGCGATCGCGGTCTGGACGCGGCATTGTCCGCGGTCGCGGCCCGTTCGCCGGTGCCTGTCCGGCTGAGTGTCGACGTACAGCCACGGCCGTCGCTGACGATCGAGTCGATCGCGTACTTCGTGGTGACGGAGGCGCTCGCCAACGTGGCCAAGCATGCAGAGGCGGCACAGGCGGAGGTGCAGGTGACACGGGTCGGCGACGTACTGCGGGTGGAGGTGCGCGACGACGGACAAGGTGGCGCCGATCCGGCCGGCGGCAGCGGATTGCGCGGGCTGACGGACCGGGTGGCCGGCGTGGACGGACGACTCACGGTGGACAGCCCGCCCGGTGGCGGGACCACGCTGATCGCGGAGGTGCCCTGTGGCTGAGCTACGGGTGGTGATCGCTGAGGACTCGGTGCTGCTGCGTGAGGGCATCGTGCGGCTGCTGGAGGAGCAGGACTGCACGGTGGTCGCGGCGGTCGGGGACGGCGACGCATTGCTGAAGGCTGTCGAGGCGCATCGGCCGGACGTGTGCGTGGTCGACGTACGGATGCCGCCGACGTTCACCGACGAAGGCCTGCGCGCGGCGTTGGTGATCCGCGAGCAGTACGCGGACGTTGGCGTACTGGTGCTCTCGCAGTACGTCGAGGAGCGGTACGCGAGCGAGCTGATCGGTGGGAACCCAGGTGGCGTCGGGTACTTGCTGAAGGACCGGGTCGCCGATGTGGATCAGTTCATCGACGGACTGCGCCGGGTCGCCGGCGGTGGCGCGGCGCTGGACCCGGAGGTGATCTCGCAGCTGCTGGTGCGTTCGCGGCGGGTCGATCCGCTGGCAGTGCTGAGCCCACGGGAACAGGACGTTCTCCGCGCGATGGCGGAGGGTAAGTCGAACGGCGGGATCGCACAGGCGCTGGTCGTGGGTGAAGGCGCCGTCGAGAAGCACATCAGCAACATCTTCCTGAAGCTCAACCTCACGCCGACCGACGGCGAGCATCGCCGCGTGCTGGCTGTCCTCAAGTTCCTGGACACCTGATGACGAGCGCGCAGCGGAAGATGCTGATCATCGGACTGGTTCCGGTGCTGGTGCTCGTGATCACCGGGGCCGCCCTGACGGTGTCGATGATCCGCGGCAAGTTGCCGTACAGCTACTCGGCTGCGTTCGCGCCGGGACCCGCCGGGGTACGGATCACCGCCGGGGTGTCGACACAGGTACTGAACAGCGTCGACGGCAAGGTGCACGTGAACGTCGACGGGAACTATGCCATCGCCAAGCCGGACGTGAAGGTCTCCACCGTCGGCGGTCAGTTGGTCGTCGAGAGCCGGTGCCCGGATACGCACTGCTCGGTGGACCTGACGGTGGAGGTGCCGGCGGCTGCGGCAGTCCAGGCGAAGGTCGAGGGATCGTCCGTCAACGTGGTGGGGGTGTCGTCGCCGCTGAACCTGGCCGTCTCCGACGGGTCGGCGGACCTGGTGCGGGTCCGGAGTTCGCGGGTGTCGGTGGATGTCCAGCGGGGGTCGGCCACGCTGAGCTTCGACAACCCGCCCGACCAGGTGTCGGCGACCACGAGCGATGGTTCGCTCACGGTGCAGGTGCCGCCCGGTGCGGCGTACGCGATCGACGCGGTCGCCGCCCAAGGCTCCACTGATCTGCAGGTCCCGACCGATCCCGCTGCCAACCGCCACCTCTACCTGCGGTCCAGCTACGGCAGCATCACCGTGCAGTAGCTAGAGGGCGGCGCAGAACGTCTTGGCCTTGGTGGTGATCGAGGACCAGTTGGCGGCGGCCACGTCGGCAGGGGAGACCACGTCGGTGCCGGCGCTGACGGCGAGGGCGCCGCCGGCGAGGAAGTCGTGTGCGTTGGTGGCGTTGACGCCGCCGGACGGGATCAGCGGTACGCCGGGGAACGGGCCGTTGAGGTCCTTGAAGTACTTCGGGCCGAGGTGATGCGCGGGGAAGATCTTCACCGCGGTCGAGCCGAGCGCCAGCGCGGTCATCACCTCGGACGGCGTGAACGCGCCCAGTACGACGGGGATCCCCGCGGCGCGCGCTGCGTCGGCGATCGCGGCGGCCTCGAGACCTTGGCCGGGTGTGACGAGGAACTGGGCGCCGGCGTTGATCGCCTGAGTCGCCTGGTCAGCGGTCTGCACGGTGCCCGCGCCGACGACCGCTCCGGTCTCCGCAGCGGTGGACGCGGCGCGTTCCAGGTGCCGGGGGAGGTCGGGGGTGGTGTAGGTGAGCTCGACGACATGGATGCCGCCGGCAACCAGTGCGGCGCAGAGGTCGCGGGCGTCGGAGATCTCCGGGGCGCGGACGACGGTCAGCACCCGGTCGGCTCGAAGCAGCTCCAAGGTGTTCACGACAGGTTCCTCTCAGCTGGTGGTACGGCGAATGGCGTGGCCGGGACGGGTGGTCGTTCGGTGCGAGTCGTCGATGACGGCGGTGCCGTTGACGAAGACGTACGGGATGCCCTCGGCCTGCTGGCGGGGCTCGGGGAACGTGGCCGCGTCCCGGATCTTGTCCGGGTCGAACAGGACCAGGTCCGCGGCGTACCCCTCGCGGACCAGCCCTCGATCGGGCAGGCGGAGCCGACGGGCGGGACGGCCGGTGAGGTGGTGGATGCAGTCGGCGAGTTCGAGGACGCCGAGCTCACGGACGTAATGGGCGAGGTAGCGGGGGAACGTGCCCCACGAGCGCGGGTGAGGTTTGCCACCGACCAGGATCCCGTCAGAACCGCCCGTGTGCGACGGGTGCTGCATGATCGCGCGGACGTTCTCCTCGTGACCGACGTGCTGCAGGATCGACGTGGCGAGGTCGTCGCCGATCAGGAGGTCGAAGAAGATGTCGGCAGCGGGAGTGCCGGACCGCGCCGAAAGCTCGGCGATCGTGCTCCCGACGGCATCGGACAGCAGCGGGTTGCGGACGCCGCCGATCTCGATCGTGTCCCACTCGACGACGCAGCCGTGGCAGCCGTCCGAGCCGACCTGCTCGAGCTCGTAGGTGATCCGTGCGCGCGCCTCCGGATCGCGGAGCCGGCCCAGCAACGCGTCCAGCCCGCCCTCGGCCGTCCAGCTGGGCAGGATGGCCGCCAGGGTGGTTGCCCCAGGCAAGTATGGATAGGTGTCGGTGGTGAGGTCGACCCCGGTCGCGAGTGCCTCGTCGATCATCGCGACGAGTTCGACCCCGCGGCCGGCGTTCGGCGCGAAGTTCATCACCGCATGGGTGAGGTGCAGCGCGCAGCCGGAACGGCGTGCCACGTCGACCATCTCGGCGTACGCCTCGAGGGCGCCCTTGCCGTACGAGCGCTGGTGCGGGGCGTAGTACCCGCCGTACTGCGCGATGACCTCGCAGAGCGCGACGAGCTCGTCGGTGTCGGCGAACATGCCGGGTGTGTACGTCAGCCCGCTGCTCATCCCGACCGCGCCGTCGCGCAATCCGTCGGCGAGCAGCCGCTTCATCTCTTCGAGCTCGGCCGACGTCGCCGGACGGTTGGAGGTGCCAACGACCATCATCCGCAGCGTGCCCTGCGGGACCAGGTAGGCCGCGTTGCAGGCGACGCCCTGGTCGAGGCGATCGAGGTACCCGGCGACGGTCGACCAGCTGAAGTCGAAGTCGTCCGGCTCACCGTTCCAGCCGGCGATCTGACGACGTACGACGGCCCGCGTCGGATCGTCGATCGGGGCGAACGAGAGCCCGTCCTGGCCGAGCACCTCCAGCGTGACACCCTGACTGACCTTCGCGGTGTGGTCGGGGTTCACCAGGATCTGCAGATCGGAATGCGAATGCATGTCGATGAACCCGGGCGACAGCACGAGCCCGTCGGCATCGATCCTCCGATCCGCGCCCGGCAGGTCGTTGCCGATGGCCACGATCTTCCCGGCGTCGACCGCGACGTCGGCGTGATACCCGGGGGAGCCGGAGCCGTCGATGACCAGCGCCCCCGTGATGAGCAGGTCCGTCATGTCAGAAGAACGTCCGGACCAGGTCGACGATGACGGGATCGGCGGCGTCCGGGTCGTCGATGACCGGGATCAGGCCCCACTTGTCGAACGCCGTACACGGGTGGGAGAGGCCGACGCGGAGTTCGTCCCCGATCACCACGTCCTGCTCGTCGCCGAAGTGCAGGAAGCCGTGCTGGTCGTTCAGGTTGGTGACCGTCATCCCGGTGGCCGGCAGGATCGGCGAACCCTCGGACCGCGGCCGGATCAGCTGCGGCTCGGGCCAGTCCTGGTCGAACGGGAAGTCGCGCCGCCCGCCGTCGAAGATCGCCAGCCCCGGCTCGGGCTGGGAGGTGATCCGCATCCAGCCGTGCATCGCCGAGACGAGCTGCTCGCCATCCGTCCGCGGGTGCTCGCCGAGCGGAGAGACCCGGCGGTACAGCCCGTCGTCGTGGGTGATGTACGCGCCGGACCGCAGTACGACCCGGGCGCCGTCGCCGGCCTCGGAGGCGAGAACCTTCGCGACCTGCTCGAAGTACTGGCTCCCGCCTGCGCTGACGATGGGGACGACGTCCGCGTCGTATACACCCTTGAGTCGGTGGTGGACCGTGGCCAGGTCACGCAGGTAGGCGCGGACCTCCTCGAGGTTGGCCTCGTCGACGCCATGCCCGATCGCACCTTCGTACCCGGCCACACCCACGAGCCGCAGCGTCGAGGCGTCGGCGATCGCGTGACCGACAGCAAGAGCGGTCTCGGCGTCGCGGGCACCGGTCCGGCCGCCGATGCCGCCGACCTCGACCATCACGTCGAGCGGGCGCGCGTCGGGACCGACGTACGCCGATCGCGCTGCCTCCATGATCTCGACCGTGCGGATCGAGTCCGCCCACACCATCACCTCGAACGACGGGTCGGCCGCGAGCTCGTCCGCGATCCAGCGGAGCTGCAGCGGGGAGATCACCGCGTTCGCGATCAGCACCCGCTGTACGCCGAACGCGCGGGCGACGCCGAGCTGGAAGCCGTTGGCGAGCGTGATCGCCCAGGCGCCGGAGTCCAGCTGCATCGCCCAGAGCGCGGGCGCCATCGTGGTCTTGCCATGCGGCGCGAGCTCGACGCCGTGGCGCTTGCACCAAGTGTCGAGCGTGTCCACGTTGTGCCGCAGGCCGGGCGCGGACAACGTCATCAGCGGGGTGGGCAGCTGGGAGAGCGGTGGCCGGTCGGCGACGATCTCGGCAACGGTCCGGCCCCAGAAGGCGGGCGGGAGGGCCTTGTCCTGCCAGCTGACCTGCTGGTCAGCAAGAGCGGCGACGGCGGCGGCATCGTAAGCAGGCATCTGATCCCCTGGGGTCGAAGTTGCAGAATACGCAACGTTCATTGCGTATTCTGACTCGTCGGTTGTAGCATCGCGGCCAAAGTTGCGTCAACGCACCCCATCCCATCACCCCGCCGCCAAGGAGTGCCGATGCCCGAACCGCTCCCTGAGACGGCCGCCGTCTGCATCGGCGAGGCGATGATCATGCTCGCCGGCGGACCGGGGCCGCTCGCGGACGTCGAGGTGTTCCGGCGGTCGGTCGGCGGAGCGGAGTGCAACGTGGCCGGCGGGCTTGCCGCGCTCGGTGTTCCGACGGCGTGGATCTCGCGCCTGGGGGATGACGGGTTCGGTCAGCACGTACTGCGGGACCTGGAGAAGCGGGGCGTCGACGTCGGGGGTGTGGAGGTCGATGCGGTCCGGCCGACAGCCTTGTACGTGAAGGAGTCGGAGGACGGTCGGTCGCGGATGCACTACTACCGCACCGGCTCGGCGGCTGCTGCTATGGACCCGGCGTTTCTGGACCGGCCCGCGGTGCGCGACAGGCTCGGGCAGGCGCGGCTGGTGCACACCACCGGTATCACTGCGGCGATCTCTGAGAGCAGTGCGCAGATGCTGGAGCGGCTGGCGACGGAGCCGCGGTCGTTCCAGCTGAGCGTGGACCTGAACTGGCGGCCGGTGCTGTGGCGGGACAAGGATCCGGCGCCGCTGTGGCGGTTGCTGAAGGCGGCTGACATCGTGCTGATCGGGGCGGATGAGGCAGAGGTCTTCGCCGGGACTGCCAACCCGGACGAACTCTATGAGCGCCTGGGCGCACGCACTCTGGTCCTGAAGGACGATGCGCACACTGCGATGGTGCTCGAGCCGGACGGCCGCACCGAGGTCCCAGCGCTGTCAGTAGACGTCGTGGAGACAGTGGGAGCGGGGGATGCGTTTGCGGCCGGATTCCTCACTGGCACGTTGCAAGGGCTTCCGATGGTGCAGCGGTTGCGGCTGGGTCATTTGACTGCGGCCGCTGTGCTGACGGCGCCCGAGGACCACGCGCCGCCGCCGGCGCCAGAGGTGCGCGAGCGGTTGCTGAACTGCACCGACGAGGAGTGGGCCGCCACGAAGATCGGTCCGGCATGAGTCAGAGCCTCGGTCGGGCGCTGCAGATCCTCACCAGTCTCGGCGAGGGTGAGCGGTCGCTGGATCAGCTCGCCGCCGAGCTATGTGTTCACAAGACCACGGTCCTGCGACTGCTGCGCACCATGGAGGCCGACCGGTTCGTACGCCGGGACGCCGCGCACCGCTACCGGCTGGGGTCGCGGCTGTTCGCTCTCGCGGACGTGGCGCGCGAGCAACACGTCGTACGGGAAGTTGCTGCGCCTCATCTGCGTGCGTTGAACCAGAAGACCGGCCAGACCGTCCATCTGGCTGCATGGGAGAACGGCGAGGTCATCTACGTCGACAAGCTCGACAGTGTGCGCTCGGTGCGCATGTACTCGCAGATCGGCGTACCGGCGGCGCTGCACTGCACAGCGGTCGGGAAGGTCCTGCTCGCCGCGCAGCCGAAGCGGCGGCGGGAGGCGTTGATCGAGTCGCTGGAGTATCACGAGTACACGCCGAACACGATCACTGACCCGGACCGGCTCCGGAACGAGCTGGACACGGTCAGCGAGCGTGGCTGGGCGCAGGACAAGGCGGAGCACGAGGCGTTCATCAACTGCATCGGTGCGCCGCTGAAGGACAGCACGGGCCGCGTTGTGGGGGCCGTGTCGCTGTCGGTTCCCGACGTACTGCTGAACTATGAGCAGGTGCTCGAACTGCTACCCGAGCTGCTCGCCACCGCCAACGCGATCAGTGCCGACTACAACTGAGAGGTCAGACCTGATGTCCGACAAGACCGTCGTCTCCACCACCGACGCGCCGCCGCCGATGCCCGTGTTCTCCCAGGGCGTCCGCAAGGGCAACATCCTGCAGGTGTCCGGCCAGGGCTCGGTCGACCCGGCCAGCGGCGAGTTCGTGTTCCACGGCGACGTGAAGGCACAGACCACCCGCGTGCTGCAGAACATCGAAGCGATCCTGAAGGCCGGCGGGGGGAGTATCGACGACGTGGTGATGCTGCGCGTCTACCTCACCGAGCGCGACAACTTCGCCGCGATGAACGAGGCGTACGCCGACTTCGTCTCGACCCGCACCCCGAGCGGCGTCCTGCCGTCCCGCACCACAGTCTTCACCGGCCTGCCGCTCCCCGACATGCTCGTCGAGATCGACGCCCTCGCCGTTCTCAGCTGACTCATCTCCGAAGCCCGGGCCGAGTGGTCCGGGCTTTGGAATGCCCGCGCGCTTTCCCGTATGGCGGGATATAGTTTCGCAATGCAGGAAACCCGGGGTTCGGTGCAGTCGATCGATCGGGCTGTGGCGATCCTACGGTGTTTCGACGCGCGTACTCCGGAGCTCGGGATCAGTGATCTGGCCCGGGCGACCGGCCTGTCGACGAGCACGGTGCATCGGCTGTTGCTGGCGATGCAGGAGAACGGGCTCGTCCGGCAGACGGCACACCGGCGGTACGCGATCGGTCCGCTGGTCGTGCAGCTCGCGCACAGCGGTGGGATTCCGGCCGGCCTGCGGGACGCTGCGATGCCAGTGCTCCGTGCACTCCGCGATGACACAGGGGAGACCGCGGCTGTGCACGAGCTGCTGCCGTCCGGGCAGCGCGTCGTACTGGACCAGGTCGAGAGTCACCACCAGCTGCGCCGTACCTACACGGAATTCGGGCTGCCGGTCGCGTTACCGCTCGGTGCGCCGGGGAAGTCGTTGCTCGCGTTCCTGCCGTTCGAGCAGCAGCAGGAGGTCCTGAAGGGCCCGCTCGAACGGGTGCAGCCGGCGACGATCACGGACCCCGACGTACTCGCCGAGCAGTTCGCGGACATCCGCCGGCGCGGGTACGCGATGTCGAGGACCGAGCGGACGGCAGGGATCTGCAGTGTGGCGGCGCCGGTGTTCGGCTACTCCGGGCAGGTCGCGGGTTGTCTGAGTGTGTCCGGCCCCGAGATGCGGATGCCGGTGGATCGGATGGAGGAGTTCGGGATGAGGGTCGTCGCGGGTGCCTGGTCGGTGTCGGAGTTGCTGGGTGCCACCCCGGCCGCACGGGACCGCAGTACGGCGCTGGCCGGCGGCCGGTGATGTCCCAAGCCAGGAGCCTCCTCAAGATCGCCCCCGCGGTCTATCTGCCTGCACTGCTGTACGGAATCGGTCAGGGTGCGATCGCGCCGGTCGTAGCGCTCTCGGCCACCCACCTGGGCGCCTCGGTAGCCGTTGCCGGACTGGTCGTCGCGGCAGCCGGACTGGGCCAGGTGATCGGCGACATCCCAGCCGGTGCTCTGACGAACCGCATCGGCGAACGCAGAGCGATGCTGGGTGCCACTGTCCTCGTCGCACTCGCACTAGCCGCCTGTCTGGTCGTGCAGAACGTCTGGGGACTGGCCATTGCTATCGGCTGCACCGGACTGGCCGGTGCGGTCTGGGGCCTTGCCAGGCAGGCATATCTCAGCGAGGCCGTGCCGATCGAGCTCCGCGCTCGCGCACTGTCCACGCTCGGCGGCGTACAGCGCATCGGCTCCTTCATCGGCCCGTTCCTCGGTGCTGGTGCGATGAAGTTCCTGGGGACGGACGGCGCGTACTGGGTGCACCTGATCGCCGCGTTGCTGGCGTGTGGAGTCCTGCTGAGCCTGCCCGACATCGAAGGCCGCACCCGCGGGAGCCGTCCGGTCGCCGCACAGTCGACCTGGGTCGTCATCCGCGACCACTTCCCGGTACTGCGGACTCTCGGCGTCGGCGCGCTACTCGTAGGCGCCGTTCGCGCGTCCCGCCAGGTGGTGATCCCGCTGTGGGCACTCCACATCGGACTGGATGCCCAGACGACCAGCATCATCTTCGGACTGTCCGGTGCGGTGGACATGCTGCTGTTCTATCCCGCCGGCTCGGTGATGGACCGGCTCGGCCGCAAGTGGGTCGCCGTACCGTCGATGTTCGTGCTGGGGTTCGCGCACCTCTTACTACCGCTCACGCACACCGCCGTCACGCTGACTCTGGTCGCGTTGCTGATGGGGATCGGGAACGGGCTGGGCGCCGGCGTGATCATGACGCTGGGTGCGGACGCGTCACCACCGGTCGGACGAGCCCAGTTCCTCGGGGCGTTCAGACTCTTCGCGGACACCGGGAACGGAGCCGGGCCGTTGCTGCTGGCGGGGGCGACGGCCGTGCTCGGGCTGGGGCCGGCGATCGTCATCATGGCGCTGACCGGCTGGGCCGCGGCGACCGCGATGCACCGCTGGATCCCGCCGCATCCACAACCGATTTGATAAACGGTGTGTGCAGCAGGCACACTGTCTACTGCCGAAGACCGCTGGTCGTTGCCCGCAAGGGTGACTGAAGGTCCCACTCAGGTGGGCGGCCCGCGCAGGTGACTTGGATAGTGAAGCATGTATGTTCACGCCCCTTGCGCCTGCGCAGGGGCGTTTCTCTTTGTTCAGGGGTCCTAGGCGTGGAAGCCGATAGAAGGAGACCCCCATGGCGAGGCCGGACAAGGCAGCCGCTGTCGCGGAGCTGACGGACGAGTTCCGTAGCTCCAACGGCGCCGTGCTGACCGAGTACCGCGGTCTCACCGTTGCGCAGCTCAAGCAATTGCGAGTCGCGCTCGGTGACGACGTGAACTACGCCGTGGTGAAGAACACGCTGACCAAGATCGCGGCCAAGGACGCAGGTGTCGACTCGTTCGACTCGCTGCTCGAAGGCCCCTCCGCGATCGCCTTTATCAAGGGCGACCCGGTGGTTGCGGCCAAGGGACTGCGTGACTTCGCCAAGGCGAACCCCCTGCTCGTCATCAAGGGTGGAGTGCTGGAAGGCAAGGCACTCGGCTCTGACGAGATCAGCAAGCTCGCTGACCTGGAGTCGCGTGAGGTCCTCCTCGCGAAGCTCGCAGGTGCGATGAAGGCGGCCCCGCAGCAAGCGGTGTCGCTGTTCGCTGCTCCGCTGTCGCAGGCCGCGCGCCTGTTCGCGGCGCTGCAGGACAAGCTGCCGGCCGAAGCCGCCCCTGTGCAGGACGCAGTGGCGGACGAGGCACCCGTGCAGGACACGGTCGAGGCACCTGCCGAGGCGAGCACCGAGGAGACCGCTTCAGCCGAAAGCTGAAGCAGATCTCATCCGCAACACCCCATCAGTGATCACCAAGCAACATTTGTCAGGAAGGACCGCCATCATGGCGAAGCTCAGCACCGAAGAGCTCCTCGGCCAGTTCAAGGAACTGACCCTGCTGGAGCTGTCGGAGTTCGTTAAGGCATTCGAGGAGGAGTTCGGCGTCACCGCCGCCGCCCCGGTTGCCGTTGCCGCCCCGGGTGCCCCGGCTGCCGGCGCGCCGGCCGAAGAGGCCGCCGAGCAGGACGAGTTCGACGTCGTTCTCGAGAGCGCCGGCGACAAGAAGATCCAGGTCATCAAGGAGGTGCGCGGTCTCACCAGCCTTGGGCTGAAGGAGGCCAAGGACCTCGTCGAGTCGGCCCCCAAGGCCGTCCTCGAGAAGGTCGACAAGGCTGCCGCGGAGAAGGCCAAGGAAGCCCTCGAGGGCGCCGGCGCCACCGTCACCCTGAAGTGACCTCAGTTACGTTCCGTCAAGGAGCGTAACGAATGTGTAGAGAAGGGCGGTCCCCGCAAGGGGGCCGCCCTTCTGCCATTACGTGATGGTTAGTATCGCAACCGCTTGACAGCTAGGGGTTACGAAAAAACGTACTCGTGCGTAACCTAGGCCACTGCTCCGTCGTTGGAACCGCGTACTCGTCGGTTCGGGGCAGCCAGAACATTCCCGTGAGGAGGGCCGGTGGGCGTAGAAGTCCGCGTCGAAGGTCTCACCAAGTCCTTCGGTAGCCAGCTGATCTGGGGCGACGTGTCCCTGACCCTGCCGGCCGGTGAGATCTGCGTGATGCTCGGCCCGTCCGGCACCGGTAAGTCGGTGTTCCTGAAGACGCTGATCGGGCTGCTCAAGCCCGACAAGGGGCATGTCTGGATCGAGGGCACCGACATCGCCACCTGCAGCGAGCGCGAGCTGTACGACATCCGGCGGCTGTTCGGCGTGCTCTTCCAGGACGGCGCGATGTTCGGCTCGATGAACCTGTACGACAACGTCGCGTTCCCGCTGCGCGAGCACACCAAGAAGTCCGAGTCCGACATCCGGTCCATCGTGATGGAGAAGATGGAGATGGTCGGCCTGGTCGGCGCCGAGCGGAAGCTGCCCGGCGAGATCTCCGGCGGGATGCGCAAGCGGGCCGGCCTGGCCCGCGCGCTGGTCCTCGACCCCGAGATCCTGCTCGTCGACGAGCCCGACTCCGGCCTCGACCCGGTGCGTACGTCGTTCCTGAACCAGGTGATGATCGATCTGAACGAGGCGTTCAGCCCGACGTTCCTGATCGTCACCCACGACGTGAACACCGCGCGGACCGTCCCGGACAACATCGGCATGCTGTACCACCGGCACCTGGCCATGTTCGGCCCGCGGGAGATGCTGCTGTCCAGCGAGGAGCCGGTGGTCCGCCAGTTCCTGAACGCGCAGATGGTCGGCCCGATCGGCATGTCCGAGGAGAAGGACGCCGAGGAGCTGGCCGCGGAGGCCGGCCAGGAGCTGCCGCCGCTGCCGCCGATCCCGATCCAGCAGCTGCCCAGCAGCGGCATGCTCCGCCCGACCCAGCGCGAGCCGGGTGAGTGGTGCCGCGAGAACGGCGTCACCCCGCCGCCAGGATCGTTCGAATCGAATGTGGTGGGCGCCAGGTGACTGTGAGCGCTACCGCCCCCCTGAAGCACGCAGGTTCGCTGTTCGCCTTCGCACTCGATACCGGCCGGGCCACGTTCCGCCGGCCGTTCCAGGTGAAGGAGTTCCTGCAGCAGGCCTGGTTCGTCGCGAGTGTGACGATCATCCCGACCGCGTTGGTCGCGATCCCGTTCGGCGCGGTGATCGCGCTCCAGGTCGGCGGATTGATCAAGCAGTTCGGCGCGCAGGCGTTCACCGGATCGGCCGCGGTGCTTGCCGTCGTACGGGAGGCGTCGCCGATCGCGACCGCGCTGCTGATCGCCGGGGCTGGTGGCTCGGCGATCTGTGCGGACCTCGGCTCGCGGAAGATCCGTGAAGAGCTCGACGCGATGATGGTGCTCGGCATCGACCCGATCCAGCGTCTCGTCGTACCGCGGGTGCTGGCGACGATGCTGGTCGCCTTCTTCCTGAACGGGTTCGTCAGTGTGGTCGGCGTGATGGGCGGTTACGTCTTCAACGTGGTCCTGCAGGACGGCACACCCGGTAGCTACATCGCCAGCTTCACCGCGCTCGCGCATCTGCCCGACCTGTGGCAGGGGCAGGCGAAGGCGCTGGTGTTCGGGTTCATCGCCGCGGTCGTCGCGGCGTACAAGGGTGTGAACGCGGGCGGCGGACCGAAGGGTGTCGGCGACGCGGTGAACCAGTCCGTCGTGATCACGTTCATGCTGCTGTTCGTCGCGAACTTCTCGATGACCGCGATCTACTTCCAGCTCGTCCCGCCGAAGGGGGCGTGACGTGTCGGCCCTGATGGACAACCTGGTCAAGAAGCCGCTGAACTCGCTCGACCACCTCGGTGAGCAGCTCGCGTTCTACATCAAGGCGCTCGCCTGGTCCGGCAAGTCCGTCACGCGGTACCGCAAGGAGATCCTCCGGCTGCTGGCCGAGGTGACGCTGGGCACCGGCGCGCTCGCGGTCATCGGCGGCACGGTCGGCGTGATCACGTTCCTGGCCTTCTTCACCGGCACCGAGGTCGGCCTGCAGGGCTACTCGGCGCTGAACCAGATCGGTACGTCGGCGTTCGCCGGCTTCGTCTCGGCGTACATCAACACCCGCGAGATCGGCCCGCTGATCGCCGGTATCGCCCTCGCCGCGACGGTCGGCTGTGGTTTCACAGCGCAGCTCGGCGCGATGCGGATCAGCGAGGAGATCGACGCCCTCGAGGTGATGGCGATCCCGTCGCTGCCGTTCCTGGTGACGACTCGGATCATCGCGGGACTCGTCGCCGTCATCCCGCTGTACGTCGTCGGACTGCTGTCGTCGTACTTCGCGACCCGGCTCACTGTGACGACGTTCTACGGGCAGAGCACGGGTACGTACGACCACTACTTCCATCTGTTCCTGCCACCCGGAGACGTGCTCTGGTCGTTCGGCAAGGTGCTGGTGTTCTCGGTGCTGGTCATCCTGGTGCACTGCTACCACGGCTACCACGCGACCGGCGGCCCGGCCGGTGTGGGCGTCGCCGTCGGTCGCGCCGTACGGACCTCCATCGTCGTCATCAACGTCGTCGACCTGCTGCTGTCGATGGCCATCTGGGGTACGACGACCACCGTGAGGCTGGCCGGATGACCAGACTCATTTCGCACAAGGTCCTCGGCGTCGCCTTCATCGGCGTGCTGTGTTTCCTGCTCTGGTTGACGTACGCGTTCTACGCGAAGGTCTTCACCAAGACCGTGGACATCGAGCTGAAGACCAGCCACATCGGTCTGCAGCTGAACGACCACGCCGACGTGAAGCTGCGCGGGATCATCGTCGGCGAGGTCCGCGGGGTCTCGACCGACGGCGACGAGGCGACCGTCCGGCTGTCGCTGAAGCCCGACCAGGTCGACGAGATCTCCAGCGCGGTCAGCGCCCGGATCCTGCCGAAGACCCTGTTCGGCGAGAAGTACGTCGCTCTCGTGCCGCCGAGCGGCCCCGAAGGTCGGCACATCAAGGCCGGCGACGTGATCAGCCGGGACAAGACCGCGGTCGGCATCGAGATCGAGAAGGTGCTGAACGACGCGCTGCCGCTGCTGCAGGCCGTCGACCCGGCCGACCTGAACGCCACGCTGAACACGCTGGCGACCGCGCTCGAGGGCCGCGGCACCGAGATCGCCGGCACGCTGACCCAGCTCGACGGCTACCTGAAGAAGCTGAACCCGAGCATCCCGAAGCTGATGGACGCCCTGGTCAAGCTCACCCAGGTCTCCGATCTGTACGGCGACGTCACGCCCGACCTGGTCCGTGCCCTGCGCAACCTGACCATCACCGGCAACACCGTGGTGGAGAAGGAACAGCAGCTGCAGCAGTTCTTCGGCAACGTGCAGAACCTGTCGACGACCGGCAACGCGTTCCTCAAGGAGAACGAGGACCGCGTGATCCGGCTCGGCCAGGTCAGCCGCCCGGTGCTCGACCTGCTGGAGAAGTACTCGCCCGAGGTGCCGTGCTTCCTCCAGGTGATGGCCGACACCGCGCCGGTCCTCAACGACACGTTCCGCGACGGCCGGCTGAACATCAACCTCGAACTGATCACCAACCAGCCCACGCCGTACGAGCCGAACGAGCTCCCGGCGTACAAGGACCACCGAGGCCCGACCTGCGTCGGCCGGAACTACAGCGTCCCGGGGGAGAAGCCCGGCCCGTACAACCAGGAGAACCCGGCGCCGTACGTGACCGGTGACGACGGTGTGATCGGCGACCACAACAAGAACCAGCGCTTCCCGCTCAACGTCCAGCTGAACCGCGCGATGCCGGGGTTCGCGATGGACACCCAGGGCGTCGGTACGCCGGCCGAGCAGAAGGTCGTCGATTCGGTCGTCGGCCCCGAGATGGGTCTCGCCCCGAGCGACGTACCGGACCTGACCACGCTGATGGTCGGCCCGCTGCTCCGCGGAGGCCAGGTGAATCTAAGGTGACCCCCCTCGACTGTTCGGCACGCATCTCCGGCGCCCAGGCGGGCACCTCGCTGCGTTGTCGTCGGCGCACGATGAAACCCGCATCGTGCGCCTCCTCCGCCTTGCGATGCACCCGCCTGGACACCGGAGCTGCGCACCAACAGCCGAGGGGGGTCACCCGGTGAGCTTCTTCGACAAGAAGACGACGTTCGATACCGTCCGGCTCGGGATCTTCGTGGTGATCACCACGATCGCGACCGCGCTGCTCGCGGTGACGATCGGCAACATCACCTTCAACTCGACGACGAAGTACCGGGCCGTGTTCACCGACGCGGTCGGGCTGAACCAGGGTGACGACATCCGGATCGCCGGTGTGAAGGTCGGTCAGGTCGACAAGATCCAGCTGTACCAGAACACGCTGGCGATGGTGACGTTCAGCGTCGACTCCGATCAGGTCGTCGACACCTCGACGCATGCCACGCTGCGGTACCGGAACCTCGTCGGCAACCGGTACGTCGCGCTGACCGACGGCGTCGGTGGCGGCGAGCGGCTGAAGAAGAACGGGATCATCCCGAAGGAGCACACGACCCCCGCGCTGGATCTGTCGGTGCTCTTCAACGGCTTCAAGCCGCTGTTCACCGCATTGACGCCCGCGGACGTGAACCAGTTCGCCTTCGAGGTGATCAAGGTGCTGCAGGGCGAGGGCGGCACGATCGAGTCGCTGCTCGCGAAGACCGCGTCGCTGACGACCACGCTGGCCGACGCGGACCAGGTGATCGGCGACCTGATCACGAACCTGACCTCGACGCTGCAGATCGTCTCGCAGCGGCAGCAGAACTTCTCCCAGTTGCTGGTCAACCTGCAGCAGTTCATCACCGGCCTGAGCCAGGACGTCACCCCGATCCTGAACTCGCTCGGCTCGATCAACTCGCTGAACACCAAGACCGCCGGCCTGCTGCAGCAGACCCGGGTGCCGATCAAGGCCGACCTGGACAAGCTGCGGATCACCGCGTCGACGCTCGACGACACCCAGGCGATCTGGGTGAAGACCTTGCAGTTCATGCCGCAGAAGCTGAACACGATGACCCGCACCGCGTCGTACGGCTCCTGGTTCAACTTCTACCTGTGCAACTTCGACGGCAACGTCACGCTGCCGACAGGGACTCGCATTCCGGTCGCCTACGACCTCAACTCGGCGAGGTGCAAGAAGTGAAGCCCTTCCGCGAGCAGAACCAGGTGACGATCGGCGTCATCGGGCTGACCGTGATCGGCCTGATCATGCTGGCCGCGTTCAAGGCACAGGACCTGCCGCTGATCGGCGGCGGGACGAAGTACTCCGCGCAGTTCTCCGAGGCCGGCGGCCTGAAGCCGAACGACGAGATCCGGGTGGCCGGCGTCCGCGTCGGCAAGGTCCGCAAGGTCGAGCTCGAGGGCACCCACGTCCGGGTCGACTTCGTCGTCGACAAGGGCGTGAAGCTCGGCGACCAGACCGGCGCCGAGATGAAGATCAAGACCCTGCTCGGCCAGAAGTACCTGAAGCTCGACCCGGCCGGCCAGGGCCAGCTCAAGGCCGGCTCGGAGATCCCGCTGGCGCGCACGGTCTCGGCGTACGACGTCGTGGACGCGTTCACCGATCTGGCCAACACCACCGAGCGGATCAACACCGCGCAGCTGGCCAGGGCCTTGGACACGTTGTCGGCGACGTTCAAGAACACCCCCGAAGAGGTCAAGGCCTCGCTGACCGGGCTGTCGCGGCTGTCGCGCAACGTCGCCGCCCGGGACGAGCAGCTGAAGTTGTTGCTCCAGCATTCGAACGTGGTCACCAAGGTTCTTGCCGACCGCAACCAGCAGCTGATCAAGCTGATGAAGGACGGCAACACCGTCTTCCAGGCCGTGCAGGCGCGGCGGGCGCTGATCCACCAGTTGCTGGTGTCGACGCAGCAGCTGGCCTCACAGATCACCGCGCTGGTCCGGGAGAACCGCAAGGACCTCGCCCCGACGCTGCAGAAGGTCAACGCGGTCCTCGCCGTACTGCTGCAGAACCAGAACTCCCTGGACGCGAGCATCAAGGGCCTCGCGCCGTTCGTCCGGGTCTTCACCAACACGCTCGGCACCGGGCCGTGGTTCGACACCTACCTGCAGAACCTCGCGCCGGTGCCGGAGATCCCGCTGCCGAAGGTGCCGATTCCCGGCCTGCCGGCGATCCTGGGAGGTGGCGGCTGATGAAGGTCAACGCCCTGTCCCGGCTGATCGCGATCGGCGTGGTCGTGGTGATCCTCGCGGTCAGCGCCGTGACGTTGTGGCCGAAGCCCGCGCGGGTGACGGCGACGGCGTACTTCCCGCGCGCAGTCTCGGTGTACCCGGGGTCCGACGTACGGATCCTCGGGATCAAGGTCGGCGAGGTGGAGAGCATCACCCCGGCCGGGCGGACCGTTCGGGTCAAGTTCTGGTGGGACGCGAAGCACAAGGTGCCGGCGACCGCGAAGGCGGTCATTGCCTCGCCGTCGATCGTCGCGGACCGGTACATCCAGCTCACCCCGGCGTACTCCAAGGGTGACGTGATGGCCGACGGCGCACAGATCCCGATCGAGCGGACCGCCGTACCGCTGGAGCTCGACCAGATCTACCAGAGCCTGAACGACCTGTCCGTGGCGCTCGGCCCGAAGGGCGCGAACGACCAGGGCGCGCTCGCCCGGCTGCTGGACGTCTCGGCGAAGAACCTGAACGGCCAGGGCGCCAAGCTGAACCAGACCATCACCGACGTCTCGAAGCTGACCAGCACGCTGTCGGGCAATTCCTCGGCGCTGTTCAACACGATCCGGCAGCTGCAGACCTTCGTGTCTGCGCTGGCCGCGAACGACCAGCTGGTCCGCCAGTTCAACTCGAACTTCGCCTCGGTCTCGACCACCCTGGCCGGCGAGCGGAAGGACCTCGGCGCCGCACTGTCGCTGCTGGCCACCGCGCTCGGCGAGGTCGCGACGTTCGTGAAGGACAACAGGGGACTGGTGAAGTCGACGGTCAGCCAAGCCACTCAGCTGTCGCAGATCCTGGTGAAGGAGAAGGCCGCGATCGCCGAGGTGCTCGACACCGCGCCGCTCGGTCTCGGCAACCTGGCCCGGATCTACAACCCGCAGTTCGGCACCCTGGACCAGCGCATCAACCCGGCGCAGCTCGACGACCCGGCGACCTTCGTCTGCTCGCTGTTGCTGCAGGTGAACCAGCCGTTGTCGAGCTGCTCGGCGCTGAAGCCGGTCCTCGACGCGCTGGCCAAGTTGCCGCTGATCACCCAGCTGACCGGCGCCAACGCGCCCGTGAGCGGCGGCCCGGCCGGCACGCCGTGGGCTCCGACCCCGAAGGCCCCGCTGAACAGCCCTGATCCCGTGGATCCGACGCTCGGGGGGTTGGTCAAGTGAAGCGCCGTACGTCGATCGTTGCCGGCGTGATCGCCCTGGCGACCTTGCTGACCGGATGCGATTTCAGCGTGTACTCGCTGCCGTTGCCGGGTGGCGCGAAGATCAAGGGGCCGTCGTACACGGTCACCGTCGAGTTCGCCGACGTCCTGGACCTGGTGCCGAAGTCGACGGTGAAGGTGGACGACGTCACCGTCGGCACGGTCGAGAAGGTCTGGCTGGACGGGTACATCGCGAAGGTGCGGATCAAGCTGCCGAAGAGCCTCGCGCTGCCGGACAACACGCACGCCACGATCCGGCAGACCAGCCTGCTCGGCGAGAAGTTCGTGTCGTTGTCGCGGCCGACCGGATCCGAGCAGCCCCGCGGCAAGCTCGAGAACGGCGAGCTGATCCCGCTGTCGCGGACGACCAGCAACGTCGAGGTCGAGGAAGTCCTGTCCGCGCTCTCGCTGCTGCTGAACGGCGGCGGTGTGGCCCAGCTGCAGATCATCACCCAGGAGCTGAACAAGGCGCTGACCGGCAACGAGCCCGCTATCCGGGACGTGCTGACCCAGCTGAACACCTTCGTCGGCACCCTGGACCAGAACAAGGCGCGGATCGTCACCGCGATCACCGCGGTCGATGCGCTGGCCAAGAAACTCAACGCGCAGAAGGCGACGCTGGCGACCGCGATCGACTCGCTGCCGAAGTCGATCGCGACCCTGGACAAGCAGCGGGCCGCGCTGGTGAAGACGCTGCAGGCGCTGGCGACCCTGGGCAACACCGCGACCCGGGTGATCACCTCGGCGCAGAAGGACCTGGTGGCCAACCTGCAGTCGCTGTACCCGATCCTGACCAAGCTGGCCGAGGCCGGGGCGAACCTGCCGAAGTCGCTGGAGCTGCTGTTCACCTACCCGTTCCCGGACCAGGCCGCGAACGCCGCCAAGGGTGACTTCACCAACCTCGGGATCACGCTCGACGTGAACACGCAGAAGGCACTCAAGGGCCTGCTCGGCATCACTCTGCCGACGATCGGCCCGACGGCGCTGCCGACCGGCCGGATCAGTCTCCCGGTGCATCTGCCGACCAGCCCGGGCAAGAGCGGCATCCTGCCGACACTCCCGGTCCCGACCGGTACGGCGACGACCTGCATCACCCTGCTCGGGCTGCCGGTTTGCACACCGCAGCTGAAGCGGTCCGGGTTCGATCCCGACCTTGCCCGTGCGCTGATGCCGGGGGCGGTCAAATGATCACCAGAGCGGTCCGGATCCAGCTGATGGTGTTCCTGCTGATCACCGTCGTCGGCGTCGCGTTCGTCGGCGCGAAGTACGCCCAGGTCGACAAGCTGATCGTCGACACCGACTACACCGTCAGCGCCAGCTTCGCCGAGTCCGGCGGCATCTTCTCCGGCGCCGAGGTGACGTACCGCGGCCAGCCGGTCGGCCGCGTCGGTCAGCTGAAGCTGCTGTCCGACGGCGTCGACGTGAACCTCGTGATCGAGAAGAAGTTCAAGATCCCCAACGACCTGATGGCCGTGGTCGCGAACCGGTCCGCGATCGGCGAGCAGTACGTCGACCTGCAGCCGCGCCGCGACGGAGCGCCGTACCTGCAGAACAACTCGAAGATCGCGCGCCAGGACACCGCCGTACCGATCGACACCACCGAACTGCTGCTGAACCTCGACCAGCTGGTGAACTCGGTCGACAAGAACAGCCTGAAGACGACCGTCCGCGAGCTCGGCGAGGCCCTGAAAGGCAAGGGCACCGACCTGCAGAAGATCATCGACAGCTCCGGCCAGCTGATCGACACCGCGGACGCGAACGTGCTGCAGACGATCAAGCTGATCAACGACGGCGACACCGTTCTCGCCACCCAGGTGGCCAGCGGTGACGCGATCAAGACCTGGGCGAAGAACCTCGCGCTGCTGTCCGACACCCTGGTCAGCTCGGACGCGAACCTGCGCAAGGTGATCGACCAGGGCTCGCTCGCGTCCACCCAGCTGACCGGCCTGATCCAGGACAACCGCGCGGACATCGCGGTGCTGCTGGGTAACCTGCTGACGGTGAGCGAACTGACCGCGGTCCGGCTGGATGCCGTCGAGCAGCTGTTCGTCGTCTACCCGGCGGTGGCGATGGGCGGGTACGTCGTACCGGCCAAGGACCCGGGCACCGGGCACTACGACGCCCATTTCGGGCTGGTCGTCGGCCTCACCCCGCCGGCCTGCCGGCCCGGGTACGGCGGCACCGCCAAGCGGGTCCCGCAGAACACCGCGAACACCCCGGCCAACACCAAGGCCGGCTGTACGGCGAGCCCGTCGAGCGGGATCAATGTCCGCGGCTCGCAGAACAAGCCGAGCCCGTCGTCGCGCGACCTTAACCGGACCGGCTACGGGGTCGGGTACGACCCGGTGACCGGTGAGGCCGGCGGGTCCGGCGGGATGCCGGCGATGACGCTCGGCTCGACCGGCGGTCAGGAGGAGCTGCTCGGCAGCGACTCCTGGAAGGCCCTGATTCTCGGACCGGTGACGAGCAAGTGATGGCACGGAACGGCCGGATGATTCTGGCGTGGGCGCTCAGCGTCCTGCTCCTGGTGGCACTCGCGGGGCTGACGCTGTCGGTGGTCGGCCTGAGCAAGCAGCGCGCCGCCGACTCGCAGCGCGACGGCGCGATGAAGGCCGCGCGGCAGCTGGCGCTGGACTTCACGACGTACGACTACCAGACCTGGGACGCGGACTCGAAGCGGGTGCTGGACGACTCGACCGGGCAGTTCAAACAGGAGTTCCAGTCCGGGATCGACGCCGTGAAGACCGATGTGGTGACCAACAAGGCGACCTCCAAGGGGGACGTGAAGGAGGCCGCCGTGGTCTCGAACGACAAGGACTCCGCCCAGGTGCTGGTGATCGTGAACGCAGTGGTGACGAACACGGCCTCGACCGACGGGGTCGAACGCCGGTACCGGATCAAGCTCGACCTGGTCCGGGAGAAGAACCAGTGGCTGACCGCTGACCTCCAGGTGGTGGGCTGATGGCAGACAATCGCAACCGCCGCCCCCGGATCGCCGGCCAACGCCGCCCGAAGCCGAGCATCCAGGATGTCGCCGAGGGCGACCTGAAGATCACCGAGAGTCCTGACGAGACCCCGGTCGAGGATGTGACACCAGCCACACCACAGCCCGCGAAGCCTTCGAAACCGAAGCCAGAAGCTCCGGCTGTCACTCAGCGTGAGCGCCGGCAGAGCGACGTACTGCTGGCCGGACTCGGCCTGGTCGTGGTCGTCACGCTCGTCGTGGCGGCTGTGCTCGGGGTGAAGGCGTGGCACGGGAAGCAGGCCGAGGACGCCCGCGACCAGGCGGCCGCCGCGGGCCGGAAGGCGGCCGAGACCGCACTCAGCTATGACTACCGTGACCTGGACAAAAGCTTCGCCGCGGCCCGCGCGACGATGACCCCGGACTTCGCCCAGAAGTTCGACCAGACCGCCAAGGTGGCCGGCGAACTGGCGACCAAGACCAAGGCCACGGTGAAGGCCGATGTCCGCGAGGTCGGGGTCCGCGACGGCGACGCCGACCGGGTCACGCTGATCATCTTCGTCAACCAGACGACCACCAGCACGATCACGAAGGGTAGTCCCCGGGTGGATCTGAACCGGACCCGCTTCACAATGGTCCGAAACGGCGATCGATGGCTGGTCCAGGAGATCGCCGGACTGTAATCTCTAGGTGACTCCGCACCAAGAGGACGCTGGGTGGCTCGTGGGTGATCTACCCGCTGGAGACCCCGGGTCGGTCCTTGACGGAGAGGGTGGTCCAACGGCAAACTATTGGACCCCATTGGACAGGCTTGCCTGGATCATGTAGCCTATTGCTTTGCGCTGCCTTTTTCCTCGCCTCGGCTCGGGTCTCGACTTGACTGGGGCGGCTTGGCGTGCGCTCCCAGCACCGATGTGATTTTGCGAGCCCGTGGAAGGACGCCCCTTGGTCGCCTCGCGCAACCCCCAGTCCGACAGCATTTCCAACGTCACCGGCCCCCGCCGCATCTCCTTCGCAAAGATCTCCGAGCCTCTTCAGGTTCCGGATCTGCTTGCGCTTCAGGTGGATAGTTTCGACTGGCTGGTCGGTAACGAAACGTGGCAGGCCCGCGTGGCCGCCGCCGAGGCCGAGGGGCGGTCGGACCTGTCCGGCCCCAGCGGCCTGGAAGAGATTTTCGAGGAGATCTCCCCGATCGAGGACTTCAGCGGCACCATGTCGCTGTCGTTCCGCGACCACCGCTTCGAGCCTCCGAAGAACACGGTGGACGAGTGCAAGGAGCGGGATGTCACCTATTCCGCGCCGCTGTTCGTCACCGCCGAGTTCATGAACAACGAAACCGGTGAGATCAAGAGCCAGACCGTCTTCATGGGCGACTTCCCGCTGATGACGCGCAAGGGCACCTTCGTCATCAACGGCACCGAGCGGGTCGTCGTCTCCCAGCTCGTCCGCTCGCCCGGTGTGTACTTCGAGCGCACCCCGGACAAGACGTCCGACAAGGACATCTTCACCGCCAAGATCATCCCGTCGCGCGGCGCGTGGCTGGAGTTCGAGGTGGACAAGCGCGACATGGTCGGCGTCCGCCTCGACCGCAAGCGCAAGCAGAACGTCACCGTCCTGCTCAAGGCGCTCGGCTGGACCGACGCACAGATCCTGGAAGAGTTCGGCGAGTACGAGTCGATCCGGCTGACCCTGGAGAAGGACCACACCTCCGGGCAGGACGACGCGCTGCTGGACATCTACCGCAAGCTGCGTCCGGGTGAGCCGCCGACCCGCGAGGCCGCGCAGGCGCTGCTGGAGAACTACTACTTCAACGGCAAGCGCTACGACCTGGCCAAGGTCGGCCGGTACAAGATCAACAAGAAGCTCGGCCGTGACGAGGCGCACGACATGGCGGTGCTGACCGTCGACGACATCGTCGCCACGATCAAGTACCTGGTCGCGCTGCACGAAGGCAAGACCGAGCTGCCGGCCCCGAAGGGCGAGATCGTCGTCGAGGAAGACGACATCGACCACTTCGGCAACCGCCGTCTGCGCACGGTCGGCGAGCTGATCCAGAACCAGCTCCGCACCGGCCTGGCCCGGATGGAGCGGGTGGTCCGCGAGCGGATGACGACCCAGGACGTCGAGGCGATCACGCCGCAGACCCTGATCAACATCCGTCCGGTGGTGGCGGCGCTGAAGGAGTTCTTCGGCACCTCCCAGCTGTCCCAGTTCATGGACCAGACGAACCCGGTCGCGGGTCTGACCCACAAGCGCCGGCTGAACGCGCTCGGCCCGGGTGGTCTGAGCCGTGAGCGGGCCGGCTTCGAGGTCCGCGACGTGCACCCCTCCCACTACGGCCGGATGTGCCCGATCGAGACCCCGGAAGGCCCGAACATCGGCCTGATCGGCTCGCTCGCGTCGTACGGCCGGGTGAACGCGTTCGGCTTCGTCGAGACGCCGTACCGCAAGGTCGTCGAGGGCCAGGTCACCGACCAGGTCGACTACCTGACCGCCGACGAGGAGGACCGGTTCGTCATCGCGCAGGCCAACGCCGCGCTGAACGACGAGAACCGGTTCGCCGAGGAGCGCGTGCTGGTCCGTCGCCGTCACGGTGAGGTCGAGCTCGTCCCGGTCGACGACGTCGACTACATGGACGTCTCGCCGCGCCAGATGGTGTCGGTGGCGACCGCGCTGATCCCGTTCCTCGAGCACGACGACGCCAACCGCGCGCTGATGGGTTCGAACATGCAGCGCCAGGCGGTGCCGCTGATCACCTCGGACGCGCCGCTGGTCGGCACCGGGATGGAGTTCCGCGGTGCGGTCGACGCCGGCGACGTGGTCGTGTCCGACAAGGCCGGTGTGGTCAAGGAGGTCTCGGCCGATCTGATCGAGATCGCCGCCGACGACGGCACGTACCAGACCTACCGGATGGCGAAGTTCCGCCGCTCGAACCAGGGCACCTGCATCAACCAGCGCCCGCTGGTCGACGCCGGGCAGCGGGTCGAGATCGGTACGCCGCTGGCCGACGGTCCGTGCACCGACGAGGGCGAGATGGCTCTCGGCCGGAACATGCTGGTCGCGTTCATGACCTGGGAGGGTTACAACTACGAGGACGCGATCATTCTCAGCCAGCGCGTCGTCCAGCAGGACCTGCTGACCTCGATCCACATCGAGGAGCACGAGGTCGACGCTCGCGACACCAAGCTGGGGCCGGAGGAGATCACCCGGGACATCCCGAACGTCTCCGACGAGATGCTGTCCGACCTGGACGAGCGCGGCATCATCCGGATCGGCGCCGAGGTCACCACCGGTGACATCCTGGTCGGCAAGGTCACGCCGAAGGGCGAGACCGAGCTCACCCCGGAGGAGCGGCTGCTGCGCGCGATCTTCGGTGAGAAGGCGCGCGAGGTCCGCGACACGTCGCTGAAGGTGCCGCACGGCGAGGAGGGCACCGTCATCGGTGTCCGGGTCTTCGACCGCGACAACGGCGACGAACTGCCGCCGGGCGTCAACCAGCTGGTCCGCGTGTACGTGGCCCAGAAGCGGAAGATCTCGGTCGGCGACAAGCTGGCCGGCCGGCACGGCAACAAGGGCGTCATCTCCAAGATCCTTCCGGTCGAGGACATGCCGTTCCTCGAGGACGGCACCCACGTCGACGTGATCCTCAACCCGCTGGGCGTGCCCGGCCGGATGAACGTCGGCCAGGTGCTGGAGACCCACCTCGGCTGGATCGCCTCCCGCGGCTGGGAGGTCGACCCGGAGAACGAGGAGGAGTGGGCGCAGCGGCTGATCAAGATCGGCGCCGGCGCGGCCGAGCCGATGACGAACGTCGCCACCCCGGTCTTCGACGGCGCGACCGAGGACGAGGTCACCGGCCTGCTGTCCTCCACGCTGCCGAACCGCGACGGTGTCCGGATGGTCAACGGGCAGGGCAAGGCACGCCTGTTCGACGGCCGTTCGGGTGAGCCGTTCCCGGACCCGATCGGTGTCGGCTACATGTACATCCTGAAGCTGCACCACCTGGTCGACGACAAGATCCACGCGCGGTCGACCGGTCCGTACTCGATGATCACCCAGCAGCCGCTGGGCGGTAAGGCCCAGTTCGGTGGCCAGCGGTTCGGCGAGATGGAGGTGTGGGCCCTCGAGGCCTACGGTGCCGCCTTCGCGCTGCAGGAACTGCTGACGATCAAGTCCGACGATGTCGTCGGCCGGGTCAAGGTGTACGAAGCGATCGTCAAGGGCGAGAACATTCCGGAGCCGGGTATCCCGGAGTCGTTCAAGGTTCTGGTCAAGGAAATGCAGTCCCTCTGCCTCAATGTCGAGGTGCTCTCGTCCGACGGAAGCCGGGTCGAGATGCGCGACAGCGAGGAGGACGTCTTCCGGGCGGCAGAGGAACTGGGCATCGACCTGTCCCGGCGCGAGCCGAACAGTGTCGAGGAGGTCTGAGCGGGTTGCCGCTTGACATCAACAACCAACTCACTCAGACCACTTTTAGCAACGGGAGATAACACATCGTGCTCGACGTGAACTTCTTCGACGAGCTTCGGATCGGCCTGGCGACCGCGGATGAGATCCGCCAGTGGTCGCACGGCGAGGTCAAGAAGCCGGAGACGATCAACTACCGGACGCTCAAGCCCGAGCGTGACGGCCTCTTCTGCGAGAAGATCTTCGGTCCCACCCGGGACTGGGAGTGCTACTGCGGCAAGTACAAGCGCGTTCGCTTCAAGGGCATCATCTGCGAGCGGTGTGGCGTAGAGGTCACCCGCTCCAAGGTGCGCCGCGAGCGGATGGGCCACATCGAGCTGGCCGCGCCGGTCACCCACATCTGGTACTTCAAGGGTGTCCCGTCGCGGCTCGGCTACCTGCTCGACCTCGCCCCGAAGGACCTGGAGAAGGTCATCTACTTCGCGGCGTACATGATCACCGACGTCGACGACGAGGCCAGGCACCGCGACCTGTCCTCGCTCGAGGGCCGGGTGGACGTGGAGCGCAAGCAGCTCGAGAACCGTCGTGACAACGACATCGAGCAGCGGATGAAGAAGCTCGAGGAGGACCTGGCGCAGCTCGAGGCCGAGGGCGCCAAGGCCGACGTACGCCGCAAGGTGAAGGAAGGCGCCGAGCGTGAGGTCAAGCAGCTGCGCGACCGTGCGCAGCGCGAGATCGACCGCCTCGACGAGGTCTGGACCCGGTTCAAGAACCTCAAGGTCCAGGATCTGGAGGGCGACGAGATCCTCTACCGCGCCATGAAGGAGCGGTTCGGCAAGTACTTCGAGGGCGCCATGGGTGCCGCCGCGATCCAGCGCCGGCTGGAGACCTTCGACCTGAAGGCCGAGGCGGACAACCTGCGCGAGACGATCAAGACCGGTAAGGGCCAGCGCAAGACGCGTGCCCTGAAGCGGCTCAAGGTCGTCACGGCGTTCCTGGCCACCAACAACAGCCCGATGGGCATGGTGCTCGACTGCGTCCCGGTGATCCCGCCGGACCTGCGGCCGATGGTTCAGCTCGACGGTGGCCGGTTCGCCACCTCGGACCTGAACGACCTGTACCGCCGGGTGATCAACCGGAACAACCGGCTCAAGCGGCTGCTCGACCTGGGCGCGCCGGAGATCATCGTCAACAACGAGAAGCGGATGCTGCAGGAGGCCGTCGACGCGCTGTTCGACAACGGCCGCCGCGGTCGTCCGGTCACCGGCCCGGGCAACCGGCCGCTGAAGTCGCTGTCCGACATGCTCAAGGGCAAGCAGGGTCGTTTCCGTCAGAACCTGCTGGGCAAGCGCGTCGACTACTCGGGCCGTTCGGTCATCGTGGTCGGCCCGCAGCTGAAGCTGCACCAGTGCGGCCTGCCGAAGGCGATGGCGCTGGAGCTGTTCAAGCCGTTCGTGATGAAGCGGCTGGTCGACCTCAACCACGCGCAGAACATCAAGTCCGCCAAGCGGATGGTCGAGCGTCAGCGCGCCCAGGTCTGGGACGTGCTGGAAGAGGTCATCACCGAGCACCCGGTTCTGCTCAACCGTGCACCAACCCTGCACCGGCTGGGTATCCAGGCGTTCGAGCCGCAGCTGATCGAAGGCAAGGCGATCCAGATCCACCCGCTCGTCTGCTCCGCGTTCAACGCGGACTTCGACGGTGACCAGATGGCGGTGCACCTGCCGCTGTCGGCCGAGGCGCAGGCCGAGGCCCGGATCCTGATGCTGTCGACCAACAACATCCTGAAGCCGGCCGACGGCCGTCCGGTCACGATGCCGACGCAGGACATGATCATCGGCATCTACTTCCTGACGATGCTGAAGGACGGCGCCAAGGGCGAGGGCCGGGCGTTCAGCTCGGTGGCCGAGGCGATCATGGCCTTCGACCGCCACGAGCTGGCGCTGCAGGCCAAGATCTCGCTGCGGCTGAACGGTTCCGCGGCTCCGGCCGACGCGATCGAGCTGGCCGACGGTGGCTTCGGACTGGAGACCACCCTGGGTCGCGCGCTGTTCAACGAGGCGCTGCCGGCGGACTACCCGTTCGTCGACACCGAGGTGGGCAAGAAGCAGCTCGGTGGGATCGTCAACGACCTCGCGGAGCGGTACACCAAGGTCGAGGTCGCACACGCCCTCGACGCGCTGAAGGACCTCGGTTACTACTGGTCCACCCGTTCCGGGGTGACCGTGTCGATCGACGACTTCAGCACGCCGCCGTCCAAGCCGGAGATCATGGCTCGGTACGAGGCCCAGGCCGAGAAGGTCCAGAAGCAGTTCGAGCGGGGTCTGATCACCTCGTCCGAGCGGCGTCAGGAGCTGATCGAGATCTGGACCGGCGCCAACGCCGAGGTCGGTAAGGCGATGGAGGAGAACTTCGCCAAGGACAACCCGATCTGGATGATGGTGCACTCCGGTGCCCGAGGCAACATGATGCAGATCCGGCAGATCTCCGGTATGCGTGGTCTGGTGGCCAACCCGAAGGGCGAGATCATCGCCCGGCCGATCAAGTCCAACTTCCGCGAGGGCCTGTCGGTGGTCGAGTACTTCATCGCCACCCACGGTGCGCGGAAGGGTCTGGCCGACACCGCGCTGCGGACCGCCGACTCGGGTTACCTGACCCGTCGTCTGGTGGACGTGTCGCAGGACGTGATCATCCGCGAGGAGGACTGCGGTACCGAGCGGGGCCTGCCGAAGCAGATCGGCGAGAAGGACCCGAGCGGCAAGGTCGTCCACGCCGAGAACGTCGAGACCAGCGCGTACGCGCGGACCCTGGCCACCGACGCCCTGGACGCCGACGGCAACGTCGTGCTCGCCGGCGGCGCCGACCTGGGCGACGTGTCGATCGCGAAGCTGGTCGCGGCCGGGATCGAGGAGGTCAAGGTCCGGTCGGTGCTCACCTGTGACGCCAAGACCGGTACCTGCGCGAAGTGCTACGGCCGTTCGCTGGCGACCGGCAAGCCGGTCGACATCGGCGAGGCGGTCGGCATCATCGCGGCGCAGTCCATCGGTGAGCCGGGTACGCAGCTGACGATGCGTACCTTCCACACCGGTGGTGTCGCGGGTGATGACATCACCCACGGTCTGCCGCGTGTCGTCGAGCTGTTCGAGGCCCGCCAGCCCAAGGGCAAGGCGCCGATCTCGGAGGCCGCCGGCCGGATCTCGATCGAGGACACCGACAAGACCCGGAAGCTGGTGCTCACCCCGGACGACGGTTCCGAGGAGGTCGCCTACCCGGTGTCGAAGCGTGGCCGCCTGCTGATCGAAGAGGGTCAGCACGTCGAGGTCGGTCAGCAGCTGACGCAGGGTACGCCGGACCCGCAGGAGGTTCTGCGGATCCTGGGTGTCCGCAAGGCGCAGGAGCACCTGGTGGACGAGGTCCAAGAGGTGTACCGGTCGCAGGGTGTGGCCATCCACGACAAGCACATCGAGATCATCGTCCGGCAGATGCTGCGCCGGGTCACGGTGATCGAGTCGGGCGACGCCCAGCTGCTGCCGGGTGAGCTCGCGGACCGGATCATGTTCGAGGCGGAGAACCGCCGCGTCGTAGCCGAGGGCGGTACGCCGGCCTCGGGTCGTCCGGTGCTGATGGGTATCACCAAGGCCTCGCTGGCGACCGAGTCGTGGCTGTCGGCCGCCTCCTTCCAGGAGACGACCCGCGTCCTCACCGAGGCCGCGATCCACGGCAAGTCCGACTCGCTGGTCGGTCTGAAGGAGAACGTCATCATCGGCAAGCTGATCCCGGCCGGTACGGGCATGGACCGTTACCGCAACATCCGGGTGGAGCCCACCGAGGAGGCGAAGGCCGCGATGTACTCGATGGTCGGCTACGAGTCGTACGACTACGACTTCGGCCCGTCCTCGGGCCAGTCGGTCCCGCTCGACGACTTCGACCTCGGTTCGTACCAGAACTGATCCGAGTCACACCGCCCGAGGGCGGCATCCCCATCCCGGGGGTGCCGCCCTCGCGGCATTTACGCGCCGGTACGGCCAGGCTTGGAGAAGACACTCGGGGTGGCGGCTGAAAGTGTGGGCGGGATAGGCCAAGATTGGTGCATGACGGATCTGCCGGCCTACCTGCGGCCTTTCGTCTTGGGGGTTCTGGATGGTCCTGATGTACGTGTCGATCGCTTGGGGGAGATCGACCTGTACCGCCCGCCCGGGACCGCCCGAGGCGGTGCAATTCTCTTTGTGCACGGGGGTCCTGGACCCGCCGGTCTCGAGGTCATGCCTCGGGAGTGGCCGGTCTACAAGGGCTATGCGACCGCGGCCGCCAGGCGAGGCCTGGTAGCAGCGGTCGTCGACCACAGCCTGATCCACGGTCTCGACCGACTGGTCGCGGCCGCGGACGAGGTGGAGGCCGCGGTCGGCGTACTGCGTTCTGATCCGCGGGTGGACCCTGATCGGGTCGGTCTGTGGTTCTTCTCCGGCGCGGGCCTGCTGGCCGGGGAGTGGCTGGACAGCCGCCCCGACTGGTTGCGGTTCGTCGCCCTGACCTACCCCCTGCTCGCCACCCCGCCCGGTGTCGACGATTTGGTTACCGCCGCCGAAGTGATCGGCAAACACAAGGACCTGCCGGTGCTGCTGACGAGAGCTGGACTCGAGCGTGAGGAGCTCGCCGGTCCGGTCGCGGAGTTCGTTTCCGCGGGTGGCGCCGCGCTGGACATCATCGACGTACCGAAAGGGCACCACGGGTTCGACATGCTCGACCACACCGAAGAATCACGCGCCGCCGTCACCAAGGCTCTCGACTGGGCCATCGCCCACCTCGGCGAGGAGCCCGGTGACGACGGCAAGCTCCTCGTCCCACCCCCAGCCGCCAAGAAGACGACCTCGACCCGGCGGACGCCGTCCGCCGCCAAACCGGCCACAGCGGTCAAGGAGGCCCCTGCCGGCCCCGCTACCCGGCAGACCCCGCCCCCCGCCCCCAAGGCCACTCCAGCTCCCGCAGCGCCGGTTCAGGCCCCGCTGGCCGACCTGGGGATGGCGACGGTCGCGGCCGTCACCGCCGATACCCCGGCCGCCCGGGTGATCAGCCGCGAGCACGCCGCCTTCGACGCGCACGACCTCGAGGCCTTCCTGGCGATGTACTCGCCGACCGCGCGGATCCAGCTCGCCGACGGCACCGAGCTGAAGGGCCGGCGGTTCCTGCGCGAGCACTACAGCCCGCGCTTCAACGCCGGCCAGTGCAAGACCGAAGTGGTCCAGCGACTGATGCTGGGGGAGTGGGTCGTCGAGCACGTCGTGTCGTACGACGACGGCGGGAGCACCCCGCAGCTCGGTCTCTACCGTGTCGTCGACGGTCTGATCACCGACGTCGAGTTCCGCGCCTGACCCGCTCCGAGCAGGGCCCCTGGAAGCGTTTGCCAAGGCTCACCCCGGGGGCCCTGTACACTAGAAAAGCGGAAGCTCCTCGACCGCGGTTGATTACTCATTTTGACCGTGCTTGAGGCACCCGCTAGTCTTAACGATCGTGCCCGGGGTCTTCCTTGGGCCGTCATGCGTGCCCCTCGTCCAACGGGTCGGGCCGCGTGGCACGGGACTTCCTGCCGACAGTCTTGAGATTAAGGCCCCGGTACGCCCGTGCGCACGCGACACACCCGACCGCGGGGGTCAGGTAAGAGCAACAAACCCAGCCGGACGACAGAAAGAGACCCACGCGGTGCCCACCATTAACCAGCTGGTCCGCAAGGGCCGCCAGGACAAGGTGTCCAAGAACAAGACGCCGGCCCTGAAGGGTTCCCCTCAGCGTCGTGGTGTGTGCACGCGCGTCTACACGACCACGCCGAAGAAGCCGAACTCGGCGCTTCGTAAGGTTGCGCGTGTCCGCCTGACCAGCGGTATCGAGGTCACCGCCTACATTCCCGGCGTCGGCCACAACCTGCAGGAGCACTCGATCGTGCTCGTCCGCGGCGGCCGCGTGAAGGACCTCCCCGGTGTCCGGTACAAGATCATCCGCGGTTCGCTCGACACCCAGGGTGTGAAGAACCGGAAGCAGGCTCGCAGCCTCTACGGCGCGAAGAAGGAGAAGAGCTAATGCCGCGCAAGGGTCCCGCCCCGAAGCGCCCGGTCATCATCGACCCGGTCTACAGTTCGCCGCTCGTCACCCAGTTGATCTCGAAGATCCTGGTCGACGGCAAGAAGCAGATCGCGCAGAGCATCGTCTACAACGCCCTCGAGGGCACCCGGACGAAGACCGGCACCGACCCGGTGATCACGCTGAAGCGTGCGCTGGACAACGTGAAGCCGAGCATCGAGGTGAAGAGCCGCCGCGTCGGTGGTGCCACCTACCAGGTGCCGATCGAGGTCAAGCCGGGTCGTTCGACCACGCTGGCCCTGCGCTGGCTCACGTCGTACTCGCGGGCCCGTCGGGAGAAGACCATGTCCGAGCGGCTGATGAACGAGATCCTGGACGCGTCCAACGGTCTCGGTGCGTCGGTGAAGCGCCGCGAGGACACGCACAAGATGGCCGAAGCCAACAAGGCTTTCGCCCACTACCGCTGGTGATCCGGGGTCCGATCCGGACCCCAGCGTTCACCCCTTTGACGCAAGACAGAATCGAGAGGTAGACCACCGAGGTGGCCGTACAAATCACCACCGACCTGGCCAAGGTCCGCAACATCGGGATCATGGCCCACATCGACGCCGGCAAGACGACGACGACCGAGCGGATCCTCTTCTACACCGGTATCACCTACAAGATCGGTGAGGTCCACGACGGCGCCGCCACGATGGACTGGATGGAGCAGGAGCAGGAGCGCGGCATCACGATCACGTCCGCCGCGACGACCTGCACCTGGAAAGACCACACCATCAACATCATCGACACCCCGGGGCACGTCGACTTCACCGTCGAGGTGGAGCGCTCGCTGCGCGTCCTCGACGGCGCTGTCGCGGTGTTCGACGGTGTCGCCGGCGTCGAGCCGCAGTCCGAGACCGTGTGGCGCCAGGCGGACCGGTACGGCGTGCCGCGGATCTGCTTCGTCAACAAGCTGGACCGGACCGGCGCGGAGTTCATGCGCTGTGTCGACATGATCGTCGACCGGCTGGCCGCGGTGCCGCTGGTGCTGCAGCTGCCGATCGGTTCCGAGGCCGACTTCATCGGTGTCGTGGACCTGGTCGGGATGCGTGCGCTGACGTGGCGTGGCGAGACCACGATGGGTGAGGACTACACCGTCGAGGAGATCCCGGCCACCCACACCGAGATCGCCGCCGAGTGGCGCGACAAGCTGATCGAGACGCTGGCCGAGGCCGACGACGAGATCATGGAGATGTACCTGGAGGGCGACGAGCCCACCCAGGAGCAGATCGTCGCGGGTATCCGGCGGGCGACCATCGCCAGCAAGCTGACCCCGGTGCTGACCGGCACGGCGTTCAAGAACAAGGGCGTCCAGCCGCTGCTCGACGCGATCAACGCGTACCTGCCGAGCCCGCTCGACGTCCCGGCCATCGAGGGCCACGACGTCAAGGACCCGGAGCAGGTCGTACTGCGCAAGCCGGCCGACGACGAGCCGTTCTCGGCGCTGGCGTTCAAGATCGCGGCCGACCCGCACCTGGGCAAGCTGACCTTCATCCGGGTGTACTCGGGCAAGCTCGAGACCGGCACTCAGGTGATGAACCCGACCAAGGGCCGCAAGGAGCGGATCGGCAAGATCTACCGCATGCACGCGAACAAGCGTGAGGAGATCGCGTCGATCGGCGCCGGCCACATCGTCGCGGTGATGGGTCTGAAGGACACCACCACCGGTGAGACGCTGTGCGACCCGGCCAAGCAGGTCGTGCTGGAGTCGATGCAGTTCCCGGCCCCGGTCATCTCGGTCGCCATCGAGCCCAAGTCGAAGGCCGACCAGGAGAAGCTGGGCGTCGCGATCCAGCGGCTCGCCGAGGAGGACCCGACCTTCCAGGTCCGGACCGACGAGGACACCGGCCAGACCATCATCGCCGGTATGGGCGAGCTGCACCTCGAGGTGCTGGTCGACCGGATGAAGCGCGAGTTCCGGGTCGAGGCGAACGTCGGTAAGCCGCAGGTCGCCTACCGCGAGACCATCAAGAAGAAGGTCGAGAAGGTCGACTACACGCACAAGAAGCAGACCGGTGGTTCGGGTCAGTTCGCGCGCGTGATCATCGACATCGAGCCGACTTCGGTCGAGGCCGGTGGCGAGGGTGGCTACGAGTTCGTCAACGCCGTCACCGGTGGCCGCATCCCCCGGGAGTACATCCCGTCGGTGGACGAGGGCGCCCAGGAGGCGATGGAGTTCGGCGTACTGGCCGGCTACCCGATGGTGGACGTCAAGGTGACACTGCAGGACGGCGCCTACCACGACGTCGACTCCTCCGAGCTTGCCTTCAAGATCGCCGGTTCGATGGCCTTCAAGGATGCTGCCCGCCGGGCGAATCCGGTCATCCTCGAGCCGATGTTCGCGGTCGAGGTGATCACCCCCGAGGACTACATGGGTGAAGTGATCGGCGACCTCAACTCCCGTCGTGGCCAGATCCAGTCGATGGACGAGGGCCCCGGTGGCAGCCGGGCCGTGAAGGCTCTGGTGCCGTTGTCCGAGATGTTCGGGTATGTCGGTGACCTGCGGTCCAAGACCCAGGGCCGCGCGTCCTACTCGATGCAGTTCGATTCCTACGCCGAGGTTCCGAAGAACGTGGCGGAAGAGATCATCAAGAAGGCCCGGGGCGAGTAATCTCTCGCTCCTGACCACCACACCCCAAGCGCGTCGGCGTACGGCGTAGTCAACATTTATCTAGGAGGGCCCCAGTGGCGAAGGCGAAGTTCGAGCGGACTAAGCCGCACGTCAACATCGGCACCATCGGTCACATCGACCACGGTAAGACCACGCTTACCGCGGCGATCACCAAGGTGCTGCACGACAAGTACCCGAACCTCAACGAGGCGTCGGCCTTCGATCAGATCGACAAGGCGCCCGAAGAGCGTCAGCGCGGTATCACCATCTCCATCGCGCACGTCGAGTACCAGACCGAGGCCCGGCACTACGCCCACGTCGACTGCCCGGGTCACGCGGACTACATCAAGAACATGATCACCGGTGCGGCCCAGATGGACGGTGCGATCCTGGTCGTCGCCGCCACCGACGGCCCGATGCCGCAGACGCGTGAGCACGTGCTGCTCGCCCGTCAGGTCGGCGTGCCGGCGATGGTCGTCGCGCTGAACAAGTGCGACATGGTCGACGACGAGGAGATCCTGGAGCTCGTCGAGCTCGAGGTTCGCGAGCTGCTCTCGGAGCAGGAGTTCGACGGCGACAACGCGCCGATCGTGCGGGTTGCCGCACACCCGGCGCTGCAGGGCGACGCCAAGTGGGGCGAGTCGATCATCGAGCTGATGGACGCGGTCGACTCCTACATCCCGCAGCCGGAGCGCGAGGTCGACAAGCCGTTCCTGATGCCGGTGGAGGACGTCTTCACCATCACCGGTCGCGGCACGGTCATCACCGGCCGGATCGAGCGTGGTGTGGTCAAGATCAACGAGACGGTCGACATCGTCGGTATCCGTCCGGAGAAGCAGACCACCACGGTCACCGGTATCGAGATGTTCCGCAAGCTCCTCGACGAGGGCCAGGCCGGTGAGAACGTCGGTCTGCTGCTCCGTGGTACGAAGCGCGAGGACGTCGAGCGCGGCATGGTTGTCATCAAGCCGGGCACCACGACCCCGCACACCAACTTCGAGGCCTCGGTCTACATCCTCTCGAAGGAGGAGGGCGGCCGGCACACGCCGTTCTTCCAGAACTACCGCCCGCAGTTCTACTTCCGCACCACGGACGTCACCGGCGTCGTCACGCTGCCCGAGGGCACCGAGATGGTCATGCCGGGCGACAACACCGACATGTCGGTCGAGCTGATTCAGCCGATCGCCATGGAAGAGGGCCTGAAGTTCGCGATCCGTGAAGGTGGCCGCACCGTCGGCGCCGGCCGGGTCACCAAGATCCTCAAGTGATCACACGAGGTCCGCGAGGGCTCGCACCACTGAGCCTCCGCGGACCTCTGCTTTGCGCCTGATCCGGCGCTCAGGTGGTACCGGATCAGGCGGAAAGCCACCCGATTGGCGTTTCGGCGCCGATCTCTGGCACAATATTCAGGTTGCTCAGGCGAGGCCGCCGGGGCGCGCCCCAGACTGTCGTCTGGCTGGTGCGCCGGACCGGAGACCATGCCGAGGTTCGGTCCGAGACCGGGCCCCGATCACCATCCCAGGTCGAAGAAGCGGTGGGTCACGCGCGTGCCGCGCAGTATTGCACCGGTTTGGCGACACACCCGACCGCGGGGGTCGGAGCAACGCACCGAAAGACGATAGAGAAGGACGAAGCGAAGCGATGGCGGGACAAAAGATCCGCATCCGGCTGAAGGCCTACGACCACGAGGTCATCGACAGCTCGGCACGCAAGATTGTCGACACGGTGACGCGTACTGGTGCGAAGGTTGCTGGCCCGGTGCCGTTGCCGACGGAAAAGAACGTGTTCTGCGTCATCCGCTCGCCGCACAAGTACAAGGACAGCCGCGAGCACTTCGAGATGCGCACCCACAAGCGGCTCATCGACATCATCGACCCCACGCCGAAGACCGTCGACTCGCTGATGCGTCTCGACCTGCCGGCCGGTGTCGACATCGAGATCAAGCTCTGAGGGACGCGAACAGCCAATGAGCACTGTCAAGAACACGCGCGGTCTGCTGGGCACCAAGCTCGGCATGACCCAGACCTGGGACGAGAACAACCGTGTCGTCCCCGTCACCGTGATCCAGGCCGGACCATGTGTCGTCACCGGTGTCCGCACGGCGGACCGGGACGGCTACGACGGCGTCCAGATCGCCTTCGGCGACATCGACCCCCGCAAGGTGACCAAGCCCCTGCGCGGCCACTTCGACAAGGCCGGCGTGACGCCGCGGCGCCACCTGCTGGAGCTGCGCACCGCCGACGCCAGCGAGTACACGCTGGGCCAGGAGATCAAGGCCGAGGCCTTCGAGGCCGGTGAGCGGGTCGACGTTTCCGCGACCAGCAAGGGCAAGGGTTTCGCCGGTGTGATGAAGCGCCACGGCTTCCACGGCCTGCGCGCCACCCACGGTGTGCACAAGAAGCACCGTTCGCCGGGTTCCATCGGCGGCTGCGCCACCCCGGGCCGGGTCTTCAAGGGCCTGCGGATGGCCGGCCGGATGGGCGCCGAGCAGATCACCACGCAGAACATCAGCGTCCACGCGATCGACACCGAGCGCGGTCTGATCCTGCTCAAGGGCGCCGTACCCGGCCCCAAGGGCGGTCTGGTGCTGATCCGCAACGCCGCGAAGGGAGCTGCGAAGTGAGCACCGTCGACGTCGTCGTCGTGAAGGGCGACAAGGTCAGCAAGAAGGGTTCCGCCGAGCTTCCGGCCGAGCTGTTCGACGTCCAGGTCAACGTGCCGCTGATCCACCAGGTCGTGGTGGCCCAGCTGGCCGCGGCCCGTCAGGGTACGGCCAAGGCGAAGAGCCGGGGCGAGGTGTCCGGTGGTGGCGCCAAGCCGTACCGCCAGAAGGGCACCGGTCGCGCCCGCCAGGGTTCGACCCGCGCGCCGCAGTTCACCGGTGGTGGCGTCGTCCACGGCCCGGTGCCGCGCGACTACAGCCAGCGGACCCCGAAGAAGATGATCGCCGCCGCGCTCCGCGGCTCGCTGTCGGACCGGGCCCGTGACGGCCGCGTGTTCGTCGTCGAGAGCTTCGTGGACGGCGACCAGCCTTCCACCAAGTCGGCGCTGAGTGTGCTGTCCCAGGTCACCGACCCGGGCAAGGCGCTGGTCGTGGTCGACCGCGCCGACGAGCTGACCTGGCTGAGCCTGCGCAACGTGCAGCACGTGCACCTGATCGCGGCCGACCAGCTCAACGCGTACGACGTGCTGTGCAGCGACGCGGTCGTGTTCACCAAGAGCGCGCTCGACTCGTTCGTCGCCGGCGCGCCCAAGGGCAAGTCCGTCAAGGCCGTCGCGACGTCGACCGAGGCCGAGGAGGCAGAGGCATGAGCCACGGAGTCAACAAGGACCCGCGTGACGTGCTGCGCCGGCCGGTCGTGAGCGAGAAGAGCTACGGCCTGCTGGACGAGCAGAAGTACACGTTCGAGGTCGACCCGACCGCCAACAAGACCGAGATCAAGCTCGCGGTCGAGAAGGTCTTCAAGGTCAAGGTCAGCGACGTCAACACCATCAACCGCAAGGGCAAGCGCCGCCGGACCCGGTCCGGTTTCGGCAAGCGCCCCGACACCAAGCGGGCGATCGTGACCCTCAAGGGTGACGACCGCATCGACATCTTCGGAGGCCAGTCGTAATGGGGATCCGCAAGTACAAGCCGACGACGCCGGGCCGCCGTGGCTCGAGTGTGGCCGACTTCGTCGAGCTCACCCGTTCGACCCCCGAGAAGTCGCTGCTGCGCCCGCTGCCGAAGAAGGGCGGCCGGAACAACTCCGGCAAGATCACCACCCGGCACCACGGTGGCGGTCACAAGCGGGCGTACCGGCTGATCGACTTCAAGCGGTACGACAAGGACGGCGTGCCGGCGAAGGTCGCGCACATCGAGTACGACCCGAACCGCACCGCGCGGATCGCGCTGCTGCACTACGTGGACGGCGAGAAGCGCTACATCCTCGCCCCGTCGAACCTGCAGCAGGGCACGGTCGTCGAGAACGGCCCGGCCGCCGACATCAAGATCGGCAACAACCTGCCGCTGCGCAACATCCCGGTCGGTTCCACCATCCACGCGGTCGAGCTGCGGCCGGGCGGTGGCGCCAAGATGGGCCGCTCCGCCGGTGCCAGCATCCAGCTGGTCGCGAAGGAAGGCCGGATGGCCACCCTGCGGATGCCGTCCGGCGAGGTCCGGATGGTCGACGTACGCTGCCGCGCCACCCTCGGTGAGGTCGGCAACGGCGAGCAGTCGAACATCAACTGGGGCAAGGCGGGCCGGATGCGCTGGAAGGGCAAGCGCCCGACCGTCCGCGGTGTCGCGATGAACCCGGTCGACCACCCGCACGGTGGTGGTGAGGGTAAGACCTCGGGTGGTCGCCACCCGGTGTCCCCGTGGGGTCAGCCTGAGGGCCGTACCCGCACCCGCAAGGAAAGCGACCGCATGATCGTCCGGCGCCGCAAGGCCGGCAAGAAGCGCTGATAGGAGCCGGCCAGAATGCCACGCAGCCTGAAGAAGGGCCCGTTCGTCGACCACCACCTCGCGAAGAAGGTGGAGGTGCAGAACGAGAAGGGCACCAAGAACGTCATCAAGACCTGGTCCCGCCGATCGATGATCGTGCCGGACATGATCGGCCACACGATTGCGGTGCACGACGGCCGCAAGCACGTGCCGGTGTTCGTGACGGACGCGATGGTCGGGCACAAGCTCGGCGAGTTCGCACCGACCCGGACGTTCAAGGGTCACGAGAAGGACGACCGGAAGTCACGGCGTCGCTGATCCTCAGGGACAGTGACGAAGCGAAAGCAACCTACGGAGAGATTCGAACATCATGAGCGTTCAAGAGCGTAGGGCGATCAGCGCCCGTCGCGAGAGCCTGCTGGGCGACGAGCCCGGGGCCTTCGCGGTCGCGCGCTTCGTCCGCGTGACGCCGATGAAGGCGCGCCGCGTGGGTGATCTGGTGCGCGGTCTGGGCGTCGACGACGCACTCGCCACTCTGAAGTTCGCCCCGCAGGCCGCTGCCGCGACCGTGTACAAGGTCGTCGACAGCGCCGCGGCGAACGCCGAGGGCACCGAGCACCTGAGCCGGGCCGACCTGGTCGTGGCCAAGGTCCTCGTGGACGAGGGACCGACGCTGAAGCGTCACCGCCCGCGTGCGCAGGGCCGGGCCACCCGGATCGACAAGCGGACCAGCCACATCACCATCGTGGTCACCCCGCGGGTCACCGATGAGCCGGTCGAGAAGGCCCCGGCCAAGAAGACGGCCGCCAAGAAGTCCGCGGACACCGCGGACACGGCGAAGAAGGCACCTGCCAAGAAGACGGCCAAGAAGGCCGCCGACAAGGCAGAGGCCGCCGAGAAGCCGGCCAAGAAGGCGACCGCCAAGAAGTCGGCCGCGAAGAAGGCCACCGCTGAGAAGAAGGAGTCCTGACGTGGGACAGAAGGTTAACCCGCACGGGTTCCGTCTCGGCATCAGCACCGACCACAAGAGCCGTTGGTACGCCGACAAGCTGTACAAGGACTACGTGGGCGAGGACGTCAAGATCCGTCGCCTGCTGAGCAAGGGCATGGAGCGCGCCGGAATCTCCCGCGTGGAGATCGAGCGCACCCGTGACCGGGTCCGGGTCGACATCCACACCGCCCGTCCGGGCATCGTGATCGGCCGCCGTGGCGCCGAGGCGGACCGCATCCGCGGATCGCTGGAGGAGCTCACCGGCAAGCAGGTGCAGCTGAACATCCTCGAGGTGAAGAACTCCGAGGTGGACGCGCAGCTGGTCGCACAGGGTGTGGCCGAGCAGCTGTCCGGTCGTGTGGCGTTCCGCCGCGCGATGCGCAAGGCGATGCAGACCACCATGCGTGGCGGCGCCCTGGGCATCCGGATCCAGTGCTCCGGCCGGCTCGGTGGCGCGGAGATGTCGCGGTCGGAATTCTACCGCGAAGGCCGCGTCCCGCTGCACACGCTGCGGGCCGACATCGACTACGGCTTCTACGAGGCCCGGACGACCTTCGGCCGGATCGGCGTGAAGGTCTGGATCTACAAGGGCGACGTCGCCGGTACCCGCGCCGAGCGGGAGGCGCAGGCTGCTGCCCGCGCCGCCACCCAGCAGCGTGGCCGTCCGGCCCGTCGTGACGGTGGCGACCGCGGCGACCGTGGTGGTCGCGGTGGAGACCGTGGCGGCCGTGGTGGCCGTGGCGACGACCGTCGGGACAACGCGCGCAACACCAACGCGGCTCCGGCCGCCGAGGCTGCGCCGGCTGCCGACAAGGCCGCCGAGACGACCGGAACGGAGAGCTGACCGATGCTCATCCCCCGCAGGGTCAAGCACCGCAAGCAGCACCACCCCAAGCGCACCGGCGCTGCCAAGGGTGGTACGACGCTGGCCTTCGGTGACTTCGGCATCCAGGCGCTGGAGAGCCACTACGTCACCAACCGGCAGATCGAGGCCGCGCGTATCGCGATGACCCGGCACATCAAGCGTGGCGGCAAGGTGTGGATCAACATCTACCCGGACCGTCCGCTGACCAAGAAGCCCGCCGAGACCCGGATGGGTTCCGGTAAGGGTTCGCCGGAGTGGTGGATCGCCAACGTCAAGGCCGGTCGCGTGCTGTTCGAGCTCTCCGGCGTACCGGAGGACATCGCTCGCGAGGCCATGCGCCGCGCGATCCACAAGTTGCCGATGAAGTGCCGCTTCATCTCCCGAGAGGCAGGTGAGAACTGATGGCTACCCTGACCGCCGCTGAACTGCGGAACCTCGGACGGGACGAGCTGATGACCAAGCTCGGTGAAGCCAAGGAGGAGCTGTTCAACCTCCGGTTCCAGGCTGCCACGGGCCAGCTGGAGTCCCACGGCCGGCTGCGCGCCGTCCGCAAGGACATCGCCCGCATCTACACGGTGCTGTCCGAGCGTGCGCTCGGGATCACCGAGGAGGTCGACGCCCCGGTTGCCGAGGCCGAGGCCGGGGCCGACGAGCCTGCGGACGACAGTGAGAAGGCCAACGCATGACCGAGAACGCGAAGGACGAGACCGTGAGCACGACCACCGAGGCGCGAGGCCGCCGGAAGACCCGTGAGGGTCTGGTGCTGAGCGACAAGATGGACAAGACCGTCACCGTCGAGGTCGAGGACCGGGTCAAGCACAAGCTGTACGGCAAGGTCATCCGGCGGACGAGCAAGCTCAAGGCGCACGACGAGCAGAACGCCGCCGGCATCGGCGACCGTGTCCTCCTGATGGAGACCCGGCCGCTGTCGGCGACCAAGCGCTGGCGCGTCGTCGAGATTCTCGAGAAGGCCAAGTAGTTCCGGTCGTTGCGATCGGCAACCAATCGAAATTATTCGTTCCGCAAGGCTCACGTGAGTGAGAACCAGCGAGACAACCAGGAGATCAACAGATGATCCAGCAGGAGTCGCGACTGAAGGTCGCCGACAACACGGGTGCCAAGGAGATCTTGTGCATCCGCGTTCTCGGTGGCTCCGGTCGGCGCTACGCCGGTGTCGGTGACACGATCGTCGCCACCGTCAAGGACGCGATCCCCGGCGGCGGTGTGAAGAAGGGTGACGTCGTGAAGGCGGTCGTCGTGCGGACCGTGAAGGAGCGCCGGCGTCCGGACGGCTCCTACATCCGCTTCGACGAGAACGCCGCGGTGATCCTGAAGGCCGACGGCGAGCCGCGCGGCACCCGTATCTTCGGGCCGGTCGGCCGGGAGCTGCGGGAGAAGCGCTTCATGAAGATCATCTCGCTCGCGCCGGAGGTGCTCTGAGATGGCCCAGCAGAAGAAGCTGCACGTGAAGAAGGGCGATCAGGTCCGTGTGATCGCCGGTAAGTCCAAGGGCCTCGAGGGCAAGATCATCCAGGTCTTCCCCGACGACGAGAAGGTCATCGTCGAGGGCGTCAACCGGGTGAAGAAGCACACCAAGGTGCAGCAGGCCCAGCGCGGCGGCACCACCGGTGGCATCGTCACCCAGGAGGCCCCGATCCACGTCTCGAACGTGGCGCTTCTGGTCGAGGTCGAGAAGGACGGCAAGAAGCAGAAGGTGACCACGCGCGTCGGCTACAACCGTGTCGAGGTGCAGAAGCGCCGTCCGGACGGTTCGACGTACACCGGTTTCCGGAGCGTCCGGATCGCCCGGCGTACCGGCGAGGAGATCTGATGAGCACCGCAGTAACCGAGACCAAGGTCCTGCCGCGGCTGAAGACGAAGTACCGCGAGGAGATCGTCGGAAAGCTGCAGGACGAATTCAAGTACGCCAACGTCATGCAGGTGCCCGGGCTCACCAAGATCGTGGTGAACATGGGCGTCGGCGAGGCGGCGCGTGACTCCAAGCTGATCGAGGGCGCGGTGAAGGACCTGGCCGCGATCACCGGCCAGAAGGCCCAGGTCACCAAGGCCCGCAAGTCGATCGCGCAGTTCAAGCTGCGCGAGGGGATGCCGATCGGCGCCCACGTGACGCTGCGCGGCGACCGGATGTGGGAGTTCCTGGACCGGCTGCTGGCGCTCGCGCTGCCCCGGATCCGCGACTTCCGCGGCCTGTCCCCGAAGCAGTTCGACGGCACCGGGAACTACACCTTCGGTCTGACCGAGCAGGTGATGTTCCACGAGATCAACCAGGACCGCATCGACCGGGTCCGGGGTATGGACATCACCGTGGTGACCACCGCGAAGAACGACGACGAGGGTCGGGCCCTGCTGCGGGCGCTCGGCTTCCCGTTCAAGGAGAACTGACGTGGCGAAGACAGCACTCAAGGTCAAGCAGGCCCGGAAGCCGAAGTTCGCGGTGCGTGGCTACACGCGCTGCCAGCGCTGCGGCCGGCCGAAGGCGGTCTTCCGCAAGTTCGGCCTGTGCCGGATCTGCCTGCGGGAGATGGCGCACCGGGGCGAGCTGCCCGGTGTGACCAAGTCCAGCTGGTGACCGTCTCCACCCCCGAACTTCTCCCTACTCACCATCTAGTCACCGTAGGTCGCCGAACGGCGAAACCACGGCGGGAAAGAGGCCCCAGGCCATGACGATGACCGACCCGATCGCAGACATGTTGACGCGTCTGCGGAACGCCAACCAGGCGTACCACGAGTCGACCGCGATGCCGTACAGCAAGATCAAGCAGGGTATCGCCGACATTCTCCAGCAGGAGGGCTACATCGCCTCCTACAAGGTGGAGGAGCCCAAGGAGGGTGCCGTCGGCAAGACCCTCATCGTGGACCTCAAGTTCGGCCCGAGCCGGGAGCGCTCCATTGCGGGCGTCCGCCGGATCAGCAAGCCGGGCCTGCGGGTCTACGCGAAGTCGACCAGCCTGCCCAAGGTCCTCGGTGGCCTGGGCGTCGCGATCATCTCGACGTCCCAGGGACTGCTGACCGACCGTCAGGCAAAGAACAAGGGCGTCGGCGGGGAAGTCCTCGCCTACGTCTGGTGACGAAGAACCGGAAGGAGGACCACTGAAATGTCTCGCATCGGTAAGCTCCCGGTCACGGTCCCGTCCGGCGTCGACGTCACGATCGACGGCCAGACGGTCACTGTGAAGGGTCCGAAGGGTCAGCTGTCGCACGTCGTCGCTGAGCCGATCGCGGTCAACCGCGAGGAGGACGGCGCGATCGCCGTCACCCGCCCGGACGACCAGCGCAAGAGCAAGGAACTGCACGGCCTGTCCCGCACCCTGATCGCCAACCTGGTCACGGGCGTCACGGACGGCTACGAGAAGAAGCTCGAGATCGTCGGCGTCGGGTACCGCGTCCTGTCCAAGGGACCGACCCAGCTGGAGTTCTCGCTCGGGTACAGCCACACCATCACGGTGGACGCGCCGGAAGGCATCACGTTCAACGTCGAGGCCCCGACCCGGTTCTCGGTGATCGGCATCGACAAGCAGTCCGTCGGTGAGGTCGCCGCCAACATCCGCAAGCTGCGTAAGCCCGAGCCGTACAAGGGCAAGGGTGTGCGGTACGCCGGCGAGCAGGTGCGCCGCAAGGTCGGAAAGGCTGGTAAGTAACCCATGGCGATCGGACTGCGTCCGCACAAGCACTCCGCCAAGAAGACGGCCTCCCGGCTGCGTCGGCAGATCCGGGTCCGGAAGAAGATCAACGGCACGGCCGAGCGGCCGCGACTGGTGGTCACCAAGTCCTCGAGGCACCTGTTCGTTCAGGTCATCGACGACGTGGCCGGCAAGACGCTGGTCTCCGCCTCCACCATGGAGGCCGACCTGCGCGGCGCCGAGGCCAACAAGACCGACAAGGCCAAGACCGTCGGCGGCCTGATCGCCGACCGGGCCAAGGCTGCCGGGATCGACTCGGTCGTGTTCGACCGGGCCGGGAACAAGTACCAGGGCCGCATCGCAGCCCTGGCCGATGCCGCCCGCGAGGGCGGGCTCGGGTTCTGACATGGCGACGTACAAGGAAGAAGGTAGTTCGAAATGAGCGGAGGCCAGCAGCGTCGCGGAGGCGGCGCCGGTGGTGAGCGCCGTGGTCGCGACGGAGGTCGCGGTCAGGCAGCTGACAAGACCGCCTACATCGAGCGCGTGGTAGCCATCAACCGTGTCGCCAAGGTCGTGAAGGGTGGTCGTCGCTTCAGCTTCACCGCCCTCGTGGTCGTCGGTGACGGTGAAGGCACCGTCGGTGTGGGGTACGGCAAGGCCAAGGAGGTGCCCGCGGCGATCGCCAAGGGCGTCGAGGAGGCCAAGAAGGCGTTCTTCAAGGTGCCGCGGATCCAGGGCACCATCCCGCACCCGGTCCAGGGCGAGAAGGCGGCAGGCGTGGTCATGCTGCGTCCGGCCGCGCCCGGTACCGGTGTGATCGCGGGTGGCTCGGCACGCGCCGTACTGGAGTGCGCCGGGATCCACGACATCCTGAGCAAGTCGCTGGGCTCGTCCAACTCCATCAACGTGGTGCACGCCACCGTTGAGGCGTTGCGCAGCCTGGAGACTCCGGAGGCCGTGGCCGCGCGCCGTGGCCTGCCGGTCGAGGACGTCGCGCCGGCGGCCCTGCTGAAGGCGCGGGCGGAGGTGGCGTCCTGATGGCACGCCTGAAGGTCACCCAGATCCGTTCCGGCATCGGTGGCAAGCAGAACCAGCGCGACACGCTGCGCACCCTGGGCGTCAAGCGGATCGGCGACACCGCCGTCCACGAGGACAAGCCTGAGGTTCGCGGTATGGTCCGTGCGGTTCGCCACCTCATCACCGTCGAGGAGGTCGACTGACATGGCGCTCAAGGTTCACCACCTGCGTCCGGCGCCCGGTGCCAAGACCGCCAAGACCCGCGTGGGTCGTGGTGAGGGCAGCAAGGGCAAGACGGCCGGCCGCGGTACCAAGGGCAGCAAGGCCCGTAACAACATCCCCGAGTGGTTCGAGGGTGGCCAGATGCCGCTGCACATGCGGCTCCCGAAGCTGAAGGGCTTCAAGAGCAGGAACCGGGTGGAGTTCCAGGTCGTTAACCTGGACAAGCTCGGACAACTGTTCCCCGAAGGTGGCGAGGTCGGCGTAGCCGAACTGGTCGCCAAGGGCGCGGTCCGTCGCGGTCAGCCGGTCAAGGTACTGGGTGACGGCGAGCTGACCGTGGCACTGCAGGTCTCGGCACACAAGTTCTCCAAGTCCGCCACGGACAAGATCCAGGCGGCTGGGGGGACCACGACCGAGGTGTGACACGAGGTCCAGGGCTCGTAACGCCCGGTGCTTGATATCCTGCGCCGGTCGGACGAGCCCTGGTTCGTCTCTTGCCCAGCGGCTTAGCTAGGCCCCTGCCGTGCCCGCGGCAAGGGAAACTTGTGGGAGGACAGGGTGTTAGGCGCCTTTGCCAACGCGTTCAAGACTCCGGACCTGCGCCGGAAGATCTTGTTCGTGCTCTTCATCGTCGTGATCTTCCGGATCGGCTCCGTCGTGCCGGCACCGGGCGTCAACGTTCAGTCTCTGCACACGTGTATCAAGATCTCCCAGGGTGGCCAGAACGCCAACCTGTACAACTTGATCAACCTGTTCTCCGGCGGAGCGCTGCTGCAGCTCGCGATCTTCGCGCTCGGCATCATGCCGTACATCACCGCCAGCATCATTCTGCAGCTGCTCACCGTGGTGATCCCGCGGCTGGAGTCGCTGAAGAAGGAGGGCCAGGCGGGACAGGCCAAGATCACGCAGTACACCCGGTTCCTGACCGTCGGTCTGGCGATCCTGCAGTCGACCGCGTTCGTGGCGCTCGCCCGGACGCCGGGCCGGCTGTTCCAGGGCTGCACCGAGCCGCTGCTGTACAAGGACGACTGGTTCACCGTCAGCGTGATGGTGCTGACCATGACCGCCGGCACCGGCGTGATCATGTGGCTCGGTGAGCTGATCACCGACCGCGGCGTCGGCAACGGCATGTCGATCCTGATCTTCACCCAGATCGTCGCCACCTTCCCGACCCAGCTGTGGAGCATCCGCAAGCAGAAGGGCATCGCCACGTTCGTCGTGGTGATCGCCATCGGGTTGGTCATCATGGCCGCGGTCATCTTCATCGAGCAGGCCCAGCGCCGGATCCCGGTGCAGTACGCCAAGCGGATGGTCGGACGGAAGATGTTCGGCGGTACGTCGACGTACATCCCGCTGAAGGTCAATCAGGCCGGTGTCATCCCGGTGATCTTCGCGTCCAGCCTGCTGTATCTACCGGTCCTGGTCAGTCAGTTCCAGCAAGGTAAGGGCTGGTCGAACTGGATCCAGGGCAACTTGGTCAAGGGCGACCACCCGATCTACATGGTGACGTACGTCGCCCTGATCATCTTCTTCACGTACTTCTACGTCTCGATCACCTTCAACCCGAAGGAGGTCGCGGACAACATGAAGAAGTACGGCGGCTTCATTCCGGGGATCCGGGCGGGTCGGCCGACCGAGGAATACCTCAAGTACGTGTTGGACCGCATCACGCTGCCGGGCGCGATCTACCTCGCGGCGATCTCGATGATCCCGCTGGTCGCTCTCGTCCTGCTGAACGCGAGCCAGAACTTCCCGTTCGGAGGTACGTCGATCCTGATCATGGTCGGCGTCGGACTCGACACGGTGAAGCAGATCGAGTCTCAGCTGCAGCAGCGAAACTACGAAGGGTTCCTGCGCTGATGAGAATGTTGCTGATGGGTCCGCCCGGGGCGGGCAAGGGCACGCAGGCAAAGGTGCTTGCGGACCGCCTGAATATCCCGGCCGTGTCCACCGGCGACATCTTCCGTGCGAACGTGAAGGACGAGACACCGCTGGGCATCGAGGCCAAGCGGTACATGGATGGCGGCGACTACGTCCCGGACGAGATCACGAACGCGATGGTCCGTGACCGGCTGTCCGAGGCCGACGCCGGCGAAGGCTTCCTGCTCGACGGGTACCCGCGGACGCTGGCCCAGGTGAGCACGCTGGACGAGATCCTGGCCGACCACGGCCACAAGCTGGACGCCGTGGTCGCGCTGGTCGCCGATATCGACGTACTGGTCGAGCGGATGACCAAGCGGGCGCACATCGAAGGCCGGACGGACGATTCCGAAGAGGTCGTCCGGCACCGGCAGGACGTCTACGCCGCCGAGACCAAGCCGCTGCTGCAGGTGTACGCCGAGCGCGGCCTGCTGGTCGAGGTGGACGGTGTCGGCGAGATCGACGAAGTGAGCGAGCGGGTGCTCGCCGCGCTCAAGACGGTGACCGAATAGAGCCATGATGTTCAGGGACCGCGGGATCGAGATCAAGACCCGCGAACAGATCCTCGCCATGCGGAAGGCCGGCCTGGTGGTCGGCCGGACGCTGGAGCTGCTCCGCGGTGAGGTCAAGGCCGGTATCACCACGGGTGACCTCGACGCGATCGCCGAGGACAACATCCGCTCCTCCGGCGCGACCCCGTCGTTCAAGGGGTACCACGGCTTCACCGGCTCGATCTGCGCCTCGGTGAACGACGAGATCGTGCACGGCATCCCGGGCGGCCGGGTGCTGGCCGACGGCGATCTGATCTCGATCGACTGCGGCGCGATCGTCGACGGCTGGCACGGCGACGCCGCGATCACCGTTCCGGTCGGCCAGGTCGCGGACGAGCTGCTCGAGCTCGGCCGGATCTGCGAGGAGTCGATGTGGCGCGGGTTCGCCGCGGCCCGGCTCGGCGGCCGGTTGACCGATATCTCGGCGGCGATCGAGGCGCACGTCCGCGCCAACTCGTCGTACGGGATCGTCGAGGACTTCGTCGGGCACGGGATCGGCTCGGCCATGCACCAGCCGCCGAACGTGCCGAACTTCGGCCGCCCCGGTCGCGGCCCGAAGCTGGTCGAGGGGATGGCGCTGGCCGTCGAGCCGATGCTCACGCTCGGCAAGCAGGACAACCACACGCTCGAGGACGACTGGACGGTCGTCACCGACGACGGCCGGTCGGCCGCGCACACCGAGCACACGTTCACTCTCACTCCGCAAGGGCCGTGGGTGCTGACCGCGATCGACGGCGGTGAGGCCAAGCTGGCCGAGTTGGGGATCACGTTCGGCGCGCTGGCTGATTGACGGACTCCGGGGGTCCACCCGTCGGGGGACGCGGAGCGCCCCGTAGCTGAGGCACACTTGAGACATGCCCCAGTACCAGCCGTACCAGCGTTTCACCGAAGCCGACCGCGACAAGATCGCCGGACGGTTGCGGGACGCGTTCGCGGACGGCCGGCTGGATCAGCCCGAGTTCTCCTCCCGCCTCGACCAGCTCTACACCGTCCAGACGTACGGCGAGCTCGAGCCGCTGGTGCGGGATCTGCCGCCGGTGCGCACGTACCAGACGCCCGAGGTCGTGCAGGACGCCAAGCCGGCCCCGGAGCCGGGCAACTTCCCGGAGCGGAAGAAGGACAGCCACCCGCACAAGCGCGGAATCGGTGCGCTGGGTGGCGGTTTCACCGGCGTGGTGGCGATCAACGTCGTGATCTGGTTCGTGATCGGGCTCGGTAACGGCGGGCACTGGCCGTCCTTCTGGCCGGTCTGGCTGCTGATCCCCTGGGCGATCATCGCCCTCGGCGGCCTCGGCAGGCGCCGTTGACGGCCGCCCCGGTCAGTCGCCGCCTCGCCGCCCCATGGCTCCGGCCGGATTGGGCGTGGCAGCTGCATCAGGGGTCTGCGGTCGTCTACGTGATCTGGTTCGCGATCGCCGTACCGCTGGCGATCGTCGGGCTGCTGCTGGAGCCGCGCTGGGTGGGCTGGTTCGTGCTGGCCTGGTTCCTGGTGCTGATCGGGTTCACGCTGGCGCTGCGGATCGGTGACGGCCGCCGCAAGCAGTCGTGGGCCGACACGGCGCACCAGCTCGGCTGGCGGGTCAGCGCGTCGGACGCGGAGCTGCGGGATCGTTGGCCGTTCCCACCGTTCGACGCCGATCCGGGTGCCGCGGTCGTGGATGTGACCACCGGACGGCATCGGGGCCGGGAGTTCTGGACCGGACGGTTCCGGCACAAGGTACGGCGGCGTGAGCTCGGGTTCGACTTCCTCGACCTGCAGGTGGATCGCCCCCTGCCGCCGATGCAGGTGCTGCCCGCCGGCCTTTCGCCGGTCGCGGCCGCCAGTCTGCTGCCCCTACCGCTCACGCTCGACGGCCTGCCGGCGCAGTACCGCTTGTTCAACGGCCGCGAGGACCATGCGATGGCGGTCCTGCACCCGCGGGCGGTCGAGGCGCTGGCCGACGTACCGCCGTTCGGGTTCAGCTGTGAAGGGCGTCGGTTCGTGGCGATCCTTCCGGCGTACCGCGATTCCGTCACTGCGCTCGCACAGATGGATGCAGCCTGTGATCTTCTGGATCTGATGCCCGAACAGGTGTGGCGCGCGGGCGAGCAGTGGGCGGCCACCAATACCTGACCGGAGGGCTCGATTGGGTTTCGCATGGGTGCGTGGCGTACACTTTTTCCTTGGCTCTTTGTAGCCATAGCCAGTCACGTCTACAGAAGTGCGAGGACATGCCCAAAAAAGAGGGAGTAATCGAACTCGAGGGCACCATCGTCGAGGCCCTGCCGAACGCGATGTTCCGTGTTGAGCTGTCCAACGGGCACAAAGTGCTCGCGCACATCAGCGGCAAGATGAGGCAGCACTACATCCGAATCCTCCCCGAGGACCGGGTCGTCGTGGAGCTGTCGCCGTACGACCTCACCAGGGGTCGGATCGTCTATCGGTACAAGTAACAACCACCAACACCTGTCGAAGAAAGTAGCTCGATGAAGGTCAATCCGAGCGTCAAGAAGATCTGCGACAAGTGCAAGGTGATCCGCCGTCACGGCCGGGTCATGGTGATCTGCGAGAACCCGCGGCACAAGCAGCGGCAGGGCTGACAAAGCTCGACGCAGTACACAGGCACTTTCGCACCACAGCGCGCACGCTCATCCGGGAGAAACTTCCCGGATGTTGCCCCCGGAACAGAGGCCGGGGCCCTGCCGGTGAAAAACAACTTCTCACCGAGGCGGGCGGGGACGCGGCGCGCCACCACACCTCTGCCGACGAAAGGAACACCGCCACATGGCACGCCTCGTAGGGGTCGACCTGCCGCGCGACAAGCGCATCGAGGTCGCTCTCACCTACATCTTCGGTGTAGGTCGTACTCGCGCCCTGAAGACGCTCGAAGCCACCGGCATCTCCGGTGACAAGCGCGTCCACGAACTGGGCGACGACGAGCTGGTGAAGCTCCGGGACTGGATCGAAGGCAACTACAAGATCGAAGGTGACCTCCGTCGCGAGGTGACCGCGGACATCCGCCGCAAGATCGAGATCGGGTCGTACCAGGGTCGCCGGCACCGCAGCGGCCTGCCGGTGCGTGGTCAGCGCACGCGGACCAACGCCCGCAGCCGCAAGGGTCGCCGTAAGGCGATCGCCGGCAAGAAGAAGAAGTGATCCGGATGCCTGCATACGATTCCGTCGACCAGCCCAGGAGCAACTGACCTATGCCTCCCAAGAGCCGCAGCGCGGCCGGCGCGAAGAAGGTGCGCCGCAAGGAGAAGAAGAACGTGGCCGCCGGCCACGCGCACATCAAGAGCACGTTCAACAACACGATCGTGACGATCACCGACCCGACCGGCGCGGTCATCTCGTGGGCTTCCGCGGGGACCGTCGGCTTCAAGGGTTCGCGCAAGTCGACCCCGTTCGCCGCCCAGATGGCCGCCGAGGCCGCCGGGCGCCGGGCGATGGAGCACGGCATGCGCAAGATCGACGTGTTCGTGAAGGGTCCCGGCTCCGGCCGTGAGACCGCGATCCGTTCACTGGGTGCGGTCGGCCTCGAGGTCGGCACCATCCAGGACGTCACCCCAGTCGCCCACAACGGATGCCGCCCGCCCAAGCGGCGCCGGGTCTGACCCCAGAGAGAGGAAGGTAGCGAACCATGGCCCGTTACACCGGACCTATGACCAAGAAGTCGCGCCGTCTCGGGGTCGACCTCGTCGGTGGCGACAAGGCGTTCGAGCGTCGTCCGTACCCGCCGGGTATGCACGGCCGCGGCCGCCCGAAGGAGAGCGAGTACCTGCTCCAGCTGCGCGAGAAGCAGAAGGCGCGTTACTCGTACGGCGTTCTCGAGAAGCAGTTCCGCCGGTACTACGAGGAGGCCTCGCGGCGCTCCGGCAAGACCGGTGACAACCTGCTGCAGATCCTCGAGTCCCGCCTGGACAACGTGGTCTACCGCTCCGGCCTGGCCCGGACCCGTCGGCAGGCCCGTCAGCTCGTCGTCCACGGTCACTTCACCGTGAACGGCGTCAAGGTGAACATCCCGTCGTACCGGGTGGCTGCGCACGACATCATCGATGTCAAGCAGAAGTCGGTCGAGACGACGCCGTTCATCATCGCCCGCGAGACGCACGCCGAGCGCGTCGTCCCCGCGTGGCTCGAGGTGATGCCCGAGCGGCTGCGGATCCTCGTCCACCAGCTGCCGACCCGGCAGCAGATCGACACCCAGGTCGCCGAGCACCTGATCGTCGAGCTCTACTCGAAGAACTGACCGCGTACCGGCCGGTGGCCCCCGGGCTGCCGGCCGGTCCGGCGCGGACTTCGAACCATCGCGACCTCAAATAGTGGTCGTCGCGACAGAGAAGGAACACGAAGTTGCTTATCGCACAACGCCCCACCCTGACCGAAGAGGTCGTCGACGAGTACCGCTCGCGGTTCGTGATCGAGCCGCTGGAGCCGGGCTTCGGTTACACCCTCGGTAACTCGATCCGCCGGACCCTGCTGTCCTCCATCCCGGGTGCAGCCGTCACCAGCATCAAGATCGACGGTGTCCTGCACGAGTTCTCGACCGTTGCCGGGGTCAAGGAAGACGCCACCCAGCTGATCCTGAACCTGAAGGACCTGGTCGTCTCGTCGGAGCACGACGAGCCGGTCACCATGTACCTGCGCAAGCAGGGCCCCGGTGACGTGACCGCCGCCGACATCGCGCCGCCGGCCGGTGTCGAGGTGCACAACCCGGACCTGAAGATCGCCACCCTGAACGAGAAGGGCCGGCTCGAGATGGAGCTGGTCGTCGAGCGCGGCCGCGGTTACGTGTCCGCCGTACAGAACAAGTCCGCCGACGCCGAGATCGGCCGGATGCCGGTCGACTCGATCTACTCGCCGGTGCTCAAGGTCACCTACAAGGTCGAGGCGACCCGTGTCGAGCAGCGCACCGACTTCGACCGCCTCGTGGTCGACGTCGAGACCAAGCCGTCGATGCTGCCCCGCGACGCCGTCGCGTCGGCCGGTAAGACCCTGGTCGAGCTGTTCGGTCTGGCCCGCGAGCTGAACGTCGAGGCCGAGGGCATCGACATCGGCCCGTCGCCGGTGGACGAGCAGATGGCCGCCGACCTGGCCCTGCCGGTCGAGGACCTGCAGCTGACCGTCCGGTCGTACAACTGCCTGAAGCGCGAGGGCATCCACACCGTGGGTGAGCTGATCTCGCGCAGCGAGCAGGACCTGCTGGACATCCGGAACTTCGGCTCCAAGTCGATCGACGAGGTCAAGCTGAAGCTGGCCGAGATGGGCCTGTCGCTGAAGGACTCCCCGCCCGGGTTCGACCTGCGCGCCGCTTCCGGTGCCTATGGCAACGAGGCGGACGACGAGGACGAGAGCTTCGCCGAGACCGAGCAGTACTGAGCTGACCAAAGGCCCGTCGGGCCCTAACCCTTCGGCCCGACGGGCCTGAGATTCCTGGAGTTACGAGATGCCAACCCCCACCAAGGGTGCACGGCTGGGCGGCAGCCCGGCGCACGAGAAGCTGATCCTCAGCAACCTCGCGACGTCGCTGTTCGAGCACGGCGCGATCACCACCACCGCGGCCAAGGCCAAGCGCCTGCAGCCGCTGGCGGAGCAGATGATCACCAAGGCGAAGCGTGGTGACCTGAACTCGCGCCGTCAGGTGATGAAGCGGATCAAGGACAAGAGCGTCGTGCACGTGCTCTTCACCGAGATCGGCGAGCGGTACGCCGACCGTCCGGGTGGCTACACCCGGATCACCAAGCTCGGTCCGCGTAAGGGCGACAACGCGCCGATGGTGAAGATCGAGCTGGTCGAGGCGCTGGCCGAGTCGCCGAAGGCGAAGAAGACCGCCAAGAAGGCTCCGGCCAAGAAGGCGGCCGCTCCGAAGGCTGAAGAGCCGAAGGAGGACGAGAAGGTCCAGGACGTCGTCGCGGGTAAGTTCGACAACTCCGCCGCGCCGCTCGAGGACGGCTCCGCGCCCGAGGGCTTCACCATCAAGGGCAACGAGAACTCGATGAAGTACCACACCACCGAGTCGCCGTGGTACGACCAGACGGTCGCCGAGGTCTGGTTCAAGACCGAGGCGGACGCCGAGGCCGCGGGCTTCGCCAAGGCCGGCGAGACCGAGGACGACGACAAGTAAGCACTCCTTCAGAGCCCCCTCACCGCACGGTGAGGGGGCTCTGTTGCGTTAGATTGCCGTGTGCGTTGGCGGATAGACCTCAGGTACGACGGAACCGGCTTCCACGGCTGGGCGCGTCAAGAGGGACTCCGTACCGTGCAGGGCACGCTGGAAGAGGCCATCCGGGTCGTACTGCGGCTGCCGGAGCCGCTGACCGTGACCTGTGCCGGCCGGACCGACACGGGAGTCCATGCCCGGGGCCAGGTCACGCATGTGGACGTGGAAGGCGCTGTAGACCCGCTGAGGCTCTTGAGAGGGCTGAACGGCGTCCTGCCCGAGGATGTAGCTGTCACAGCCGTCACGGCGGCTCCAGAGGGCTTTGACGCCAGGTTCTCCGCTCTGGCCCGCCGGTACGTGTACCGCCTGTGCGACGACCCGGCCGGCTGGGACCCGCTGACCCGGGGACATGTACTCCGAGTGGGCCCGCTCGATGTGGACCGGATGAACGCGGCCGCGGCCGGTCTGCTCGGGGAGCACGACTTCGCGGCGTACTGCAAGAAGCGGGAGGGTGCCAGCACAGTGCGGGCGCTGTTGGACTTCTCGTGGCAACGGACGGGTGTCGGGCAGCTGGAGGGGACTGTGATCGCGGATGCCTTCTGTCACTCGATGGTGCGGGCTCTCGTCGGTTCGATGATCCCGGTGGGCGACGGACGGCGGGACGTGGAGTGGCCAGGCGTTGTACTGGCTGCGAAGGTGCGGGACTCGGCTGTGTCTGTGTTGCCGGCGCATGGGCTGACGCTGGAGGAAGTGCGGTACCCGGCGGACGACGAGCTGGCCGCGCGGGCGCTGCAGGCCCGGCAGGTCAGGGGAGAGGTGCATCAGCGTGGGTGACCACTTCTTCTCCGCGGACCCGCAGTCGGCGGACGTACGGCGTACCGTCGAGGCGCGGATCTGGGGGAAGCCGTACGTCTTCACGACGGCGACCGGTGTGTTCTCCCGGGACCGTTTGGACATCGGTACGGCGGTGCTGTTGCGGGAGACGGAGCCGCCCAAGCGGGCAGGCACGTTCCTCGACCTGGGCTGTGGCTACGGACCGATCGCGTGTGCGCTGGCGTTGGAGGCCCCAAAGGCGACGGTGTGGGCGGTCGACGTGAACAACCGGGCGCTGGAGCTGACCGGGGTGAACGCGGCGGCCGCGGGGGTTGCGGATCGGGTGCACGCGGCGCTGCCGGACGACGTACCCGAGGATCTGTTGTTCGACGAGATCTGGTCGAACCCGGCGATCCACATCGGCAAGCCGGAGCTGCACAAGATGCTGCTGCACTGGCTGGCCCGGCTTGCGCCTGATGGCGTGGCGTGGTTCGTCGTCGGCAAGAACCTGGGCGGCGATTCCTTGCAGCGCTGGATGACCGAGCAGGGCTTCCCGTGCGAGCGGGTCGGCAGCGCGAAGGGCTTCCGCGTACTTCGCGCCACCCGCTGAGCTAGCGCCCGGTGAACCGCTGGCTGGATTTGTCCGGTTGGTGACCTCGTCTCGCCGCTGACTCCGAGCCGCTGGACCGATCGCTGCCGGGACGTGGCTGGCCGCTGGTCGCCGCGGCGATGCTCTTCCGCAGCGCGTCGTCACCGGAGATGTCTGCTTGTCTGACAGGTCGGCCGGCCTTCTCGATCGCCGTGGTGAGCTGATGACTCAGCCGTTCGCCGGCCGTGGCCCGGTTCCACGCGTGCAGCTTGGTCTGGCCGTTCCGGTCGGCTTCTGCCGCCTTGGCGATGGTGGCCTCGAGGTTGCCCGCCAAGGTCTTGGTGGCCTCCGCCCAACGGCTGCGATCGACGACCATGCCGGGCTCGCCGAGGCTGAGGGCGGCCGCCCTCTCGATGCGCTCGTTGGAAGGTGCCGTGAGCAACCTCGCTGTGATCTCGTGCGGCTCCAGGCCCTGCCTTCGTGCGGCGGCCTCGGTGAGAGTCGCCACCACCTGCGCCGTGGCGGTCGTGTCGGGCTCAGGTTGATCCGCGTCGAAGCCGAGAGCTGCGAAGAGACGGTCCCGCTCTTGACCGACGAAGTCCCGGCAGAGCTGGTCCTCGATCGCCTGTCCTGCTGGGTCGTTCGGCCTGCTCCCGGGCGCGGTTGGGTTGCACAGACGGGCGGCCTCGGTTGCGACGACGTCAACCGCTGCCCTGAACTGCGGGGACGGCGGCTCGGCCGGGTCGGCGTTCGCCAGGACGTCGATCACCTTTTCCTGGTCGAAGGTCAGCGAGCGATCGGGGTCGGCGTACCCGAGCGCACCTTCGGGCAGGCCCGAGGTGTGCAGCCTGCCGTTCCAGTAGTCGGTGTTGAGCTTGAGTTGGAGCACCAGCGCTTCACTGTCGCGCCCCTGGCTGACCGAGGCCCGACCGGTCGCGAGGTTGGCTTGTACGACGGACATGAGGCTCGCGACCTGTTGATAGCCGGGCTGATCGGTGTCGATCGCATCCCTTGCCTGGGCGCAGTGTTGGAGCACCGACGTGGCTGCTCGTCTGCCGAACCGCTCGGCGCCCTGATCGAACTGGCGACCGGGTTCGCCACACTGCTCGAAGATGTCGTCGAGTTCCTGCGTGAGGTTGGCCTTCAGCCGAGCCACGTGATCCGCCGGCGGGGTACGCGACGAGCCATCCGGCAGTCGGCGCTGCAGCGGGTCGTGTTCGACGAGGGCATCCGCGAGCGCCTCGAAGCGTTGTCCGGGCGGAGTCCGCGCCAGCAGGTCTTCGAGCTCGCCGGCCTGCATCCCGAGGTGGTTGCCGAGCCTCTGGGTGAGTGCACCCGTCGCAGCCTGGAGGTACGGCTGCCGACCCTGCACATCGCGGATCTCCGGGAAGGCGCGATCGATCAGCGAGCCCTCGATGACCTTCGGGATGACGACGGTGTCGCGGAGCCCGGAGTCCAGTGCCTGCAACGCAGGGGTCGTCGCGGGCTGAGGCGGGTCGACCTTCTCGAGGTAGACGGTGACGAAATCGTCCAGCGCCTGCCTGACGTTCTCTGCTTCCTCACGCGTCGGCTGGTGCTGGCCGACGTAGTGCGCGTCGAACATGCGATGGCCGGAAACCCCGATCCAGTACGCGGTCCGGGCGCCCAGCACGATCGCGCCGTCGGCCCGTACGGCGTTCCGGTTGTCGTTCCAGTCCGACCGCGCGTACAGGTCGAACGTGTCGTACCGCGTGTGCCCCAGCGTGAGCGTCAGGTGGTACGCCCAGTCGAAAGCCTGGGGCTCGGCCCGGCTGACCCGGCCGTCGATCTTCTCGTACCCGTCCGGCATGCTGCAGCCCTTCCTCCTCGGCGGAACAACCGCGCCAGACTAACGACGCAACGGTCGATGAACAGCCGGCGTCAAGCACCGATTGGGTTACGCTGCGGACCGTCCAGCGGCAGGTTCGGGATCCTGCTGCAACGAACGCGCCACCGGCGCCGTCCTGGAGGTATGGAGGCAGCCTTGGTGGCAGCGGAGGCTCGGACAGGGCCGCTCGACTTCGAGGCATGGGTCAGCGAGAAGGCGGACGCCCTGCTGCGGTTCGCCTATGTCCTGACCGGCGACGCCAGCCTGGCCGAGGACGCCGTACAGGACGCCCTGACGACTGCGTGTGCGCGCTGGGGCCGGGTGAGCCGGGCCGACGATCCTGAGGCGTATGTGAAGCGGATGGTGGTGAATGCGCACATCTCCTGGTGGCGGAAGTTCCGTCGCCGTGAGGCGCCCGCTGCGGATCCGGTGCGGACCGCACGAGCCGTTCCCGACGGTACGGCGGCCCGCGCCGAGTCGGAGGCGATCTGGGCGCTGTGCGCGACGCTGCCGGACAAACAACGAGCTGCCGTCGTACTGCGGTTCTACGAGGAGCTGTCGTACGCCGAGATCGGACAACTGCTGCATTGCGCGGAGGCGACCGCCCGGTCGCATGTCCATCGAGCACTGGCCGCACTGAAAACCACGCTGAGCACGGAAGGAGCCGAGGATGCCTGAGCACGACCCTGAGCAGGAGCTCGGCCCCAAGTTCACGGCTGCCCTGCACAACCAGGCCGCCGGACAGACCCACCCGCAGAACATCGGACTGGCCCGGGAGGCGCGTCGACGTGTGCACCGGCGTCGCCAGACGTGGTCGATCGCAGCAGGCGCCGTACTGGTGGCTGCCGCAATCGGAGGTGTGTGGAGCTTCGCCGGTGGCGGCGCGTCACAGGTTGCCTCCAGCAACAGTAATTCCAGCGGGGACAGCAAGGCCGAGGCTCCGAACAGGACACAAGGCTTGGCGCCGTCCAACGAGTCGGCGGTGGCCGGTTGTCCGGTCGACCATCCGATCCTGAAGGCTCCGGGTCCGGACGCGCTGCCGGCCGGCACCGGGCTTGACGTGAACACGCCGGTGACCGGGCTGCGTGCCTGTCGCTACGGCTTTGCCGAGGGTGGGACCGGGCTGCTCGGACAGGAGTCGTTCAACGCCGCGACGGCGCAGCAGGTGGTCAACGAGATCAAGGTGCTACCGGAGCGGAACGTGAAACTGCCGGTGTTCAAGTGCGCGCCACAGGTCGCCAAGCCGTCCGAGGCGATCGTGCTCCGGTTCGACACGGCGGCCGGTATCCGCGAGATCTGGGTCGAGTACGACGGCTGTCAGTCGGCCGGCTTCTTCACCGGCACGCACACGTACGGCCTGTTCTCGGCGCCACTCAAACTGTTCATGACCGGCTCCGTCCGCCCGTCCGGCGGCACCTACCTGGACGCCCTCAAGGACTGGTAACTACTCGATCCCACGCTCCGGCCGACGAGCCGATCCGATCTGCCGCACGTTGTCGGGCCGTCCGGTCGCATCGACCGCCGGATCGGGGCGTTGGCTGGGACCGGTGTGTGAGCCGAGGAACTGCCGCAGCCTGGCGATCTCCTGCTCGCGAGCGACCGGCGTGACTCGTTCGTAGGTTGCCGGCTCGCGACCCGGTGCCGGTTGCTGTGCCGGCCAGCCCGCGTCGGCCCAGATCTGACCGACCTGCTCCTGGCGGTCGAGGAACGTCTCGCGCAGCGCGTCCGGCAGCTCGGGTGGCTCGACGCCGGGGTTGTCGGCGTTCCACGACTCGTAGTGGGCCTTGATGTCGTCGAGGTTGACGCTGAACTCCACGTCGGTCAGCTCGGCCGACTTGTCGCCCCAGGTCTGCTTCAACCCGGGATGCGTGAGTTCGCTGTACTCCGTCATCGCGAGACCGCCGAGCCCGCGACGCAGCGGCCCGGCGAGGTGCTCGCGGAGTCCGGCCCGGTGCGTCTCGGGGACCAGGTCGCCGACCTGGTGGTCGATCACCCGGTCGGCGATCACGTCGAAGCGGTCCGGGATCTCGGTCCGCTCGATCAGATCGCGGAGCTCGCCGGCGCCCATCCCGGTGGCGCCGGCCAACGGGGCCAGCAGGCGGTCCGTAGCCGTCGTGAACGCCGGGAACGCAGGAGCGCTGCTGGAGATCGGCAGCGGATGCTCGCTCAGCTCGTCGGCGATCCGAGCGCCGTACCGCTCGGTGAACCGATCTGCCAGGCCGCGCTCGAGGGCGACGTCCTCATGCGGGACGAACGCGAGGACGTCGGCGTCGTTGTCGGCGCCGTACCCGGACAGCGAGAGCCGCGCCTGGTAGACGGCCATCCGCGTCGCGCCGGCCGCAGCGGACAGCTCCGCGTACTGCGGTGTGCGGCCGGGCGTGTAAGCGGGACGAGCCGGATCGAGCACGTGCTCACGGCTGATCGTCATGCTGCCGTCGGGGTAGTAGATCCCGCTCACCTGTCCGGGCTGTTCGTACAGCTTGCCGTTCCAGTGGGAGGCGCGGCCGGCGAACTCTGCGGTCTTGGCCACGACCGAGGAGAACCAGTCGTACTCCCAGGTGCCCGCGGGGATCTCGGGACCGCGTTGCAGCAGCTCGTTCACCGTGCCTCCCCGGCGATCAGCTCCGCGATGGAGCTGTTCATCAGCAGTACGGCGGCTTTGTCGCCCGGCGTCGCGGCCGGTACCAGCTCACCGATCCGCTGCAGTGTCTGCTGTAGTACGGCGGTTCGCTCCTGCCCCGTGGCGGTCGACAACATTGCTTCGGCGTACAGCCGCTGCGCCTCACGATATGCGTCCATCGGCGCCGATCATCCCTCGCCAGAGGGTCGCCTACCGAGCCGCTCCGCCGCCTGAGCGGAACCTGTCCGCGCGCCACGCCGGAGGGGCCGCCGCCGCAGTACCTGACGCCGCCGCGCCTCCACCTGCGGCTGCCCCGCCACCACTGCCGGACTGGGTGCCGTGGTCCAGGAACTGCCGCAGGTGTGCGGTTTCCAGCCCGCCGGACGACTGCCGGTACTGCTGCTCGATCGTGTCGAGCGTGCGCTCGAGGTTGCGGATCGCGCGGGCGGAGAACTCCCGTCCCAGACCGTCGAGCGCCAACGGGTCCCGGTGCGGCGACTCGTACTTGTGCAGCCCGGCGAGCTCGTGACGCAGTGGCCGACTGAGACTCCTCCGGACCTCCGGCATGTGCGCAGGCGGCATCAGCCCAGCCAGACGGGTCGCGATGACCAGGTCGGCCATCGCGTTGTAGCGCTGCAGCCGAGGTGTTTGCTCGACGGCCGACAGGACGTCCTCGCGTGGCAGACCGGTGACTCTGTGCAGACCGGTGAGCACTCCGTCGACGCCTGCCTGGAAGCCGGGGTACAGCGAACCGCTGAAGGCTCCGATGGAGCCGGGGATCGCCTGATCCATCTGGATGTCCTGCATGATCAAACCGGTCAGGCGGGTCGCCTTCACCTCCGCGAGGCCCTCGCTCAGTGCTTCGTCCTCAGGACTCAGCTCTTGAATCGCATCGGGCGCTGACGCGTCGCCCAGCTCGGCCTGATGGTGGTCGGTCTCGTGCACGATCACCGCCACGCCGAGGCGGGCCCGCTGAAGACCTTGCCGGCTGAGCGTCTCCGGTGCGTCGTACGCGCGCATGACCGGGTCGAGGATGAGCGCGCGGTTGACCACCATCGGTCCGGACGGTACTGCGGCCGCGAGCACGCCGGTCCGGTCCTCGTACAGCCGCCGGTTCCAGGACGACGCCCGGCCGGTACGGCGTTCGACCGCCTCGACGACGAATGTCACCCACGCGTACTCACGGGTGCCGGGCAGGATCTCCGGGCCGAGAACGACGGTTGCCACGCGCGTCACGATAACTGGTCGCGTGGGCTGTACAGGCCGGTCAGACTGGGGGGATGGGTCACGTGGATGTCGGCGGTGTCGGGTACGAGTTGCCGGACGGGCGGGTGTTGCTCGACGACATCACGTTCCGGGTCGGTGACGGTGCGAAGGTCGCTCTGGTCGGTGCGAACGGCTCCGGCAAGACCACGCTGACCCGGATCATCGCGGGCGACCTGAAGGCCCACAGCGGCAGCATCTCCCGGTCCGGTGGGCTGGGAGTGATGCGCCAGTTCGTCGGCTCGGTGCGGGACTCGTCGACCGTCCGTGACCTGCTGCTGGCCGTCGCGCCCCAGCCGATCCAGGAGGCCGCGGCCAAGCTGGACAAGGCCGAGCTGGCGATGATGGAGGACGAGACCGAGAAGACCCAGCTCAAGTACGCACAGGCCGTGTCGGACTGGGGTGAGGTCGGCGGGTACGACGCTGAGGTTCTCTGGGACGTGTGTACGACGGCGGCACTCGGCGTACCGTTCGACCGCTGTCGCTGGCGTGAGGTGAAGACGCTGTCCGGTGGTGAGCAGAAGCGCCTGGTGCTGGAGGCGTTGCTGCGCGGTCCGGACGAGGTACTGATCCTGGACGAGCCGGACAACTACCTCGACGTACCGGGGAAGCGCTGGCTGGAGGAGCAGCTGCGGACCAGCGACAAGACCGTGCTGTACATCAGCCACGACCGGGAGTTGCTGGCCAACACCGCTACCCGGATCGTCACCGTCGAGCTGGGTGCGGCCGGCAACACCGCGTGGACGCACGGCGGCGGCTTCGCGACGTACCACGAGGCGCGGCGGCACCGGTTCGAGCGGTTCGAGGAACTGCGCAAGCGCTGGGACGAGGAGCACGCGAAGCTCCGGGCGCAGATGCTGATGTACAAGCAGAAGGCGGCGTACAACTCCGACATGGCTTCGCGGTACCGGGCATCGCAGACCCGGCTGCGCAAGTTCGAGGAGGCTGGGCCGCCGCAGGCGTTGCCGCGCGAGCAGAAGGTCAGCATGCGCCTCACCGGCGGCCGCACCGGCAAACGCGCCGTTGTGTGCACCCAGCTCGAGCTGACCGGTCTGATGAAGCCCTTCGACCTGGAGGTCTGGTACGGCGAACGTGTCGCCGTACTGGGATCGAACGGGTCCGGGAAGTCGCACTTCCTCCGGCTGCTCGCCAACGGCGGTTCGGATCCGGATGTGGAGCACCAGCCGGTCGGTGAGGTGAAGATCGCCCCGGTGGCGCACACCGGCAACGCCAAGCTCGGTGCACGCGTACGGCCCGGGTGGTTCGCGCAGACGCACGAGCACCCGGAGCTGGTCGGTCGGACGTTGCTGGAGATCCTGCACCGCGGTGACGACCACCGCGAGGGAATGGGGCGTGAGCTGGCGTCACGGAAGCTGGACCGGTACGAGCTGGCGCACGCGGCCGAGCAGACGTTCGACAGCCTGTCCGGAGGGCAGCAGGCGCGGTTCCAGATCCTGCTGCTGGAGCTGTCCGGTGCGACGCTGCTCCTGCTCGACGAGCCGACGGACAACCTGGACGTGGAGTCCGCAGAGGCGCTGGAGGACGGGCTGGACGCCTTTGACGGCACTGTGCTCGCTGTGACCCACGACAGGTGGTTCGCTCGCGGATTCGACCGGTACCTGGTCTTCGGCGCCGACGGGTCCGTGTACGAACCGGACGAGCCGGTCTGGGACGAGGGCCGGGTGGAGCGGGCTCGCTAGGGCTCCAGACACCACCCGTTGCGGTAGGCGGTCCAGTTGTCCTCGGTGGCGGTGAAGTCGACGTACAGGGCCAGGCCGAAGTTCTGACGGGTTGAGTCGCCCAGGCCGAGGCGGGCGCCGCGGACTGCCGCGGGGACCGTCTCGGCGTGGCCCCAGTGGGACGGGTTGCTCTCCCAGTACGCCGGGAGGCCCATGAGGAGCACTGTGTTCGGGGGAGTGACCTCTAGCGCCAGCTTGGTCTGCTTGGCGACGTAGCCGCCGTACAGGGACTCGAGTGGCATGGCGGTGTCGTACGACATGACGGCGATCTGGTCGACCCGGCTCGCCACCTTGGCGAAGTACTCCTGTGACCACCACTTGTCGATCGGGATCGCGTGCAGGTACCAGAGCGGGTCGATCTGCGCGGCTGCGACCGACAGCGTGGTGTGGAGCGCGCGGGTCTCGTCCAGAACGGCCAGGTAGCCCTTCGAGCCGGAGCGGACCGGCTCGAAGTCGTAGTGGATGCCCTGGAAACCCTGTGCCAGCACGGCTTTCGCCGACGCGACCACCCGCTCGCGGACGGCCGCATCGTCGAGGTCCATGCCGGGGTTCTTGCCCGGTTGTACGACGTCGCCGAGCCAGGCCTGCACGCGTACGGCGGGGGCCGCCGCGTGCATCGCGTCGACGAACCAGCGCGCCTTCGGCGAAACCTTTGCCAACGGCAACGAACCGTCGTGCTCCAGCGGGCCGGTGTGTACGTACAGATCGCGGATCCCGGTGCTCTGCAGGCGCTGGGCCAGTGCGGTGACGTCTGCAGCGGTCTTGCGGCCGTCGACCCAGGCGTGGCCGAGCCAGAGCGCGTCGTGGTCCCGGGTGCGAGCGGTTGGGTCACCGGAGTACTGCAGCCGCAGTGAGGCGGCGTAGGTGCCGAGAGGTGCGATCACCAGCACGACGACGGCGAGGGCTGCTGAGATCAGGACCCGGCGGAGGCGGGACCAGGAGCGCCAGCGGCGTCTCACGAACGCGGCGCCAGGCCGTCGTAGATCAGGGCGAGCATCCGGTCGCGCACCGGCGGCTCGAGCTTGGCCGCGGTCGCGCCGCGGGACGCGCCGATCATCAGCGCGTACACCTCGGCCATCTCCGCGTCCGACCTCACTGCGCCGGCACGTTGGGCCGCGGTGAGTAGGCCGTTGAATGCCTCTCGCATGCCGTGACCGGCCGCCCGTGCTTCCTCGCCGGCAGCTGCGCCGGCCGCGGTCAGCGCCTCGGCGATCGCCAGCTTCGACGCCGACTCGGTCACCACCTGCGTGAAGAACTCGTAGAACGCCTTGCCCGGGTCGTCGCTGCCGGCCAGCTCCAGCGCGCGGTCCCGCAGGCGTTCGAGCCGCAATGTCAGTACGGCCTCGAGCAGCTCGGTCTTGGTCGGGAAGTGCCGGAACACGGTGGCGATACCGACCCCCGCCAGCCGCGCGACGTCATCCGTGGACGCGCCCGGCGATCGCCCGAAGACATCGTCCGCCGCGGTCATGATCCTGGCCCGGTTGTCGCGCGCGTCTGCTCGCACCCCAGCTCCCCTCCGTCGCCCTCAGCCTAAGAGACGCCGCGAACCGGCCCAGGGTTGTAAACGAAGTCGTTACTCCATATATTCGAAGTCATCACTCCGTTTATCTCCTGTGAGGATTCCGATGACTCCCGAAGAGGTCTTCCTGAAACTGGTCCACGGCGTCGCCGACCGCGACTTCGCCGTACTGCCGGAGCTGTACGCCGAGCAGACCGACGTACGCCACCCGATGAACCCGTACGGCGACCACCCGCTGCTGTCCCGCGCCGCGCTCGCGGAGCACTTCGGCGTGAACGGTCCGCGGGTGAGCGAGGTGGTCCGCTTCCAGCCGGCCAACATCCGCGTGCACCAGACAGCCGACCCCGAGGTGATCGTCGCCGAGTTCGAGTACGCCGGGACCGTGCTGGCCACCGGCGATCCGTTCACCGTGCCGGCGATCTTCGTACTCCGGATCCGGGACGGGCTGATCGTCGAGTCGCGCGACTACATTGACCACCTGGCGATGATCCGAGCCCGCGGCCAGGTAGACCAACTCATCACCCACCTCCGGGAACCGTCCCCCACCCCAGCCGCGTCCTAACCCCCAGAACCCCCCGATGGCCCCGGACCGAGGCACCAAGCCCGCCCGGGGCCATCCCCAATCCAAAGGACACCGCTCCGCGGCGGCCGTCCTGTCGGCCGCCTCCGGCGGCGTACGCGATCGTCTCCCCAGCTGCATGTGATCGGCGCGAGGTGCTGCCTCCCGAGCGCCCGCAAAGGACACCGCTTCGCGGCGGCTGTCTTGCCGGCCGCCTCCGGCGGCGTATCCGCATCGCCCCCCGGCTGCACGTGATCAGCGCACCAACTGCTGCCTCTCGAGCGCTGGCGAAAAGGACACCGCTTCGCGGCGGCCGCTTTGTTGGCCGCCTTCGGCGGCGTGCGGACCGCACCCGGGCTGGACGTGATCGGCGCACCAGATGCTGCCTCTGGAGCCCCGAGAAGGTCACCGCTTCGCGGCGGCTGTCTTGTTGGCCGCCTTCGGCGGCGTATGCGCAGTGCACCCCGGCTGCACGTGATCGGCGCACCAGTTGGCTTCTCTCGAGCCTGCTTAGGAGGCCGCTTCGCAGCGACTGTTCTGGTTGCCGCCCTCGGCGGCGTTCGCGGACGGGATCCCCTGCGCCTCAGCTCGTGGGCTAGTTCAGCGGGGGACGGGGTCGGAGAAGTGGTACTCCTCGGCCAGGGATGAGGTGCGGACCACCTGCCCGGTGTGGCGAGCTACGTCCGGGTCGGCGGCTAGAGCTGCTACTGCTCGGCCGACGAAGAGTGGGGACTCGGAGACCGTCAGGTCCATGTACTCGGCCGCTCGCAGGACCGACTCCGTGCGGACCAGGCCCGGGTAGAGCGACACCGCAGTCACGCCGTGATCGCGGAGTTCGTGGGCCATGCAGGCGATCATGTGGTCGGTCGCCGCCTTCGCGGCGCCGTACGCGACTCCCGTATCGGTCTTCTCGGCGCCCTCCGACGACACGTTGACGATCAGCCCCGAGCCCGCAGCCACCATCGCCGGCGCCGCAGCCGCAGTCGTCACGTAGTGAGCCCGTACGCCGGCCTGGAACGCCGCATCCCACCGCTCGAGCGGCTGCGTCCAGAAACCGGCCTCCTCCCAGAACGGCGTGCCGTCCCAGAAGTACTCGTATCCACCCCACACGTTGTTCACGAGCACGTCGATCCGCCCGGCCTCCTCGATCACTCGCTGGACGGCCGCTCGCGTTTGCTCGTCGTCGCGATGATCGCACGCGATCGCGATCCCTCGCCCGCCCTGCTCGGTAACCTCCGCGGCCGTCTCCTGAACGGTCCCCGGCAACGGCGTAGGTGCAGCCCCGCCGGCCTCCGACCGCCCCGTCACATAGACAGTCGCCCCCTGCTCCCCAAGCCCGAGCGCGATGCCCTTCCCGACCCCACGACTAGCGCCTGTAACAAGCGCAACCTTCCCCTCCAACGTCCCCATCAGCCGGACGTAACAGCGCCCATGGACAGAACGCGGCGGCGATTCCCGGCGGCTGCGGTTGTGTGCGGCGATCGCGTGTAGGCGGGTCCGGCTCGCTCGCCGCCGAAGGCGGCCGAACAAGGCAGCCGCCGCGCAGCGGCGTCCTTTCGGTGGTCGGCGGGGGCAGCTCCAGCGCCGATCCCGTGCTCGCGTCCCCACAATGCGCACGCCGCCGAAGGCGGCCGACAAGACAGTCGCCGCGGAGCGGTGTCCTTCCGCGGGTGTTCGACGGGCGGTTGTCTGCGGCGATCGCGTGCCTGCGGATCACGCTCGCCAAACAGGCAGCCGCCGCGAAGCGGTGTCCTTTGCAGGTGTCCGGTTCGCGGCGGCTGGGTGGAGAGTTAGCGGTCGCCCATGGGGACGTACTGGACGCCGCGTTCGCCGGTGTAGATCTGCTTGGGGCGGGCGATCTTCTGGTCGCCGTCGCCGAGCATTTCGAGCCACTGGGCCAGCCAGCCGGAGGTGCGCGGGATGGCGAACAGGACGGTGAACATCTCCGGCGGGAACTGCAGGGCCTCGTAGATCAGGCCGGAGTAGAAGTCGACGTTCGGGTAGAGCTTGCGGGAGACGAAGTACTCGTCCTCCAGCGCGATCTTCTCCAGCTCGACGGCGATCTTCAGCAGCGGGTTGATGCCGGTGACCTCGAAGACGTCGTCGGCGGCCTTCTTGATGATCTTGGCGCGCGGGTCGTAGTTCTTGTAGACCCGGTGACCGAAGCCCATCAGCCGCTCTTCGCCGTTCTTCACGCCCTCGATGAACGACGGGACGTGGTCGACCGAGCCGATCCGGCGGAGCATCTTCAGTACTGCCTCGTTGGCGCCGCCGTGCAGTGGGCCGTAGAGCGCCCCGATCCCGCCGGCCACCGCGGTGTACGGGTCGACCTGGGTGGAGCCGATCGCGCGGACCGCGTTCGTCGACGCGTTCTGCTCGTGGTCGGCGTGCAGGATGAACAGGATCTCCAGCGCCCGCACCAGGCGGTCGTCGGCGGCATACTTCGGCTCGCTCATCTTGAACAGCATCGACAGGAAGTTCGCCGTGTAGCTGAGCTCGTTGTCCGGGTACACGTACGGCTTGCCCTGCGCGTGCCGGAACGCGAACGCGCCGAGCGTCGGCATCTTCGCGATCAGCCGGCGGATCTGCAGCGCCCGCGACTCCTCGTCGAAGATGTTGCGCGACTCGGGGTAGAACGTGGACAGCGCGCCGACCGAGGCCAGCAGCATGCCCATCGGGTGCGCGTCGTACCGGAAGCCCTGCATGAAGGTCTTCAGGTTCTCGTGCACGAACGTGTGATACGTCACGTCGTGGGCCCAGGCCTCGTACTCCGCCTTGTTGGGCAGCTTGCCGTTCACCAGGAGGTACGCGACCTCGAGGTAGTTGGACTGCTCGGCGAGCTGCTCGATCGGGTACCCGCGGTACTCCAGGATGCCCTTGTCGCCGTCGATGAAGGTGACGGAGGAACGGCAGGAAGCCGTGTTGACGAAGCCGGGGTCGTAGGTGGCGAGCCCGCCGTCGCCGTCGGATGCGCTGATCTGCTTGAGGTCGGCGGCACGGATAGTGCCATCGGTGATGGCAAGGTCGAAGTCCTTGCCGGTCCGGTTGTCCCGGACGGTGAGCGACTGTTCGGTCACAATGCCCTCTTCGGAAGCTGGCGTCATCGCCTGGATGAATGAGGGTAGATCAGCCGGCGGGACGCGGGTTCGGACTGCAATCTTCACCGCTAAACTAGTGCGGTCCTCAGCTGCTTCCAAGCCGGGGTCCCCTCGGCGTGTGGGCTCGCTTTGACCCGCGCATGCCGTCGCCGGTATTCTGGGCTGCTGTTGTGCGTTCCAGGTCCTGACCTCATGTCGGCGGACCGCTCGCCGACGTCCAGATTTGTCAACCTCTGAGAAACGAAGGTCAACGACCGTGCGCACGTACAGCCCGAAGCCTGCTGACGTCACCCGTGAGTGGCACGTGATCGACGCCACCGACGTCACGCTCGGTCGGCTCGCCGTCCAGATCGCCACCCTGCTGCGCGGCAAGCACAAGCCGACGTTCGCACCGCACGTGGACGGCGGCGACTTCGTCATCGTCGTCAACGCCTCCAAGGTGGCCCTGTCGGGCACCAAGCGGACCGACAAGCTGGCGTACCGCCACTCGGGTCACCCGGGTGGTCTGACCGCGACGCCGATCGGCGAGATCCTCGACAAGGACCCGCGTAAGGCCGTCGAGAAGGCCGTCTGGGGGATGCTGCCGAAGAACCGCCTGAGCCGGAAGCTGCTGACCAAGCTGAAGGTGTACGCCGGCCCGGAGCACCCGCACACGGCCCAGCAGCCGAAGCCGTTCGAGATCACCCAGATCGCCCAGTAAGCGATCGACGAACCAGGTAAACGAGGATTCACAGCGTGAGCGACATCACCACCGAGACCGAAGAGTTCGACCCCGAGGTCCCCATCGACAACGAGGGCCCGGTCGCCTACACCTCCGAGACCAACCCGGCTCCGGAGCAGCGCGCCGAGACGGGTCGGGTCGCGGTCATCAACCCGGCCGGCGCCACTGGTCGCCGCAAGGAGGCCGTCGCCCGCGTCCGGATCGTCCCGGGCACCGGCAAGTGGAAGATCAACGGGAAGGACCTCGACGTCTACTTCCCGAACAAGGTCCACCAGCAGCACGTGAACGAGCCGTTCGTCGTCGCGGGCCTCGAGGGCTCGTACGACGTGATCGCCCGGATCAACGGCGGCGGTATCACCGGCCAGGCCGGTGCGCTGCAGCTCGGTGTCGCCCGCTGCCTGAACGCGGCGGACCTCGAGGCCAACCGTCCGGGTCTGAAGAAGGCCGGCCTGCTGACCCGCGACGCGCGGATCAAGGAGCGCAAGAAGGCCGGACTCAAGAAGGCCCGTAAGGCGCCTCAGTACAGCAAGCGCTGATCACCTGATGGGGCGTTTGTTCGGTACGGACGGAGTCCGTGGCCTGGCGAACGTGGACCTGACCGCGGAGCTGGCGCTCGACCTTTCGGTCGCGGCAGCTCACGTACTCGGCGAGGCCGGTGCCTTCGAAGGGCACCGGCCGCGCGCCGTTGTGGGCCGGGATCCTCGTGCCAGTGGTGAGTTCCTCGAAGCCGCCGTTGTCGCTGGTCTTGCCAGCGCCGGCGTCGACGTCGTCCGGCTCGGCGTACTGCCGACCCCGGCCGTCGCATACCTGACCGGCTCGACCGGCGCTGACCTCGGTGTGATGCTGTCCGCCAGCCACAACCCGATGCCGGACAACGGCATCAAGTTCCTGGCACGCGGCGGGATCAAGCTCGATGACGTGATCGAGGACGCCATCGAGGCCCGGATGAACGAGGAGTGGCAGCGCCCGACCGGCGCGGCCGTGGGCCGTGTGATGGACGACGGGCAGGGCTTCGAGACGTATGTCTCGCACCTGGTCCGCTCGGCCCCGAACCGGTTCGACGGGCTCAAGGTCGTCATCGACTGCGCCAACGGCGCGGCCTCGCAGACCGCGCCGGAGGCACTGCGCCGGCTCGGCGCCGAGGTGGTCACGGTCGCCGCGTCCCCGGACGGTCTGAACATCAACCTGAACTGCGGATCCACGCATATCGAGGGTCTGCAGCGTGAGGTGATCGGTCACCGCGCCGACGTCGGCATCGCGCTCGACGGTGACGCCGACCGCTGCCTGGCGGTGGACGCGAACGGCGAGCTCGTCGACGGCGACCAGATCCTCGCAGTACTGGCGCTCGCGATGCGCGACAGCGGCCGGCTGTCGAACGACACCGTCGTCGCGACCGTGATGAGCAACCTGGGCTTCGTCCAGGCGATGGTCCGGGAGCGGATCGCGGTCGAGCAGACCAAGGTCGGCGACCGGTACGTGCTCGAGGCAATGAAGGCCGGCGGCCACAAGCTCGGCGGTGAGCAGTCCGGACACGTGATCCTGTCCGACCACGCCACCACCGGCGACGGCACGCTGACCGCGGTCATGCTGCTGGCCCGGGTCGCGCAGACGGGGAAGAGCCTGGCCGACCTGGCCGGCGCGATGACCCGCCTCCCGCAGGTGCTGGTCAACGTGAAGGACGTGGACAAGAACCGCGCGGGCACCGACGCCACAGTCCAGTCCGCCGTCGCGGAAGCCACCTCTCGCCTGGGTGACTCCGGCCGGGTCCTGCTCCGCCCGTCGGGCACCGAGCCGCTCGTCCGCGTCATGGTCGAGGCCGAGTCCTCGGACACCGCGCACGAGATCGCCCATTCCCTCGCCGACGTGGTTGCGACGTCACTGAAGCTGTAGTGGAGCATCGAGAGCTGGAGCTGTTCCTGCATCTGGCGCGGACGCTGAACTACGGACGCACCAGCCTCGAATGCCACGTCAGTGCGGCCACGCTGACCCGCACGATCCAGCGACTGGAGACGCGGGTCGGCGCCCGGTTGCTCGATCGCGGACCGCGTGGCGTCGTACTGACTGCCGAGGGGCGGCGGTTCTCGGCGTACGCCGAGCAGGCGCTGGGACTGTGGGACGACTACCGCGCAGGGGCTGACGAGCCGGCCGGGCTGACGGGGGAGTTGCGGATCTTCGCGACCGTCACCGCGTGTCAGACGTTGCTGCCGGACCTGTTGGCGCCGTTGCGTACGGCGCATCCGCAGATCCGGCTCGATGTGCGGACCGGTGACGCGGCGGCTGCGCTCGCGCGGTTGGACGAGGGCGAGGTAGATGCCGCAGTTGCGGGGATCCCGAAGCGGCTCCCACAAACGCTGGTCAGTCGACCGGTTGCTGTCACAGATCTGGTGCTGGTGGAGGCTCGCGAGGGCGCCGTGGACGAGGCGTACGTCGTACCCGCGCGCGGGCTCGTGCGTGAGGCAGCGTTCCGGTGGTTTCGGGCGACCGGCGCGAAGCCGGTGATTGCAGCCGAGCCGGACGGGCATGAAGCACTGCTTGCCCTTGTCGCGTTGGGATGTGGGACAGGAGTCGTGCCGCGGCTGGTGCTCGAGTCCTCCGCTGTGCGGGAGCGCCTCAGAGAAGTCCCTGCTGAACTCGAGGACCTTACGATCGGGCTTTGCGTGCGGCGCGCCGACCTGCACCGGCCTTTGATCGCGGCGCTCTGGGACCTGCGACCGTAGCGCCCGGATACAGCTTGGCCGGCACAAGCTGGGGTGGGAGCGGGTCGGCGCCCTCGACCTGGCGGATCAGCGATTCGGTGCCCAGCTGCCCCAGCTCCGGACCGGGCGTACGCATGATCGTCAGCTGTGGATTCGTCAGCGCCGCCATTTCCGGTGCCATCAGCAACGGTAGGACCGAGATGTCCTCAGGAACCTTGTAACCAAGGCGATTCAGCCCCGCCACCGCCCCGAGTGCCGCGAACTCGTTGACGATCAGCACGCCCGTGGTGTCAGGATGCGCCTCGACCAACTGAGCCATCGCCTCCTGCCCGGACTGCGTCGAACCCGAGCTCTCCATCACCACGATCTCCAGCCCGTACTCCGCCGCCACCCGCCGGTACGCCGACTCCGAGCGCACGTACGGCCCGTAGGTGCTGAACACCGGATCGGTCAGGTTCCCCGAGATCAGCACGATCCGCCGATGCCCGAGCTCGTACAGATGCCCGACCGCATCCTCGACCGTCCGGTCGAAGTCGATGTCGACGTGGGCCAGGCCCTCCAACGACGACGTACGCCCGATCAACGCGAACGGCGTCGACGTCTCCTGCAACACCGTCACCCGTGGATCGTCCAGCTGGACCTCCATCAGTACGACGCCGTCCACCAACCCCTGCCCGACCAGCTCCTTCAGCTCCGTCCCGTCGTTCCCGACCGGCCAGAGCACCAGGTGGTAGTCCTGCTTGCGCGCCGCGTCCGCCGCGCTGGTGAAGAACTCCGCCGCCGAGAACCCGAACTTGTGGTCGAGCGCCGGATACGCCATCGCGATGATGTGCGTACGCCGACTCGCCAGCGCCCGGGCCACCACGTTGCGGCGGTACCCGAGCTCGGCCATCGCCGCCTCGATCCGCGCCCGGGTCGTCGCGGTCACCGGCTTCGTGTCGTTCAGCAGGAACGAGACCGTCGCGATCGACACCCCGGCCCGCTCCGCAACGTCGCGCATCGTGACCATCGATCCGACCCCCTCTGAACTCTTGACAGCGATGTGACCTACGGAACATAGTCCTTCAACGCCTCAGTTAAGCGGTTTACCGCCCAATCGACAAGTGCATCGAAATTTTTCCTCGTCCGTTGGTTAAACGCTTAGAAGGAGCCCGATGTCATGATCAGCAAGCGGATCGCTGCCGCGCTGGCGGGTGCGACGACGGTGTCGCTCCTGCTGGTCGCCTGCGGTGACAACGGCGGCGGTGGCCAGTCGTCGTCCTCGTCCGGCGACAGCGTCAAGAGCCTCACGATCCTGGACTACTACAACAACGAACCGGACAAGTCCCTTGTACAGAAGGGACTTGACTCCTGCGCGTCGCAGCTCGGAATCACGATCCAACGGGAGACGGTGCCTGGTGACACCTTGATCCAGAAGGTGCTGCAGCAGGCGTCCTCGAAGACGCTGCCCGACGTGCTGATGCTCGACAACCCCGACGTACAGCAGATCGCCGCGACCGGCGCGCTGGCGCCCTTGAACGACATGGGGCTGACCAGCGACGGAGTGATCAAGGGCATGGTCGACGCGACGTCGTACCAGGGCAAGCTCTACGGGCTCGCGCCGGTGACGAACACGATCGCGTTGTTCTACAACAAGGACATGCTGGCCGAGGCCGGCGTCCAGCCGCCGAAGACCTGGGACGAGCTGAAGGCCGCGGCCAAGAAGCTGACCAAGCCCGGCCGGTACGGGATGGCGTTCAACGCGAACGCGACGTACGAAGGCTCGTGGCAGTTCTTGCCGGCGATGTGGACCAACGGCGGTGACGAGACCGATCTGACCAGCCCACAGGTCGCGGATGCCCTGCAGTTGTGGGTCGACCTGGTGAAGTCGGGGTCGGCGTCGAAGAGCGTCATCAACTGGACGCAGGGCGACGTCAACGACCAGTTCATCGCCGGTAAGACCGCGATGATGGTGAACGGCCCGTGGCAGATCCCGTCGCTGAACAAGAACCCGAAGATCAAGTGGGACGTGGTCACGTTCCCGCTGAACAAGCCGGACCAGACGCCGGTCGCGCCGCTCGGCGGCGAGGCCTGGACCGTCCCGCTGAACAAGGACCAGGCCAAGCAGCAGAAGGCCGCGGACTTCGTGAAGTGCCTGAACTCGGACGAGAACGAACTGGCCTGGGCGAAGGCCCGGTTCACGCTCCCGACCAAGCTCGCGCTGCTCGACCAGTACGCCAAGGACGTGCCTTCGATGAAGGCCTTCGCCGAGCAGGTGAAGACCGCCCGGGCCCGGACCGGCAAGCTGGGTGACAAGTGGCCCGACGCCGCCAAGGTGATCTACCAGGCCATCCAGCTGGCGCTGACCGGTAAGGCCTCGGCCCAGGACGCCTTCAAGCAGGCTTCCGGCGGCTGATCCATGGTGGCTCTGACACGTACGACGGTGGCCGGCCGCGAGCGCGTTCGCGGCCGGCACCACCGTGGTGAGGACCTGACCAAGATCCTGTTCGTCCTGCCGGCCGCGGTGGCCATGGTGGCGCTGTTCGGCTATCCGGTGGTGAAGAACCTGCTGATGAGCCTGCAGGACTACACCCTGAAGACGTTCTTCACCGGGGCAGCGCCCTGGGTCGGGTTGCAGAACTACAGCGCGGTCGTGCACGACAAGCTGTTCTCGGACGCGATGCTGAACACCGCACTGTTCACGATCGGATCGATCGCGTTCCAGTTCGTGATCGGGCTCGGGCTGGCGCTGTTCTTCCGCAATCGCTTCCCGCTCGGCGGACTGCTGCGCTCGTTGCTCCTGCTGCCGTGGCTGTTGCCGCTGATCGTGTCGAGCGCCACCTGGCGCTCGATCCTCGAGCAGGACAGCGGCATCCTCAACCGGACCCTGATGGGCCTGCACATCGTCAACGATCCGGTGCCGTGGCTGAACTCGCCGTCGGTCGCGCTGATCGCGGTGATCGGCGTGAACATCTGGATCGGCATCCCGTTCAACGTGACGCTGCTGTACTCCGGTCTCGCCGAGATCCCGGACGAGCTGTACGAAGCCGGGCAGCTCGACGGCGCGACCGGGTGGCGGGCGTTCTTCTACATCACCTGGCCGAACCTGCGATCGGTGGCCGGCGTGGTGCTGATGCTCGGCGTCGTCTACACGATCAAGGTCCTGGACATCATCCTCGGGCTGACCGGCGGAGGACCGGCGAACGCGACGCAGACGCTGGCGACCCAGTCGTACGAGAAATCCTTTGTGGACTTCAAGTTCGGGCAGGGTGCCGCGTTGAGCAACATCCTGATCGCGATCTCGTTCGTGTTCGCGATCTTCTACCTGCGTAGCACCCGCCGCGCGGTCGACGAGTAGGAGGGCAGCATGCGACGTACGGCGTACACCGTCATCGGGATCGTGATCCTGGCCGTGATGCTGTTCCCCGTCTACTGGATGGTCAACGCTTCGCTGCAACCGTCCGGGAACACGCTGACCGCGGGCTTCCTGCCGTTGCACCCGACGTTCACCGGCTACAAACGCGCCCTCGACGAGCAGGGCGGCAACCTTGTCACCAGCATGATCATCGCGGCCGGGACCGTCGTCCTCAGTCTCGCGATCGCGACACCGTGTGCGTACGCGCTCTCGCAGTTCCGGTCCCGCTGGGTGTCGATCGGGCTGCTGGCGATCCTGATCTCGCAGATGATCCCGGGGATCGTGATCGCGAACGCGTTGTACACGGCGTACGAACGGATCGGGTTGCTGAACTCGATCCCGGGGCTGATCGTGGCGAACTGCAGCAGCGGGATCCCGTTCGCGATCCTGATCCTGCGCTCGTTCATGATGTCGCTGCCGCCGTCGCTGGTGGAGGCCGCGCGGGTGGACGGCGCCGGGCTGTTCCGGGCGTTCGTGGCGATCGTGCTGCCGATCAGCAAGAACTCCCTCATCACCGCGGGACTGTTCAGTTTCCTCTTCTCCTGGAGCGATTTCCTGTTCGCGCTGACGCTGACCACGAAGGGCGGCGTACGGCCGGTGACGCTGGGGATCTATCAGTACCTCGGCACGCAGGTGCAGAACTGGAACGCGGTGATGGCGACCGCGGTGCTCTCGGCGGTCCCGGCCATCGTGCTGCTGGTCGCCGCACAGAAATACATCGCCGCCGGCGCCATCGGCGGAGCCGTCAAATAATCCTTAAGGACAACGAATATGACGCTGAAAGTACTCGTCTGGGGCGAGAACCGGCACGAGCAGATCGAGCCGCATGTCAGGGAGATCTACCCCGACGGCATGCACGAGACCATCGCAGCCGGCATCCGCGAGAACCTCGACGCCGCTGACGTTTCCACCACGACTCTGGACGAGCCGGAGCACGGCCTGACCGAGGAGGTGCTGGCCAACACCGACGTACTCGTCTGGTGGGGCCACGCCGCGCACGGTGAGGTCGAGGACAAGGTGGTCGACCGCGTGTATCAGCACGTGCTGTCGGGTATGGGCCTGGTCGTGCTGCACTCCGGTCACTGGTCGAAGATCTTCGGCAAGCTGATGGGTACGACGTGCACCCTGCGCTGGCGCAGTGAACGCGACCGTGAGCTGGTTTGGACGATCAACCCGACCCACCCGATCGCGCAGGGCGTCCCGCACCCGATCGTGATCGAGCAGCAGGAGATGTACGGCGAGTTCTTCGACATCCCGGTCCCGGACGAACTGGTCTTCGTGTCCTCGTTCTCCGGCGGCGAGGTGTTCCGCTCGGGCTGTACGTTCCGCCGCGGGCACGGGAAGATCTTCTACTTCTCGCCCGGCGACCAGGACTTCCCGGTGTATCACCACAAGGACGTCCGCAAGGTGATCGCGAACGGCGTCAAGTGGGCGCGCACCGATCTTCCCGAGCGGGCGCTGCCGACCCTGCTGCGCTACGAGACCGACGATTTCTTCAACGGTAAGGGCTACACCGGCCCGATCGAGGAGCCTGCGGATGCCTGACCCCTTGCGCCTCCTCCAGGTCGGCGCCGGCGGCATGGGCCGTGCCTGGCTCCGCACGATCGCCGCAAACCCGTCTGTACAACTCGTCGGCCTGGTCGACCTTGACCTGGACGTGGCCCGTGCGGCAGCCGACGAGCACGGGTACGCCGACGTCCCGGTCGCGACGTCGATCGATGAGCTGGCCGGCGGGGCCGACGCGGTGATCGACGTGACGGTCCCGGTCGCGCATCCGAAGGTCAGCGTGGATGCCTTGCTGCGTGGGCTTCCGGTGCTGTGTGAGAAGCCGCTCGCCGAAACTGTTCGCGAGTGTCTCCAGATGGTGGCTGCGTCTGAGGTCAGCGGCAAACTGCTGATGGTCTCCCAGTCCCGCCGCTACTTCCGCGCCATAGCGGCCTTCCAACGCCAACTGGCTGAGCTAGGCCCCATCGGCACGCTGTCCTGCGAGTTCTACAAGGCCCCGCACTTCAGCGGCTTCCGTGAACGCATGGCCGAGCCGCTCCTGGTCGACATGGCGATCCATCAGTTCGACCTGTCCCGCAAGCTGATCGGCTCCGAGCCGGTCTCGGTGTACTGCGATTCGTACAACCCGCCGTGGAGCTGGTTCGACGGCAACGCCGCCGCGTCCGCGATCTTCACGTACGCCGACGGCACCCGCTTCACCTTCGCCGGCAGCTGGTGCGCGCCGGGCCTGGAAACGTCCTGGAACGGCTTCTGGCGCGCGAGCACTTCCGGCGGCACAGCAACCTGGGACGGCGACAACGAACCCGTCGCCGAGCTCGCATCCGGCGAGCCCCTCCCCGCCACCATGTCCGACGAGCCGCAAGAGATCGCCGGCTCGCTGGTCGAGTTCGTCAACGCGGTCCGTACGTCGACAACCCCGCAGTCCGAGGTGCATTCCAACGTAGTAAGCCTCGCCATGGTCGAAGCCGCCGTTCGTTCCGCCAACACCGGAGCGCCGGTCAAGATCGCCGATGTCATCACCGAAGCCCACACCGAGGCCCTGGCAACGACCGAGGACCCGGCTCTCCACGCGGCATTGAAGTCCTGGCCGAACCCGCTGAAGGCCGTCGGTCTGGAGCCCTAGCCTTTCAGTCCCTGCAACGGGGCGGTGCGGACATTGCGCTTGCTGCAATGGTCGTGCCGCCCTTTGACTGGTGGGCATGAAGAGTTCGGTGTTTCAGGTCGAGAGCATGGTCGTGCCGGGTGGGACCGAGTCCATCGTGCGAGGCGGGCGGGATCTGTTCCCGTTGCTGCCCGAGGCGCTGCACGGGGTGGAGCGCATCGGCGTACTGGGTTGGGGGCCGCAGGGGCGGGCGCAGGCGTTGAATCTGCGCGACTCGCTCGCCGGGAGCGGGATCACTGTCAGCGTTGGGCTCCGGCCGGGATCGGCGTCGGCGGACGATGCGCGGGCCGAGGGATTCAGTGAGGGCGACGGTACGCTGGGGGACTGGCTCGAGGTTGCCGGGGCTTCGGACCTGGTGATCCTGCTGATCGCGGACGCCGCACTGGCGGCGAACCACGAGCAGATCTTCGGCGTGCTCAAGCCGGGCGCGACCATTGGCCTGTCCCACGGTTTCCTGCTCGGACACCTCGAGGCGATCGGGTCGGCCTTTCCGGACGGGCATCCGGTGATCGCGGTCTGCCCGAAGGGGATGGGAGATTCGGTACGGCGTCTCTACGTGCAGGGTGAGACGGTCAACGGCGCCGGGATCAACGCGAGCATCGCCGTACAGGCGGATCCGGACGGGCATGCCTGGGACCGGGCGCTGGCGTGGTCGATCGGGCTCGGGTCGCCGTACACGTTCGCGACCACGCTGCAGGACGAGTACCGGTCCGACATCGTGGGGGAGCGGGCGATCCTGCTCGGCGCCGTCCACGGGCTGGTGGAAGCGATGTACCGGCACTTCCGGATCGACGGGGCTGATCCGGTGACGGCGTACGAGCGTTCTACCGAGGCGATCACCGGGCCGATCGCGCGGACGATCTCGAACGACGGGCTGGTGGCGGTCCGGGCTGCGAGCGGTGACGTGGATCTGTTCGACCGCGCGTACTCCGCGGCGTACCAGCCGGCCCGGCACCTGGTCGCGGAGATCTACGACGAAGTTGCCGATGGCACCGAACTGCGCAGCGTGATCCTGGCCGAGCAGCGGCTCGCGACGCGGCCGATGACCGAGATCGGCGGCAGCCCGATGTGGTCGCACAGCGCCGAGGTACACGCCCGCCGGGGAGCGGCCGGCGCGACCGATCCCGTCACCGCTGGGCTGTTCGTGGCGACGATGATGGCGCAGGTCGACGAGTTCGCCACCCGCGGGCACGCGTGGTCGGAGATCGTGAACGAGTCCGTGATCGAGGCGGTCGACTCGCTGCTGCCGTACATGCACGCCCGCGACGTCGCGTACATGGTCGACAACTGCTCCCGCACCGCTCGCCTCGGCACCCGTCGCTGGGGTCCGCGCTTCCAGGCGGCGTACGAGCAGATCGCCCTCCCGCACCTCGACCGGCCGGCGGACCCCGCGCTGCTCAAGGGCTTCGAGGACAACCCGGCTCACGACGCTCTGGCCGCGGCCGCGAAACTCCGCCCCTCGGTGGACATTTCCGTTTAGCCTGTCCGCCATGACAGCTCCGACGACGACGCGGTCACGGTTGATCCCCATGCGCCCGCGGGACCCGCACGAGCCCGGCCGTACGGCGTCCTCGCTCGAGCTGTTCTTCGACCTGGTGTTCGTGGTCGCGGTGAGTGTTGCCGCGGCCCAACTTCACCACGCCCTGTCCGAGAAGCACATCGCCGAGGGCTTGATGTCCTACGGGATGGTGTTCTTCGCGATCTGGTGGGCGTGGATGAACTTCACCTGGTTCGCCACGTCCTTCGCGACCGACGACTGGCTGTACCGGGTGCTCACGATCGTGCAGATGAGCGGTGTCCTGGTGGTCGCCGCCGGCATCGAGCAGGTCTTCGCCGACCGCGACTTCACCGTGGTGGTGATCGGGTACGTCGTGATGCGGGTCGCGATGATCGCGCAGTGGCTACGCGCATCCCACTACGCCGGGGAGAGCCGGCAGGCGACCCTGCGCTACGCCGGCGGGATCGCGATCGTGCAGGTGCTGTGGCTGACCACGCTGGCGATGTCCGGTACGACGGTTGTCATCGCCTGGTGCCTGTTCGTCCTCGCCGAGCTCGCCGTACCGGTGGTGGCGGAGCGGCGATGGACAACGCCGTGGCACCCGCACCACATCACCGAGCGGTACGGGCTGTTCACGCTGATCCTGCTCGGCGAGAGCCTGCTCGCGTCCGCCAACGCGATCATCGAGGCCGTCCACGACCACGAGTCGCTCGGCCCGCTGATCGCGCTCTCGGTGCTGACACTCGTCGTCACCGCGGCGATGTGGTGGATCTACTTCTGGCCGCCGCACCACAGGGCGATCACGTCGTTCGCCAGCTCACTGCGGTACGGGTACGTGCATTACTTCGTGTTCGCCGCGGCCGGTGCGTTCTCGGCCGGTATCGAGGTCGAGATCGACAGCATCACGCATCACACCGAGCTCAGCGAGGTCGCCGCGTCCTACACGGTGACGATCCCGATCGCGATCTTCGTGCTCGGCACCTGGTGGATCGCCATCCGCGACAACGCCGACCGGACCGTCAACATCGTCGTACCGCTGGGTGCCGTCCTGGTCTTGCTGGATCCGCTGATCCCGATCCCGTTCGCGCTCACGGCGGTGTTCATGGCGTTGATCGTGGTGACCCTCGTCGTGCACCAGCCGGTGCAGCGATCAGCTGGGGTTGCCGAGCTCAGCTAGGGCGGTGGCCACGCGGCCGTGAGCGGCCTCCAGGGCGGCCCGGGCCTCGGCGACGGGTGATCCGGTCAGGAGGTGGACGAGGGCCGGCTTGAGCTCGCCGTCCGCCTCGGCCAGAGCGGCTTCGCAGGCAGCCTCGTCGGCGCCGGTGGCTTCGGCCAGGATGCGGAGCATGCGGCCGCGGAGCTTCTTGTTGGTCGCCACCAGGTCGACCATCAGGTTGGACCAGGTGCGGCCGAGCTTGATCATCAGCGTCGTCGAGAACGCGTTCAGGATCATCTTCTGCGCGGTGCCGGCCTTGAGCCGGGTCGAGCCGGCGATGACCTCCGGGCCGGTGTCCGCGGCGATCACGACATCGGCAAGCGGCGCCAGCGGAGCGTCCGGGTTCGACGTGACCAGCACGGTGGTCGCCCCGGCCGCGCGGGCGGCCTTCAACGCACCGGCGACGTACGGCGTGCTTCCGGAAGCGGCGAGGCCGACGACGAGGTCCTGACCGGTGACCGCGGCCGCGTCCGCGGCGCCGCCGTCCTCGGAGTCCTCGACGTTCTCGACCGCGCGCAGCAGCGCCTCCATCCCGCCGGCGTGGTGGGCGACCACCAGTCCGTCCGGCACGTGGAACGTGGGCAGCAGTTCGGCGGCGTCAAGGACCGCCAGGCGTCCCGACGTACCGGCGCCGAAATAATGCACCCGGCCGCCGCCGCGGACCGCCTCGACGGCGGCGTCGACGGCCTTGGTGAGCTCCGGGATCACTGCGCTGACGGCGCCCGCGACACGGGCGTCCTCGTTGTTCAGCATCTGGAGGATCTCGGACGTGCCCACCGCATCGATGGCGAGCGTCCTCGGGTTGCGCTGCTCGGTCGGTGAGGTCACAGGATCGATGTTAGTTTTCTACTGAAGGATTTTCAATTCCGTTCATCTTTGACGGAAACGGTTGACGTCACTCGGAACCTTTGAGCCGGTGCCCGCGGACCGCGCTGGCGGTCTCCTCGAGCGCCTTGCGGGCATCCGGGAGCACCTGCTGGGCGACGCCGATGAACAGGCAGTCGATCACCGTCAGTTGCGCGATCCGCGAAGCCATCGCTCCCGAGCGGTACGTCGTCTCGCGCGCGGCCGTGGTCAGGACGAGGTCCGCGGTACGCGCCAGCGGCGACCGCGGGAAGTTTGTCACCGCGACCGTGGTGGCGCCGTGCTTGGCTGCCTCCTCGAGCGCCTCGACGACCTCGACCGTGGTGCCGGTGTGCGAGATGCCGATCGCGACGTCACCCTCACCGAGCAGCGCGGCGCTGGTCAGCGCGATATGTACGTCGGACCAGGCGAAGGCCACCCGCCGGATCCGGTGCAGCTTCTGCTGCAGGTCGAGCGCCACGAACGCGCTCGCCGCGAATCCGTAGAGGTCGACCCGCGGGGCCTTCACGACAGCCTCGACGACCTTGGCCAGCGCGTCCACGTCGACCTGCTGAGCGGTCTCGCGGACCGCCCGCTCGTCGGCGAACGCGACCTTGCTGACAACGTCGGCCAGCGAGTCGCCGGGCTCGATGTCGCCGCCCACCTCGGGGCGGATGCTCTCCTGCGCCGACTGGGCCGCCAACTGCAGGCGCAGCTGCGGGTAGCCGGGGACGCCGATCTGCTTGCAGAACCGGATGACCGTGGTCTCCGAGGTGGAGGCCACCTCGGCCAGTTCGGAGATCGTCATCGCCGCCACTCCGCCCGGGTCCGCGAGGACCGCGTTCGCCACCCGCTGCTCGGCCGGCGCCAGCGCGGGCATCACCGCGCGGACCCGGACCAGCAGCGGGCCCGTGGGTTCAGGAGAGGTTGTTGAATTCATGACAGCCACGGTACGGCGACTATGCACGAAGTGGGGTCACCGACGCGAAAGTCTCCAACCTGTTGCGGTAAATGATTCAGGCGTTCGTTCACCGTCGAGAAGAACACCAGTCCCGCTCGTGATCTTCACACCATCCACGTAGACACCGCGGCCTTGGTACAGCGGGTCGCTCGTGTATCGCCAGCGGATCGTCTGGTCGCCGGAGCCGAGTTCGGCGGTCACCTGATGCCAGTGCCGGTCGCCGGAACCGCTGATCGAGCCGTCGTGGTCAACCACGGACCCTCGATCGCGCACTGTGAAAGGCACCTTGTTCCAAGTGGCTCCGTCGGTCGAAGACTCCAGATACAGCAGATCCGTGTCCTCGGTGTCGACGAACAGGTCGAACGCGAGCTTCGCGCCATCCGCCGGTACGGCGACCTTGGTCGAGAGCGTGGTGGTCGCTCCGTCCGTCGTACCGGAGAACCAGGCGTCCTTGCCGTGCCGCGGGCCGACGCCGAGCGCCAGCGCGAGCCCTTGGGTGACAGCCCGGCGGGCCGGGTTGTTGCTGCCCCAGTCGCGGCTCGGGTGGACCCGGTTGGTCAGCAGGATCGCGAACGAGCGCGAGTCGAAGTCGATCACGAGCGACGTGCCGGTGTAGCCGGTGTGGCCGGCCGCGCGCGGTCCGGACAGCCCGCCCATGTACCAACGCTGGTTGAGCTCGAAGCCGAGGCCGTGGTCGTTCCCCGGGAAGCCCTGGTTGAAGTTCGTGATCATCGCGGTGACCGAGGATTCCTTGAGGATCCGCGCGCCGCGGTAGCTACCGCCGTTCAGGAACGTCTGTGCGAGTACGGCGAGGTCGTCCGCCGTACTGAAAACGCCCGCGTGCCCGGCGACGCCGCCCAGGGACCAGGCGTTCTCGTCGTGCACCTCGCCCCACACCATCCCGCGCGGCGGGGAGGTCTGGAACTCCGTGGCTGCGATCCGCGGCTTCTTCTTCGGGTCCGGGTTGTAGCCGGTGTCGCGCATCTGCAGCGGTTTGGTGATGCCGTCCGCGACGAGCTTGTCGAGCGTCTTGCCGGTGACCCGGTGCGCGACCTCGCCGAGCGAGATCAGGTTCAGGTCGCTGTAGAGATAGGTGCTGCCCGGCGGGTTGATCAGCTTCGCCGTCAGCGCCATGTGCAGGCGTGAGGCCGGGTCGGGCTGTGCGCTCCACAACGGCAACCAGGACGGCAGCCCGGTGGTGTGCGTGAGCGCCTGCCGGATCGTGATCGCCGCTTTGCCGTTCTCCGCGAATTCCGGGACGTACGACGCGATCGGCGCGTCCAGGTCGATCTTGCCCTTCTCGACCAGCTGCATCACGACGATCGACGTGAACAGCTTGGAGACCGACGCCATGTCGAAGATCGTGTCGGTCCGCATCGGGATCTGCTGGTCCGGCGGCAGCTCGGTGCCGGCGCCGTCGGCGTACTTCAGCGCCAGGCCGGTGGCCGTCCGGGTGACGATCTTCCCGTCGTGGCCGAGCAGCGTGACCGCGCCGGCGTACAGCGGCTTCGTCGTCCCGCTCGGCTGGGTCCAGCCGGCCACCTGGGCCAGCGCCGCGTCGATCGGCGCGGGATCGAGCCCGGCCTTCGCCGGGGTCTCGTCGCGCAGCAGCGTCGACTTCGGCGCGTACCCGTCGTACGGGTGGTCGAACCGGCCAGAATTGTTGCCGCCAGCAACCGCAGGCGTTCCCATCGTCACCATCACCGCCGAAGCAATCGTGAGCGCCGCCAGCCGTCTCATCGGTGCGCGCCCTTGTACAGAAGGTATTTCGCCCGCCGCGCCGTCCAGGCGTCGGTCTCGGACTTCCAGGCTGCCACGATCTCCTCGGCGGTCGCATCCGCCAAAAGCATGGTCCGGAACCGATCGGACCCGGTCAGGAGATCGATCCACCGGCCGGGTGGGGTCTCCTCCCGCCAGGTGAATTCCGGGTAGAGCTTACGGGCCTCGACGATCATGTGCGTCGCCGCGGTGATCGCCTCGACGCGGTTCGGGTCGGTGATCTGGACCTGGACGCCGCCGCACAGCACGTTCGCGTTCTTGCTGATCGTCGGCGTGAAATACGCCTCGCGGAACGCGACGCCCGGGATGTGCTTGGTCTGCAGCGCCTCCGCCCAGCGGTAGTCGACGTACGGCGCGCCGATCAGCTCGAACGGCCGCGTCGTACCGCGGCCCTCGGACATGTTCGTCGCCTCGAACATGCACAGGCCCGGGTACACCAGCGCGGTGTCCGGGGTCGGCATGTTCGGGCTCGGCATCACCCAGGTCAGCCCGGTGTCGTCGTACAACTGGTCGCGTTTCCAGTTCGCGACCTCGATGACCTGGAGCTCCTTCAGCCGGCCGCCGTTCGGCTCGAGCGGCAGGTACTCCGCGTTGAACATGCGGGCCAGCTCGCCGACGGTCATGCCGTGCTGCTGGACGATCTCCTTCTTGCCGACACCGGACGTGTACCCGGGCTTCAGCATCGGACCGCGTGCGTAGCCGCCGACCGGGTTCGGACGATCGAGTACGACGAACTTCGCGCCGGTGCGGACCGCGGCGAGCATCGCCTCGAACATCGTCCAGATGTAGGTGTAGAAGCGCGCGCCGACGTCCTGGATGTCGAAGACGACGGTCTCGACGCCGGCCTTGGTGTAGAGGCCGGCCAGCTTGTCCGCGGCCGCGCCGTACGCGTCGTAGACCATGATCCCGGTACGCGGGTCGACGTGGTCGCCCTCCGAACCGCCGGCCTGCGCGCTGCCGCGGAAGCCGTGCTCGGGGCCGAACACCGCGACGACGTTCACCTTCCCGGACGCGTGCATCGTGTCGACGATGTGCTGGAAGTCCGGCAGGATCCCGGTCGGGTTGCTGATCACGCCGACCTTCTGCCCGGCCAGCGCGCGCCAGCCGTCCTCGGCCAGCACCTCGGCGCCGGTCATTACCTTGCGTTTCGGCGCGGCCTGTGCAGCCTGGGCGGCCGGTACGTCGATCAGCGGTGCGGCGGCCAGCGCACCGGCGCCGGCGAGCAAACTACGTCGCTTCATGGACATCTCCTCAGGGACGGAACGAGAGGTCGGCAATCATCGGACGGTGGTCACTGGCGGCCTGCTCGGCAGGCACCTCGGCACGCAGCACATTCAGGTTAGTACCGACTGTGACGAAGTCGATCCGCTTGTTGGGTGAGACCGCCGGGTAGGTGAAGGGCCCGCCGACGGTCGAACCGGCGGCGGTCCAGGAATCGGTCAAGCGCGTCCATAACCCGGCCAGCTCAGGCGCATCGGCCTGAGCATTGAAGTCACCCACGAGGACCTGCAGGTCCTTCTTGCGGTCCTGGGCAAGGATCTTCACCGTGTCCGCCACCTGGAGTTGGCGGACGGCCGGATCAGCCCGGTAGTCCAGGTGCGTGCAGTAGACGTGGAGGCGACGGCCGCGGATCTCGAGTTCTGCTTCGAGGAACCCGGGGGCCGGAGCGGGGACAGGGTTGGGGTCCTGGGTCGACAGCCGCGTGATCGGGTGGTTCTCGGTGCGGATCAGCGGGAAGCGGGAGAGCAGCCCGACGCCGTACTGACGTCTCGGCTGACCGGCGGCCGGCGGGTCGAAGTCGTAGATCGGCGCGAACGCCGAGTGCATGCCCAGCTTGGTCGCGAGCTCGGAGAGCGTGTCCAGCCACTGGCTGCGGGCATCCCAGTGGATGTCGACCTCCTGCAGCCCAATCACGTCCGCGTCGAGTGCCTTCAGGGCCTGGGCGGTGCGGTCGAGGTCGAAGACGTTGTCCTCACCGGCTCCGGCATGAATGTTGTATGAGGCAACGGTCAGCCGGGTCTGCTTCGGGTCGAAGGTGAGCCCGTGGCCGAACGGGTGCATGGCCACGGTCGGGTCGGCCTTGGTCGGGATCTCGACCGGGAGCTTGCCGGTCGGCGCGATCTCGCCGTACAGGACCTTGGCCAGCGCTTCCATCGACGGCGCCGTGCTGCCGTAGGTGACGAGCGTCGTCGGCGCGGGGTCGAAGTACGCGACGTCGTACGGGTCGCGGACCGGGACGACGATCACGGGGCGGCCTGTGGCGAGGAGCGCGTTGACGAGCTTCTGCTGTTTGGCCTGCTTGTCCGTGACCTCGGTGTCCCACGCCTTGTTGGTCAGGACCACCGTGAGATCCGCGACCGCAGCCACGGTGTCGGCGATCTTGGCGTCGGTCGGCGTCGTGCCGGTGTCTTTCACGATCGTGGTCGCGCCGCGGGACTGCAGCGCGGTTGCCAGGTTCGCGGGGCTGTAGCCGGCGACGAGGATCGTCCGCGGTGCGGGGGAGAGCGGCAGGAGGTTGGCGTCGTCGCGGAGGAGCGTCGTACTGCGGTCCGCGATGCGCTGGGCCTCGGCGTAGTTGGCCGGCGTACCGACGATCTTCGCGACGCGCGCGAGGTCGACGTACGGGTGGTCGACCAGACCGGTCTCGTGCTTCAGCGTGAGGATGCGCGCGACGCTCTCGTCGATCCGGGCCTCGCTGATCCGGCCGCCGCGGACCGCGTCGAGGACCGAGTTGTATGCGAGTCCGGGATCGACCGGCATCAGCAGCTGGTCGACGCCGGCCTCGATCGCCCGGAGCGGGATCTCGGCATCGCCGTACTTGTCCCGGACGCCCTGCATCCCGAGCGAGTCGGTGATCACGACGCCGTCGAACCGGAGCTGCTCGCGCAGGATCCCGGTCAGGATCGGCCGGCTCAGCGTCGCCGGATCGCCGGACGGGTCGAGCGCCGGTACGACGATGTGCGCGGTCATGATCGACTGGATGCCGGCCCGGATCGCGGCCTGGAACGGCGGCAGGTCGATCCGGGTCCACTCGTCGCGGGTGTGACCGATCACCGGGATGCCGGTGTGGCTGTCGGTCGCGGTGTCGCCGTGGCCGGGGAAGTGCTTCGCGGTCGAGACCACCCGGCCGTCGCGCTGGTAGCCCTTCACCTGCGCGGCGACGAGCACGGCGACCAGCGACGGGTCGGAGGAGACCGAGCGGACCCCGATCACCGGGTTCAGCGGGTTCACGTTGACATCGGCGTCGGGGGCGAAGTCGGTGGTGATCCCGAGCGTCTTCAGCTCGCGCCCCGCGATCGCACCGGCAGAGCGCGCGTACGCCGCTGAGCGGGTCGCGCCGAGCGCCATCCCGCCGGGGAACTGGGTCGCGGGCGGCCCGACCCGGACGACCGAGCCGTGCTCCTGGTCGGTGCCGATCTGCAGCGGGATGCCCGTGTTGGTGAGCGACGCCTGCTGCAGGCCGTTCGACAGGCGGGCGATCTGCTGCGGGTCCTTCGTCGAGTCGGTCCAGGTGAAGTAGATGACGCCGCCGAGGTTGTACTTCGCGACCACCTCGGCCGGCGTGGCCACGCCGTACAGGCTGGTGTTGCGGGCATCGGCGGTGTCGGCGGCCGGGCCGTAGGCGTAGCAGACGAACAGCTGGCCGACCTTCTGCTCGAGCGTCATCCGGCGCATCGTGTCGCGGACCCAGCGGTCCGGGGTGGCATCGGCGCTCGTCGTGGCAGCGACCGTCGTCCCGGCGACGGTCGCCGCCGCGAGTCCGAGGGTCTGACGGCGGGTCAGTTCCATGGGGGTCACCAACTCTGTGCGGGCGGGCAGGGGCGATCGCCAAGGTAATTGAATTACAGATACTCCCCCGCGACGCGAAAGTTACCCACGCGCGCACGGTGGGTCAAGTGTCGGTGACGCGCAGGTGCCTGGGGATCCGGCCCGCGCGGCGCGGGAGAACCCTGCGTCGAGTCGAGGTGGGCGACTGGATTTCTAACCGGGCCAGCCATTTATGGCGGTTTCCATTTCGCGAATCCGAATGACTCGATCGAGGGCTTTTAGGAGCCGCTCTTTCATGGCGCTTTTGTGTGATCGTGTCGTATCGTCGCGTCATCGCCAGGCCTTGGTGGGGGCGCTGGTCTTCGAATCCTTTGTGTGTAAAGAACTTTGGAGCTCGGATGACCGATGGTGCTGTCGTGGTGCCTGGAACCACGCAGGGGGCAGAGTGGGTCGACGATATCCTGCTGGCCGGGCCGGATGACGAGGTTTGTTTCCGGCTGGCCGATCCTATTGATCGTTTGAATTTACGCCGTTTGGTTCTCGAACGGCAAACGGAATTGGCACAGTCCGGTTTCCGGCCAGGTGGTGCGGTGGCGTTGCGGTTGCCGCCGTCGATGGCGTTCGTGACGCATTTGCTGGCGATCTGGCGCGGCGGCGGGCAGGCGATCCTGCTCGACCACCGGCTGACCGACTACGAGGTACGCCGCGCGATCGAACGTTTGGTACCCCAGGTCGTCGTGTCGCCGGAGCGGCCGGTGCAGTCCGGTCTGCGGACGTTCGTCGACGTGGACACGGACGTGGCGAGCTACTCCGGTCACCCGGCCGGCACCGCGCACGCCGTCGTACAGCTGAGCTCGGGATCGACCGGCCCGTCGAAGGTGATCGGCCGTACTGCGGACGACCTGGTCGCGGAGGTACTGCGGTACACGCAGATCGACGGCGTACCGCAACGTGGTGAGCGGCTGATCCTGCTGCCGTCGATGGTCCACGTCCTTGGTCTGGTCGGCGGGCTGCTCTACGGGCTGCATGCAGGCGTCGAGCTGCAACCGCCGGCGCGCCTCACCGGGGACGCGATCGTGCAGGCGATCGGCGCTGCGACGACGCCGGCGACGGTGCTCGGGGTGCCGTTCCACATCGGGTTGCTCGCGTCGGTGCAGGATCCGCCGTGGTTGCCGCAGTTCAAGCGGATGACCACGGGTGGGGAGCTGGTGCAGGTGGCGGTGTCGCGGGCGTTCGAGGAGAAGTACGGCGTACCGCTCGGGAACATGTACGGGATGACCGAGGTCGGGGTGATCGGCACCGACCTGTACGGCCAGCACCGTCCGGCGATCCGGCCCGCGCCGGGGATCTCGGTCCGCGCCGTCGACGGCGAACTCCAGGTGGCGCGCGCGGAGTCGCCGTACCTCGGGCTGTCCGACCCGACCCGCTGGGCCGACGGCTGGCTGCATACGCGGGACGCCGGGGTCGTGGATCCGGAGACGGGGCTGGTGAGCATCAAGGGCCGGCTGGATTCGCAGGTGTCGGTCGGCGGGTTGAAAGTCGACCTGACGGAGGTCGAGGCAGCGCTCGCGTCGTTGCGCGGGGTCGAGGCGGCGGTGGTCGCGTTCGACGGCGCGATCACGGCATATGTGCAGCTGAACCAGCCGCGGTCGTTGGTGGATCTCGAGGCGGAGTTGGCCCAGCAGCTGGCGACGTACAAGCGTCCCCGCACCGTGCACCTGCTCAATCAGTTGCCTCGGACAACGACGGGCAAGCTGGTCCGCGACCTGTCCGCGCTGCGCAAAGCGGTCTCCTGATGTACGACGATCTCCGTCAGCCCGACCGGCGCCGCAAGGGCAAGCACCGCGCCCGGCCACGGCACGTACGTCACCAGCAGCTCCGGTTCCGACTCGACCACGCCACCGCCGAGCGGCATCACCCGTCGCAACCCGGACCCTCGCAACCCACGCCCGAGCGCCTTCCCGACTGCCTCCTTGGCTGTCCACAACCGCAGGAACCCGTCGGGCTGAGTCGACATCCAGGCCAGCTCCGCCGGTGCGAACCAACGGTCGGCCAGCTCCTGCACCTGGCGGGGCTGGACCTCCTCGAGGTCGACACCGATCGGACCGTCCGTCGAGGCAGCGACCACCACGAGGTGGTGGGTGTGGCTGAGGCTCACCGCCAGCCCCGGGACCTCAGGCCGGCCCGCCGGACCGTGGCTGAGCTGCGGATCCGGGATGAGCGTGCCGGCGAGGTCGAGCAGCAGTGCGTGAGCCGCCGCGCGTGGCTCGGCGCCGGCCGGCGCCAACCAGACATGTACAGAACCGCCCACCGAAAGAAGGGTATCCCGATGAAGGACGAGGTTCGCGCATTCGTCATCGCGCAGCTGCAGGACATGAACTACGACACCGAAGGGATCGACGACGACACCACGCTCGGCCCGGCCGGGGTGGACCTGGAATCGCTGGCGCTGGCGGACCTGTCGGTGCGGGTCGAGGACCGGTTCGGGGTCAGGTTCTCCGATGACGAGTCCGAGCAGTTGGCGTTGATGACGGTCGGTGAGTTCACCGCCGAGGTGGCCGGCCGGGTAGCTCAGCAGGTCTGATGACCTCGACCCCACCCCCGCCCGGGCGGGCCGAGATCCTCGACTGGCTGGCCGGCGTCGGCCCGCGCCCGCCGGACGCCGAACGCCTCGACTCGATGGAGCTGGCCTGGCTGGTCCATCAGGTCGAGCAGCGGTACGGCGTCGCGCTCGACGACGACCAGCTCGAACGCATGAGCACGATCGACGACGCGGTCGCCGTACTCCGCGAAGTGCTGACCAGCCATGTCTGAACCGCGTCCGGTCGCCGTGACCGGCATGTCGATCATGACTGCCCTGGGTCGTGGTCCTGCAGCGCAGTTGTCGGGTACGCCGGCCTTCGCCGAGGTCACGCGCTTCGACACGAGCAACCGTCGTACGCACCAGGCCGCGATCGCCGCGGATGCCGGCACGCTCGACGAAGAACTCGACCAAGCGATCGCCGACGTTTGCCTGCAGGCCGGTGTCGACCGCAGCACGACACCGCTCCTGCTCGCCCTGCACACGCCGCCGACCCGCGACTTCGGCCAACTCCGGACCTACACCTCAGCCTGCGTCTCCGCCACCACGGCACTCGCCGACGCCGCCACGCTCATCCGCCTGGGTCGCGTAGACCGCGTAGTCGTAGCAGCCGCGTACCTCGTCGAGCCCTATCAATTCGCCCTCTTCGACGCAGGCCGAGCGTTGTCGACCGACGGCGCTCTCCGACCGTTCTCGTTGCACCGCACCGGCACGTTGCTGGGCGACGGCGTAGCCGCGGTTGTCCTGCAGGCCGGCGAAGGCCTGGCCGAGCTGGTCAGCTGCGCCCGCTCCGGCGACGCCTACCACCCCGTCCAACCAGCTCCCGACGGCCGAGGCCTGGCCACCGCCATCAACTCAGCCCTCCGCAAAGCCAACCTCCCACCCGAAGCCATCACCTACATCAACGCCAACGCCACCGGCACCACCTACGCCGACACCTCCGAAGCCGCCGCGCTGAAACAGCTCACCGGTCCGGCTGTGTCTTCCACCAAGGGATTGCATGGGCATGCGTTGGAGGCGTCCGGGTTGGTGGAGTTTGTGGTGACGGTGGCTGCGCTTCGGCAGGGGAAGTTGCCGGTTAATGCCGGGTTCCTGGAGGCGGATCCTGCGTGTGCGGTTGATCTGATTCTGGATGCGCCGCGGCTGGTGACCTCGCCGTACGCGATGTCGCTCAACTCGGCGTTCGGCGGAGCCAATACGGCATTGGTGGTGCGGGCCGGATGAAGACGTTGGCCGAGGGGCGTTGGGACGGCGGGGAGCCGCCGGGAGTGCCGGGGTTCGTGGGGTCGGCGTTCAACCCGATGGTGGTTGCGGCGGCCGAGCGGTGTCTGAATCAGGTGGATGCCGAAGCGCTGACGGGGATCGTGCTCGTGGGCGACGGTGATCGCGTCAGCGCGGAGCATGTCGAACAAGCAGTTGCTGAGGGCAAGCGCATTGGCCCGCTGTACTTCTTCCAGTCGGTGCCGAACAGCATCGCCGGATGGATCGCGGCGAAGTGGGAGCTACGCGGCCCGGTGGTGTGTGTGACCGAGGGCGGGCTCGAGGAGGCCGCCTTGCTGCTCGACGACGGTGATGCCGAGCGCGTGTTGATCGTGGAGGTGGACGCCGATCACGCGTTCGCCCGGATGGTGAGTGGAGACCCGGTATGAAGAGCCTGAGAGCCAAGTTGGCCGCGGACCCGGCCATCGGCACCGGCAACGTCCTCGCAACAGTGCTCAAGTACGGCGCCGACCCGAACGGCCCCGGCCTGACCTTCGACACCCCCGTCGACCACTTCCCGGCCGAACATCCACTGACCCTCGGCGAACTCGACGAACGCGTTCAAGCCCGTACGGCGTGGCTGCACGAACACGGCATCACCCGCCGCGACGTGGTCGCGATCTGGGCCACCGAAGCGCAAGACATCGTGCTGAGCTTCTTGGCCCTCACCCGCATCGGCGCCATCCCCGCGCTCCTCAACGGCAAGATGGCCCCGCCGATCGCCGACGAGTACATCCGCCGCCTACGCGTGACGGCCGTCCTCGCCGATGCCCAGCACCGCCCGCTGCTCGAGACCGACGTACTCGCTGAGCCGCGAGACCTCGGCCAGGGCGACCCGGCCAAAGCGCCGCAGCATTACCAGCACCACGCCGACGATTCGGTCGTGATCACGCACACCAGCGGCACCACCGGCGTACCGAAGGCTGTGCTGCACACCCACACGACCTTGTACGCCGCCCTCAAGCACCTCCTGACGATGCCGCAGGCACAGGGCACCGACAGGATCCTCAACGCGCTGCCGATCCCGCACACCGCGACGATCCTGATGGTCAACCAGGTGCTGGGCAACCGCGCCGAGATGCTGCTGCTCTCGAGCCAGGACGCGCCGTACGTCCTGGAGAACATCGAGCGCTGGAAACCCCACGCTGTCTACGGATTCGCGGTGACCTGGGCCGGACTCGCTCGCGAGGACCTGAGCCGGCACGACCTCGACTCGGTCCGGATGTGGTTCAACACCGGCGACTGCGCGCACGAACCGCATATCCGCAAACTCGTTGCCGTCGGCACCCGTGAGACCGTCACCCGGGAGGGCAGACAGACCGTCCACGGCAGCCACTTCATCGACGGCCTCGGGTCCAGCGAGATGGGCCACAACGGCTTCCACATCACGCACACGATCGACAGCGACCACTACGGCCGCTGCATCGGCAAGCCGTACGAGTTCGCCCGCGCGACCGTACTCAGCTCGACCGGCGAGGAACTGCCGCCCGGCAAGGTCGGTCTGCTCGGCTTCCGCTCGCCGACCGTGTCACCGGGCTATTGGAACGACTCGAACACGACGTACCGCTTCCGGCTGAACGGCTGGTTCCTCACCGGCGACCTGGTGTACCGCGACGACACCGGCCACTACTTCCACCTCGATCGCGTACCGGATGCGGTCGCCGGTTTCGAAGGCCCGCAGCTCTTCACGTCGATGTCCGAGGAACGCATCCTCGCGGCCCTCCCCGAGGTCGACGACTGCACGGTGATCATCACCCCGGACAACGGCCGGTACGTCGCCGACGTACTCCTCGAACTCTCCGCGGATGCACTCGACCGCGATCGCACCGCCGACGTGAAGGCAGCCGTCGGGGATGAGGTCGCCGCGATTCTTCGCAACGTCACCGTGGTCGGCACGGGCGACGTTCCGGTGACGGTGACCGGCAAGGTCCGCAAGGTCGCCCTGCGGGAGGCTCGCTCATGAACGCCACCATCACGGGGATCGGCCTGATGACACCGGTCGGCCGAAGCGCCCCCGAGGCGTACGACGCCTTGCTGTACGGGCGATCCGGCATCGTCAGACCACCCGCGGACCATCCGATCGCCAACTCGATCGAGCTGGCGGGGATCCTGCCGCACTTCGACGCCGGCGACCTCGTCAAGGGGCCGGACGGGAAGGTGATGGACCGCACCGTCATCCTCGCCCAACTCGTCGCGGCGGACGCGCTCGCCGACGCGGGCCTGGTGGTCGGCGACAACGTCGACCCCGATCGCATCGGCGTGATCATCGGCGGAGTCGGCGGTATGGCGACCCTCGAGCAACAGGTCCTGTCCCGCGCCGAACGCGGCCGGGCCGCCGTCAGCCCGTACCTCCTCACGGGCATCCTCCCGAACATGCCGGCCGCCCGGGTCGCCATCCGCCACGGGATCCGTGGATATACGTCGTCGGTTGGTACGGCGTGTGCTTCCGGGGCGCAGGCGATTGCGGACGCCGTACGGCTGATCCGCTCGGGTGAGGCCGACGTGGTGGTGTGCGGGGCCAGCGAGGCGCCGTTGTTCCCGACCTTTGCGGAGACCTTCGCCAATGCGCGGGCGCTGGCGCGTGGGTGGGAGAACCCGGCTGAGGCGAGTCGACCGTTCGACATGCGGCGGAACGGGTTTGTGCTGAGTGAGGGTGCCGCTCTCCTGGTGCTGGAGCGGACGGAGCATGCGGCCGCGCGGGGAGCGCGAGGGTATGCGGACGTTGCGGGATACGGAGTGAACTCGGATGCGCATCATCCGACTGCTCCTCGTCCGGACGGCCTCGGCGCCGCGGCGTGCATGCGGCTCGCGATGGCGAGCGGGCGCGTGAGGCCTGAGCAGGTTGGTTATGTCAACGCACACGGGACCAGCACGAAGCTCGGGGACGTAGCCGAGTCTGTTGCTATCGGCAAGGCCTTCGGTGGGCATCAGCCGGCGGTCAGCTCGACCAAGGCGTTGACCGGGCACATGCTCGGCACCTCCGGGGTGGTCGAGGCGATCGCCGCGGTCGGCGCGATCACGACCGGGCTGCTGCCTCCGACGTACCACTTGGAGGACCCGGATCCGGCTTGCCCGCTGGACCACGTCCGGAAGGAACCCCGCGACGTCCGGCTCGAGTACGCGTTGTCGAACTCGTTCGGCTTCGGCGGTCAGAACGTCAGCCTGCTCCTCGGCGCCGCCAGTACGCCGGACAGGCGCGATATCAACAGTGAGGGGAAGGCGTAAATGGAGATCTACGGGATCGACCACGTCGAGCTGTACGTGGGCGACGCTCGGCAGGCGGCGTTCTACCTCGGGCACGCGTTCGGGCTGCAGATACACGGCCAAGGCGGTCCCGAGACCGGTCTGCCCGGACAACGCTCGCTGCTGCTGCGCGAGGACGCGGTACAGATCGTGCTGACGTCCGGGCTCGTCGCCGACCACCCGGCCGCGTCGTACGTCCAGCGGCACGGAGACGGAGTCGCCGTGGTCGGCCTGGAGGTCGACAACGCGGCCGGCGCCTACACCGAATTGCTTGCCCGGGGCGCCGAATCCGTCGCCGCGCCGGTGATCTACACGGACCAAGAGACCACTGTGGTCATCGCCGAGGTCGGTGGGTTCGGCGACGTCATCCACCGATTGGTCGAACGACGCGGGCCGCGGCACGAGTTCCTGCCGGGTGCGATCCAGATCACCGAGCCGGCCGGCGGGCCGGACGAAAAGCTGTTCAGCGAGATCGACCACCTGGCGATCTGCGTTCCGTCGGGACAGCTGAAGCCGACGGTGGAGTTCTACGAGAAGGTCTTCGGATTCCTGCCGATCTTCGAGGAGTTCATCGAGGTCGCGGGGCAGGGGATGGAATCGACCGTCGTCCAGAGCCCGTCGAAACACGTGACGTTCACGCTGATCGAGCCGGATCCGAACCGTCGGCCCGGCCAGATCAACGACTTCCTCAGCTGGCATGCGGGCGCCGGCGTACAGCACATCGCCTTGCGTACCAGCAACATCGTCGAGGCGGTCAGCACGCTGGCCGGTCGAGGCGTCAACTTCCTCGCCTCGCCGTCGACGTACTACAAGGCGTTGCCGGAACGGGTCGGCGAGGTCGAGACGCCGATCGAGGACCTGGAGAAGCTCGGCATCCTGGTCGACCGGGACCACTGGGGTCAGCTCCTGCAGATCTTCACCGAGTCGATGCACGTCCGCCGCACGCTGTTCCTGGAGATCATCGAGCGCCGCGGCGCGATGACGTTCGGCAGCGGCAACATCAAGGCCCTGTACGAGGCGAAGGAACGCGAGCTCGAGGGGATCTCATGACCTTGGAGTTCAAGTTGTCCGAAGAGGAGATCGAGCTCCTCCCCACCGACGAAGACGTTGCCTTCTACAACGAGCACGGTTGGTACCTGTCCAAGAAGTTGCTGACCGACGACGAGACCGACGAGCTGGTGAACGCCAGCGAGCGGTACTACGCCGGCGAGCGCGACCGCGCCCTGCCGCTCGCGCCGCCGAAGCTGGCGTACTGGGACCCGTCGAAGGGCGACGTCCAGCGTCACAACGACTACGTGCACTACGAGCACGACGGTCTGGCCAAGATCCTCCGCAAACCGCTGATCGGCGCGGTCGCGGCCCGGCTCGCGCAGACCGACGAGATCCGGATCTTCCAGTCGACGCTGATCTACAAGCCGCCGATCTCGGGTGAGCCGTCGAACATCGTGCCCTGGCACTTCGACAAGCACTACTGGTCGTCCTCGTCGTCGGACCGGATGCTCACCGCGTTCATCCCGTTCCACGACTGCCCGCCGGAGATGGGCACGATCACGATGGTCGACGGCAGCCACCGCTGGCAGGAGATCGGCTCCGACGACACCGTCGTACGCCATTTCGCCGAGCGGGACCGATCGCAGCTCGATCAGATGCTGGCCGAGAACGCGGCGTACAACGGCGCCGAGGTGACCAGGGTGCCGATCACGATCCCGCGCGGTCACATGAACTTCCACCACTGCCGCACGTACCACGGCAGCGGCGCCAACGTCAGCGACCGCCCGCGCCGGGCGGTCTCCCTGCACCTGCAGGACGGCGCCAACACGTACCGCGAGTTCCCGCTCAGCGACGGAACTCTTGCCGCCTACAACCACGACGTCCTGGTACGCCGTACACCCAACGGCCACCCGGACTACGCGGACCCCGACTACTGCCCAACGCTCTGGGCCGACCGCTAGGAGATCAGGACATGTCCCGTTACGACTGGGGTCAGACGCACCCCGGCATCGAGCAGTTGGAGAAGGCAGTCAGCGAGGCCCGTGACAAGGTCGTCCAGCACCCGCTGTACGCGAACCTGGACACGCACGAGGCGCTGGTGACCTTCATGGAGCATCACGTGTTCGCGGTCTGGGACTTCATGTCGCTGCTCAAGTCGCTGCAGCGCGAACTCACCTGCGTCACGGTGCCGTGGATCCCGACCTCGCACAGCAGCAGCCGGCGGCTGATCAACGACATCGTGATGGTCGAGGAGAGCGACGAACTCGGCGACGGGTTCATCAGCCACTTCGAGCTGTACGTGAACGGCATGGTCGAGGCCGGCGCGGACACCTCGGCGATCAACCACCTGATCGACCTGCTGCGCGGCGGCGGTTCGGTGGTCGACTCGCTGAAGGCTGCCGACGTACCGCAGGCGTCGATCGACTTCGCCGGCACCACCTGGGACATCATCGAGAACGCGCCGATCCACTGCCAGGCGGCGGCGTTCGCGTTCGGGCGGGAGGACCTGATCCCGGACATGTTCCAGCAGGTCGTCGCGGTGAACGAGCGGTCGAACCGGCTCAACACCTTCGTCGACTATCTGGAACGGCACATCGAGGTGGACGGTGAGCAGCACACCCCGATGGCGATGCAGATGGTCACCGACCTGTGCGGCGACGACCAGGCCAAGTGGGACGCCTGCGCGGACACCATCAACAACGCCCTTGCCGCCCGCGCCCGCCTGTGGGACGCGATCCTCGCGGCTGTGAAGGCCTGACCACATGAGCACCGTCGATCTCTACCGGACCGTGCGGCTGATCCGCAGGTTCGAGGAACGGGCGATCGAGTTCGTGCGGTCCGGGGAGATCGTCGGTGGCATTCATCCGTACGTCGGCCAGGAGGCGATCGCCGCGGCCGTCTGTGCAGCGTTGACCCCGGCCGACGTGATCACCAGCACGCACCGCGGACACGGCCACGTGCTTGCTCGCGGTGTCGACCCCGGCCGGTTGCTGGCTGAGCTGATGGGGCGGGAGACCGGGCTGAACAAAGGTCGAGGCGGCTCGATGCATGCGGCCGACTTCAGCCTCGGCATCCTCGGCGCGAACGCGATCGTCGGGGCGGCCGGGTCGATCGCGACCGGTGCCGCCTGGGCGCACCGGCGGCAAGGGCGGGACACGGTCGCGGTCACGTTCTTCGGCGACGGCGCGATGAACGAAGGGATGTTGTTGGAGGCTTTCAACCTCGCCGCGCTGTGGCGGATTCCGGTGATCTTCGTCTGTGAGAACAACGGCTACGCGACCACGATGCCGGTCGAGTCGGCGGTGGCGGGCAGCATCACGGGTCGGGCGCGGGCGTTCGGGATGCCGGCGTTCACCATCGACGGTCAGGACCCGGAGACGGTGCTCAAGGCAACTACTGCGGCCGTCGCGCGGGCTCGGTCTGGCAAGGGCCCGATGTTCCTGGAGTGCCTCACCTATCGCTTCGACGCACACCACACGTTCGAGCATCGCGCCCGGCTCGACTACCGCTCGGCGGATCAGCTCGCTTCCGGTCGGTCGCGGGATCCGGTCGAGATCCAGGGCGCTCGGCTGTCCGAACGCGAACGGGCCGAGGTCGACGACGAGATCGAGGCGGTCCTCGACGCGGCGACCGAGTTCGCGCTGGGCAGTCCGCATCCGGATCCGGCCGACGCGCTCAAGTACCTGTACGCGGTGAGGCCCTAATGCCGAAGCTCTCCTACCTGAAGGCGATGAACCGCGCCCTCGCCGACTCCCTCGATGCCGACCCGTCGGTGTTCCTGCTCGGCGAGGACATCCGGGTCGCCGCGTCGAACCTGACCGCGGGCCTGCTGTCCCGCTTCGGCCCCGACCGCGTGCTCGACACTCCACTGTCGGAACAAGCGTTCACGAACTTCGCGACCGGCGCCGCACTGGCCGGGATGCGCCCGGTGATCGAGTTCCAGATCCCGTCGCTGTTGTTCCTGGTCTTCGAGCAGATCGCGAACCAGGCGCACAAGTTCTCCCTGATGACCGGCGGCCAGTGCAAAGTCCCCGTGACGTACGTCGTCACCGGGTCAGGCTCCCGGACCGGCTGGGCCGGCCAGCATTCGGATCACCCCTACACACTCCTCGCCCACGTCGGCGTGAAGACCGTCGTCCCAGCGACGCCGACCGACGCCTACGGTCTGCTCGTATCGGCGATCCGAGACGACGACCCGGTCGTGTTCTTCGCTCCATCTGCCGCCCTGGGCGTCCGTGACGACGTCGACTTCACCACGCTGGCACCCATCCCAGTCGGTACTGGGCGAGTGGCGCGATCCGGAACCGATGTCACGGTGGTCGCCCTCGGCCACCTGGTTCACGATGCGCTGGCGGTCGCGGACGAACTCTCCGGGATGGGCATCTCCGTCGAGATCTTCGACCCGAGGACCGTCTACCCGCTCGACGTCGACGGCTTGGCCGCGTCGGTCGCGAAGACTCGCCGCCTCGTGGTGATCGACGACTCGAACCGCACCAGCGGATTCGCCGCCGAGATCCTTGCCGTCGCCGCCGAACGCTTCACCCTGGACGCCGCGCCCCGCCGGGTGACCCGCCCGAACGGCGCAGTCCTGCCGTTCGCACTCGCCCTCGACCGGGCGATCCAGCCCGGCCGGGACCAGCTTGTTGCCGCGATCAACGCCGTACTGGAGGACAAATGAGTGATGTGTGGCAACAGTTGCCTGAAGCAACCCGTACGGCGCTGGTGCGGCGGGGGACAGCCGCGTGGCGCGAGGTGTACGAAGGGGTGGCGACGCACAACAAGGAGTGGCGGCCGCTGCGGCCGCCGATCATGTCTGCGGCGACCTACGACTCGATGACGGGGATATCGGCAACCATCGCTCGGCTGATCCTGGCAGCGTGTCAGCGGCGTGCCGGTACTGCGGGGGAGTTGCGGCGGGCGCTCGGGATGCCGGTCGGGTACATCGATCTGCTGGACGAGGATCTGCCGTTGACCGAGGACCTGCTCGGTGGGGTTCGCGCGGACATCCTGCTCAGCGACGGTACGCCGTACGTCGTGGAGGCGAACATCGACAGTGCGCTCGGTGGGGCGCACGACTCGGACGGCGTTGCTCGTCGGTTCCTCGATGCCTACGCGGGCGACCCGATGCTGGACGAGCTGGGGCTGCAGGCGCCGGCGTCGGCCGTCGACGCGCGGTACGAGGCCGTGCGGTCGGCGTTGCAACTGACCGGTGAGGACCGGTTGGCGATGGTCTTCACCACGGGCGGGACCTATCCAGGTTCGCAGGACGGGCTCGCGATGATCAAGCTGCTCGAATCGTTCAGCGAGCGCGGCCGGGAGCTAGGCCTCGACATGCGGGTTTACCCGGTCGAGTGGCTCACGTTGGACGACGACGGCCGGCTCTGCGTCGACGACGGTCCGATCGACGCCGTACTGCGGATGTTCGTCCCGCAAGGCATGAAGCCGAGCGACGGCTTGGATGCGTTGGGGACTGCGGTCGCGAGCCGGTCGGTGCGGATGTTCACCGCGACCGCGAGCTGGTTGCTGGCGAGCAAGACGATCCTGGCCTGGCTGTGGAGCGACCTCTACGAGTTGGACCCGGCGGACGCGGAGGTCGTCCGCCAGCACGTGCCGCGGACAGAGATTCTGTCGGCGGTCCTGCGTGAGCGAGTCCTCGCCGAGCAGCGCGAGTGGGTGCTCAAGCCGAACGGATCGTACGGCGGCGTCGGCGTGGTCGTCGGGCCCGAGGTCGACGCGGCAACCTGGGCGAACGCGGTCGAGGAAGCGCTGAGCGAGGGCGGGTACATCGTCCAGCAGCACATCGAGGTCGATCGACTCACCATGCAGTTCGTGCACCTCGAGTCCGAGGAGATCCACGAGGCAGACGTGCCGTTCTGCGTTGCGCCGTACCTGTTCGCAGGCATTCCGGCCGGCGCCTATCTCCGCTTCACGGTTCCGGGCGCCGGCCCGGTGGTCAACGTTGGCCAGGGCGCGCTGACGAGCGGTCTGCTGCTGATGCCTTGAGTCGGCGCCCGATCGCTCGGAGCGTCTCGGCGGTCGCGACGGCATCGCTCCGCGCGTTGCCGTGGCGACCGTCGCTGCTGTAGAGACTCGGGTCGGTCGACAACGGGTGGTCGGTGAGCTGGACGTGGATCGTGCCGAGCTGATCGGCCATCGCGGCTGTCCGGTCGGAGAGAGTACGCATTCGTTGCCTGAGGCCCGGACGTAGCCAGTCGGCGACGGCCGGGCTGTACGAGATGTCGAACATGCCGAGCGTCATCACCTCCGCGCCGGCGCCCTGCAGCGTGGTGATCATCAGGGTCAGTTCGCGATCGACCCGGTCGGCGTCGTACGTCGCCGGGAACGCATCGTTGCCGCCGCCAACGACCAGTGCGAGGTCGGCGCCGAAGGCAAGGGCAGGCTCGAGCTGAGTGGCGAGGATCTCGCGGGTACGCAGTCCGCTGACGCCGAGGTTGAGGTAGGCGAGATCGGGGCGTACGGCGCGGAGCTCGGCGGCGATGCGATCCGCCCACTGGAGTTCGCTGTAGCCGTCGACCGGCTCGCACAGTCCCTGCACGACGCTGTCGCCCAGGACGACGAACCTCCGCCACGGATGGTCTGCGAGGAGCTCGAGGCTCTCGCCGGGGCGGAGGCAGTAGGGGTCAGTGGCTTCGTTCATGTTGCCTCCACTGTGCTTGGTGCGTCGAGAACCTTCCCAGGGCCACGACGGACCAAGGGGAACACACTGACGACCAGGCAGGCAATGCCGGACCAGATCAAGGCCGGGGTCAATCCGAGTGCGCTGACCAACTCACCCGCGAGCAGCGCACCCAGCGGAAGACCGGCGAAGGACGTCGCTGCCACCAAACCGATGACGCGGGCCTGCAGCTGCTTCGGGACGTGTTCATAGAGGGCGGCGCCGAAGACGGGGTTGATCGCGGCGATCCCGATGCCCGAGAGGAAGGTGACCACCATGACGAGGGCCAGGTTGTCGCTCAGGCCGAGTACGAGCAGCCGGGGACTGCCGCCGACGAAGGCTCCGATCGCGAAGGTCAGGTAGCGCGGCACCTTGGTGGCGAGTACGGCGAACGTGATGCTGCCGAGCAGTGCGCCGGCGGAGAATGCGCCGAGCGTGAGACCGAGACCGGCCGGCGAGCCGAGTTCGTCGCGGACCCAGACCGGGATGAAGACCGCCGTACTTGCGCTGGCGAAGATGTTGATCGTGAACGTGGTGATCAGCATCGTCGCGAGCAGTTCGTCCCGGCGTACGAACGAGAACCCTTCGGCCAGCGAGCGGAAGTACTTGTCGCGGCGGGTGTCCGCGACGACTTCGGGCGGGCGGACGAAAGCGGCGACCAGGACACCGCAGATCACGAAGGTCACCGCGTCGATCCACAGCACGCTTGCGGCGTCGGTCCAGAAGATCAGCAGACCGCCGAGCGGTGCGCCGAGCAGGGTCGCGCCGCGGGCGAGGGCTTCGTGCAGAGACGTGATCCGGATCAGTTCGACGTTGGCTGCCTCGGCCATTGGACGTACCAACAGATCCTTCGCGCGGTCGGCGGCACCGCGGAGTGCACCGGCGACGGCGACGAGGACCAGCAGGGCGGCAAAGCCGAGGCCGGTGGTGGCCGCGATCGCCGCCACCGCGACGGCGCTCGAGAGGTTCGCGAGGATCGACGTACGGCGAGGTCCGAGGGTGTCGATGATCGGGCCGGCCATGATGCTCGCGATGATGTAGGGCACGAGCTCGACCGCGGCGACGAGACCCATCCGGGCCGCGCTTCCGGTGGTGACGAGCACCAGCCACGGGATCGCGACCATGGTGATCCGGCTGCCGATCGCGGACAGTACGTCCGCGACGAACAGGATGACGAGACCGCGTCTGGGTGTCATGGCTGCGGGTGCAGTTCGGCGTAGAGCTTGCGGAGGGCAACCTTGTCGACCTTCGCGATCTTCGTCAGCGGCAGCTCGTCGACGAAGTCGATCGTCTCCGGTGACCACATCTCGTTCAGCGTGTCGGTCACCAGCGCCTGCAACTCCTCAGCCGAGACATGCGAACGTGTGACCACAAACGCATGCACTGCCTCGCCTACGACCGCGTCGGGGACGCCGATCACCGCCGCCGTGCTGACCGACGGGTGCGTGCTCAGCGCATCTTCGATCGGGCGGGAGAAGATCGCCCAGTTGCGGCGGGTGGTGACGATCATGTCGTGTACGCGATCGACCAGGAACAGATAGCCGCCCTCGTCGAGGTACCCGACGTCTCGCGTGCGGAGCCAACCGTCGACGAGGGTCTCCGCGGTGAGCTCCGGCTGGTTCAGATAACCGGCGAAGACCAGATTGCTCTGCACCCACACCTCGCCGGTCTGCCCCGGCGGCAGCATCTTCCCGTCGTCGTCGCGGATCTCGATCCGGACATCGCCGTACGGCGTCCCCGCCGACGCGAGGCGCATGTCCTCGGTCAGCCCGGGTTGCGCCGTCACCACGACGCATTCGCTGAGCCCGTAAACAATCCGCAGTACCGGACCGAAGCGCGCGATCCCCTGCCGCAACCGCGCCGGCGTCGCCGGGCCAGCGCCGACGTTGAACATGAACAGGCTGCTGCAGTCGACCTCTGCGCCATCCGGATAATCAAGCAATTCATAGAGCATCGGCGGTGTCACGTACGTCGACGTGATCCGCTCGGCCGGCACGATCCGGTAGAACTCCTCCGGCGACCAGGTGTCGGTGAGGAACAGCACGCCACCAGTGAACAGGTTGAAGAACGTGGTGATCTGCCCGCTCGCCAGCCACAGCGGTGACCCCGAGTAGTGCCGGAGCATCGGGAACCCCTGTGCGACAAAGGCCGCGGCCAGCTCGAGGATCTGTTCGTAGAACGCCTGCGTGTGGTGCACGAGCTTCGGATCGCCGGTCGTCCCGCTGGTCTGCAACACCGAATCCGGCGCGGGCGTCGCGCCGATCTCGTACGGCGTCGACGCGTTGAGCTCGGCGATCCGGTACGCCGGCATCGGCGCGAGCGAGTCCGCCAACTCCTGGCCGAGCTCGCTCGCATCGTCGTACACGAACAGGTCGGCGTCGGCCAGCGCCGCGAAGCGATCGATCTCGCGGCGGGAGGTGATCGGCGCGCTCCACAACACCCGGCAACCGTGCAAGTGCAGGGCTAGTTGGAGCGCCGGGGCGTCGAAGCAGTTCGCCGCCATCACCAGGACCTTGCCGCCCGGACGGACGCCGGCATCGCGAAAGGCGGCGGCAAAACGCAGTACGTCGGCGATCAATTCACCGTACGTCGCGGTGCGGTCACCGCGTGCCAACGCGGGGCGTTCAGAGAATTCCTGGAACAGCTGCAGGACCCGGCCCACGTAATTGGTACTGTTTCCGGGCAGGACGAATTCAGGCGGCATTTTCGTCTGGTTCCCCTCAGGCTCCGGCCACCCCCAGCCGTCCCTTCTGACTCTACTCGATCGGCGACCTGCGCGGTGTGAAGGAATACCCCTGCGATTCGGGGTCGGAACCGGTCCGCTAACCCCTGCGCGAAGACCGGAAGAAATGCATTCTGATTCATTGACCGGATTCCTTCTGGCGTATTACGTTCCGTCCGCATCCATTCCGCCTGGAGGTCAGTTCATGTCCATTTCCAGCAGTTGGCGCGCGGTTGCGGTCACCGCGGCCCTCACTCTCGCCGGATCGAGCCTGGCCGGCTCGAGTCTGAGCGGCCACAACGACGCCGAGTGGGTCGGTACGTGGGCGACCGCGGTCACCCACGGCGATGCCACCGGCTCGACCAACCTCGGGCTGACCGACCAGAGCGTCCGGTTGAACATCCGTCCGACCGTCGGCGGCAACCGGATCCGGGTCCGGCTGTCGAACATCTACGGTGAGAAGACCGTGACGGTCGCGGCCGCGACCGTTGCCAAGCCCAACAAGGCGACGCCGGAGCTGTCCGACATCGACCCGGCAACCCTGCGCACGTTGACGTTCAACGGATCGGGTAGCGCGTCGATGGTCAAGGGCAGCGAGCTGCTGAGCGACCCGGTCAACCTGCGGATCGGCACCCTCGACGACCTTGTCGTCAGCCTGTACTTCCAGGACAACACCGGCCCGACGACGTTCCACGGTTCGTCGATCCAGGACAACTTCGTCGGCACCGGCAACCGGGTCAGCGACCCGACCGGTGTGAACTACCCGACGACCCGTCGCTGCTGCTGGTTCTTCCTGTCCGGCGTCGACGTCCAGACCGACGACTCGGCCGGCTCGATCGTCGTACTCGGCGACTCGATCAGCGACGGCACCAACAGCACGCCGAACGCCAACAACCGTTGGCCGGACCAGCTCGCCGAGCGACTGGCCGCATCGGCCGGGCACAAGCCGTTCCCGAGTGTGCTGAACGCGGGTCTGGCCGGCAGCCGGCTCAACCACGAGGGAACCGAACCGTCCGACAACGGCGCGTTCCCCGGCTTCGGCGAGGTCGGCGTGAACTCGCTGGCCCGGTTGAACGAGGACGTGTTCGCGCAGACCGGCGTACGTACCGTCATCACCGAGCTCGGCATCAACGACATCTGGATGTCCGACGACTCGTCCGCCGAGATCATCGGCGCGTTGCGGCAGGTGAACGCGCAGGCCAAGGAGCGCGGCATCCGCAGCCTGGTCACGACGATCACGCCGTTCGAAGGGCTCTCCGGCACGGACAGCTGGACGCCGGCCAAGGAGGCGACCCGGCAGGCGGTGAACAGCTACCTGCGATCGAGCCACGAGTTCGACGGCGTACTCGACTTCGACAAGGTCGTGCGCGACCCGGCAGCGCCGTCGAAGCTGCGTTCGGACATCGACTCGGGTGACCACATCCACCCGAACGACGCCGGCTACCAGCTGATGGCGGCCTCGGTCCCGCTGAACCTGGTGCGTTGACATGGCTGCTCGGAGTGCGAACGAGATTCTCGCCGCCCTCGGCTCCGAGCAGGGCCGTCGCGATCCGATGCCGCTCTTCGCGGAGCTGCATCGGATCGGTCCGGTCTGCCGCCTCGAGCCGGGCACCTCGCCGTACGCCGTCGTCGTGAACGGGTACGACGCGGCGCAGGAAGCCTTGAAGGACACGCGATTCCACCGGCTGCTGACGGCCGACCCCGACCCTCGCGACTCGGTACTGCGCCGGCTCGGCGGGTCGATGATGTTCAAGAACGAGCCGGAGCATCTGCGGATGCGCAAGGTGTTCCAGGCCGTACTGACGCCGCGTCGGCTGACCGGATTCGAACCGGTCGTGGAGGCGTTGGCCACCGAGCTGCTCGACGACCTGGGGAAGGCCGGGCGGGACGGTCAGGTAGTCGACTTCGTCGACTTCGCGTACCGCTTGCCGATCACGGTCATCGGTACGTTCCTCGGCATCCCGCGGTCGGATCTGGGCTGGTTCCGGGACCGCACCAAGGCCATCGACGACTACCTCGACCTTGGTGGTAAGGCGCCGGAGCGATTGGCGGCGGCGAACCAGGCCGCGGACGAGCTGAACGACTATTACGCACGGATGCTCGCCGACCGTCGGGTCCAGCCGCGTGACGATCTGGTCAGTTCGCTGGTGGACTCGGAGCTTGCCGAGCAGGAGTTGATCGACAACCTGCTGGTGCTGGTCAACGCCAGCTTCGTGACGACGATGAACCTGCTCACGAACGGACTCGAGCTGCTGCTCGCCCAGCCGGCGCTGGTCGATGCCCTGCGCAACGAACCGGCCAGGGCAGCCGACTGCGTGGAAGAGATCCTGCGGCACCAGAGCTCGGTCCAGCTGATCAGCCGGAAGGCATCGGTCGATCTGGAACTGGGCGGCGAGACGATCGCCGAGGGCAGCCTGGTGCTGATCCTGCCGGGCGCCGCGAACCGGGATCCGGCCAAGCATCCGGACGCCGACACGTTCGACCCGGACCGGGTGGATCTGCAGCACCTGTCCTTCGGTGCGGGTCCGTTCTACTGCGTCGGCGCGGGGCTTGCCCGGATGGAAGGGCGGGCGGCGTTCGGTCAGTTGTTCCAGCGATTCCCGCAGGTCGAGCTGGCGGGGGAGCCGGTTCGCAGTCACAGCCTGCTGCTGCGTGGACATGCGTCCATGCCGATCCGATTGGGGTGAACCGATGCCGTTGGACCCGCAGGTCGAGGCGATGCGCGCCGAACGCGAGGCGAACGACGTACCGCAGCTGTACACCCAGACGCTGGCCGAGGCTCGGGAGGCGGACCTGGCCTCGATCCGGGCCGCGGGTGGTGAGGTCGAGCCGGTTCATCACGTCGAGGACATCACGACCGACGCCGGCCTGCCGCTACGGGTCTATCGCCCCGACCTGACGGGTCCGCTGCCGACGCTGGTGTACTTCTTCGGCGGCGGGTGGACGCTCGGCAGCATCGACACCGCCGACGGCATCAGCCGCAAGCTGGCGAACGCCGTACCGTGCCAGGTCATCACCGTCGGGTATCGGCTGGCGCCCGAACACCCGTTCCCCACCGCGGTTCACGACTGCTACGAAGCGGTCAAATGGATCGCCGCGCACGACTCGTCGCGCCTCGTCGTCGGGGGCGACAGTGCCGGTGCCAACCTTGCCGCGGCCGTCACCTTGCTTGCCCGCGACAACAACGGTCCTGCGATAGCGGGACAGTTGCTCGTGTACCCGAACACGCTCTACGGGTCCGACACGATCTCGATGCGCAACGGCACCGACCCGTACCTCTTCAACAACACGTCGGTGAACTGGTACTGGAAGCACTACCTCAAGGACCCCGCAGACGGCGCCAATCCACTCGCCTCACCTTTGCTCGCGGAGTCGCACGCGAACCTGCCGCCGGCGTTGGTGATCACCGCCGAGTACGACCCGCTCCGCGACGAGGGTGAGTACTACGCCGAGAAGCTCCACGCTGCCGGCGTACCAACCACGCTCAGCAGGTACGACGGTATGGTGCACGGCTTCTTCGCAATGTCCGGGATCCTCGACGGCGGCAAGAAGGCGATGAGTGAGGCGTCGACCTGGTTGGGCAGGATCTTCACGGATGGCTGAGTCACTCGCCGACTACGAACCACTCGCCCGTGACGTTCTGCCCGCGGCTGTGTACGACTTCGTTGCCGGCGGCAGCGGTTCTGAGCAGACGGTGGGCCTCAACCGCGCCGCCTTCTCCGCGATCACGCTTACCCCTCGCATCCTTACCGGCTTGGCAAAGCCGAACCCGTCCTGGACGGTGCTCGGCAGGCGGTGGGAGCTTCCGATCGCGGTTGCCCCGATGGCATACCAGAAGCTCCTGCACCCTGAGGGCGAGCTGCACCTGGCGGCAGCTGCCTCGCGCGCGGGCATTCCGTACACCATCAGCACGCTGAGCAGCGTCCCGCTCGAGAAGATCGCTGGTGTCGCGCCGTCCTGGTTCCAGCTCTATTGGCTGCGGGACCGCCGGGTCGTGACCAGCTTGGTCGAGCGGGCGGTGGACGCCGGTTGCGGCGCGTTGATGGTGACGGTCGATGTGCCGGTGATGGGGCGCCGATTGCGGGACATTCGCAACGAGTTCGCTCTGCCACCGGATGTTGCCCCGGAGAACCTTGTCGACAAAGTGACAGAAGCGCACGACGCGGTGCCGGGGCTGTCGGCGGTGGCCGCGCACACCGCGTCCGTCTTCGAGCCCGCCGTGTCGTGGCGGGACCTGGAATGGTTGCGGTCGCGGTGCCCGATTCCCCTTGTGATCAAGGGGATTCTGGATCCGCGAGATGCTCGTCGAGCGGTTGAGATGGGTGCCGACGGCGTTGTGGTGTCGAATCATGGAGGGCGCCAGTTGGATGGCGCAATCGCGTCGGTCGATGCCTTGGGCCCGGTTGTCGATGCTGTTGGCAAGGATTGCGGGGTGTTGCTGGACAGCGGCGTACGGAGCGGTCTCGACGTACTGAAGGCGCTCGCGTCGGGTGCTTCCGGCGTACTCGTCGGGCGACCGTTGCTGTGGGCACTTGCTGTGGACGCCGTGGATGAGGCGCTGGCGTTGCTCGGGCGGGAGGTGCGGGACGCGATGCTGCTGGCGGGGTGCGCGGACCTGGCCGCCGTACGGGAACTGAGCGTGGGGAGAGCGACATGGCCGATCTCGAGCTGAGTGACCTGCACGGCTCGCTCACCGACCGGGCGCTGAACTCGATGAACTTCCTCAACGAGGTCTCGCATCACTACCCGGAGGCGATCTCGCTCGCCGCCGGACGGCCGACCGAGGAGTTCTTCGCGCTCGAGGATCTGCACCGATACCTCGACCTGTTCGCGCAGTACCTGCGGGACCAGGGGTACGACGAGGCCGCGGTCCGGCGGACGATCTTCCAGTACGGGCGGACGAAGGGGATCATCCAGGACCTGGTCGCCCGCAATCTCGCGATCGACGAGGACATCCAGGTCGACCCGGAGGCAATTGTCGTCACGGTCGGCTGCCAGGAGGCGATGGTCCTCACGTTGCGCGCGCTCCGTGCCGGCCCTGAGGACGTGCTGCTCGCGATCTCCCCGACGTACGTCGGCATCACCGGCGCGGCCCGGCTCGTCGACCTGCCCGTGGTGCCGGTGGGGGAGGGGGACGATCTGGCTACTGTGCTGAAGTCGGTCCGTGCGGAGGGGCGGCGGCCGCGCGCGTGCTATGTGATGCCGGACTTCGCCAATCCGTCCGGGCTGAGCATGGACTTGTCGGCCCGCCGCCGGCTGCTCGAGCTGGCCGCTGGGGAGAACCTCCTGCTCCTAGAGGACAACCCGTACGGGCTGTTCCCGGCGGAGGGTCATGAGCGCATCCCTACGTTGAAGTCGCTCGACATGTCCCGACGAGTCATCTACCTCGGCTCGTTTGCGAAGACCGGTCTGCCGGGGGCGCGGGTTGGGTATGTCGTCGCGGATCAGACGGTTGGTGCGGGTGTGCTCGCCGACGAACTTTCCAAGCTGAAGAGCATGTTGACGGTGAACACCTCGCCGGTTGCGCAGGCGGTCGTCGGGGGCAAGTTGCTGGCCAACGACTGCAGCCTCGTCGCGGCCAACCGACGTGAGCGCGCGGTCTACGCGGCCAACCTCCAGGCGATCACCGACGGCCTGGCCACCCGTTTCCCGAACGGCGAAATCACCTGGACCGTCCCCGCCGGCGGCTTCTTCGTCGTCGTCACCGTCCCGTTCCCGGTCGACGACACCCTCCTGGAGAAGTCGGCCCACGAGTACGGCGTCCTGTGGACCCCGATGAGCCACTTCTACGACGGCGATGCACCGATCAACGCGCTCCGCCTGTCCTGCAGTGCCGTGACTCTGGACCAGATCGACGCCGCGCTGAACCGACTTGCCGCCTTCATCACCGACCAACTGGTCCTCTCAGAGGGCGCAGAACTGGATCTGTAGTGGAGACCGGTTTGTCCCTAGCGTAAGTGCCATGACCACCACCTGCGACCTCCCCACCCACCCGCTCCCCGCGCCTGTGGCTCGGCTGCTGACCGGTCAGTTCGTGCGGTTGTTGGTGATGGTGTTCGGGTCCGGCTTGAGCATGTATCTGCTGACCTCGGTCGTCCCGCTCTACCTGGCGGCCAACGGCTCCGGAGGCGTGGGTGCCGGGCTGTCGACCGCTGCGATGATGTTCTCCGCGGTGGCTGTCGAGCTGCTCGTGCCGCGGATGCTGGCTCGGTGGGGATATCGGGTCGTCCTCGGGCTCGGACTCGTTCTCCTCGGGGCGCCTTCGCTGGTGCTGCTCACCTCCGCAGCGCTGCCGGTCGTGCTCGCCGTCTGCATCGTCCGTGGTGCCGGCCTCGCGATTCTCGTCGTCGGTGCGGTCGCGCTGGTCGCCGACCTCACCCCGTCGGCCCGGCGCGGCGAGGCGCTCGGTGTGTACGGCGTGGCCGTCGGCGTACCTGCGGTGATCGGCCTCCCGCTCGGTGTCTACCTGATCAACGTCATCGGCTTCGGCGCGCTGTTCGTCCTCGCCGCAATCGCCTCACTAGCCGGCCTCCTCGCCCTGGTCGGTCTCCCCGCCAAGGTGAACGCCGAAGAAGAGCAACACGTAAAGGTCCTCGGCGGAGTACGACGGAGCGGCCTCCTCACCCCGACCCTGATCTTCGCCGCGGTGACCGTTGCCGCAGGCATCAGCGTCACCTTCCTGCCGCTAGCCGTTGCCGGCGACAAACAGTCACACATCGCCACAGCCCTTCTCCTACAGGCGATCGCCGCACCCATCGCCCGCTGGCTGGCCGGTCGCTACGCCGACCGAGTCGGTCCCGCGAAGCTGCTGGCACCCGCGCTGATCCTCGCGGCAGCCGGCGCCGGATCGCTCGTCTTCCTCCCGAGCGCCGTCGCGATCCTGATCGGCTCGACCTGCTTCGGCATCGGCTTCGGCGCCGCGCAGAACCTCACCCTGACCCTGATGTACAACCGCGTCGACCGCTCCCGCTACGGCCAGGTCAGCGCCCTCTGGAACCTCGCGTACGACGGCGGTTGGGGGGCCGGCGCGCTGATCTTCGGCGCAGTCGTGGGCGGCGTCGGCTTCTCGGTCGCGTTCGCGTTGACCGCCGCAGTCGTCGCGGTCGCCGTCGTACCAGCGCTTAGAGCTTCCGCAGCCTGACCCAGCGCACCGCGTGGTCGGGACCCTTGCGGAGGACCAGGGTCGCGCGGGAGCGGGTAGGGAGGATGTTCTCGCGTAGGTTCGGGCCGTTGATGCCGTCCCAGAGCGACTCGGCCTTCTTGATCGCTTCCTGGCGGCTCAGCTCGCCGTACCGGACGAAGTACGACTCAGGGTTGCGGAACGCCGTCTCCCACAGTTTGAGGAAGCGCGCCACGTACCAGGAGCGGACGTCGTCGGCGGCGGCATCGACGTACACCGAGAAGTCGAAGAAGTCGCTGACCGCGAGACCGCTCTTCCCGTCCGCGTGCCGCGGCGCCGGCTGCAGGACGTTCAGCCCTTCGAGCAGCAGGATGTCGGGTTGCTCGACGGTGGTCCGTACGCCAGGCATGCGGTCGTAGTGGAGGTGCGAGTAGACCGGCGCCTCGACCGCGTCCATCCCCGACTTCACCTCGACCACGAAGCGCAACAGCGCCTTGCGGTCGTACGACTCCGGGAATCCCTTGCGCTGCATCAGATTCCGGCGCTCGAGCTCGGCGTTCGGCCAGAGGAAGCCGTCGGTGGTGACCAGCGCGACGCGCGGGTGCTCGGGCCAGCGGGCCAGCAGTTCGCGCAGCAGACGCGCGGTCGTGGACTTGCCGACGGCAACCGATCCGCCGATGCCGATCACGAACGGGGTGCGGGTCGCGGCCGGTTTGCCGAGGAAGCTCTCGGTGTCGGCGTGCAGCGCGCGGGCGTGCCGGACGTACAGCGAGAGGATCCGCGACAGCGGCAGGTACACCTCGCGGACCTCGTCCATGTCGATCTCGTCGCCGAGACCGCGCAGCCGTTCGACCTCGTCCGCCGTCAGCGGGGAGACCGTGGTCTCGGCCAATTGCGCCCAGGTGGCCCGGTCGAGCTCGGTGTAGGGAGTCACCTCCCGCGACGGCTGCAGCATGTGGCCCATTCTTCCCACCGTCACGGAATGCACCCACATCGGGCCGACGTGGGCTTTGTCTCAACCGCGCCACGAGTTCGAAACTTTCGGTGACCGCCTGGTGTGGAATGATCACCGACCGATGACCGACGACTCCGCCTGGCTCGGTACGCAGCGGCTCCCCGAGGTGACTGTCCATGCCTCCGGGGCGCTGGCTCAGACGATCCGTGCCGAGCTCCGGCAGACGCGCCGCGTTCCCACCGACGTACAAGTTGCCGTCTGCATCATGACCCGCGTCCGCGAGACCCCTTTGTGGCGTGAGGTCGAGGCCGCCCTACCCGAGCACGGCCTGGGTGTCGAAGGGTTCGTGGTGGTACGACGCGGCAACGATCTCGTCGTCGCGGCCGAGGGCGGACACGGACTGCTCTACGGCTACTTCTACCTGCTCCGGTACTTCGAGTGGATGACCGGCGACTTCACCGTCGTCGAGCAGCCGGCCGTACCGATCCGGATGCTGGACCACTGGGACCAGCTGTCCGGCGCGGTCGAACGCGGGTACTCAGGTCGATCGATATTCTTCCGCGACGGCAGCGTCGTGCCCGACCTCACCAGGGTCCGTGCTTATGCGCGTTTGCTGGCGTCGATCGGGATCAACGCGGTCGCGGTCGCGAACGCCGACCTGCCCGAGGTGGCTCGCCTGGCGGGCATGTTCCGCGAGTACGGGATCGCGGTCAGCCTCTCGGTCGAGTTCACCGACGACCCGTTCGACGAGCGGGTGGCTCGCTGGTGGTCGGCCACGATCAGCCGGGTGTACGACGCCGTACCGGACTTCGGCGGGCTCGTGGTGCGGGCGGGCCGCGATCCGGAGGGCGCGAACCTGCTCGCGCGGGCGGTTGCGCCGTACGGCGGGACGGTGTTCTGGCGGTACGCCGGTGAGCAGAAGCACGATTGGCGTGACCGCAGCATGGATCGCGCGCGGGCTGCGTACGACCAGCTGATTCCGCTCGACGGGCGGTTCGAGGAGAACGTCGTACTGCAGGTCAAGCACGGACCGACGGACTTCCAGGTCCGCGAGCCGGTGTCGCCGCTGCTCGGCGAGCTGCAGGAGACCGTGTTCGCGCTCGAGCTGCAGGTGACGCAGGAGTACTCCGGCCAGCAGCAGGACCTCTGCTACCTCGCGCCATGGTGGCGGGAGATCCTGCAGTTCGACACCTCTGGCGGCGGCGGTACGACGGTTGCCGACCGCATCGGCGCGATCGTTGCCGTCTCCAACGTTGGCGACGACCCCAACTGGACCGGCCACAAACTTGCCCAGAGCAACCTCTACGCGTTCGGCCGACTGGCGTGGGAACCGCACGCGGATCCGGTCAGCCTGCTGCACGAGTGGGCCGCGGCAACGTTCGCGATGGACGACCGGACGAGGAGCGAGCTGGTCACGATCATGTCCGGCTCGTGGCGGACCTACGAGCGCTACACCGCGCCGCTGGGCGTCGGGTTTATGGTCACACCGGAAACGCATTACGGGCCGAGCGTCAACGGATACGAGTACTCCAGCCGCGGGACCTATCACTTCGCCGACCGCTACGGCGTCGGCGTGGACCGGACCGTGAAGACCGGGTCAGGATTCACCGGGCAGTACCCGGAGCCGCTCGCCGGCACGTACGAAGACGTCACCACCTGTCCCGACGAGCTGCTGCTGTTCTTCCATCACGTTGCCTATGACCACGTGTTGCACAACGGCAGCACGGTGCTGCAGCACATCTACGACACCCACTTCCAGGGGTACGCCGAGGTGGAGGCGATGGTCGCGCGCTGGCGGGTGGTCGCCGAGCGGTTCGAACCCGTCGTACGGGAGAACATCACGGCCCGGTTCGAGTCGCAGCTGGCGAACGCGCGGGAGTGGCGCGACCAGGTCAACACGTTCTTCTACCGGCTCAGCGGCGTACCGGATACCCACGGCCGCACGATCCACCGCTAAGCTGGCTCGAAAGTTTCGAGCCAGGGGGTGTGGTGAGCGAGCGACCGACCATTGCGAAAATTGCGGAAGAGGCCGGCGTGTCGGTGCCGACCGTCTCCAAGGTGCTCAACGGCCGCGCGGATGTGGCCGAGGCGACCCGGGCCCGGATCGAGAGCCTGATCCAGGAGTACGGCTACCGGCGCCGGAGCCCGGGGACGGCGGCCAGCCCGATGATCGACCTGGTGTTCAACCAGCTCGGCGGCGAGTGGGCGATGGAGCTGATCCGCGGTGTCGAGGAGGTCGCTCGCGCCGAGGGCGTCGAGCTCGTGCTGTCGGAGTGCGGTGGCGCGTTGCGGCCGCGCCAGCAGTGGATCGAATCGGTGCTGAACAGGCGACCGCTCGGCGTGATCATGGTGTTCTCGGACCTCGACGCGGACCAGCGCGCGCAGCTGGAGGCGCGAGGGATCCCGTTCGTGGTTGTCGATCCGGTCGGGGACGTGGGTGACGACGTACCGTCGATCGGCTCGGCGAACTGGAACGGCGGCCGGATGGCCACGGCCCATCTCCGCACGCTCGGCCACACCCGGATCGCGATGATCGGCGGACCGATCGAGACGCTCTGCTCGCGGCAGCGCGTGGACGGCTATACGGACGCTCTGCGGTCGACGGGTGTGGAGGTCGACCCGTCGCTGATCCGGTACGGCAACTTCGAGGTCGGCGGCGCGTACCGCGAGGCGCTGGCCCTGCTGCGGCTGCCCGATCGACCGACCGCGATCTTCGCCGGCAGCGACATGCAAGCGCTTGGCGTCTATCAGGCCGCGCGTGAACTCGGGCTGGACGTCCCACGCGATCTGTCCGTCGTCGGGTACGACGATCTCCCGGTAGCCCAGTTCGTCACGCCCGCTCTGACGACCGTCCATCAACCGCTCCACCAGATGGCCGAGCTCGCAGCCCGCGTGGTGCTCGACCTGTCCCGCGGCCGGACACCTACCGCGCTCCGCCTGGACCTGGCGGTGGACATGAGAGTCCGGGACTCCACCGCTGCACCGCAGGGTTAGGCTGGCCCGCATGATCGTCGGCGTGGGTATCGATGTGGTCGACGTGGATCGGTTCATGCGGACGTTGGAGCGGACCCCGAATTTGCGGGAGCGGGTGTTCACACCGCTCGAGGCGGTGAAGCCGCCGGCCTCGCTGGCGGCTCGGTTCGCGGCCAAGGAGGCGTTGGCCAAGGCGCTCGGCGCTCCCGCGGGCATGCACTGGCACGACGCCGAAGTACAGACCGACGAGACCGGCCGGCCGTGGCTGGAGATCAGCGGGACCGTGGCGGCGCAGGCGTCGCGGCTCGGCGTACAGAACCTGCACCTGTCGCTCAGCCACGACGCGGGCATCGCCTCGGCCGTGGTGATCCTGGAGGGCTGACCATGCGCAGCGCGCACACCGTCGAGCAGGTCCGCGCCGCCGAGGCCGACCTGATGGCCCGCCTCCCTTCAGGCACGTTGATGCAGCGGGCCGCCACCGGGCTAGCAGTTGCCATCAGCAACTTCCTCAGCGGCACGTACGGCGCCCGCGTCGTCCTCCTGATCGGCTCCGGCGACAACGGCGGCGACGCCCTGTACGCCGGCGCCCGCCTGGCCCGCCGCGGCGCGCAGGTCACCGCCGTACTGCTGTCCGACAAGGCGCACCAGGCCGGCGCCGAAGCCCTTCAAGCAGCAGGCGGCCGCCTCGCCGCCGCCACCTCGGGCCTTGCCGCGGACGCCGCCCCGGGTGCTGCCGCGGACGCCGGCCCGGGCGGGATTGCCGATCTGATCCGGGGCGCCGACGTTGTGGTCGATGGGATTGTCGGGATCGGCGGTCGTCCCGGGCTTCGTCCCGACGCTCTCGCGGCGGTTCGGCTGGCCGAGCAGTTCGACGTACCGATTGTTGCCGTCGACACCCCGTCCGGCGTCGACGTCGATACCGGCGAGACCCCCGAGCCGCACGTCAACGCCGCCCTCACCGTCACCTTCGGCACCCACAAGATCTGCCACTTCATCGACCCCGCCGCCACCGCCTGCGGCCCGGTCCACCTCGTCGAGATCGGCCTCGACCTCCCACCCGCCGAGGTCGAGTCCCTCCAAGCAGCCGACATCCGCCACCTGTACCCGGTCCCGCACGGCGAGTCCGACAAGTACTCCCGCGGCGTACTCGGCCTGATGGTCGGCTCAACGCAGTACCCAGGCGCCGCCGTCATCGCCGCCGCCGGCGCCCTCGGCGGCCCGGTCGGCATGGTCCGGTACGTCGGCCCCGACGCCGTCGCAGAAGCCGTCCGCACCGCCCATCCCGAGATCGTCGCCGGCAACGGCCGCGTACAGGCCTGGACGATCGGCTCCGGCCTGGGCGACGAGCTCGACATCCCCCGCATCCGCGAACTCCTCGACGCCGAGGAGCCCGTAGTCCTCGACGCCGACGGCCTGAAGGCACTCGACGACTCCGGTGACCACGTCGACGTACTGGCCACTCCCCACGCAGGCGAGCTCGCCCGCCTCCTGGACGTGGACCGCGCCACCGTCGAAGCCGAACGCCTCAAACACGCCCGCCTGGCCGCCGAACGCTACGACGTCACCGTCCTCCTCAAAGGCGCCACCACCGTCATCGCCGCCCCCGACGGCCAAGTCCGCGTCAACTCCAACGCCACCCCCTGGCTAGCGACCGCCGGAGCCGGCGACGTACTAGCCGGCCTCTGCGGCTCCCTACTAGCCAGCGGCCTATCCCCACTGGACGCCGCCAGCCTCGGCGCCTACCTACACGCCGCAGCCGCCAACCTTGCCTCCTCCTCCGGCCCCATCACCGCGATGTCCGTTGCCGCCGCCCTCCCCGAAGCCACGCGCTACCTGCTGCGCAGCTGACCTCGGGAACGGCGTTGTTCCAGGGTTGATCGGAGGACAGTCCGTACGAGCGCGTCCAACGGCTGTTCGCCTGCCCGGCTGTCGCGGACAGCGGTCAGCATCCCGTCGTACGTCGGCGTACCGGCTTCCTGCATCACCCGGTCGAGCGACTCGAGCGCACCGGCAAGTTCTGCCGAGGGTTCCGGAATCCCAAACCCGGACCGCCAGGCTGCGCCCGGCCGGAGATCAGCCATCAGCGCCGGGATCCGCTCGGGAGCATGCGCAAGGGTTTCCGCGACCGCCTCCGCCCACCCGGTCAGAATCGTGACGTCGTCGATGTCGAGCACCCGTGGCAGCGGAGCCACGGACTCGGTTGGGTTCGACCCGACCTCGGCTGCGCGGATCTGGTGGACGGCGGCCCCGGTGTAATGCGTGCCGGTGTCGACAGGCCGGCGGCCATCGACCGTACGCCGGGTCGCCCGCGACCCGCTGGCCGTCAGCAGCACCGCCTGCGCGCCCGGCTCGAGCGGGATCTCGCGGTACTCCTGGTCCGCCTCCTTCATCAACGCCACGATCGGAGAGGCCTCACGCCCCGGCGGCCGGCTCCGCTGCGCCATGCCGTACGACGTGAGCGTCAGAACACTCGACCCCGGATCGTCGGCGAAGACGCTCGCGTACCGCGCTGCCCATCGAGACGCCAACTGCGGTCCGTCGAGCAATACGGCGAGCACCACGGTCGGGCCTACGGACCGGATGACGTCGGCGATCTCGTCGGTCTCGGCCAGGTCCTGGCACACCAGCGAGACGATCGTGATCTCCTCGCCGACCGACACGAACTGCAGCGAGCGCGGCGGTACGTCCATCGTCTCCAACCACTGCACCTGCGGGTGCAGGGCGCCGGCGAGGTGGTACTGGGCGATCTGGTTCGCGTCGAGCGCCCACCGATGGTGCTTGTCCTGGCGGATGTGGAACCACTGCCGGTGAGGGCCGTCGGACGGTCCCGCGGCCTTGCGCAGCCTCGGCTCGACGCCGATATGCACCCCGTTGCGCGGGAGCTGTCCCGGACCTGGTGAGCGTTGCCGAACCCCGGCGGTGAGGTAGCTGACCCCGTGCCGGCTCAGGACGGTCTCGAGCCCCTCGATCTCGGTCTCGTCGATGGCGGCCTCCGGCAGTACGACGACATCGACGTCGTCGACCTCGTCCAACGCAGCGGTGAGGACACGATCCACCAGGTCCAGGTCGAGTCGCTCGGTGGGCGCGAACTCGAAGAATCCGAACGGGTCGCGCTCCTGCCACTGCACCGATCCCTCCACGGCGCGGAAGTCGGACGCGCGGATCCGCAACGGCCACGGCAGCAACAACAAGTTGACGTACTCCGCCCGCGGATCGGTCCCGAGATGGCGGACCGGCATCTTGTGCCAGCTCGCCTCGAGTCCGGCGCCCTGGACGCAGGCGTACCGGGAGAACGCGGTCCGGCCGCTCGGCGGCGTACGAACCTTGGGCAACACCCGTACGCGCCGCGGCGCTACCCGCGCCAGGGATCCCGTCCGGGCCAGCCACTCTCGCGCTCGGGCGCGATACCTGGCGCCCGGTCCCTCAGCGCGCTCGGTGGCGCGCCCGAGCCCGGCGCACGCCTCGTCGGCCATGGCATGCAACGACAGCAACGCCTGACAGACCCGCCAATCGCGGCCTGCCGCCAGATCGGCCAACGGCACGTCGGCGTGCTTCAGCACGATGGCCCATTCCTCGGCCAGCCCGGCCGGCACAGGGTCGCGAGGATCCTCGACCCATGCGCTCCACTCCCGGCCCGCGGTCACCACGGAATCGGACCAGTCATCGGCGCCGGCCGGCGGCCACTGCGCCCCCGCCGGCGGCGACAGCGCGAAGCGGAAGGCCTCCGTGCGATCGAGCAGCACATTCGTGAGCGCGAATACGTCGGGCGGCCAGTCGAGCAGCTGGTCGGTGCACCCGACACCGCTGATCGCTTCCCACGCCGACGCCAGCGTCAGCTCCTCGCCGCTGTGCCCGGCACCGAGCTGCGTTACGGGTACGTCGTCGCGTTCGTCGTCCAACCCGGAGTACCGCTTCATGATGTCTCCGTGGAATCGAGCCAGCCTGCCAACGGGCGGGCGAAGATCGCCCCGTGATCGTCCGGGCCGATGCGCTCGGAAAGCTCGAACATGTTGCCCCACGGGTCACGGAAGAACGCGAGACGGGCGCTGATGTCGGCCATTTCGAACGGCGGATTGACGACGTCGACGCCGCGCTCGCGCAGTACTGCGAGGGTGTCGTCGACCGAATCGACGGACAGGCAGACGTGGTTGAGCCCCGGCGAGGTCAGGCTGGAATCGACATCGGGGTAGATGGTCTGGGCGCGGGCGCCGGGTCCGGCCAGGATCTCGAGGTGGAAGTCGTTCTGTTCGGGCGGCATCACGTAGGCGAGCGTCAGGTCGCCGTACGGCCAGATCTGCAGGATCCGCCAGTCCATCGTGTCGACCCAGAACGAACGGGCCGCCTCGAAGTCGGGGTAGCGGATCGCGGCGTGATGGCCGCGCATCGAGGAGAACGGCGAGGAGGTGATGATCGCCGGGGCTGCGGGTAGTGGCATCCGAGAGGTCCTTGTGCAGTGCCGGTCGCACGGTGCGACCGGTCGATATCTCGATTGGAGCCGCCTCGGACCGCCGGCAGAAGGGGATACCTGGTACGCCGCCACCTGGTACTGAGCGAGCCACCTTCGCCCGCGCCGCCGGGGTCGATCCACGCCATAATGATGGACATGCACGGCAGTCGCGAGCTGCGCGACTTTCTCACCTCCAGGCGGGCGTCACTGACGCCGGAGGATGTCGGCCTGCCGTCCTCGCAGACGCACCGCCGGGTCAAGGGACTGCGACGCGAAGAGGTCGCGATCCTGGCCGGGGTCAGCGTCGACTACTACGTGAAACTCGAGCAGGGCCGGGTCGGCAACATCTCGGAACAGGTGCTCGCCTCGATCGAGGACGCGCTGCGGCTGGATGAGCTGGAGCGCCAGCACCTCCGGTCCCTGCTCAGCTCCGACAGCGTCCACCCCCGCCGCCGTCCCCCTCTCGTCAAGGCACGGCCCGCCGCGCTCGCGATGATCAACGCGCTCGATCCGGTGCCGGCGGTGATCCTCGGCCCGCACCTCGAAGTACTGGGTATCAACCACGCCGCCAAGGCGCTCCTCGACGATTTCGACGCGATGCCGATCCGGGAGCGCAACCTCGCGCGCTGGATGTTCCTCGACCCTCGACCGAAGCAGATCTATCTGGACTGGGCGAAGATCGCCGCCGAGACCGTCGCGATCCTGCGGGCCGCAGCGGTCGCCGGTGTTTGCAACGAACGGCTCACCGAGTTGGTCGGTGAGCTGAGTGTGGCCTCGCCGGAGTTCGTCAGGTTCTGGGCCGACTACAGGCTGTTCGAGCACACGCACGGCATCAAGCGGTTCTTCCACGAGGCCGTCGGCGAGATGCAGCTCAACTACCAGGCGCTTCCGCTGCCGGGCGACAACGGCCAGACCGTGATCGTCTACACCGCCGACAAGGGCTCACCGTCGGAGGAGAAGCTCGCGCTGCTGTCCAGTTGGAGCGCCACCCCGATGGAACCTGACTCCGCCAAGCGGGTCGACCACCAGTAGGTCAGCAGGTGTTCGGCGGCTTCTCCTCACTGCCTACTTTGTGAATGCGGTCACAAAGGTGAAAGTGGTGGGGGATTGCTGAAAGGATCTGGGGCATGGCCAGCGACGGTGGACCGCGGGGGAGGTCGGCTGTTCGGCGGTGGCTGGATCGGATGGCGGAGACGTGGAGTCCGCCGGGGGCCGGGGATCTCGCGAGTCCGATGCGGTTGCTGTACTGGCTTGCTCGGTCGCAGCCGCGGCGGATCGCGTGGGGTGCGGTGCTGGGGACCGTGTGGACAGTCGGTTTGACTGTGCCGCCGTGGGTGCTGTCCCGGGCTGTTGACGACGGACTCGTGGCCGATGACACCTCGGCTCTGGTCGGCTGGGCTCTGCTCCTGCTGGCCGTCAGTGTGATGAACGCGCTGCTGGGGATCGCTCGGCATCGGACCATGACCAAGGTCAGGATGGACGCGTCGTTCCGCGCGGTCCGTGCCACGGTCTGGCACACCTCCCGCTTAGGCGCCTCGTTGTCAGGGCGGGTGAGCGCCGGCGAGGTGGTGACGGTCGGAATGGCCGACGTGTACACGGTTGCCATGGCGCTGACCGTCACCGGCCCCGGCGTCGGCGCGGTCATCGCGTACGCCGTCGTCGCGGTCGTGCTGTTCACGATCAACCCCTTGCTCGCCGCCGTGGTTCTGGCCGGCGTACCGCTGCTCGCCATCGCCGTCGGACCGTTCCTGCAGCGCATCGAACGCACCGGCGGCGAATACCGCGTGCACCAAGGACGATTGACGATCCGGCTGGTCGACGTACTCGCCGGACTCCGCGTCCTCAACGGCCTCGGCGGCAAGCAGTTCGTCGCCGAGCGCTATCAAGACCAGTCACAGCGATTGGTACGACGTGGTTACCGCGTCGCCGGGCCGACCAGTTGGGTTGTCGCGTTGTCGACCGGCCTGCCCGCCCTGTTCCTCGCCGCGGTCGTCTGGCTGTCGGCGCGGATGGCTGCGACAGGCGATATCACGATCGGCGATGTCGTCGCCGTCTACGGGTACGTCGCGGTGCTCGTCGTACCCGTGTCGTTCTTCATCGAGGGCGGCGGGGATATTGCCCGCGCTCGGGTGGCGGGGCAACGAATCATCAACCTGCTCAACCTGCCAGTTGCTCGCCGCAACGATGGCGATCCTGCGGCGATCGGTACGGTCCCGTTGGTCGACACCGTCTCGGGGGTGATCATCAAGCCCGGCGCTCTGACGGCATTGGTCACCGCGCGTCCGGCTGAGGCGATCGGGGTGATCGAGCGGCTCGGGCAGGTGCACACCGATTCCCAAGCAGGTATGGAGATCGACGAGCCCGCCCGCGAGGAGCTCAGACGCCGTTTAGTTGTCGCTGACAACGATGCGGAAGTGTTTGCCGGAACCGTTCGTGATGTTGTTGCCGGACGCATCGAGCCTGACGACAAGAGGATTCGTACTGCACTTCGCGTCGCCGTTGCCGAGGACATCGTCGAGGCGCTCCCCGGTGGTCTGGACGCGACGATCGCCGCCGGTGGGACCGATCTGTCCGGTGGCCAACGGCAACGAATCCGGCTCGCCCGGGCGATCTATGCGACACCCGACGTACTGCTCGCCGTCGAACCGACGTCCGCGGTCGACGCGAACACCGAAGCGGCGATGATCGACCGGATCCGCGAAGTACGGCGCGACACGACAACGGTCATCACGACGACCTCGCCGCTCGTACTGGACCGAGCCGACGACGTGATCGTCCTGGTCGACGGCAAGGTGTCGTCAGTCGGTACGCACGTGCAACTGCTGCGCAGCGATCCCTACTATCGCGACCTCGTATCGCGGGCCCAGGGTGATGACCAATGAGCACGCAACTGCCGGTCGCGGGTCCCGCCGAAGTACGCGCTGCGTTGATCCGCGACTTGGGCGCGGACCGTCGTTCGGTGATCGGCGTCGTCCTGGTCAACGGGCTTGCGGCCGCGTCGGGCCTGGTCGGTCCATGGTTGCTCGGTCGCATCATCGACACGATCCGGGCGGGCTCGGGCGACGTGCTCAGCGCGGTGGATCGGCTCGCGTTCGGCGCGCTGCTGTTCACCGTCGTACAGACAGTGCTGGCGTGGTGGGCGCTCAAGATCGGCTATCGGTTCGGCGAGCGTACGGCGGCGCGGGTACGCGAACGCTTCTTGCAGCGGACCCTCGCACTACCCCCACGAGTCGCCGATCATCTTCCGGCCGGCGATCTGATCTCCCGCGGAAGCACGGATGCATCGCTCGTCGCGCTGACGCTGCGATCTGCTGTGCCTGAGGTCCTCGTCGCCAGCGTCCATGCTCTGTTCCTCATCGTCGCGGTGCTCGTCCTGGATCTGCGGCTCGGGCTTTGCGGGCTCGTGTGCTTGCTGGGCGTCGGCGCGGCGATTCGCTGGTACGTACGACGTGCGCGACCGGTCTACCTGGCCGTCGCCTCGACTGGTGCAGAGATTGCCGATGTTGTCGCGAGTACGGCGAAGGGCGCCCGTACGGTCGAGCTGCTCGGACTGGAACGCCGCCGTACGGAGGCCGCGGAAGCGTCCATCACCCAAGCCCGGTCCGCGCGTCTGGCCGCGCTGTGGCTGCGGACCGTTCTGTTTCCCTGGTCGGAGATCGCGCTGGCGCTGCCGGTGGTCGGGGTACTGCTGATCGGGGGCGCGCTCTACGCGCATGATCTGGTGAGCCTCGGCGTCGTGGTGACGGCAACGGTGTACCTGCGCCAACTCGTCGGTCCGCTCGACACGTTGATGCTCTGGATCGAACAGCTGCAAGGCGCCGGAGCGTCGTACGCCCGCGTCGAAGGCCTCGCGGACATCCCCGAAGCTGAGCTGACCCCGCGGGTTGAGAGCGTCGCCGGCGACCGCATCAGGGTGGACAACGCGCACTACAGCTACACGGGCGCCCGCGACGTGCTGCACGGGATCGATCTGGTCGTGCAACCCGGCGAACGCCTGGCCATCGTCGGCACCTCCGGGGCCGGGAAGTCGACCCTCGCACGTCTGCTCGCCGGTCTCGACCGGCCGCACATCGGGTCGGTGACGATCGGCGGTACGCCGGTTGCCGACCTGCCGCCGGACCAACTGCGCGAGCACGTCGTGCTGATCACGCAGGACCACCACGTCTTCCACGACACCGTCCGCGACAACCTCCTCATCGCAAAACCAACCGCGACCGACGACGAGCTGCACGCCGCACTGACCGCCGTCGGCGCCACCTGGTGGAACGACCTACCCCACGGCCTCGACACCGAGCTCGGCGAAGAAACCACCCTCGACGACGCCAGCGCCCAACAACTCTCCCTGGCAAGAGTCGTCCTGGCCGACCCCCACACCCTCATCCTCGACGAGGCGACCGCCCTCCTGGACCCCAAGACAGCCCGCCAAACCGAACGCTCCCTGGCCGCTGTACTACGGGGTCGCACGGTCATCGCAATAGCCCATCGCCTACAAACCGCCCACGACGCCGACCGAATCGCAGTCATGGAAGCCGGCCACCTAGTAGAACTAGGCACCCACCAAGCCCTGGTAACCACCAACGGCCCCTACGGCCAACTCTGGCAAACCTGGCACGCAGAACCCAACAGTCCGTAAACAGCCACACCCCAAGCCACTCCACGAGCAAGTTGCGTCACTAGGCGGTTGACAGGCGACAGCCCGCACCCGCGGGCGGCCCGCAGATTCCGGCGGTCGACGCGCGGCAGCGCGCGCGGGTACGGGCGGTACGTGTCGGGTCGAGCTGCTATCAGGCCACGGGCAGCAGGCGGCACCCGCCGCGGTCACCGCGCGGTAGCGCGCACGGGTGCGGGCGGTAGCCCGCCACTCCGGCGGTAGCCGGATGAACCCGGCGATAGCCGGAAGGGATGCACCGGCGATGAGCCGGGGGGTGGGTGGGAGCGGGCGTAGTGGGTGCGTCTGAGGAGCGGAGCGACGAGGGGAGCGCCTGCGGAGCACGCGGGGGCTGACCGCAGTACCGCATGGGCAGGCGCGCGATTCCTGTTGCGCGGGGCACCTCACCGGACGTAGGACTGTTCTTGCTGGTGCCTCCGCCGCCTTTGGAGTGTGCACGTGAAGCGTTTTGTGGGGTTTGTCGTGCTTGTCCTGCTGGCCGTTCTGCCTGTGCCGGCTGTTGCGCAACCGCATCAGTACGTCGCGGATGCGCGGACGAAGATCGATGTGATGGGGGAGTGGGCCCATCCCGACGACGACACGAGCATCATCGGGCCGTGTGGGGTGTGGCATCAGTTGTACGGCGTGAAGTGTGGCGTCATCCAGGTCACCCGCGGTGAGGGCGGCGGGAACGCGGCCGGTAACGAGCTCGGGCCTGATCTCGGCCTGCGCCGGGAGAACGAGGACCGCGTCGCGCATTACCGCTCCGGCACCGTCGACATCTTCAACCTCGACCGGATCGACTTCTTCTACAACCAGAGCGCACCGCTGACGCAGTACTTCTGGGACGAGCAGGAGACCCTCCGACGCGTCACCCGCGTGATCCGCGAGACGCAGCCCGAGATCTACATCGGCTTCACGCCGACGCTCGCCGCCGGCCACGGCAACCACCAGCAAGCCGGCAGATTGATCTGGGAAGGCGTGCTCGCCGCCGCCGACCCGAACATGTTCCCGGAGCAACTCACGGGCCCGCACGCGCTCAGCACCTGGCAGGTGAAGAAGGTCTTCTCCGGCGGCACCACCACAGGCACCGGCGGTACGACGACCGCCGCGAACTGCACCACCGGATTCGCCCCGACCGGCCTCGACACCGTCGCCGGCGTGTGGACCGGCTACAACTCGCCGTACACCTGGCCGGCCGGCAACTCACAGGCGCAGACCGCCGGTACGCCGAAGATCTGGCAGCAGGTGGCCGATGAGGGACGCGCGGCGTACCCGACCCAGAGCCGCGTGATGTACAAGGGCGTCTCCGTCCCGGCGTGCCCGCGCTTCGGTATGACCGAGTCGTTCGTACCGTTCCAGCCGAACACCAACGCCGCGGCCGGTCGGGACGACGCGATCCTGTTCGGCGCGAAGAAACCGGACCCGGGCGGACTCCCGCTCGGCACCCTCGAGTACATCACCTTCAGCCGCTTCTACAACGTCGCCGGTGAGCCCTTCCAGGCGACCGTCCACCTGAAGGCACCCCATGGAAAGCTTGCCAAGGGCAACGTCGCGCTGACGGTCCCGGCCGGCTGGTCGGTCAGCGCACCGCAGCAGGTCAAGGACAAGCCGTCCGCGGATCTGACCTTCACCGTGACCCCGGCCGCCAACGCGACCGTCGACCAGAACGCGAAGATCTCCGCGCTCTACACGACCAAGCACGCGACCGGCTACACCGACAACGTCGTACGCATCGTCGCCGCTGCCGAGGGACGTTTCCAGCGCTGGGGTAACTGGGCGGAGTACGACCAGTGGCTGCAGAACACCGCCCCGCAGGCCAACCGCCTCGGGCGCTCGCAGGCGATCCAGTCGATGGGCATCGGCCAGACGATCGACATCCCCGTCGTCGTCCACAACTGGTCCGCCACCCAGCAGACCGGCGCCGTCTCGCTCGACCTGCCACCGGACTTCACCATCGACGCGACGTCCAAGCCGTACGACGTGCAGCCCGGCGCCGACCAGACGGTCACCTTCAAGCTCACCAATACCGACACGACCCTGCCCGCCCAGCAGAACGTCAGCATCCCGATCCACACCGCGACCGGCACCGAGACACTGACTCTCACGCTCGTCCCGACCACCGTCATCCCGCAGGCAACGCCGGTGGTCGACGGCAAGGCCGAGCCGGGCGAGTACCCGGGCCAGCCCCTCGACCTCGGCCGCATCTGGCAGGGCGCGGCGACCTGCACTGGCGTTGACGACTGCGGCGTTTCCTCAACAGGAGAAGGCAGTACGGCGAAGGTCAGCTGGTCCGACGACGCGCTGTACTTCTTCATCCACGTCCGCGACGACTACCAGTCGTACGCCGTAACGCCGGCGGAATGCGTCGGCCACTGGCAGGCCGACTCCGTCGAGATCCTGCTCGACCCGCGCGGCAACGCGTCCGAGGCGCTGAAGGACACAGCGAACACGTTCAAGCTCGGCATCTTCCCGTTCACCCAGAGCGGCGCGCCGTGCTGGGAACGCGACGCGGACAACCACCAGGGCTACTCGAGCGGCGCCCTCGACACGGGCAACGCACCGGGCGTCCAGGTCGCGTCGACGGCGCAGTGGGTCGGCAGCAACGAGACGACCGTGCCGCACGCGTACGCCGGTGGCGGGTACGACCTCGAGGTGAAGATCCCGCTCGCCGACCTCCCGGCCGCCGTCGACCCGTCACGGCTCGGCCTGAACATCACGCCGTACGACAACGACGACACCTCAGCTCCTGGTACGACGACGTTGCGGCATATCGACATGAGTACGCGGCTGGCATGGTCGGCGCTCGGGTCCGTCCAGTCCGACCCGTACCGCTGGGGCCTCGCGACGCTCCCCGGCTACACCCCACCGGCTGATCGCCCGACCACCCCGACACCACCCAACGTCTCGAACCCGAACCTCAACGGTGCCCTCTCGCCGCAGACGATCGCCCAGTCGGCGCGCAACCGCGTACCGATCTCGGGCCGAGTCCCGACCGACGACCTCAAGATCCTGTCCAGCAAGGTCCGCCCGACCGGGGTCGATCTGGTGACCTCGTCCAAGGGGACGGGCACGGCCAGGGCGTTCTTGACGAGCGGTGACATCAACGCGATCCCGGTCTGGACGACGTCCTGCACCACCGACCCGCCACCGGACTACGGCTTCACCCCGTGTGCCATCACGGACGGCGCCACCCCACCGTGGTCCCCGAACATGAGCGGCCACCTGGTCAACCAGAAGACGCAGGCGATCACCCGTGGCGTCCAGCACTGGACGATCCCGCTGACCGCGGCCCAACGGACCCAACTGAAGGACCACGGCCACCTGCTGGTCTCCTACGAGACAACGCGAAACGAGGTCCAGGCCTTCGATATCCGGATCGCATAGTCCGCCGCCGCTCGGACCTGCTCGCTCGGGTGCTCCAGCGCCCGCGACAGCAGGTCCGACGTGGCGGGTTGCGGCGGCAGGCCACCGGTTGCCATGAGCAACGAAACCAGCGCGTAGGGGTCGTCCGTCAAGGAGTCCTCGAGCTGGGTACGCAGCTGTTGCTCGGTCCAGGTGCGGGTGTGGCGCTTGATGCTGTCGATGATCGCCGACGTCCGCTCGAACGAGCGGGTGCGGAGGAAGAGAGCCTTGGCGCCGACTTCGGCGCACTCGACCTCGATGATTCGTTCGGACCCGGCCGCATAGACGATGCCGAGGTCGTCGCGGCCGGCACAAGTGAAGGTGCTCCCGGTCGCGAGAGTTATGGCGAGTAGTAAGTCGTTGTCCAACCGGTCGTCCGGTGCGATCACCAGACCTGTCCAGTGTTCCTCACTCACTTGCCTCAGCGTACCGCCGTGAAGTCCAGGCCGCCGTTGGCGGAACGCAGTTGCAGTGTCGCGCCCGAGATGTGGTAGGTCATCTCGCCCTTCAATCCCTTCAGTACTTGGGATTCCAGCGTCGCGGGGTTGCCGGCACAGGCCCGGCGCGTGGTGGCGAGCTCGCCGAAGGTGAGCTTTCCGGTGGACCGCGCGACGACGCCCTGGAAGTCGTTGCAACCGGTCGAGCCGGTAACGCGTTCGCCGTTCAGCGTCAGCCAGACGTTCTCGGAGCCGGCGAAATGACCGACGCTGTCACCCGAGATCACGCTGCTCAGGATCCAGCGGGTGCCGTCGAGTGGGAGGTCGGGCTCCAGGATCTCCCGGTTCTCGAGCGAGATCGTCGTACTGCCCGCGGTGACATCGAGCTTGTTGCCGTCGAGCTTCCACGTCGGCTTCGCGCTGATGATCCCGGCCAGCCACGAGTCCTGGCCCTGCTGCGGGCCGGGGCACCCCATCGCGGTCGAGGCCAGCTCACCGTCGAGCGCGAGTTTGCCGTCCTTCGTCGACACCTTCGACTGCATCGAGTTGCAGCCGGCGTCGGCGACCAGCCGGCCGTCGTCGGTGAACTGCAGCCGGACGCGGGTCTTCGGCGCGAGCTGCTTCGGCTTCCCGTCCTCGGTGACCGAAGTCGACAGGAACGTCTTGCCCACAGGTGACGCACCGGGGTCGGTGTTCTGCCCGCAACCAGCCAGCAGAAGCACGGCTCCGGCGAGAGCGATCATCCGTTTGTTCACACCCCAAGGACGTCACCCGGCACGTTCGCGTTGCGTTAAATCGGGACCCAGGGTTGGCAGGCATGATCACGGTTCGATAACGTCACCGCCGTACGCGAGAGCGAATAGCACGACAAGGCCGGACGTACCGGCCCCTCTGGGGATCCAATCGAACAGTTGAGGGCCACACTGAAGTTCTGGGGCAACAGTGCGACCCGTCGAGCACACTAAGGAACTCTCCGCATGCCCCCCATCCGAACTGCCCGGAGCCGCGTGATCCTGCCTGCGGTCCTCCTCGCCGTGGCCGGCCTGGTCGCAGTACCGATCGCCGTCCACGCGTCCAAGGACTCGCCGGTATCGACCGCGAACGCCGCGGACAGCACGGTAACTGCCCTCCCGAGCGTCGGACGCGTCGAAACCTGCGTCATCGACGCGTACTCCGGCTGCACCGTCCTGCACGGATTCACCCAGAAGCCCGTCGCGATCACCGCGACCGCTTCCGGTCCCGCGATGGTGTCGATCGACCCGAGCCGCACCACCGACAAGAGCTACCGGCTGCGCGCCGTCCGGTACGACGGCAACAAGTACCGCGCCGGCACCAAGCTGACGTACACGGTCCACTACGACTTCGCCGAGGTACCGGCCCAGCCGACCACGCCGACGCCGACCAGCACCACGACGGCGACCCCGACGAAGCCGCCGACGACCACCACCCCCACGGCGACTCCGACGCACACCACGTCGACGCCGACCAAGCCCCCGACCACGTCGACCCCTCCGACGTCCCCGCCGACCACGACGACGCCCACGTCGACCGGCAGCCCGAGCGCGACCTGCACCAAGCCGTCGTTCGTCACCACCTCGACGAACAACCAGGGTGACGGCCGGACGTTCGGTGCGTACTACGTCCACAACAACATGTGGAACAACGACAACGGCACGTACACGTTGAGCGCCTGCAACTACAACAACTGGTTCCTCGACGTGACCCAGCCGCTGCCCGGTGACAAGGGTGTTCAGGCGTACCCGAACGTCCACAAGGACTACAACGACGTACCGCTGTCGAAGATCCAGTCGGCCAAGTTCGCGGCCACCACGCCGGCCAACTGCCCGGCCTGCATCTACAACGTCGCGTTCGACGTCTGGATCGGCGACGACCTGAACAACGAGTTGATGATCTGGACCGACAACTCCAAGCAGGTCCCGGCCGGTGACAAGGTCGGCACCGTGACGTTCGGCGGCTTCAAGTACGACGTCTGGCACGAGAACGGCTACACCGCGTACGTGTCCCAGGTGACGCAGAAGTCCGGCACGATGCCGCTGGCCAGCTTCTTCAACGACATGCAGACCCGTGGCTGGGCCCCGAAGGCCACGACCTGGCAGGTCGACTACGGAGTCGAGGTCGTCTCCACCGGCAACACCAAGCAGCGCTTCAACTTCACCGACTTCTCCATCCAGGAGAACTGACCCCCAGAAGCTCTCGCGCACCCCGGCGGCCACTGCACCATGCAGTGGCCGCTTAGGGTTTCTGTCGTGATCGGACTCGTGATTTTCGACAATGACGGTGTGCTGGTGGACTCGGAGCGGCTGGCCAACACGATCCTGGCCGAGTTGCTGACCGAGGCGGGGCTGCCGTACACCTTCGAGGAGACCGTGCGGGACTTCATGGGCGGCTCGATGGCCTCGATGCGGCAGAAGACCGAGGCGCAGCTGGGGCATCCGCTGCCGGCGGATCTCGAGGACCGGTACCACCAGCGGCTCTTCGCGGGATTCGCCCAGCTCCAGGCGATCGAGGGCGTTGAGGCTGTCCTCGATCACCTGGACGCCCGCGGCATCACCTACTGCCTGGCCTCCTCCGGCACCCACCAGCGGATCCGTACGGCGTTGACCGCGGTCGGGTTCCTGGACCGGTTCGAGGGGCGGATCTTCAGCGCCGAGGACGTTGCGCACGGCAAGCCGGCGCCCGACCTCTTCCTGCATGCAGCCGCTTCGATGGGGGTGAAGCCGGCCGACTGCCTGGTGATCGAGGACAGCCCGCTCGGCGTCGCCGCGGCGGTCGCGGCCGGCATGAAGGTGTTCGGGTACGCCGGCATGACGGACCCGGCGAAACTTTCCGATGCGGATACGGTTTTCCACAACATGACGGCCCTGGCCGACCTGATCGACGGCGCCTGAGACACTGGGATGACCATGTCTACTCATCAGTCACACCCGGTCCGCGCGGAGGCGGTCGTCGATCTGGCGGCGATCCGCCACAACGTGACCACGCTGCGTGCCCGTGCCGCGGGCGCGCAGGTGATGACCGTGGTCAAGGCCGACGGCTACGGGCACGGGATGTTGCAGGTCGCCCGCGCTGCCCGCGAGGCCGGTGCCGGCTGGATCGGCGCCGCAGTACTCGAGGAGGCACTCGCGCTGCGCGAGTCGGGTGACACCGGACCGATCTTCTGCTGGCTGACCACGCCGGGCGAGCCGCTGACCGACGCGATCGACGCCGGCATCGACCTGTCCGCGGGTGCGCCGTGGGAGATCGACGAGCTGGCGGCCGGCGTGACAGATCGGCCGGCCCGCGTGCATCTCAAGATCGACACCGGTATGTCGCGCGGTGGCGCCGTACCGGAGGAGTGGCCGGCGTTGATCCGGGCCGCGGTGCGCGAACAGGCGGCCGGGCGGATCGAGATCAAGGGGATCTGGTCACATCTGGCGTCGTCCGACGAGCCGAAGAGCCCGGTGAACGAGTCCCAGCTGGCGACCTTCACCGAAGCGGTCGAGGTGGCGGAGTCGTTCGGCATCGACGCCGAGTTCAAACACCTGGCGAACTCAGGTGCGACGCTCGCGCTGCCCGAGACGCATTTCAACCTGGTCCGCCCGGGCGTCGCGACGTACGGGCTGTCGCCGTTCGGGCATGCGCTGCCGTCGTCCGAGCTCGGGCTCAAGCCGGCGATGACGCTGAAGGCACGGCTCGCGATGGTGAAGCGGGTGCCGGCCGGTGCCGGTGTTTCGTACGGGCTGACCTGGACGGCGCCGCGTCCGTCGACGCTCGGCCTGATCCCGCTCGGGTACGGCGACGGCCTGCCGCGGCACGCGTCGAACGGCGCCCCGGTCCAGGCCGGCGGCCAACGTCGTACCGTCGTCGGGCGGATCTGCATGGACCAGTGCGTGGTCAACCTCGAGGACGACCAGGCCGCGGCCGGCGACGAGGTCGTGCTGTTCGGCCCGGGTATGTCGGGCGAGCCGACGGCGGACGACTGGGCCGACGCGGCCGGCACCATCAACTACGAGATCGTCACCCGCCTGGGCGCCAGGATCCCGCGCAGGTACATCGACAGCGAAAGGTAGACCGGCAATGTCCAAAGCAGGGCGGACTGCCGGTTTGATCGGGGCCGCGGTCGGAGTGCTGGCAGCGGGAGCCGCCGCCGGAGTCGCGGTCGAGCGCACAGTCATCGGCCGGAGGTCGGGCCAGCGCAAGCAGCTCGAGGCCGAGCCGTTCGGGTCGCAGCGCGGTACGCCGTACATCTTCACCGCTGACGACGGCGTCGAGCTGTACGTCGAAGTGGACGAACTGAAGCGGTCCCGGCGACCTGCCCCGCCGCCGAAGCGCCGACTCGGCCGGAAGCTACCGCTGCCGCCCGAGGATCTGACCGTGATCTTCGCGCACGGCTACGGGCTGAACATGGACGCCTGGCACTTCGAGCGTCGCGACCTGGCCGGCATCGGCACGATGGTGTTCTACGACCAGCGCTCGCACGGACGGTCCGGCCGGTCGCCGAAGGAACACGTCAGCATCGAACAGCTCGGCCAGGATCTGTACGGGATCATCGAGCGGTTCGCGCCGACGGGTCCGGTGATCCTGATCGGTCACTCGATGGGTGGCATGACGATCATGGCGCTGGCCGAGCAGCATCCGGAGCTGTTCGGCGACCGGGTGATCGGCGTCGGCCTGTGCTCGACCAGCGCGGGCGGGCTGGACGGCGTACCGATCGTTTTCCCGGGCAAGCTCGGCATGCTCGCGCGGTCGCTCGCGACGCCGACGGTCGCCGCGCTGGCGCGGATCCCGGACGTGGTCGAGCGCAGCCGGAAGGCCGGCTCGGACATCAGCTACCTGCTGACCCGGAAGTACTCGTTCGGTTCCGAGGTGCCGCCGGCGTTCACCGAGTTCGTCAACGAGATGATCGCGGCGACGCCGATCGAGGTGATCGCGGAGTTCTACCCGATCTTTGCGCTGCACGACAAGTTCGACTCTCTCGAGCCGCTGCAGAAGGTCGAGTGCGTGGTGATCGGCGGCGACAAGGACCAGCTGACGCCGTTCGCGCACGCCGAGGAGATCGTCCGCCGGGTGCCCGGCGCCGAGCTCGTCGAGGTGAAGAACTGCGGCCACCTGGGCCTGATCGAGCACCACCGTGAATTCACCGCAGCCCTCCTTGGGATGATCGAACGAGCCGAACAATCCCTAGGACCCTCATGACCGACTTGCACGTCGTCGATGCGACCGCGGAACACGTGGATGACATCGTCACCGTGATCCATCACGCCTTCTCTGCGCGGCGGGTGCTCGACCCGCCGTCGACCGCCCTGTCTGAGAACGCCAGCACCGTTGCCGCGGCCGTCGCCGAGCACGGTGGGTTGCTGGTGCTGATCGACGGCGCCCCGGCCGGGGCGATGCTGTTCGAGCAGACCGGTGACGTCCTCAACCTGCGCCGCGTCTCCGTCGACCCGCGCAGCCAGGCCCGCGGTGTCGCCTCGGCGATGGTCGGCTGCGCCGAGCAGGTCGCCGTACGACGAGGGCTCAGCAGGGTGAACCTGATCGCCCGGGTCGAGTTGCCGGACACCGTCGAGTTCTGGCGGCGGCGTGGGTATTCCGTGGTCGACCAGCAAGGGCAGAACTTGATTTATGCGAAGGCCCTGCCCGTCGAGCTGACCGTGCCGACCGGCGAGGACATGCAGGCGATCGGTGAGCAGTTGGCCGGTCAACTCCGCGCTGGCGACCTCCTGGTGCTGTCGGGCGACCTCGGTGCAGGCAAGACGACGTTCACCCAGGGGCTCGGCACCGGGTTGAAGGTGCGAGGTGCCGTGACGTCGCCGACCTTTGTCATCTCGCGCGTGCATCCCTCACTGGCCGGTGGGCCGGCGCTGGTGCATGTGGACGCGTACCGCCTGGGCGGGTTTGCCGAGCTGGACGACCTCGACCTCGACGCCAGTCTCGAAGACGCGGTGACGGTGGTCGAGTGGGGGCACGGCATCGCCGAAGCCCTGGCGCCGGAGCGTCTGGACGTCGTGATCACCCGGGGCGACGACGACACCGACGAGGCCCGGTCGCTGCGGATCACGCCGGTGGGTTCGCGGTGGGCCGCGTCCGGCGTACGGGTGTCTGTACTGGAGAAGAACTGACATGTTGCTTGCCTTTGACACCTCGAGCGCCGCGGTCACCGTCGCGCTGGCCACGCCGACGGGCGAGATCGTTGCCTCGTCGACGACCGTGGACGCGTTACGCCACGGCGAGTTGCTCGCGCCTGCGATCGCGGCCGCGCTGGAATCAGCGGGCGTCACGCCGCGCGACCTGACCGGCATCGCGGTCGGCGTCGGCCCAGGTCCCTTCACCGGCTTGCGGGTCGGGCTGGTGACCGCACGGACGATGGGCGAGGTGCTGGGCATCGAGGTGTCCGGCGTCTGCAGCCTGGATATCCTCGCCCGGCAGTCGTCGTTGTCGTTGCCTGTCGCGGTCGCGACGGACGCGCGGCGCAAGGAGATCTACTGGGCGCTGTACGACGGTCCCGCCGCGGACGGCAGCCGTCGTCGCCTGGAGGGACCCGCCGTCGACAAGCCGGCCGAGGTCGCCCACGTGCTGTCCGGTCTGCCCGTGATCGGTCGCGGAGCGGTCCTGTACGGCGATGTGCTGGGCGTGGCGGACGCCGACGTATCGGAGTACCCGTCGGCCGAAGTGCTGGCGACGGGTGTGGCGACTCGGACGCTCGAGGTCGTCGCGCCGGAGCCGCTGTACCTGCGCCGGCCGGACGTGACGATGTCCGCCGGGCCCAAGAGCGTGCTGTGAGACCTGCGATCAGAGCGGCTCGCGCGGACGATCAGTCGGCGCTGGTCGCGTTGGACGAGCTGTGCTTCGGGTCAGAGGCCTGGAGTACGGTCGGCTGGGCGGACGAGTTCGAGCGGCTGTCCGAGGACCGGGTGATCCTGGTCGCGGACGAAGGCGCGGTCGTCGGGTACGTCGTGCTGTTGTTGCCGCCCGTGGTCGAGGACGTGGTCGAGGTACTGCGGATCGCGGTGGCGCCCGACGAGCGACGGACCGGGATCGGCGGGCAACTGATGACGGCGGCCCTGGACCAGTGTGCGGGACGGACCGTGCTGCTTGAAGTTGCCTTGAGCAATGAATCGGCGCGGGGGCTGTATGCGGGCTTCGGTTTTGAAGAGATCAGCCGGCGGCGTGGGTACTACGGTGACGGCGAGGATGCGGTGATCATGCGGTGGAGGATCGATGAGTGAGCCCCTGATCCTGGGGATCGAGACGTCGTGCGACGAGACCGGCGTCGGGATCGTGCGCGGGCAGACCCTGCTCGCCGACGCGATCGCGTCGAGTGTCGAGGAGCACGCCAGGTTCGGTGGCGTCGTACCCGAGGTGGCCAGCCGGGCGCATCTCGAGGCGATGGTGCCGACGATCCGGCGCGCGTGCGAAACGGCCGGGATCAAGCCGACCGACGTCGACGCGGTCGCGGTCACGAGCGGGCCCGGCCTCGCCGGCGCGCTGCTGGTCGGGGTCGCTGCTGCCAAGGGTCTGGCGCTGTCGCTGGACAAGCCGCTGTACGGCGTGAACCACCTGGCGGCACACGTCGCCGTCGACACGCTGGAGCACGGTGATCTGCCGAAGGGCTGCGTCGCGATGCTGGTGTCCGGCGGGCACTCGTCGCTGCTGTCGGTCGAGGACATCACCGACGGCGTCGTACCGATGGGCAGCACGATCGACGACGCGGCGGGCGAGGCGTTCGACAAGGTCGCGCGGGTCCTCGGGCTGCCGTTCCCCGGTGGGCCGTACATCGACAAGGCGGCGCGGGACGGCGGGGACAGGCTGTACGTCACCTTCCCACGCGGGCTGACGTCGCAGCGGGATCTCGAGCGGCACCGGTTCGACTTCTCGTTCTCCGGGTTGAAGACCGCGGTCGCGCGGTGGGTCGAGGCGCGGCGGCGGGACGGCGAGGACGTGCCGGTGAACCACGTCGCTGCCGCCTTCCAAGAGGCAGTGTGCGACGTACTGACCCGCAAGGCGATCGACGCGTGCAAGGACCGCGGCTTCGAGCATCTGCTGATCGGCGGCGGCGTCGCGGCGAACTCGCGGCTCCGTTCGATGGCGGAAGAGCGCGCGTCGGCGGCGGGTATCGCCGTACGGGTGCCGCGGCCGGGGCTGTGCACCGACAACGGCGCGATGGTCGCCGCGCTGGGCTCGGAGCTCGTCCGGGCCGGCCGGGCGCCGTCGCCGCTGGATCTGCCTGCTGATTCGTCGATGCCGATCACGGAGGTACTGAACAAGTGAGATGGACCGGGGCGGACGGGTTCGAGGCCGATGACGATGTCGCGCGTATCGACGTCGACGTGGTGCACGGCTTCCTGACTACGTCGTACTGGGCGGCCGGGATCCCGCGCGAGGTGGTCGAGAAATCGATCGCGGGCTCGTTGAACCTCGGGGTGTACGACGCCTCCGGCGCTATGGTGGCGTTCGCGCGGATGGTGACCGACCGGGCCACGTTTGCGTGGCTGGCGGACGTCTTCGTGCTGGACTCGCATCGCGGGCACGGTCTCGGCCGGTTCGTTGTGTCGACTTTGCTGGAGCACCCGGAGCTGAAGGGTCTCCGGCAGATTCTGCTCGCGACCGCCGACGCGCACGAGCTCTACCGCTCGTACGGATTCACCGAGACCACGCCGGGCCGGATGATGGCCATCCGTCAGGATCCCACCGAGCTGTACACGCAGCCGTGAGGTCTCCGGGTGTCGATCTCGTCCGGCACCCGGTGGGGGCGACCGATCTGGTGCTGCTCGCGCACGGCGGCCAGGAGCACTCGCACGAGGACCCGACTCTGTGGCGACCCGCGCTGCTCCGGATGTGGCCGTTCGCCCTCGCTGCGAGGTCGGCCGCACCGAAGGCTGCCGTCGGGTTCCTGCGGTATCGCTTCCGCGGGTGGAACGACGGCGGTGACGCTGCCACCGATCTGCGGACCGTGCTGGACGAACTGCCGCCGGTGATCTCGCGGGTGTTCCTGATCGGGCACTCGATGGGCGGACGAGCGGTCGTCGCCGTCGCCGATCATCCTCGGGTGGCGGGCGTGCTCGCGCTCGCCCCGTGGCTGCCGTTCGACGAGCCGCTCGTCGCGGTTCGCGTGCCGATCACGTTCGCCCACGGCACCGACGACACGATCACGGATCCGGCCGGCACCACGGCGTACGCGGCGAGGCTGCGGGCGGCCGGGGCGGCGGTGACGACGTACTCGCTCGCGGGTGAAGGACACGCGATGCTGCGGCGTGCGAAGGATTGGGACCGGCTGGTGGCCGACTTCGTTCGGGAGACCCCGGCCGGTGGCAGCGAGATCTTGCCGGAGGCCGGCGAGCACGTGGTGTCGGCGATCGGCGGGATCGCGCTGGCGCGGCTCCGGTTGCCGGTGAAGGAACGGTTCCGTGCGGGTCAATAACGTGGCAGAGGCCCGGGGGTAACGCGCACCGCTTGCTCCCCAGGCGAACGGTCAGCGGCCAACCGGTTCCGCTGCCAGCGTCCCTTACCGAGATGAATCAGGGTTGAACGATTAGTGGCGGGCCTCCGGGGAGTTGCAGCAGCAGACGCAGCACCTCGCCTGCCGGCTTGTCACCCGGAGACCCGCTCGCGTGATCGATCATATGTTCGAATATGCGTCGAACGCAAGTACTGTCCAGGAGTTGTTCCGACGATTGCCGCGAACGCCGCGATGAAGCCGCTCGGGTTCGCCCAGCCGCAGGCGTGTGCGACGTACGTCGTGTCGTGGCCGTCCGCGAGCAGGACGAGCGCGTGGTAGATCCGCAGCTGGGTGCGCCATTCGTAGTACGTCATGCCGAGCTCGTCGTGGAACAGGCGGCTCAGCGTGCGTGCGCCGGCGCCGGCCTTGCGTCCCAGCTCGGCCAGAGAGGTGTTGTCTGCGGGGTTCTCGCGGAGGTGTTGGGCGATCGTGCGCAGGCGGTCGTCGCGTGGTTCCGGTAGTTGTAGTGGCTGCTCGGTCGCCTCGTGGAGCTCGTCGACGAGGACTCGCTGAAGGCGGGCGCGGGCGGCGTCGTCGAGCTGGCGACTGGTGAGGGCGAGCAGCACCTCGCGGGCGAGTCCGGACGCGAGGAAGACGGCCGGTCGGTCTGGGATGCGTCGCGCGAGTCCGACCGGCAGGAAGACGATGCGCATGTCGGTCTCGCCGTGTGCGCTGTGTTGATGGGTGAATCCGGCCGGAGTCCAGGCGACGCGGTTGGCGGGGACGATCGACGTACCGCGGTCGGTGCGCACGGAGAGGACGCCGCGGGCGGCGTACACCAGATGCCCTTCTTCGTGGGTCTGGACCGGGCTGGTGCCGCCGGAAGCCCACTCGTGCGCGCCGGCGGCTGGGAAGAGCTCTGAGCGGAGTGGGCGGCTGTCAGGCATTGCTCGTCACTCTGCGGCAGGAGTAGGCGACCGCGTCGCGTCCGATGCGTGTGATGATCAGCGTCGCTGACGCGGAGCCCTTCGGGGCGAGCTTCTTCCGCAGCTGCGCCGGATCGAGATCCACGCCGCGCTTCTTGATCTCCAGCGTCCCGATGTCCTGGCTGCGAACCCACGAACGCAGCGCTTTCTCCTTGTAGGGAAGCTCTTCCAGCACCTCGTACGCCGAGGCGAGCGGCGTCGCGACGTACTCCGCTGCGGTTACGTAGGCGATGCGCGGATCCAGCAGCCAGCCGTCCACCGCGGCGGCGACCGCAGTGACCAGACCGGCTCGTACGACGGCACCGTCGGGCTCGTAGATGTACTGACCGACCGGGCCGACCTCAGCGTCGGGTGCGTCCGAGACGGTGGCTTCGCTGGGCAGCAGAGTCGCGCGGCGCGGCGTACCTCCGTAGAGCTGGCCGGACCACAGCGCGGCCTCTTTCACCTCGCCGGAGTCGCTGATCCACTCCGCCTCCACGCCCGCGGGGATCGCATCGTGCGGGATGCCGGGCGCCACCTTCACGCAGGCAGTCCGCTGCAGCAGCTCGAGTACGAACGACCATGGCGGCGAGTAGGCGTTGTGGTCGAACACCCGCCGCCCGTCCGCACGCCGGGCCGGGTCCGCGAACACCACGTCGTACGGCGTGAGGTCGGTCGACTCGGCTTCACCTACTAGTACGTCACCGGCGAGACCGAGGGTGGCCAGGTTGGCACGGGCCGTGGCTGCGGTCTCGGGGTCGCGCTCGACACCGGTCACCCGCAGACCGGCGCGGGCGGCGCTGATGAGGTCACCACCGATCCCACAGCCCAGGTCGACCACGCTGGCACCCGGCATGGTGGCTGCCAGGCGTACGGCGCGGTGGGTGCCGACTCTGGTCCGTGTGGCCTGCTCCAGGCCGTCCGGGGTGAAGTACATGCGCTCGGCGTCCGCGCCGAACTTGGCGACCGCCCGGTGGCGCAGTGCGGCCTGCGTGACCGCGGTGGTCACAAGCGTCGCGTCGTACCGGCGCCTGAGCTTCTCGACCAGCTGCAACTCACCACCAGGCTTGTACTCCGCGCACGCTGCCGCGAGCACGTCGGCGCCCGGCCCGTCGAGCAACGCGGTGACTGTCACTCGGAGAACTCTAGAGCGGGCTGGAACAGCTCCTGCTCCAGCTTCTCGTTGCCATCGAGTAGAGCCGCCAGTTCATCGCCGAGCGGGTCTTGGGGCCGTAGATGCCGTCCACGACCAGGTGGTGCTTGCGTTGGACCTGCTTGATCACTGCGCGGGTATTACTGCCGTAGATGCCGTCGACGGCGAGCTTGGAGCCGTAGCAGAAGTTCAGGTTGCGTTGGAGGACCTGGATGGCGGTGTCCGGGTCGCCGTACCGGTTGGAGCCGCGGTACGGGTCGTCGCCGTACATCAGGTTGCAGGTGGTGCTGGTGCTGGCGTAGATCGACGGCATCGGGATGCCCCAGCTGCGGTTGACCGGGACGAGCCGGGCCGAGCGGCACTGCGGCAGCGCGGCGGCTGCCTTCAGCTCGGCGGCCGTGGCGTCGTGGGAGACGTTCTGGTCGGTCGAAGGCTTCGGCGCCGGGGCGGCCGCGGGGGCGGCAGCCGCCGGTGACTCGTGCTTCGATGCGTTCGCGGCAACGGCTCCGACCGCGACCGCGGCGACGGCGGCCAGGAGCGCGATCGTCCGGCCGGACAGCTTGGGCAGAGCCATGAACACATTCTGTACCTCGATGATCACCGGGTCATACGTCTCAGGCTGAGAATCCTTTGGCACTCGAGTTGACCGAGTGCTAATCGCGGCCTAGATTCGGTGTTGGCACTCTCGATGCGAGGGTGCCAGCGGTCCGGCCCTTGACCCCCGCGACGGCAGGGGAGCGCGACCACCATGAACGCAGCCAAGCAAATCGACCGTGGAGGTCAGCAAGTGTCGGTCACGATCAAGCCGCTCGAGGACCGCGTCCTCGTCGCGCCGCTCGAAGCCGAGCAGACCACGAAGTCCGGCCTGGTGATCCCGGACACCGCCAAGGAGAAGCCGCAGGAGGGCGAGATCCTCGCCGTCGGCCCGGGCCGGATCGACGACAACGGCAACCGCGTCCCGCTGGACGTCGCTGTCGGCGACAAGGTCATCTACTCCAAGTACGGCGGCACCGAGGTCAAGTACGACGGCCAGGACTACCTGATCCTGGGCGCCCGCGACATCCTCGCAGTCGTCAGCAAGTGACGATCGCTCGCTGTTCCTGACTGACACCGCCCTGGTGCCGTACTCCGGTGCCGGGGCGGAGTCGGTGTCGGAGCGGCGATGGTTCGAGCCTGCAACGATCTAGCGATTTCAGAGAGGGACTGGATTTTTCATGCCGAAGATCCTCGAGTTCGACGAGAACGCTCGGCGCGCGCTGGAGCGCGGCGTCGACAAGCTCGCGAACACGGTGAAGGTGACGCTGGGCCCGAAGGGCCGCTACGTCGTCCTGGACAAGAAGTGGGGCGCCCCGACCATCACCAACGACGGTGTCACCGTCGCCCGTGAGGTCGAGCTGGACGACCCGTTCGAGAACCTTGGTGCGCAGCTGACCAAGGAGGTCGCCACCAAGACCAACGACATCGCCGGTGACGGCACCACCACCGCGACGGTGCTGGCGCAGGCGCTGGTGCACGAGGGCCTGCGGGCGGTCGCCGCCGGCGTCAACCCGATGGGCCTCAAGCGCGGTATCGAGGCGGCCGTCGAGGCCGTGTCGGCCAAGCTGATCGAGACCGCGCGGCCGGTCGACGACAAGGGCGACATGGCCCACGTCGCCACCATCTCCGCCCGCGACGCCGAGATCGGCACGCTGATCGCGGACGCGTTCGACAAGGTCGGCAAGGACGGTGTGATCACCGTCGAGGAGTCGAACACCTTCGGGACCGAGCTCGAGTTCACCGAGGGTATGCAGTTCGACAAGGGCTACATCTCGCCGTACTTCATCACCGACGCCGAGGCCGGCGAAGCGGTGCTGGAGGACCCGTACATCCTGATCCACCAGGGCAAGATCTCCGCGATCGCGGACCTGCTGCCGCTGCTGGAGAAGGTCGTGCAGTCCGGCAAGACGCTGCTGATCATCGCCGAGGACGTCGAGGCCGAGGCCCTGTCCACCCTCGTGGTGAACAAGATCCGCGGCAACTTCACCTCGGTCGCCGTCAAGGCGCCGGGCTTCGGTGACCGCCGCAAGGCGATGCTGGAGGACCTGGCCGCGCTCACCGGCGCGCAGGTCGTGGCTCCGGAGGTCGGCCTCAAGCTCGACCAGGTCGGTCTGGAGGTGCTCGGTACGGCGCGCCGCATCGTGGTCACCAAGGACAACACGACCGTCGTCGAGGGTGCCGGCAAGGCCGACGACATCGAGGGCCGGGTCAACCAGATCAAGTCCGAGATCGAGCGCACCGACTCCGACTGGGACCGCGAGAAGCTGCAGGAGCGGCTGGCCAAGCTGGCCGGCGGCGTCTGCGTGATCAAGGTCGGCGCGGCCACCGAGGTCGAGCTGAAGGAGAAGAAGCACCGGATCGAGGACGCGGTGTCCGCGACCCGGGCCGCGATCGAGGAGGGCATCGTCGCCGGTGGCGGCTCCGCTCTCGTGCACGCGGCCGCGGTGCTGGACGAGGGCCTCGGCCTGGAGGGCGACGAGCTCGCCGGCGTCCGGATCGTCCGCAAGGCGATCGTCGAGCCGCTGCGCTGGATCGCCGAGAACGGCGGCTACGAGGGCTACGTCGTGACCGCCAAGGTCGCCGACCTGGAGCTCGGTAGCGGCTTCAACGCGGCCACCGGCGAGTACGGCGACCTGCTGGCCCAGGGCGTGCTGGACCCCGTCAAGGTGACCCGGTCCGCGCTCGCCAACGCCGGCTCGATCGCCGCGCTGCTGCTGACCACCGAGACGCTGGTGGTCGACAAGCCCGAGGAAGAGGAGCCCGCGGCGGCCGGTCACGGTCACGGCCACGGTCACTGATTCCTGGCAGCACACCGTATTACTCAGCACCGCCCGGCAGGTCTCCTGCCGGGCGGTGCTTTTATGTGGCCTGTGCTGATCCGAGAGCGTCATGACGAAGACCTGCCTGTGTGTGTCGACATCCTCAGAGCTGTCCACGAGCAAGCCAGCTACCCGATCAACTGGCCGACCGACCCGGCACGCTGGCTGACCCCGGAGGCCGCACTCGGCATCTGGGTAGCTGTGGACGCTGAACAGGTGGTCGGACACGTCATCCTCACCGCCGCCGGTCCGGCGGCGGAGGTCGAGCGGCTGTTCGTCGATCCGAAGGCAACGGGCCAGGGGATCGGCCGCCAGCTGCTGCAGCACTGTGTCACCACTGCGGCGGCCCTCGACCGCGACCTCTCCTTGGAGGTGGTCGACAACCGGGGCGCCGCCGTACACCTGTATCGGCGCGCAGGCTGGCTCGAGACCGGCCGTACGCCGATCGACTGGGGCGGTGAGCACGCCTCCGAACTCATCCGCTTCACCGCGCCGTGAGAGGCTCTAACCGTGGGTGGTCCACGGGAGCGGTATCGCGCTCAGATGCGTGACGAGGTGAAGCAGCACGCCTGGACCCAGATCGCCGAGGCCGGCATCTCCGCCCTGTCCCTGAACGCGATCGGTAAGCAGATGGGCGTCAGCGGACCCGCGCTCTACCGGTACTTCGAGGGCCGCGACGAGCTCATCAACGAGCTGATCCGCGACGCGTACAGCAACCTCGCCGACACGGTCAGATCGGCGTACGACGGAGGCGCGGACGTGGTCGCGCTGGCTCAGGTGATCCGCACCTGGGCGCTCGCGAACCCGCAGCGGTACCTGTTGATCTACGGGACGCCCGTACCCGACGACAGCATCATGAGCGTGCTGGTCGAGGCCACCGGCGGATCGGACCGCACAGTCTCGTTTTTCACCCGGCTGCACGGGATCCTGTCGCTCGAACTGGCCGGGTATTTCGCCGGAACGGACGTGGATCCGGGCGGGCTGGTCGAGAGCGAGATCAGTGAACTCGTGAGTAGTGACAGATCGTGATCAAGTGGCCGGTAGTGACCACGAATTGCCACTAGGCAAGAAGAGTTGAGCGCCGTACCATCTTTCAGGCTGACCGGTCTGAACACGAGGGGGCGAGGGGTGACCGAGGTCCGAGTACCTGACACCCACGACCGGGTCGAGCTTAGGGATCTTGCCGCGCTGGCCGGCGACGGGGACCGAACAGCTCTCAATGACCTGCTCACCAGAGTGCGCGCTGTGGCGCACCGATACGTACGGTCCCGTCTGTGGACCTATCCCGGCGGCGCCGACATGGTCGACGACGTCGCACAAGAGGTTTGTGTCGCAGTATTCGGCGCGCTGAGCCGGTACCGCGACGAGGGGAGGCCTTTCGAGGCTTTCGTCTACGGCATCGCGGCCCGCAAGGTCGCCGATGCCCAGCGTGCGTTCGCGGTTGCCGACGTCTCGACGCCGGACCTGCCGGACGGCGCGGACGAGTCGCCGACGCCGGAGGAGCGTGCGGTTCGGCAGTCGGAGGTCCAGCACATCATGGGGCTGCTGGACAAGTTGCCGGAGAAGTTGCGGGAGATCCTGCGACTCCGGGTGGTAGCGGGGATGTCAGCCGAGGAGACCGGCCGGGCACTGGGGATGACACCGGGGGCGGTGAGGGTCGCACAGCATCGAGCGTTGAACACGCTCAGGGGGTTTGTGGGGCATGAAGCACAGCTGGAACGAGGAAGAGCAGGGGAGGAGCATCATGGCTGACCGTTTTGACTTGGACGCGATCGAGGCCGATGACGCGCTGCTCGATCTGCTCGCCGCCGGTGGGGAGTCCGCCCGCTCGGCGGGCGAGCACGACGCGGCCGTTCAGCTGCTGGCCGAGCTACGGCTGGCGGTTGAGGTCGAGGACGAGCTCCCGGTGGAGACCATCGACGATCCGGAGAGCTTCCTGGCACGTTGTGCCGCGCTCAACCCGATCACCGACCCGTTCGCCCGCAAGATGGCGACGCGTGGTCTGGCGCTCGGGGTGGCGGCGGTGGCCGCATTGTCGGTCTCCGGGGTCGCCGCCGCGGTCAACGGTGATCCGCTGTCGCCGTACGAGAAGGTCATCGAGAAGATGGTCGACGCGGTCCGCCCGCAGACCAGCTTCCCGAAGGAAGACCTCGACGGTCTGCCGGTGATGGACAAGACCAAGATCGTCAAGGTCGGCAAGGACTACAAGAAGCAGCAGGTCCAGGCCGAGCGCGCTGCGCAGGAAGCCGGCAAGGGCGGCTCGCTGATCGTCGACCCGAACTCGATCGACATCAAGTCGACGCCGACGCCGGTGGTCGAGCCGACGGACAAGCCGATGGCGATCCTGGACAAGCCGACGATTCCGGTGCCGACGGGGATCAAGACGAACGACCCGGGCAACGTCAACACCGACAAGCCGACCGACACCAAGACCGACCCGCCGACCGACACGACCGGTGGCGGCGACACGGACGGTACGACGACGACGCCGACTCCGCCGCCGTCGACTCCGACCGACACGCCACCGCCGTCAACGCCGACGGAGCCGCCGCCGACCACGCCGACCGGCACGGACACGACCACGCCGCCGGCGAACGTCGACACGGGTACGGGCGACACGACGACCGGCGACCCGACCAGCACGCCCACCGGCGACACCGGCCAGACCGATGGCACCGACGGGACCGGGGCGAGCGACACCAGCGGTTCGGACACGAGCACGCCGGGTGACGAGCAGAAGCCGAGTGACCCGGTCACCCAGGTCCCGGACCAGAAGGACCCGGCGAGCATCATCGGGGACATCCTGAGCCCGGTCCTGCCGACGCCCACGGGTGAGCCGGTCACGATCGAGAGCGCGAAGCTGTTCTTCGGCGAGTCGCAGGCGGGCAAGCCGCCGACGGCGAAGAAGGCGACGGCCAAGAAGCCGGCATCGGCCAAGAAGGCCGGCACCGGGAAGCACTCGAGCGGGAAGGTCACCACGGGCTCGGTCCGCAAGGCCTACCCGAAGGGCAAGCACTCGACCGGTCAGTACCCCGAGGGCAAGCACGCGGCGATCGAGCGTACCCACGGGTCGACCGCCGACGCGGATGTCCTGGCGATCCTGAACATCGTCAACGCGCCGGTCAACAAGTAACCGACCACCCACTCCGCCCGCCGCGCAACCGCGGCGGGCGGAGTGCTGTGGACGGCCGATTCGGGGCTCGGTGGGCGCGCGGATACGATGGGGTTCCGTACTCGCCGTGTAAAGGTGCTTGTTTTACCCATGGACATCACACCCGCTGGAGTTCCCGACAAGTTCGCCGTCCTCGGCCTGACCTTCGACGATGTGCTGCTGCAGCCGAACGAGTCCGACGTCATCCCCTCCGAGGCGAGCACCCGGTCCCGGGTCAGCCGCAACGTCTGGGTGAACATCCCGCTGCTGTCCAGCGCGATGGATACCGTCACCGAGGCCCGGATGGCGATCGCGATGGCCCGTCAGGGCGGTCTCGGCGTCCTCCACCGCAACCTCTCGATCGAGGACCAGTCCCAGCAGGTCGACCTGGTCAAGCGCTCCGAGTCCGGCATGATCGCGCAGCCGATCACGATCGGCCCGGATGCCAGCATCGGCGAGGCCGACGCGCTCTGCGCGCAGTACCGGATCTCCGGTGTGCCGGTCGTCGACGACGCCGGTGTGCTGGTCGGCATCGTGACGAACCGCGACATGCGCTTCGAGAACGACCTGTCCCGCCCGGTCCGCGAGGTGATGACCAAGCAGCCGCTGATCACCGGCAAGCAGGGCATCTCCGCCGACGACGCGATGGCGCTGCTGAGCAAGCACAAGGTCGAGAAGCTGCCGCTGGTCGACGACGCCGGCAAGCTGACCGGCCTGATCACGCTGAAGGACTTCGTCAAGCGGGACAAGTTCCCGCTGTCCACCAAGGACGCCAGCGGCCGGCTGATGGTCGGCGCCGCGATCGGCTTCTTCGGTGAGGCCTACAAGCGCGCCATGTCGCTGGTCGAGGCCGGCGTCGACGTGCTGGTCGTCGACACCGCGCACGGTCACTCCCAGGCGCAGCTGGAGATCATCCGCAAGCTCAAGGCCGACCCGGCGACCCGCGGCGTGGACATCGTCGGCGGCAACGTCGGCACCCGCGCGGGCGCCCAGGCGCTGGTCGATGCCGGTGCGGACGGCGTCAAGGTCGGCGTCGGTCCGGGCTCGATCTGTACGACGCGGGTCGTGTCCGGCGTCGGCGTACCGCAGGTCACCGCGATCTACGAGGCCTCGCTGGCGTGCAAGCCGGCCGGCGTCCCGGTCATCGGCGACGGCGGCCTGCAGTACTCCGGTGATATCGCCAAGGCGCTCGTCGCCGGTGCGGACACGGTCATGTTGGGCTCGCTGCTGGCCGGTTGCGAGGAGTCGCCGGGCGACCTGGTGTTCATCAACGGCAAGCAGTTCAAGGCGTACCGCGGGATGGGTTCGCTCGGCGCGATGCAGTCCGGCGGGCTGCGCAAGTCGTACTCGAAGGACCGGTACTTCCAGCATGACGGCGGCTCCGACGAGAAGCTGATCGCCGAGGGCGTCGAGGGCCAGGTGCCGTACCGGGGCCCGCTGTCGGCGGTCGCGCACCAGCTGATCGGCGGCCTGCGGCAGTCGATGTGGTACACCGGCGCCCGCACGGTCCCGGAGCTTCAGGACAACGGCCGCTTCGTCCGCATCACCTCCGCCGGCCTCCAGGAGTCCCACCCGCACGACATCCAGATGACGGTCGAGGCCCCGAACTACTCCGGCCGCTGACACCGCCTGCAACCCGTTAGGAACCAGATGACCGAGATCGAGATCGGCCGCGCCAAGCGTGGGCGGCAGGCGTACGCGTTCGACGACATCGCGATCGTGCCGTCGCGCCGGACGCGGGACCCCGAGGAGGTCTCGGTCGCCTGGCAGATCGACGCGTACCGGTTCGAGCTGCCGATCCTGGCCGCGCCGATGGACTCGGTGATGTCGCCGGCCACCGCGATCGCGATCGGCAAGGCCGGCGGTCTCGGCGTACTGAACCTCGAAGGTCTCTGGACGCGGTACGAGGACCCGACCGGTCTGCTCGAGGAGATCACCAGCCTCGACCAGAAGCAGGCCACGCACCGGCTGCAGGAGATCTACTCGGCGCCGATCAAGCCCGAGCTGCTCTCCCAGCGGGTGCAGGAGATCCGCGCCTCCGGCGTGACCGTGGCCGGCGCGTTGTCGCCGCAGCGGACCAAGCAGTTCGCCAAGCACGTTGTCGACGCGGGTGTCGACCTGTTCGTCATCCGCGGTACGACGGTGTCCGCCGAGCACGTGTCCGGGCAGGCCGAGCCGCTGAACCTGAAGCAGTTCATCTACGACCTCGACGTACCGGTGATCGTCGGCGGGTGCGCGACGCACCAGGCGGCGTTGCACCTGATGCGGACCGGTGCGGCCGGCGTGCTCGTCGGCTTCGGCGGCGGCGCGGCGCACACGACGCGGAAGGTGCTCGGCGTCGCGGTGCCGATGGCGTCGGCGGTCGCTGACGTGGCGGCTGCGCGGCGCGACTACATGGACGAGTCCGGCGGTCGGTACGTGCACGTGATCGCGGACGGCTCGGTCGGGCGGTCCGGCGATGTGGCGAAGGCGGTGGCCTGCGGCGCGGACGCGGTGATGGTCGGTTCGCCGTTGGCCCGGGCGAGCGACGCGCCGGGCGGCGGGTACCACTGGGGCGCCGAGGCCTGGCATCAGGACCTGCCCCGCGGTGAGCGGGTCGAGGTCGGCGTCACCGGCACGATGGAGCAGATCCTGTTCGGCCCGTCGTGGGTCCCGGACGGCACGATGAACCTGGTCGGCGCCCTCAAGCGCGCGATGGCGACCACCGGCTACACGGAGCTCAAGGAGTTCCAGCGGGTCGAGGTCGTCGTAGGTTGAGGACCGGCATACTCCTCCTGCACGGCTCGAGTGGTGCGCCGGACGTTCAGCGTGCCCGTCTGCTCGAGGCGGAGGGGTACGACGTACTCGCGCCGCGGTGGACTGTCACGCACGAGGTGCCGCTGGAGTCGTTTCCGCTGGACGAACTCGCGGCCCGCAACGACCGGCTCGTAGTGATGGGCAGCTCGTGGGGTGCCGAGGCTGCGCTTCTGCTTGGCGCGCTCGACGATCGGGTGGACTCGGTTGTCGCGTTCGCCCCGAGCGCCTACGTCTGGGCCCGGGTCCTGGAGGACGGGAGCCAGCGGTCGGCGTGGACGTGGCAGGGCCAGCCGCTGCCGTTCGTACCGTTCGACTCTGAGTGGAAGGCGAAGGACGATCCGCCGAGCTACACCGGCTTGTACCGCCAGAGCGTGCTGCGGTTTGCCGATGCGGAGCAGGCTCGGATCCCGGTCGAGCGGATCGGCGAAGTACTGCTGATCGCCGGTGGGGACGACCGCGTGTGGCCGTCGGTGGAGTTCGCGGAGGAGATCGTCCGGCGGCGCGGTGAACGTCGTACCCGGATCGTGGTCGGGCCGGAAGCCGGGCATCGGCCGGTGCTGCCGGGGGAGGACCCGAAGTCCGCCGGTCAGCGGATGGCGCGAGGCGGCACCGAGGAGGCCGATCGCGAGCTCGGCGCGCGGGCCTGGGACGAGATCCGCAATCTGCTCGCAGGCTGAGCGAAATGCTACGAGTCCCCACAGCTTGAAGGGTTCTGGAAGGATTGCCGCATGGGACTTTTCAGCCGACGGAGCAGCCAGGACACGGACAATGTTGCCCTCGCTGCAGCGCGGGGCCAACTGTCTCCCGATGACGTGGACCAGGTCCGCTTCCTGATCACCACGAAGAAGGCAGTGCTCGCGGTCAAGCTGATCCGCGACCGCACCGGACTGGACCTGAAGCAGTCCAAGGAACTGGTCGACGACATCCGCCTCGGCCGCTACGTGCCGCCCACCACCGGTACGCCGCTGGTCCGCCGACCCGGCACGAACCTGGCCGAACGCACCCGCGCCCTCAAGGCTGCCGGTGAGCTCCACCAGGCCACCGCCCTGGTCGTCTCCGAGACCGGCATGACCGAGATGGAAGCCGGCCTCTTCGTCGGTGCCCTCCGCGCCGACGCCCAGGACATCTAACCCGCCGGGCTCCAGTGCGGGTCCCGGCCGAAGGCGGCGAGGAGCTGGTCGGCCGGGTCGGTGAAGCCTTCGAGGCGGGGGCCGATCATGCCGACCTTGCGGTACATGTCCTCGCGTTCTGCGAACCATGAAGCGACGTCGGCGACCAGGTCGGGCTTGAGGCGAGGCTGCGCGCCGATCGCGACCGCCAGGTCCCAGCCGTGGATCAGGTGGTCGGCCGCGAGTTGGCGCAGGTACTCGTCGGGGTCCTCGTCGCCGTACGACAGATGCACCTTGTCGACGGTCCTGGCCGCCGCGGCGGTCGCCTCGCGGGCCGCGGCCGCCGCAGTACCTGCCGGATCGTCCCCGAGCAGGTCACCGTCGAAGGCGTCGCCGACCTCCGCGATCGTCCTGCCCTCCATCAGCGGTACGGTCCAGCGCTCCTCGCCGACCACGTGGTTGACCAGCGTCCGGACGTCCCAGTCCGAGCACGGCGTCGGCTCCGCCCACTGGTTCTCTGCGACCTCTGCGGCCAGCTCCGCGAAGTCCGTGACAGTGCGGTTGTGCAGCTCTATGACATCCATCGCCCGCACCCCCTCCCAGCGTCAGCGTCCGCCCGGCCGGGCTGGACGTCAACCGCCGAGCTGGAGTTGCTGTGCGGCCTCGTGCGCGTGGTGCGACGCGGTCAGGTCGCCCGCGGCGGCAAGCAGGTCGCCGTGGTGCCGGTAGCAGGACCCGGCCAGGTCCTTCATCGTCTCGTTGTCGTCGGCGAACGGGATCAGCGCGGTCGCGACCTCCGCACACCAGCCGCCCAGGTCGAGCGCCATCTCGGTCCGGCCGGCCTGGTAGTACGCCTCGGACACGTCCAGCAGGAGCTGCGCCCAGATCGGCACGTACGTGCTGGTCTCGTACCGCATCCGGTGCGACTCCCGCTCCGACGAGATCGCGAACAGGTAGTGCGCCTCCAGCCCCAGCGTCAGCGCGGCGTCCGCGTCCTGCGTCAGCAGCGGACGCACCAGCTCCGCCAGCTCGGTGGCACGTACGGCGGCCGACTCCGGGTCCGTCCGGCCCGACACGGTCGCCAGCGTCATCCCGGGCGCGGGCTCGCTCAACGCCAGCAGCCGGTGGTATTGCTCGTACGGTCCCAGCTTGATCTCCGCGTTCTCCAGCGCCGCGACCAGCGTCAGCGGCAGCCCACGGTCCAGCTCCTCGACCACGCGGACCGCCGTCTCGCCATCGGTGTCGTACGCCGTCCGCAGGCACGCTTCGCCCTCGAGCCGGCCGATGATGCCGAGATGCTTCCCCTTCCGGACGAGTGCCGCGACGAGCGTGCGCATGTCGGTCGTCGAGTCCGAGTCGGCGAGCGTGTCGGCTGTGGTCAGCCCGATCTCGTCGGCCTCGAGCGCCAGGTCCAGTCGTCCCTCGGCAGCGTGTACGTCGGCCGACACGGCGGTCGCCGTACACAGGTAGCGCGCGTACGACAATGACTGCGGGCTCTCGTTGATCTGATCCGCGAGTTGCAGGAACAGCTGGGTCGCCGCGTCTGCGGATGCGACCGCCAGCGCGGGGTCGCCGTACCGGCGCAGGATCAGGGCGTTCATCGCGAGCACCCGGGCGAAGTCGGGCTGGTGCTTCAGCCCGTCAGCGCCGCCGACCAGCTGGCCGTACGCGATCACCGCGCCGTCCATCTCCAGTACTGCGGTGGCGCCGTGACCGCGGTGGGCCTGCGTCATCGCGCGCCGGGCGCGGATGTCGGCGAGGAAGCTGGTCGCATCCAGTACGCCGGCATCCTGCAGCTCGGTGTAGCCGAGTTGGGCCTCGTGCAGCGCGACCAGGGCCTCCTCGTGCCGGCCCGATGCGTTCAGCGAGCCGGCCAGCTCGTACTGGGTCGCGGCCATCAGATGCTTGGCCTCGTAGTGGTTCGGAGACCCTTCGGCCCGCTCCCTGGCCAGCTCGATGACCCGCTGCTGGTACGGCCCGGCCTCGTCGGCCCGGCCTTCTTCGATCAGCACCTGGGCTGTCTGCAGCGCTTCGCCGAGCTCGTCCTCAGGGGGCGTCCAGAGCCCCCCGCTGTCCACCATCTTGACGTTCCACCCCTTCGCAGGCTTCAGCCGCTCAGCTTAATGGGGATCTGATACTGACACTGTCGATTACCGGCAGGTAGCCTAGGCAGATGAGCGAGCAGACGTCGATTCCCGCGGATCCGGAGCTCGATCCGACCGCGTCGTACGCGACCGATCAGTCGGTCATCCGCCGGTTGTCGGGGCTGCTGCGGGCGACGGCAGGTACGAGGACGTCGTACGCGCCCGCCACCGGGCAGCCGATCGCGGATCTGCCGGTGTCGAGCGAGGACGACGTGGTCGCGGCGGTCCGGCTGGCCCGGAAGACGCAGCAGAGCTGGCGACGGGTGCCGCTCGCCGAGCGCGCCGCGATCCTGCTGCGGTACCACGACCTGGTCCTCGACCACCGGCACGAGCTGGTCGACCTGATCATCCGCGAGTCCGGCAAGGCGCGGAAGCAGGCCTTCGAGGAGCTCGCGCACGTCGCGCTGACGGCCCGGTACTACGGCCGCAAGGCACAGGAACTGCTCGAGCCGCAGCGCAAGCTCGGCATCTTCCCGGTGCTGACCCGCGCCGAGGAGCGGTTCGTGCCGAAGGGTGTCGTCGGCATCATCTCGCCGTGGAACTACCCGCTGACGATGGCGATCAGCGACGGGCTGCCGGCGATCCTGGCCGGCAACACGGTCGTGCACAAACCGGACAGTCAGACCCCGCTGACCGCGCTCCGCGGGATCGAACTGCTGTACGAGGCCGGCCTGCCGCGGGAGGCGTGGCTCGCGGTGAACGGTGACGGCCCGACCGTCGGCGGTGCCCTGATCCAGAACGCCGACTACATCTGCTTCACCGGCTCGACCAGGACAGGCCGGCTGGTCGCGAAGCAATGCGGCGAGCGGCTGATCGGCTGCAGCCTCGAGCTCGGCGGCAAGAACCCGATGCTCGTACTGCGTGACGCCGACATCCACCGTGCCGCCGAAGGCGCCGTCCGCGCGTGCTTCGCGAACGCGGGCCAGCTGTGTGTCTCGATGGAGCGGCTGTACGTCGCCGACCAGGTGTACGACGCCTTCGTCACGGCCTTCGTCGACCGGGTGAAGAAGCTCCGCCTCTCGGCCGGCAGCGGCTGGGACGTCGACATGGGCTCGCTGATCTCGAAGGCGCAGCTGGAGACCGTCACCCGGCACGTCGAGGACGCGCGTTCTCAGGGCGCCACTGTGCTCGCCGGCGGGAAGCCGCGACCGGATATCGGGCCGCTGTTCTACGAGCCGACTGTGCTGTCCGGCGTGACTCCCGCGATGGAGTGCTTCGACAACGAGACCTTCGGGCCGGTCGTCTCGATCTACCGGTTCTCCGACGAGTCCGAGGCGATCCAGCGCGCGAACGAAGGCGAGTACGGCCTGAACGCGAGCGTCTGGACCCGCGACGGCCGCCGTGGTCGTGCGGTCGCCGCGCAGCTGATGGCCGGCACGGTCAACGTCAACGAGGGGTACGGCGCGACGTTCGGCTCGATCGACACCCCGATGGGCGGCATGCGGTCGTCCGGCCTCGGCCGCCGCCAGGGCGTCGAAGGCATCCGCCGGTACGTCGAACCGCAGGCGATCGCCACCCAACGACTGATCCCGATCGCAGCCTCGCACGGCCTGTCCGACGAGAAGTTCGCCGAGCTGATGACCGGCGCGCTGCGCGTGCTGAAGAAGATCGGCCGCCCGTGAGTTTCGACTACGACGTCGTCATCGTCGGGTCCGGCTTCGGTGGGTCGGTGTCGGCGCTGCGGCTGACCGAGAAGGGCTACCGGGTCGCCGTACTCGAAGCCGGTGCGCGGTTCGAGGACACTACGTTCGCGAAGAACTCGTGGGACACCAAGCGGTTTCTGTTCGCGCCGAAGCTCGGCATGTACGGCATCCAGCGGATCAGCGCGCTGCGCGACGTGATCATCCTGTCCGGCGCCGGTGTCGGCGGCGGCAGCCTCGTCTACGCGAACACGCTGTACGAACCACTGCCCGCGTTCTACTCCGACCGCCAGTGGGCGCACATCACCGACTGGAAGTCCGAGCTCGCGCCGTACTACGACCAGGCGAAGCGGATGCTCGGCGTCACGACGTACCCGGGCTTCACGCCGGCGGACAAGGTGATGAAGCAGGTCGCGGACGATCTGGGCGTGGGGGACACGTTCCACCCGACACCGGTCGGCGTGTTCTTCGGTGAGGCGGGTGTCGAGGTCGACGACCCGTACTTCGGCGGTGCGGGCCCGCGTCGTACCGGCTGCATCGACTGCGGCGAGTGCATGACCGGCTGCCGGCACAACGCGAAGAACACGCTGACGAAGAACTATCTGTACCTGGCCGAGAAGTCCGGCGCGGAGGTCTACTCGCTGACCACCGTGACCTCGGTCGAGCCGCTGGCCGGCGGCGGGTACGCCGTGGACACCCGCCGTACCTCCAACAAGAAGCTCACCCGGCGCTTCACCGCGCAGCAAGTGATCTTCGCCGCGTCGGCTCTCGGTACGGCGAAGCTGCTGCACCGGCTCCGCGACGAGGGCAAGCTTCCTCAGCTGTCCGACCGGCTGGGTGTGCTGACCCGGACCAACTCGGAGTCCCTCCTCGGCGCGATCTCGAAGGACCGCGACGTCGACTACAGCCGCGGGGTCGCGATCACGTCGTCGTTCCACCCGGACGACATCACCCACATCGAGCCGGTCCGGTACGGCAAGGGCAGCAACGTGATGTCGCTGCTGCAGACCGTGCTGACCGACGGCGACGGGGACAAGCCGCGCTGGCGGACCTGGCTGCGGGAGCTCGGCGTACAGCGGAAGAACATCCGCAAGCTGTACGACCTGAAGCACTGGTCCGAGCGGACCGTGATCGCGCTGGTGATGCAGACCGCGGACAACTCGATCACGACGTACGGCAAGCGGGACCGGCTCGGCCGCTGGCGGCTGACGTCCAAGCAGGGCCACGGCGCCCCGAACCCGTCCTGGATCCCGGTTGCGAACCAGGTGGTCCGGCGGATGGCGAAGCTGATGAACGGTACGCCGGGCGGCACGATCGGCGAGCCGTTCAACGTGCCGATGACCGCGCACTTCATCGGCGGCTGCGCGATCGGCGACTCGGCCGAGACCGGCGTGGTCGACCCGTACCACCGGGTCTACGGGTACGACGGTCTGCACATCGTCGACGGCTCGACGATCTCCGCGAACCTCGGCGTGAACCCGTCGCTGACGATCACCGCCCAGGCCGAGCGCGCGCTGTCGTTCTGGCCGAACAAGGGCGGCGACGACCCGCGGCCGGCGATCGGTACGGCGTACCAGCGGGTGCAACCGGTGAAGCCGTCGAACCCGGTCGTTCCGGCCGACGCACCCGGTGCGCTCCGGCTCCCGATCTTCCCGAAACAGTCCGTGACGAAGCCGTAACAAAACCGCGAGGAATACCTCAAAGGCAAATGAAAAAACCTCAGCAGTAACTTTGCTGAGGTTTTGGAAAAGCTGCAGAAAAGGGAGCAGGTCCCTCGGGAACGTTTCCGCCCAAATCGTTTCCCGAGGGACCCACTCAAGCCGGGGTGAGGCGCCCGGCGCTTTGGGATCGGGTCACCAACCATGGCTGGCGACCCGAGCTCTTGGTTACTACCTTACATCCGATTCCCAGCGCTTCGAGGCCTTGTGACCACTCTGCGTGCTGATCGTAATGATCAGCTTTTGTTGCTCCTGGTAATCAGGTGGCGGTCTTCCTTGCGGTAACCGCCTTCGTACACATCAACGAGCCCATCTACGGGGGGTTACGAGGTTCCGCAGAAATATCCAGATTCTTTTTCCGGGGAGTGCGGAGAGTGGTCGTGAGGCACTTCGGTTCGAGGTGTTGCACGTGACGCCCGCCGCAGAACCGGCGTACCCGTCTGACCTACTCTGAGCCGACCGTTCTGATGAGGCAGGAGAAGGTATGAGCGACATCCTGGACGTGGCACGTGAGCAGGTTCTGGGGCAGGGCACGGGGCTGAGCCAGGAGCAGTTGGTCGAGGTTCTCAACGTTCCCGACGACCGGCTGCCCGAACTGCTCGCGCTCGCGCACGACGTCCGGGTGAAGTGGTGCGGCGAGGAGGTCGAGGTCGAGGGGATCATCTCGCTCAAGACCGGCGGCTGCCCCGAGGACTGCCACTTCTGCTCCCAGTCCGGTCAGTTCACCTCGCCGGTCCGGTCGGTCTGGCTGAACATCCCCGAGCTGGTCGAGGCCGCCAAGGAGACCGCGAAGACCGGCGCGACCGAGTTCTGCATCGTCGCCGCGGTGCGCGGACCGGACCAGCGGCTGATGAGCCAGGTGAAGGCCGGCATCGAGGCGATCAACGCCGAGGTCGACATCAACATCGCCTGCTCGCTCGGCATGCTCACCCAGGAGCAGGTCGACGAGCTGAAGTCGTGGGGCGTGCACCGGTACAACCACAACCTCGAGTCGGCCCGCTCGTACTTCGGCGACGTCGTCACCACGCACTCGTTCGAGGAGCGCTGGGAGACCTGCCTGATGATCCGCGACTCGGGCATGGAGCTGTGCTGCGGTGGCCTGGTCGGGATGGGCGAGACGCTCGAGCAGCGTGCCGAGCTGGCCGCCCAGCTGGCCGAGCTCGACCCGCACGAGGTGCCGCTGAACTTCCTCAACCCACGGCCCGGTACGCCGTTCGGTGACATGGAGGTGATGGACGGCAAGGACGCGCTGCGGACCATCGCCGCGTTCCGGCTGGCGATGCCGCGCACGGTCCTGCGGTACGCCGGTGGCCGCGAGCTGACGCTCGGCGACCTGGGCACGCGGGACGGCCTCCTCGGCGGGATCAACGCCGTGATCGTCGGCAACTACCTGACCACCCTGGGCCGCCCGGCGACCGCCGACCTCGATCTGCTCACCGAGCTGAAGATGCCGGTGAAAGAGCTGCAGAAGACGTTGTGACCGAGGTGTACTGCGGCCGCTGCGGCCTGGAACTGACCGCCGGTGGTCACGACGACTGCGGCCGGGCGCTCGCACTGGAGCCGCCGAGGTACTGCGCCGAGTGCCGGCGCCGGATGGTCGTCCAGGTCCACCCGATGGGCTGGTCGGCGCGCTGCTCGGTCCACGGTGAACTGACCTCGGGCTGAGCCCGGCTAGGCTGGTGGGCATGCCCGACGCCGTCCCTCGCCTGCTGGTCGCTCTGTACGGGCCGACCTCGGCCGGCAAGACCGCGGTGTCGGTCGACCTGTGTCTGCGGATCCAGGACGAGCTCGGGCTGCCGACGATGGTCGTCTCCGCCGACTCGCGGCAGGTCTACCGGTACATGGACATCGGCACCAGCAAGACCACGCCCGAAGAGATGCGCGGCATCCCGCACACGATGATCGACGTCACCGAGCCGGTGCGGAAGCTCGAGCTGGAGACGTTCGTCTCGCAGGCGCGCGGGCACATGGAGGAGACCTGGTCGTCCGGCGGTGTGCCGGTGATCGTCGGCGGTACGAGCGTCTACGTCCGCTCGCTGCTGGAGGGCTGGGAGGTGGATGCGGTCGCCGAGGCGCGGAACGCGATCCGCCGCGACTTCCCGCGCAGCATGGCCGAGGACGCGTACGCCGTACTCACCCGGCTCGACCCGAAGGGCGCCGGGAAGATTCACGAGAACAACTACGACGCGATCGTCAACGCACTGGCACGGGCCATGGGCAACGATCCGGAACGGGCCGTCGCGCCGGCTACCCGGCAGGTCGTCTTGTCGGTCGATCGGTCCGCGAGCGAGATCGATGAGCGGGTTGCGGCGACGTACGACCGTCAGGTCGAGCTCGGACTGCGCGACGAGGTGCTCGGGTTGGACGAGCGGTACGACGTGATGTCGCAGTACCGGCGGTTGGGGCAGAAGTCGCCCAACCAGGTCGTCCACACGCACGGGTACACCGAGTGGTTCGACGTGGCGCTCGATCGGGGTAAGGCGGTCGAGAACCTGAACGAGGCGGATCGCGACGAGGTCCGGAGCCGGGTCGTCGAGCGCATCCAGACCCACACCCGCCGGCAGCGCGCGGCCATCCCCAAACTGACCGGCGTCCGCCCGGCCCGCAATGCCAACGACGCCTTCAACGCGGTCAAGTCGGCGCTCGAGGCCCCGGCCGCACGGTCTACGGCAAGCAAGCCCGGCGGCTCCGGTAAGTCGGGTGCCGCGCGCCGCGGCTCCGGCGCCTCGGGCGACACCGCCGGCAAATCCGGCAGCGGTGGCAAGCATGGCGGTGGTCGGTCGGGTCGCGGCGGCCAGGCCGGACGGCCCTCCAACCGCGGCTCGCGTCGCCGCTGACAACAGCAAGCCGGGGCGGATCGCACCGCGATTGCCCCGGCCACCGCGACCGTCCTTGCCGGACGGCCCGCAGCATCAGCCGCTGTTAGCGGCCGTTGCCCTTCTTCTTCTCGGCTTTCTTGGCTGCGGCTGCAGCCCGGCCGTTGGCGGTGTTCGGGTTGAGCTTCACCCGGCCGGCCTTGTGCGCCTTCCGGCCACCCTGGTCCTTCTGGCGCCGGGTCTGGCCTTCCTGGTGCGTCTGCTCGGTGGACGGACGCGCTCCCGAGGTGTGCTCGGCCTCGTTCTTCTTCTTGCCGTTGCTGTTGTTGTTGTTTGACCTACCGAAAGCCATGACTGTCCCATCCGTGCGAGCCGCGCCCACCGCGGCTTTCCGATGCTTGAGGTTGCGTTCAAGCTGACGTGGTTTGCGAAGAAGCAGACGCTGCGATCGGGTAGCCGGTTCCCTTCCCGTCGCAGCGTTGGAAACATAACTGCGCCAGGGGTTCATCTGTCGTTCAGCGCGGTGTGCTCCGGTGCCCGCGTGACCCGGACGATCAGCTAAAGTCCACGTGTGGTTAACGTCGCCGCCGTCAACGTGCTCACCGAGCTCGGTACGGCGAGGTGGTCGGCACCGGATGCGATGGCGTTCGAGATCGCGCAAGAGGGTGTGCGGCAGGCGATCGGCTTCTATGCCAGGCCGATCACGGCCGAGGACGTCGCTGCCGATCCCGAGGTCGCGACGAGCCGGCGGACCGAACAGCAGGCCTGGGCGGCGCGCGGGCTGGAGCTCACCCCGCTGGACACGCGAGCGATCAAGCGGATCCGCAAAGAGGCTGACGACCTGCTCATCATCGACGACGAAGACGAAGACGATGATGACGACGTTGATGACGAAGCCGACGAAGCCGACGACGAGGGTGCGGACGACGACCTCGTCGACGAGGACGAGAGTGACGAAGACGAGGACGACGACGGGACACTGGAGTAGTCGTGACGAGTCTGTGGGGGACCGGGTCGGCGGCGGCTGACCGGGAGTTGCTGGATGCGGGGGAGAGTGCGCGGATCTTCCGCGACCTGATCGTGCCCGACCAGCTCGCCGGGAGCCGGCAGGAGCAGCCGGTGGTGGTGCTCGTCGGCGGTCAGCCGGGTGACGGCAAGGCCACGATCACGGCGCTGGTCGCCGCGATCCTGCGCCACCGCGGTCGTCCGATCGTCCTCAACCCGGCTGCCTACGAGCCGTACCACCCACGCTTCTACCAGCCGATCACCGACGTACCGCCGACTCCGAGCGCGGACGTCGAGGCCGATGGGCGGCGTTGGTACGCGATGGCCGAGGCGCACGTGCTCGAGCAGCGGTACGACGCGATCGTCGAGACCGAGCTCCTCGACCCGGACGCGTTCGCCGACTCGGCCCAGCGCTTCAACGCCGCCGGGTATCAGGTCGAGGTCGCGATCCTCGCAGTACCTGAGGCCCTCAGCCGACTCGGCGTCCTCGAGCGTCACCTGCGCGGCCTGGAGGCGTACGGGTTCGCCCGGCTCGCGCCGCAAAGCGTCCACGACGCCGGGTACGCCGGTGTACTGCGTGCCGCCGAGCTGATCGACGCGGGCGAGTGGGCCGATCGGATCGCCGTACTGCGTCCGGACGGGCAGCTGCTGTACGGCAACCAGCGCACCGCCGACGGGCAGTGGCAGCGGCCGGTGCGGACCGCCGAGGCGATCACGTACGAGCGGGACCGGCCGTGGACCGTGGTGGAGTCGCGGAACTTCCTGGAGACCGCCTCGCAGGTCGCCCGGATCGGGCTGGCGGCGCCGGTGCAGTGGATTCGCGACGAGTCGGTCGAAGGCGGAAAGACGGTGACCGCGATGGCGCGGTCGCGGTTGCATCCGGATGCGGTGACGTTGCATATCGCAACGGCCGGCACGCAGCAGTAGGAGACGTCGCCCACATCCTGGCCACCCGCGACGCCGCCGACGGCGCCCAGCGATTACCGTGGTGGGTCCTCAGGACGGAGGCGGGAGACGGTGTCACAGTCGGTCAATGGACTGCTACAGCAGGATTCGGCGCTGCTCTGGCATCCGTACTCGTCGCTCACCGAGCCGTCGCCGGTCAGGCTGGTCCGCGGCGCGTCCGGCGTGCGCCTGCAGTTGGATGACGGCGCAGGCGGGACGGTCGAGGCGATCGACGCGATGGCCTCGTGGTGGTGCATGATCCACGGCTACCGGAACCCGGTGCTCGACGCCGCGGTGAAGAGCCAGGTCGACGACTTCAGCCACGTGATGTTCGGCGGGCTCACCCACGAACCGGCGATCCGGCTGGCGGAGCGGCTGGTCGAGATCACGCCCGCGCCGCTGCGGCATGTGTTCTTCTGTGACTCGGGATCGGTCTCGGTCGAGGTCGCGATCAAGCTCGCCCTGCAGTACCAGGTTGCCCGCGGCAACAACGGCCGGACCCGGATGCTGACCGTCCGCGGCGGCTACCACGGCGACACCTTCGCCCCGATGAGCGTCTGCGACCCGGTCAACGGCATGCATTCGCTCTTCACCGGCGCGCTGAAGGAACAAGTCTTCGGCCCACAGCCACCCGCCGGTTTCGACCGCCCTGCCGACGATCCTGAGCTGCAGGCCTGGGCCGAGTCCGTCGCCGCGCTTGCCGAGCAGCATTCGGACGAGATCGCCGCGATCATCGTCGAACCGATCCTCCAAGGTGCCGGCGGCATGTACCCGTACAGCCCCGCCTGCCTGCGAGTACTCCGTGAGCTGGCAGACCGCCACGGCTTCCTCCTCATCCTCGACGAGATCGCCACCGGCTTCGGCCGCACCGGCACGCTCTTCGCCTCCGAACACGCCTCCGTCGAGCCCGACATCCTCTGCGTCGGCAAGGCCCTGACCGGCGGCTACCTCACCCTCGCAGCAATGTTGTGTACGACGGATGTCGCGCAGACCGTCTCGGACGGCCCGGGTGGTGCCTTGATGCACGGCCCGACTTTCATGGCGAACCCGCTCGCCTGCACAGTCGCGCTGGCCTCGATCGATCTACTGCTGTCCCAGGACTGGGCTGCGCGGGTGGGCGCGATTTCTGCTGGGCTGTCGTCCGGCCTGGCTGCGGCGCGCGAGTTGCCCGCGGTGAAGGACGTGCGGGTGCTCGGCGCGGTCGGCGTCGTACAACTCGGTGGGCCGGTGGATCTGCCGCGGATGACTGATGCGGCCTTGCGGCGTGGGGTGTGGGTGCGGCCGTTCCGCGACCTCGTCTACACGATGCCGCCGTACGTCTGCGCCGACGAGGAGATCGCGATCATCGCGGCGGGGATCACCGGCGCGATCGAGGAGGCCGGCTGATGCTCGAGGACTGGCTCGCCCCGAAGGCGGCCGCGTTGGAGGCGCGGGGTCTCACCCGGCGACTGCGTGCGCGCGGCGCGGACGACGATCTGATCGACCTTGCAGGCAACGACTATCTCGGTCTCGCCCGCGACACGCGCGTGGTGACGACTGCCGCCGACGCGGTGCGCACCTGGGGCACGGGTGCGACGGCGTCGCGGCTTGTGACTGGTACGACGACCTTGCACGAGGAGCTCGAGTCCGCGCTGGCCGCCTATGTGGGGCAGGAGTCCGCGCTCGCGTTCTCGTCCGGGTACCTGGCCAACCTGGGCGTGGTCACCGCTCTTGGCGGGCCGGGGACTCTGCTCGTGTCGGACGAGCACATCCATGCGTCGCTGGTGGACGCGTGCCGCCTGTCCCGGTCCCGCGTCGAGATCGTCCCGCACAACGACTTGGAAGCCGTCGAGAAGGTACTTGCCGAGCGCAACGAACCGCACGCGGTGGTGATGACCGAGTCGGTGTTCTCCGTCCTCAGTGACGAGGCGCCGCTGACCGAGTTGGCAGCCATTGCCGCTGCTCGTGGGGCTGTGTTGATGGTCGACGAGGCACACGGCCTGGGCGTCACCGGAGCAGGGCGTGGGTCGGTCCACGCCGCCGGGCTCGAAGGTCTGGATCATGTCGTGGTCACGATGACGCTCTCGAAGTCGCTGGCCTCCCAGGGCGGCGTCGTCCTCGGGCCGCGGGTTCTGCGCGAGCACCTGATCAACCGCTCGCGCCCGTTCATCTACGACACCGGCCTGAACCCGGCCGCCTGCGCAGCCGCGCTGGCAGCGCTCGGCGTACTCGAGGCCGAGCCGGATCGTCCCGCTGCGGTTCACGCGGCGGCGGCTCGGCTGGCGGCGGCGTGCGACGTACCGCCGTCGTCGGGAGCGGTCGTGTCGGTCCCGATGCCCGGCCCGCAGCAGGCGGTCGAGGCAGCGGAGGTGTGCCGGCGCAACGGCGTACTCGTCGGCAGCTTCCGGCCGCCGTCTGTGCCTGATGGAGTCTCCCGGCTCCGTCTGACCGCCCACGCAGGTCTGTCCAGCGACGATCTCGACCGTGCGTGTGCGGTGATCGTCGACGCGATCGGGCAGGTCCCATGATCATCCTCGTCACCGGCACCGACACCGAGGTCGGCAAGACCATCACCACCGCCGCCTTGGCTGTCCGGGCCGTCGGGACGGTCGCTGTCGTCAAGCCGGCGCAGACCGGGGTCGGGCCGGACGAGCCGGGGGACCTCGACGACGTACACCGGCTGACCGGTCTGACCAAGCTGCACGAGGGCGTCCGCCTGCGCGATCCGTTGGCGCCGACCACGGCCGCGCGACGGCAGGGCGTCACGTTGCCGCCGGTCGCCGCCCACGCCAAGGCGATCGACCAGCTGACCCTGACGAACGACACCGTGCTGGTGGAGGGCGCCGGCGGCATCCTGGTCGGGTTGGATGCTGAGGGCAACAACCTTGCGGACCTCGCCGGGCAACTGACGACACCGTTCGGTTTCGTGGTGGTGGCCCGGGCCGGCCTGGGGACGCTCAACCACGCCGGGCTGACCGTCGAGGCGCTGCGATCGCGAGGCCTGCCGATCGAAGGGCTCGTGATCGGCTCGTGGCCGGAGCAGCCGGACCTCGCCGAGGAGTGCAACCTGGCGGACCTGCCCGCGGTGACCGGAGTGCCGGTGATTGGCCGGATCCCCGCCGGCGCGGGGTCGCTCGACCAGGAAGCCTTCAAGGCCGCGGTCCCGAGCTGGTTCGAGTGAGCGGTTGTCCGGCTCGGTACGACGAGGCGCTGGGCTACTGGGTTGTCGACGATCCGGCGTTGGCGCGTGACATGTTGCTGGATCCGGAGACGTTCCGGCCGGACAACGCCGTACTCGCGCATACTCCGCTGTCGGTGAAGGCGTTGCGGGTGCTGTCGGGGGTCGGGTTCGCACTGCCGCCGACGCTGGCGAACAACGCGGGCGAGTCTCATCGGCCGATCCGGGCTGCTGTTGCCCGGTTCTTCAGTCCGGCGCGGGTGGCTGCTGTCGAGCCGCTTGCGCGTGAGCTGACGTCTGCGCGGGTCGAGGCGGCGTCGGTGCGTCTCGCGGCCGGGGAACAGGTGGACCTCGTGCAGGCGATCGCCGCGGAGCCGCCGGCGCTCGTGCTGCTGCACTTGCTCGGTGTCGCGGACGTCGACGTACCTGCGTTGAAGGCATGGAGCCTGGACTCGCTCGAGCTGTTCTGGGGCCGGCCGGACGAGGACCGGCAGCTGGAGCTGGCTCACAGTGCGGCCGAGTTCTACGCCTGGTTGCGCACGCGGACCACGGCTGCCCGGAGGACGCCCGGCGACGATCTGTTCGGCACGCTGGTCGGGCTTGGCCTGACCGACGAAGAGATCTGCGCCGTCGGCTACTTCCTGCTGATAGCCGGCCAGGAAACCACCACCCAACTGATCTCCACCGCCTTCCACCGGTCCGTTGGTGAGCTGATCGAACCGGCTGGAATTGTGGAGGTAGTGCTCCGGGAGGCTTCATCCGTGCCGACCTGGCGGCGGGTCGCTGCTCGGCCGACTGTGATTGGAGAGGCGGAGGTGCCGGCGGGGGCGCCGGTTCTGCTTGGGCTGAGCGGGCATGGTGGGCCGGCTGATCTGGCCTTCGGGATCGGCGTCCACCGGTGTCTCGGCGCCGGGCTGGCTCGGATGGAGGCGCGGGTGGCGGTGGAGTGTGCTCGGGAACTGCTGGCCGGTGTGCGGCTGGTGGAAGAGCCGCCGATGATCGACCTGCTCTCGTTCCGCGCGCCGAAGCGTCTCCCGGTTGTAACGGACGGTAACACCGGGGACAACTGACGCCGCTAGCGTCGCGCTCGTGAGTTCATCCTCCCGGTGCCGCGTGCGGCTGTGGTTCGGTCCGCACCAGATCTCCGACTACATCGGCGACCAGGCCGCCGCCACCCGCTACGAGGCAGCGATGCGACGCCGCTTCCCGGGCCTGGAGATCACCAGCGACCCGCTGCCGGTGACCGCCCGGCCTGCGGATTACAGCCCTGCTGACCTGCACCGATAGGCTTTGCGGGTGGCAGAGCATGAGTTGGTCCTGGTTGTCGACTTCGGAGCGCAGTACGCGCAGTTGATCGCGCGCCGCGTGCGCGAGGCGAAGGTGTACTCCGAGATCGTGCCGCACTCGATGCCGGTCGAGGAGATGCTGGCACGCGAGCCGAAGGCGATCATCCTGTCCGGCGGCCCGCAGTCGGTGTACGCCGAGGGTGCGCCGCGGGTCGAGACCGGGCTGTTCGAGGCCGGCGTACCGGCGTTCGGGATCTGCTACGGCTTCCAGGCGATGGCGCAGACGCTCGGCGGCGACGTACGCCGGACCGGCCTGCGCGAGTTCGGCCGTACTCCGGTCACCGTCAGCGAGCCGGGCACGCTCCTCGCGGACATCCCCGAGGACCTGAACGTGTGGATGTCGCACGGCGACGCCGTACACGCGCCGCCGGCCGGGTTCGCCGTACTGGCCGCGTCCGAGGGTGCGCCGGTGGCGGCGTTCGAGGATCTGGACCGCCGGCTCGCCGGCGTGCAGTGGCACCCGGAGGTCCTGCACTCGCAGGCCGGGCAGGCTGTGCTGGAGCACTTCCTCTACCAGATCGCCGGCTGTAAGGGCGACTGGACGACCACTAACGTCGTCGACGAGCAGGTCGAGCTGATCCGCCAGCAGGTCGGCGACAAGCAGGTGCTGTGCGCGCTGTCCGGCGGCGTCGACTCCGCGGTCGCGGCGGCCCTGGTCCACAAGGCGATCGGCGACCAGCTGACCTGTGTGTACGTCGACCACGGTCTGCAGCGGGCCGGTGAGTCCGAGCAGATCGAGAAGGACTTCGTCGCCGCGATCGGGATCCGGCTCGAGGCGATCGACGCCGAGGAGCAGTTCCTGACCGCGCTCGCCGGGGTGACCGATCCCGAGCAGAAGCGGAAGATCGTCGGCCGGGAGTTCATCCGGACGTTCGAGGCGACCGCGCGCAAGGTGGACGCCGAGCGGCACATCGAGTTCCTGGTCCAGGGCACGCTCTACCCGGACGTGGTCGAGTCTGGCGGCGGCACCGGCGCGGCGAACATCAAGTCGCACCACAACGTCGGCGGTCTGCCCGACGACCTGCAGTTCAGCCTGATCGAGCCGCTGCGGACGCTGTTCAAGGACGAGGTCCGCGAGCTCGGCCTGGCGCTCGGCCTGCCGGAGACCATGGTCTACCGGCACCCGTTCCCGGGCCCCGGCCTGAGCATCCGGATCATCGGCGAGGTCACCCGTGAGCGGCTCGACATCCTCCGCGCCGCCGACCTGATCGCCCGCACCGAGCTGACCGCGGCCGGCCTCGACCGCGACATCTGGCAGTTCCCGGTGGTCCTGCTGGCCGACGTGCGGTCGGTCGGCGTCCAGGGCGACGGCCGCACGTACGGGCATCCCGTCGTACTGCGTCCGGTCACCAGCGAGGACGCGATGACCGCCGACTGGGCCCGCCTGCCGTACGACGTGATCGAGCGCATCTCGACCCGCATCACCAACGAGGTCGACGAGATCAACCGGGTGACCCTCGACGTCACGAGCAAGCCCCCGGGCACGATCGAGTGGGAGTAGTTCGTCACAGCGGGTGAACCCTTCGGCTGTTACTGTCGAAGGGTCGCCTACTGACCACGGTGGGTGACTTCCTCGGGGGAGGGGGTCGTGGTGTTCCGCATTCATTTCGAATGCACGGACCTGGCCAGGACGACCATCGCGCAGCGGCCGGATCCGTTGTGGGAGGTCCTGCTGGGGCTTCATATTCTGCAAGGGGACGAGGAGCCGGAGCTCTTCGGCGCTTGGCGGGAGCGGGCGCGGTCCCGCTTGAGTGCGCTCGAGCAGGAGCTGCTCGCGTTGACGCCGCCGGTCGGGTACTCGCCGGATTTCCTCACGCCGCGGGCGGCGGGGGACGGACTCGATGCCGGGTTGACCGCGGTCGCGGCGACACCAGCTGTTCAGTTGCGGTCGGAGTTGCGGCGGTTGTCGGACAGCGTCCGGCTGCCGGCCTGGACCCGCCGGCTCGCGACCGGCGACACGAAGGTGATGACACGGCTCGTGCACGGCCTGCGTTCGTTCCACCGGACCAAGATCGCGCCGCAGATGCCGATGATCGCGACCACGATCCAGCCGGCCGTTGCGCGGCACAACGACACCGTGGCCAGCAACGGCTTCGAGTCGCTGATCCCGGAGCTGCATCAGTCACTGCGCTGGGAGGCGCCGGTGCTCTCGGTGGACACGCCGCACATCGACCGCGACCTGTATCTGGAAGGCCGGGGGCTGCGGTTGGTGCCGTCGTTCTTCTGCTGGAAGTACCCGATGATGCTGCTCGACCCGACGCTGCCACCCGTGCTCGTTTACCCGGTGCGCCACGACCCTGGTGCGCCAGCGGTCGTCGTACGGCGTCCGGACCGCGATCGCGCTGTTGCCGATCTGCTGGGGAAGACGAGAGCGCTTGTGCTGAAGGGCATCTCGATCGGTGCGTGTTCGACCAGCGAGTTGGCGGCGCGCGTCGGGATCTCGATGGCGTCGGCCAGCGAACACGCCCGGATCCTGCACGACACCGGCCTCGTTACGACGCACCGAATCGGCAGCTCCGTCCGGCACAGTCTCAATCCGGTCGGCGCCGATGTTTTGTCGGGTATCCGCACCTGAAAGTTCGTTTGGAGTTCGTGACGGCGGCGTACCTTTCCGTTAGGGGAGGTGGGGGACATGGCTCTCACGGTGGGCACGTTCAACCTGAACAACCTGTTCGACCGGTGGAACTTCGAGGGTGCGGTCGACGTGCTGGCGAACGGGACCGGCTCGGTGCCGGCGACGTACACGTTCGACGACGAGCACCGGCGGCGGTTGCAGCTCGACGGGAACGGCAAGCTGCTGACGGCGAAGAAGCCCGAGGACACCAACCGGGTGGCCGAGCGGCTGCTCGCTCCGGACGTCGACGTCTGGATCGTGCAGGAGGTCGAGAACGTCGACGTACTGCGGGAGTTCAATCGCGACCACCTGAACGGCGCCTACCGGCACGTGATGGTGATCGACGGCAACGACTCGACGCGGTTCATCGACATCGGGCTGCTGTCGCGCCGGCCGATCGGCGGGGTGACGAGCTATCAGCGGACGTTCCATCCCGACGTACCGGATCGGCCGATCTTCTCGCGCGATCTGGTCGAGGCGGAGATCCTGGACGACCGCGGCCGGCGGATCCTGACCGTGTTCGGCACGCACTTGAAGTCGAAGTACGTCGATTTCAAGGCGCCGGACCAGGCTGCGGCCGAGGCGGCGGCGCAGCTGTTGCGGACGCAGCAGGCCGAGACGATCGTGCGGATCATGGCGTCGCGGATGAGCACGCGGCAGCGGTATCTGTTGTGTGGCGACATGAACGACACCCCGGACTCGCCCGCGCTGGTCGCCTACGAGAAGGCCGGGCTGGTCAGCGCGTTGACGGCGCCGACCGAGGTCGGGACTGTGCAGACGACGGTGGAGTTGCCGGCGAGCCCGGCATGGACGTCGACGTTCAAGGAGTCAGGGCAGCCGCGGACGTTCGATCTGATCGACCAGATCTGGATGTCGCCGGCGCTGGCGCCGCGGTTGACCGGTTCGTTCATCGGTCGTCGTCGCAAGCTGGCGCGGGATGGGACGGATCATGATCCCGCCTGGATTTCCCTTGATCTATAGGGATTTCATGGCTTCGATGCCGTCGAGCAGGCGGTCGAGGCCGTAGCGGTACGAGTCGGCTGCGGTGGACTCGTAGCCGTTCGCGTGCCAGATCGCGGTCATCGTCGGATGCCTGTCGACGTCGAAGTACGTCTCCCACAGGTCGTTCCGCTCGTACCACCAGGCGTCGTTGGTCTGCCCCGTGGCGCGCTCGACGAGTCGACTCTCGGCCTCGAGGTGAGCCGCGGAGTCGACGTACGTCGTGATCGCGAGCGCGGCCGTGTTCGTCTCGGTCGCGCTGAGGCCGAGGCCCATCACCGCGGACAGCAGGTACTCGCGGCCGGCCAGCATGCCCGGGCCGACCGGCGGGCGGATCGTCGAGACCTGCGACATCCAGAGGTGCTGCTGGAACATCGCGCGGGTCTGCTGCGAGTAGATCTCCACCTGCTCGCGCCAGTCGTCGGGGCGTGATGCACCTGGGCCAGGGAGCTCGCGTTCGACGAGCACCTGGTCGACCATCAGGTCCAGCAACTCGTCCTTCGACGGCACGTATGTGTAGAGCGTCATCGTGCCGACGCCGAGCTCTTTGGCGAGCCCACCCATCGACGCCGCCGCGAGCCCTTGCTCGTCCGCCAGCCGGATGCCTGCCTGCACGACATCGTCCACGTTGAGCGACGGTCGCCGGCCCGCGCCGCGCTGCCTGACGGGCTCGTTCGGTCCTGGCTCGGCCGCTGGGCGGCGGTGGTTTCGCCACAGCAACGCCAGCGTCTTGTCTGGCTGACCCTGACCGCTCCGGCGCTCGCTCACGGCGATAACGATAGGCGGTGGTTTGAATTCTCGTATACCCTACGAGAATTGTCGGCGAGAGGGGAGTGGCATGAGGATCTTGGTGACAGGGGCGACCGGGAGCGTGGGGCGGTTGCTCGTGGACGAGTTGGTGTCGGCGGGTGCGGAAGTCAGGGCGCTGACCAACAACCCGGCCCGGGCGGCGTTGCCGGACGAGGTGGAGATCGCTCGCGGGTATCTCGGCACGCCCTCGACGCTTCCGGCTGCGTTGGCCGGCATCGACACGGTCTACCTCGCGCCGCTTCCGGCGTACGTCGACGACTTCGTCCGCTGCGCCCAGCACGCCGGCGTACGGCGGGTCGTCGTACTGTCCGGGGAGCCGGCCGAGTATGAGGCGCAGGGGGATCCGTCGGCGTGGCACTACTACCGGATCGAGCGCGCGATCGAGGCGGGCGGCTTCGACTGGACGTTCCTGCGGCCGGGACAGTTCATGAACAACACGCTCGGCTGGGCACCGTCGATCAAGGCCGAGAGCGTCGTACGAGCGCCGTACCCCGCGGCCGTGCAGACGCCGATCGACCTCGGGGATATCGCCGCGGTGGCGCGAGTGGTGCTGCTGTCGGAACGCTTCAATGGCCAGAAGATCATGATGAGCGGACCGGAGGCGCTTACGCCGCCGGAGGAAGTCGAACAGATTGCGGAGGCGATCGGCCGCGAGGTGCGCTTCATCGAGCAGACGCCGCAGGAATACCTCGACGAACTCGCGCCGGCGATCGGGTTGGAGACCGCGCAGTGGTTGCTCGACGGCTTCGGCATGATGGCGGAGTGGCCGATGAAGCCCGAGCCCGCGGTGCCCGAGCTCACCGGCCGGCCCGCGCTGACGTACCGCGAATGGGCACTCGCCAACGCCGACGCCTTCCGCTGACTTGCTTGGAAGCTCGAACATGTGTTCGACTATATGGCATGAGATGGGCCGGCCAGCAAATCGACGTCGAGACTCCGGGGACGCTGCCGGGGCTCGGGTTGATCGCGGGGCTGGTTCGGTCGGTGACGACGCCGGAGTTCCAGGGGATCACGTTCCATGAGGTGGTTGCGCGGTCCGCACTGAATTCGGTGCCTGGCACAGGGCTGCCATTCAACTGGACGGTCAATCCGTACCGCGGGTGCACGCACGCCTGCAGGTATTGCTTCGCCCGGCCGACCCACAAGTACCTGGAGCTCGACACCGGCCAGGACTTCGACCGCCAGATCGTCGTGAAGACCAACGTTTCCGACGTACTGCGACGTGAGCTGGCCCGCCCGTCCTGGAACCACGAGCAAGTTGCCCTGGGCACCAATACTGATCCCTACCAGCGTGCTGAGGGTCGCTACCGCCTGATGCCTGGGATCATCGAGGCCCTCGCCGCGTCCGGCACACCCCTGTCGGTGTTGACCAAGGGCACCTTGCTCCGGCGAGACCTGGGGCTGTTGTCTGCAGCGGCCGGCGAAGTGCGGGTCGGCATCGGCATCTCATTGGCGTTAGGCGACGAAGAGCTACGCCGCCGCCTCGAGCCCGGCGTACCGTCGGTTCGCGGGCGCCTGGACCTCATCCGCGCCATCCGCGAGGCAGGGCTCCCGTGCGGCGTCATGGTCGCGCCCGTCCTTCCGTGGCTCACCGACTCCGCCGAGCACCTGGACCACCTCTTCGCCCAACTCGCCGAAGCTGGAGCGACGGGCGTGACCACGCTCACCCTCCACCTACGTCCCGGCGTCAAAGACTGGTTCATGAGCTGGCTCGCCCACGACCACCCCGACCTGGTCTCCCGCTACGAATCCCTCTACGCCCACGGCTCCTACGCCAGCCCCAGCTACCGCAAGGCCTTTGAAGACAAAGCCCGCCCCCTTCTCGACAAACACGGCTTCGGCCGAGGCTCCTCCCACCGCGCCAAACCCATCAATGGCATGAATCCCACTGGCGTCGTCGACGGCGCAGAATCCGGCTGGGGCGACCCCGACCCCACCACCGCCCGCTTCCGCCCCCCACCCCGCCGCCAGCCACGGCCTGAAGTCGCGGATCAACAGCCTCTCTTCTGACGCCGGCTGCCGCTCATCGCTGAGGTGTTGGTGGAGCGATCGTCAGATTCGCACTCAGCGTCTGTGCGTAACGCCTGCCACGTTGCTGGTAGATGAACCTGACGCCATCGGACTTGAGCGGCCGCTGGCTGGTGGTGACCCGCAGACGCAAGTAGACGATCTTGTCATCCGGCAACGTCTGTCCCGGGAGGAGCGTGAAGCCCTCGACCGCCGTTGACGGCTTCGTCGACGGATCATCGTTGGCTGAGCCACCGCTGCTGTCCCACGACATCGGAATGCCGGCGATGAACGCCTCTTTGTCGAAGAGACTGGCTCCGACAAAGCTCAGACCGTCGGGCAAGGTTCCGGGCTCGACGTCCTTCAGCGTCAACTTCTCCGACGACTGATTGGTGATGGCCGGCGCGAAGTACCAGACGTCATCGTTGATCCGCGCGGTGGGAATGCCGATCTCGTACGAACCGTCCGCCTTCCCGAAAGCATCGCCCTTGTTGACGCGGTCCAGATCGTCAGACCCGCGAAGCGCAAGGCCGACCCCCACGCAGACCACCACCACGACGATGGCGACAGCTCTCCTTCTCACCGGTCGCCCCTCCTCGCCACCTGATACGTCCACCGTATGGGGGGAGAGGGTTAGCGTGTTGTCTGTGCGGGAAGTCGAAGTCTCCGGGGATGAAGCACTGACGCTGGCCACTTCGTTGTTGCAGCGCGTCCGACTGTCCGGGCGTGAGGCTGGTGTGTGGGAGGCGGCCGACGTGCAGTGGTGGTCGCGGAAGGCGCGGCGGTCGGACGATGTGGATCAACTGTTCTGGGTTGACGGCGATGGGCCGGTGGCTGGGGTTCTGTTGACGATTTGGGCCGACGATGTGTGGCAGTGTGACCCGATCATCGTTCCGGGGGCGACGAGCCCTTCTCTGAATGAGGTTTGGGCGGGCGCGGTGGCGCAGGTCCGGCGTCACGCGGCGGGTTCGCTCGAGGTTCCTGTGCGTGATGACGATCGCGAGCTGCGCGAACTGGTTGACGGAGCTGGGCTTGTTGCCGGTGAGCGATCAAGCATTGCCTGGATGGATGCCGCCGACCGGCCACGGGTCGACCCACCTCCCGAGGGCTTCGTTCTCGTCGATCGCACTCAACGACCCGGCACTCCGCACCCGATGCGCCACCGGAACGGCGACCAGGTTGGCGAGCGCCTTCGCCGATGTTCTTTGTACGACCCAGCGCTCGACCTCGCCATCGAGACACTCGATGGCCAAGCCGTCGCGTACTCGCTCTACTGGTTCGACCCGGTGACGCAGGTAGGTCTGGTCGAGCCAGTGAGAGTGGAGGACGAGTACCACCGCCGCGGCCTGGCTCGAGCCATGCTCACCACAGGCATCGACCGCCTAGCAGTCAGAGGCGCCCGCCGCCTCAAAATCGGCTTCGAATCCCCGCCAGCCGCCGCGCTCTACCAGTCCATCGGCTTCCACCCCGCCGCGCGTGTGACCTTCTACCGAGGACACGTCGATAGCGTCTGACAGATGGGCAAGTAGCCGACGAGGACCTCGCAGGCGGATAGACACGCCAGCACCAGCCCCGCCTGACCACGACAGCGCCCAGCCCTGTTTATCCGGGGCAGCACCCGGCCCTGTTTATCCGAGGCAGCACCCATCTCCACCGAGCCCCTGCGGCCCGACGCTCGCAATCACCCAGCTTGGTCGGCGAATCGCATGCCGCGCCGCGCCAGCTACTCCACCGATGCAGCCGATGCAGCCGCCGCTGACTTCGCCGCCGCCGACGTGGCCGCCACCGATGACCCAGCCGCAGCCGCAGCCGGCCGCAGCCAGCCGTCGCCAGCCGTCGCCAGCCGTCGCCGCAGCCGATGGTGCGGATGCTGCGGATGACGCCGATGCCGATCGCGCAGACGCGGTCGATCCGTGGCGCCGGCTCACGGCCTGGCGGCGGGGGCAAGTGCGCGGACCTCGCGTGCCCTCGCGGTCGTGCGGCTCGCGGGTACACGTGTCGGTCGACTGCGCGATAAGCGCGCACGTCCGGCGATAGCCGGAAGGGGATGTTCCGGCGATAGCCGGAGGGTGGGTGGGGCGACGGCGTAGCACGGCGACGAAGGAGCCGCGCGTAGTCCGGAGCGGGGGCTGACCACCTTCCCCGCTTGTCGCCGGCGGGGGAACTGCGCGGGTCTTGCATGCTCGGACGGATGCGCGGATCGCGGGTACACGTGTCGGTCGATCGCGCGATAAGCGCGCACGTCCGGCGGTAGCCGGAAGAGGATGCGCCGGCGATAGCCGGAGGGTGGGTGGGGTGACGGCGTAGCACGGCGACGAAGGAGCCGCGCGTAGTCCGGAGCGTGGGATGACCGCAGTACTTAGGGGAGGGTGAGGATTTGGGGGCCTTCGGGGGTTATGGCGACGGTGTGTTCGGCGTGGGCGCCTCGGGTGGTGTCGGCGGAGCGGAGGGTCCAGCCGTCTTGGTCGATGACGTACGTCGAGCCGGGGCCGGACCAGAACCAGGGTTCGATGGCGAAGACGTGGCCGGCGCGGAGTTTGAGGCCTCGGCCGGGGCGGCCGCCGTTGGCGATGTGGGGGTCTTCGTGCATGCGGCGGCCGACGCCGTGGCCGCCGAAGTCGAGGTTGGTGCCGACGTTGTCGCGCTTGCCGATGCGTCCGATCGCGGCGCTGATGTCGCCGATGCGGTTGCCTTCGACGGCGGCCGCGATGCCGGCGGCGAGTGCTTCCTCGGTGGTTGCGATCAGCTCGAGGTCCTCGGGTCGCGGCGTACCGACGCAGAAGCTGGTCGCCGCATCCGCGCACCAACCGTCGACCGACGCACCGCAGTCGACGTTGAGGAGGTCCCCATCCTCTAGGCGAAGGTCACTCGGCAACCCGTGCAGTACGGCGTCATTGACTGACGTGCAGATCACCCCGCTGAACGGCGACGTCGCAAACCCAGGCTGGTACCCCTCGAACAGCGACACCGCCCCGGCGGAACGCAGTACGTCGCGCGCGACCTCGTCGAGCTCGCGGAGCGAGACCCCGGCTGCGGCCTGCTTCTTCACCGCGGCCAGCGCAGTACCGACGACCCGCCCGGCCTCGCGCATCTGCTCGATCTCCGCTGGCGTCTTCAACTCGACCATCGTGTGCTTCCTCGTTCGCGACTCGACTTCACCGGATAACTATACCGGTACTATTATCACACTCATGGTCCGACCACCTCTGTCCACCTGGGACCGCGAACGCGGTCGTCAGCTCGGCCGTCTGCTCCGCGAGGCGCGCGGCGAGCGCAGCATGGTCGAGGTGGCTGCGGCGTGCGGCGTCTCGGTCGACACGCTGCGCAAGATCGAGACCGGCCGGATCCCGACGCCGGCCCTGTTCACGGTGGCTGCCGTCGCCGCCACGCTGGAGATCTCCCTCGACGACCTGGTCGACGCCTGCCAGGACAGCCGACCGGAAGGGAAAGCCAGTAGTACCAACCTGATCGCGTAGGACACGATCAGATCTCCGTCCCAACCAAACCCCTGGGTGCCGCGTCTTCATCGGCAACAAGGGGGTGGGGATGGCAGTACGACGACGTGCGGTGCTCGGGGGCATGCTGGCCGGCGCCGCGGCGCTGGCGACGACCGGTTGCATCGCGGACACCTACGCGGATACGACCAGCGATCACGGCACGAAGAACACCACGACCGCGAAGCCGAAACCGGGCAACCAGCCCGATCGGATCACGGTCGTCGCGACCGGCGATGTACTGCTTCACGAACGCCTGTGGACAACGGCGAAGCGTGACGGCAAGGGCGGGGACTGGGACTTCGCGCCGCTGATGAGCAGCGTGAAACCCCTTGTGCAGAAGGCGGATCTCGCTATCGCGCACCTGGAGACCCCGCTCGCACCTGCCGGTGGTCCGTACCACGGCTACCCGCTCTTCCAAGGTCCGCCGCAGATCGCGAGCGCGCTGAAGCAGACCGGGTACGACCTGTGCACGACGGCCAGCAACCACAGCTTCGACGGCGGGGCGGACGGTGTCGACCGGACGCTCAACACCTTGCAGAAGGTGGGCTTGAAGCACGCGGGTACGGCGCGGTCGCGGGCCGAGGCGGAGCAGACGACGATCGTTGACGTCGGTGGTGTGAAGATCGCTTCGTTGAGTTTCACGTTCGGGTTCAACGGGTTGCCGTACCCGAACGGTCAGACCTGGCGCGCGGGCAAGATCGACACGAAGACGATCGCTCGGAAGGCCCAGGAGGCTAAGGATCGTGGGGCCGATCTCGTGTTGGTCAGCTGTCATTGGGGTACGGAGTACTCGAGCAAGTTGAACGACCAGCAGCGCGAGGTCGCGCCGGAACTGCTTGCTGATAGCAACATTGATCTGGTGATCGGTCATCACGCGCATGTGGTACAGCCGATGGAGCAGATCAACGGGAAGTGGGTCGCGTACGGGCTGGGCAATCTGGTCGCTGCGCATCGCGAGCCCGAGAGCACGAAGGCCGAGGGGTTGCTGGTCCGCTTCACGTTCAAGCGTGACGGCGATCGGTGGTCGACCGAGCAGGCTGAGTTCGCGCCGCTGTTGATGACGGATGTGCTGCCGGTGCGGGTTCTCGACGTACGGCGGGAGCTTGCGAAGGGCACGTCGGTGGCGAAGAGGAGCCGGCTCGAGTTGGCGGAGCGGCGTACGACGGAGACTGTTCTGTCGCTCGGGGCGGCGCCGAAAATGCTTTGAGCTGTTGGGGTTCGACGGTCTAGGGTCCGTTGCATGATTACGTACTTCGTGATGGTCCGTCGTGCCCGGCTCCGGGCAGGCGAGGGGTGCCTGGGGATGGCATCCGCTCGATAGTCGTTGGGCCCAACGGGTTGTGGACGCGGCCGGGGTCAGACCCGGTGAGCTCGTCCTCGATGTCGGGGCCGGACTCGGTGCGCTGACTGCGCCGCTGGTCCGGGCCGGTGCCCGGGTGGTCGCCGTCGAACTCCATCCTGGTCGTGCCGATCGGTTACGTCGGCGGTTTGCTGATGCGCCGGTGACGGTGGTTCGTGCTGATGCCGGTGATTTGCGGTTGCCGTCGCGGCCGTTCCGGGTGGTGTCTAGTCCGCCGTACAACGTGTCTACGTTGTTGCTGAAGCGGTTGCTGGCGCCGGGGTCGCGGTTGGTGTCGGCTGATCTGGTCCTTCAACGGCAGGTGGCGAACCGGTGGGCGCGCGGCGAGGCGCCGGGGGCTAATCGGTGGTTCCGGTACTACGACCCGTCTATTGGGCTTCGGCTTCCCCGCAAGGCGTTTACCCCGCCTCCACATGTGGACTCGGCTGTACTCCTACTACGCAAACGCTAAAAGAAACCCCGCCCCCTCGCTCCGCTCGGGGGCGGGGGATGGGACGAAGCCGCACGCCGGGGTGGCGGTCTCACCGGGCGTGCGGGTTAGCCGTGCCAGGAGGTCCAGAGGGCGGCGTAGGAGCCTTGGCGGGCTACTAGGTCTTCGTGGCTGCCTAGTTCTGTGATTTGGCCGTCTTCTACTACTGCTACGCGGTCGGCGTCGTGGGCGGTGTAGAGGCGGTGGGCGATGGCTATCACTGTCCGGCCCTCTAGTACTGCGGCTAGGGAGCGTTCCATGTGGCGGGCGGCTCGGGGGTCGATCAGGGAGGTTGCTTCGTCCAGGACAAGGGTGTGGGGGTCGGCCAGGACCAGGCGGGCCAGGGCCAACTGCTGTGCTTGGGCAGGTGTTAGCGCGAGCTGGCCGGAGCCGACTCGGGTGTCCAGGCCGTCGGGTAGCGCCTGCGCCCACTCGCGGGCGTCTACTGCTTCCAGCGCCTCCAGCAGTTCGGAGTCGGACGCCGACGGTCGCGCCATCGACAGGTTGTCCCGCAGCGTGCCGACGAAGACGTGGTGTTCCTGGGTCACGAGCGCGACCTGCTTGCGGAGCTCGTCCAGTGGCAGCTCCGTCATGCCGACACCGCCGACCGTCACCGAACCGGTCCGTGGCGGGTGGATGCCCGCGACCAACCGCCCCAGCGTCGACTTGCCGGCACCCGACGGCCCGACCATCGCGATCCGCTCACCCGGCTGGATGGTCAGATCCACACCGTGCAGTACGTCGCGACCCTCGACGTACGAGAACCGCACATCCCGCGCCTCAACCAGTTCCGAAGAAGGCTCCTGCCCCGACGGCGTCCGGTCGTCCGGTACGTCGCTGATCCCCAGCAGCCGCGCGAACGCCGCACCGCCGGACTGCAGCTCGTCCAACCACGACAGCAACCGGTCAACCGGATCGATCAGCTGGTTCACGTACAACACGGCAGCCGTCACCGCGCCGAGCGAGACATGCCCGTTGAGATGCAGCCACCCACCGAACAGCAGCGTCCCCACGACCGGCACCAGATACCCCAGCTCAGCCACCGGGAAATACACAGTCCTCAGGAACAACGTGTACCGCTCGGCCAGATACGACCCGCGGATATCCACATCCCCGCGCCGCACGCGATCGTCGTACCGCCGCAACGCCTCGACAGTCCGAGCACCCTCGACCGTCTCCGCGAGTGAGCTCGTCATCTGGGCGTACGCCGCGTTCTCCCGCAGGTACCCGTCCTTCGCGCGACGCAGATACCACTTCGTGCTCAGCCACAGCAGCGGAACCATCGCGACCAGAGGAACCAGCACCCAGACCCCGACCAGCACGGTCGCGACGGCCGTGAAGATCACGGTGACGAACGCGATGATCGTCTCCGGTACGGCGAACCGCACCGTCCGCGACAACGTGTCGACGTCCCGCGACGTCCGCGACAGCAGATCGCCGGTGCCGGCCCGCTCGACCGTCCCGATCGGCAGCGCCAACGCGTTGTCGACGAACTCCTCACGCAGCTCGGCCAGCACCTGCTCGCCCAGCGCGAACGACCGGTAGCGCGCCCAGCGGGTCAGCAACGACTGCGCGACGATGAAGACCGCGATCACCGCGATGACCTCGTTGACCTTCGAGGCGGTCGTGCCGTTCTGCACATCCTCCACCAGGTCACCGATCAGCCGCGGCGCCGCCAGCCCGGACACCGCCGCCAGCACGTGCAGCAGCAGCGCGATCGACAGGTTGCGCGGGTGCCGCCGCGCCAGCCGGCGCGCATGCTGCCGAATCTCGACCGGCCCGGCAACGGGCAGGATCTGCCTCATCGGAGGGCCTCCTCTTCTTCGGTCTGGCGGGTGACGGTCCGGCGGTACTGCGGCTCGCTCTCGAGCAGCTCGCGGTGCTTGCCGGTGGCAACCACTCGGCCGGCGGCGACGAAGATCACCTCGTCGACGCGGTCGAGCAGAAGCGGACTCGCGGTCAGTACGACGGTGCTCCGGCCGGCTCGGTGGTCGCGCAACCGCTCCGCGATCCGCGCCTCGGTGTGAGCGTCCACGGCGGAGGTCGGCTCGACCAGCACCACCACGGACGGGTCCGCGAGCAGCGCCCGGACGAGCACCAGCCGCTGACGCTGTCCGCCGGAGAACGAGCGGCCCTTCTCCTCGACCTCGGAATCGAGCCCGTCCGGCAGCGCGACCAGCACGTCCTCGGCGGACGCCGTACGCATCGCTGCCATCAGTTCGTCATCGGTACGGCGGCCGTCCGGGTCGAGCTCGGTCCGCAGTACGCCGGTGAACATCTGCGAGCCGGTGTCGCTCACCAGGATCCGCTCCCGGACATCCGCTCGGGTAGCGCTGGCCAGCGTCACGCCGCCGTACCTGACCTCGCTCGATTCGTCGTACCGCCCCAGGCGGTCCGCGAGCTCGGCGTAGCTGTCCGGCTCCGCGGAGACGACCGCGGTGAGCAGTCCGTCGCGCGCCCGTACGCCGGAGACCGGATCGACCAGGTCGCCGTGGTCTGGCAGCTGTAGCGGCGCAGCAGGATCGGTGATGTCCGGCTCCAGCTTCAGCACGCGGATCACCCGGCCCGCCGCGACCAGCCCACGCATCAGCTGGTTGGCGAAGTCAGTCGCCGTCCGCAGCGGCAGCACCAGGAACGTCGCATACCCGTAGAACGCCACCAGCGACCCGGCGCTCAGATCGCCACGGAGCGCGAAGTGCGCACCCAGGCCGACCACGAGCACGACGAAGATCCCGGGCAGCAGCACCTGGGCCGCGTCCAGCATCGACTGGATGCCGGCGACCCGCACACCCGCCTTCCGCACCTCCTGCGACTCACTCCGGTACCGCCGGGAGAACGACTCCTCACCGCCGATACCGCGCAGCACCCGCAGCCCGGCCACGATGTCCGAACCCAGCGAGTTCAGCTCGCCGACCGCCTCACGCTGCGCGGACTGCCGCCGGTGCAGCGGCCGCAGCATCGGCCCGAGGCAGAAGAGCATGATCGGTACGCCGATGAGCACCACCAGGCCGAGCGCCGTCGAGGACGAGAGCAGGATCGCCGCGACCACGACGAACGCCACGATCGCGCCCGCGAACCGGGCCGAGACCTCCATCAGGTTCCCGATGTAGGAGAGGTCGCCGGCGCCGACGCTGACCACCTCGCCGGTCGCCAGGTGCTTCGGCAGCGTCGCCCCGAGGTTGGCCGACTTCCGCGTCACCACCTGGACCGTCCGGTACGCCGCCATCAGCCAGTTGGTCACCGCGAACCGGTGCCGCATGATGCCGGCCAGCGCCTGCACCACGCCGACCGCGAACAGCAGCGCGGTCCACTGCAGCAGCCGCTCGCCGTCCTTCGCCGCGATGCCCTCGTCGATCGCCCGCCCGAGGATCGCCGGGATGAACGCCTGCGCTCCCATCCAGACAATGCCGAAGGCCATCCCGCCCGCGAGTGTGCGGGCCTGACCGCCGGCTACCCACCACAGATAGCGGGCCGGCGAGCGATGATTCGGGACGCCGGGATCGGCGAGGGGCAGTTGTCTCATGGCCCCCTCAGGCTAGGTCTCCGCTCCGACAGTTTGCATGCGAATTAATCGCGTCTGTGGACAGCCTCGAACCGCACCATCGTGACGGTCGGTAGACCTTCACCTTGCGTTGGGCAACGGGTTCCCGCTGGGCAATGTCCGGCCCCTGTCCTGGATCCATGTTGGTGATCGCGCATCGGGGAGCGAGTGGCTACCGCCCGGAACACACGCCGGCGGCCTATCGGCTGGCCGCGGCACAGGGCGCCGACTACCTGGAACCGGACCTGGTCGCGACCCTCGACGGCGTGCTGGTCTGCCGGCACGAGAACGAGATCTCGAGTACGACGGACGTCGCCGAGCACCCGGTCTTCGCCGACCGGAAGATCACCAAGATCGTTGACGGGACAGCAGTCACCGGCTGGTTCGTCGAGGATTTCACGCTCGCCGAGCTGCGCACGCTCCGCGCCCGGGAACGGATGCCCGCGCTCCGGGCGAACAACACGGCGTACGACGGGTTGGAGGCGATCCCCACCTTCGACGAGGTGGTCGACCTGGCGCGGCGGGAGTCGGCGCGGCTCGGTCATCCGATCGGGGTGATCCCGGAGATCAAGCACCCGGCGTACTTCCGGCGGCTCGGACTGCCGCTGGAGGAGCTGCTGACGGAGCGGATCCTGGCGCTCGGACTGCGCGAGGACGAGATCATGGTGCAGTCGTTCGAGCCGACGAGCCTGCGACGGCTGTCGGTGATGACACGGGTGCCGCTGGTCCAGCTGATCGACTCGGAGAGTGCACCGAACGACTTCCTGCGGACCGGTGACGGTCGCACGTACGCCGACCTGATCGCGCCGGCCGGGCTGCGGGAGATCGCGACGTACGCGCAGGTGCTGGCGCCGCACAAGGACCTGGTCATTCCACGTACTGCGGACGGTTGTCTGGGGGAGCCGACCCGGCTGGTCGAGCAGGCCCACCGGCTCGGTCTGGCTGTGCAGGTCTGGACGTTCCGTGCGGAGCGTCGCTTCCTGCCCACTGCTACCGACTACTCGACAGAGTTGAAGCGATTCGCCGCCCTGGGGCTGCAGGGCGTCTTCGCCGACCACCCGGACCAGGCGCTGGCTGCACTCCGCAAGCCGGCTCTGAAGGTCTAGACAGTCGACGGCGGGGTGACCGCCGTTGCGGTCACCCCGCCCGAGTGACTGGTGCTGCGCCCGCTACAGGCGCAGTCGGTGTCACGCCGCCGGGGGCTTGTTGTTGGTGGTGGTGTCGTCGTAGATGCGGGAGGCGATGTCGTTCTCGGTCGAGTCCTGGTTCTGGTTGACCGACTGCTGAACGTTCTGCCACACGGCCTTGCCGTCGGACTCCGGGATCACGATCCACGCGACCGCGTAGCCGATCATCGCGGCGCCGCCGGTGATGAGGGTAAGGCCGACCCAGCCGAGGCGGACCAGGGTCACGTCGACGTTGAGGTACTCGGCGATGCCGCCGGAGACGCCGGAGAGCATCCGCTGGTTCGAGGAGCGACGGAGGACCTTGCCGGACAGGTTCTGGAACGGTGCGTTGGAGTTCGTCATGGCTCTACTGTCCCGTTTCCGTGCTGTTCACGGCATCCGGATCGGTACCGACCGACCCCTGATCCACCCCTGACGACTTTCGTGACAAGACACTTGCCCAGCGCTGAGACTTAGGGGGTGGAGCCTCGCCCCGATGCGACCCGAGGCCGTGGCGTGCTGGCATCAGCAGCCGCCGCGATCACGGTGCTGGCCGTCATCGGAGTCACCAATGCGCTGAGCTCCAACGGCGGCGGGACACTGATCACGATCCCTGACCCGCCCCCGGGACCGGTGGCGATGCGAATGGTCGGCTACGGGCACGCGGCGATCGCCGTACCGAAGGTGTGGGGTACGAATGCCTCTCGTTGCGGCATCCCGCACCGCGACACCGTGCTGATCGACGACCCTGCTGCAGCGTCGTACTGCGACCTGCCGCGCCCGCCGGACGTCGACAGCGTGGAGCTCGGCACTGACCCGCCCAGCGGCTTCCAGGTCGACGAGGTCTTCCTCGTGAACGGAGTGCGCGCCGAGCGCCGCAAGACCACGTGTGCGAGTGACGACGTGTGTTGGGGTGCGGTGGGTCTCCCGTCGCTGCACGTGTGGTTCCGGGCGTCCTCGTCCACCGATGCAGCGGTGGTGGACGAGATCCTCTCGCGGATCGAGATCCTGCCCGACCGGGTCGGTGTGCCGAGCTCCCGGACGACCGACGGCCGCGACAGTACGGCGTACGCGAAGAGTCTGCGGGAGCTGGGGCTCAGGACTGAGATCAGCACCAGGACGTCGACCGTCTACAAGCCCGGCCGCCTCGTCAGCGTCTCGCCGTCCCCGGGGACCCTCCTGAGCCCGGGTGAGACAGTCACGCTGACGGTGATCAAGTAGGGGGAACCAGCGCGGGCCGTCACCCTGTCTGTACGGGTGAGGAGGGGTATGGACGACTTCAGCGAGTATGTGACCGCACGCTGGCCCACGCTGGTCCGTGCGGCGGTTCTGCTCGGCTGCAATCCGCCTGAAGCCGAAGACCTCGTCCAGACCACGCTGGAGCGCTGCCTGGTCAAGTGGAACCGCGTCCGCGCCGCCGACGACCGGGACGCGTACGTGCACCGGGTGCTGATCAACTGCTTCCGCTCGTCCAGACGGCGCCGATGGCACGGGGAGAGGCCGTCAGCGGTGCTGCCTGAGTACGCCGACGTCGATCCGACTGCCGGCATCGACCAAACGGACGCAGTGATGCGAGCACTCGACGGACTGCCCGACGACCAGCGCACAGCCGTCGTACTGCGTTATTACGCCCACCTCAACGAACAGCAGATGGCCTCAGTCCTCGGCGTCGCCGCCGGCACGGTCAAGAGCCGCCTGTCCCGCGCGGTGAAGGCCCTGGCGCAGGACCCACACCTGTCAGAACTGCGAGACCCCCGATGAACCTCACAGACCTCCTGGAACGCACTGCCGAGCAAACCCCGGTCGGCCCACCCCCTCTGGACACCCTGTACGCCGGAGCAGCCCGCCGGCGCCACCGCCGTACTGCGGGACTGGTCGCTGCGGTTGCGGTCGCGGCTGTGATCGGCGCATCGACCCTGCTGACCTCGCGCGGACCAACCGCGCCCGTCACGTCACCAACCCCGGCGCCGGCCCCGCCCGCGCTGAGAATGGTCGGTTTCGGCCACGCTGCGATCGCTGTCCCGGCGGACTGGCCGACGAACAAGAGCCAATGCGGTACGCCGAAGCAGGACACCGTGCTGATCGACGACCCGAGCGCAGCGCTCTTCTGCGGGGCGTTCCGTCCGGCAGGGGTCGAGAGTGTGGAGCTGTACTACGGCCGGCCGCGGGTCGATTTCCGTGCTGATGAGAAGTTCCAGATCGGGGGAGTTCCCGCCGAGCGGCAGCGGACGACCTGCTCGGTCTCCAACTACCCGAAGGCCAACACCACGACCTGTGGCAGCACGGTCAGCATCCCGTCCCTCAAGGTGTGGTTCCGCGCCGACTCGTCCACGAGTGCTGCGGAGGTCGATCGCATGCTTGCCCGGATCGCGATCGTGCCGGACCGGACCGGCGTGCCGAGCTTCCAGTCCCTCCGGGTCGACCTCAACGGGCCGACGGGGTCGGCGTACGCCGCTGTGCTCCGGCAGGTCGGGCTGAAGTCCCAGATCTACACGCTCAGGTCGCCGAACTATCCCCCCGGGGAGGTGCTGAAGGTGTCACCGGCTCCCGGGACGATGCTGAAGCCGGGTACAACCGTGGCAGTGGTCGTCACCAGCTGACGGAACTGTCGGTGGGGGTGCCTAGCGTTGGGGTATGGATGCGCAGGCGGTGGTGAAGGTGATGGCGGGCTTGCCGGGCGCCGAGGAACACGAGGGGTGGGCGGGGCAGCCGGTGTTCAAGGTTCGGAACAAGAGCTTTGCGTACATGTCCGAGGACCAGACCCGGCTGCACCTGAAGGCGCTCCGCGAGGAGCAGGAGGCGCTCGTCGCCGAGGATCCTGAGGTCTACGCACCGTCCTGGGACGGTGGTCGTTTCGCCTGGGTGCTGATCCAGCTGGAGCTGGCGGACGAGGAGGAGCTCGGGGAGCTGATCACCGAGGCATGGCGGCTCACCGCGCCGAAGTACCTGATTGCACAGCTGACCTGACCAGGACCCACTGCGGACTGGTGCGGCTGACCTCGGTGAAGCCGGCGCTCAGGTAGACGGACAGCGGGCCGCGGTACAGGTCGGCGGACGAGATCCGGCCTGTTGCGGTGGTGTCGACCGCGCAGGCCTCGACGGTGGAGGCGCCGTACGAGCGGGCCAGGTCCACAGCGCCGTACACCAGCTCCGCGGCGACGCCCTGGCGGCGATGGCCGACCGGTACGACGAAGCAGGTGATCACCCAGGCGTCCGGGTGGTCCGTGCGCCAGTTGGGCGACGCGACGACGCGCGGGTACGCCGTACGTGGGGCGACCGCGCACCAGCCGATCGGCGTGCTCCCGTCGTACGCGAGGACTCCGGGCGGCTGCTCAGAGGTGCAGACCTGCTGTTTGAGACCCTCGCGGTTGTCAGCGGGGCTGCTGTCGGACCAGGCCTTGCCGCGGAGGCGGAAGTACTGGCAGAAACAGCGGGACGGGTCGCCGCGCTCACCCATCACCGCGGCCACGTCTGGCCAGGTGTCCGGGCCGGCGGGGCGCAGGTTCACCATGGACACACCGTAGCGTCCCTGTGACCGGATGCGTCCGGTCCGGGACCGGGAGGAGCCTGTTGCCGGACGGGGCCGGGCTGCCAGATTGTGATCATGCCGAACGAACCTCAAGCAGTCCTGCTCGATGACGCCGAAACCAGCCCGGTCGCGCCGGGTATCGTCCGCCGCGCTCTGCCGTCCAGCGGGCAGGTGCTGGTCCGCGCCTTCGACCTCGAGGCCGGGATCACCTGGCCGGAGGTCGACGTCCACGACCGGGACGAGTTGATCTACGTCGCGTCGGGCGAGCTGCTCGACCACGGCCGGTCCTACCCGGCGGGGACGTACCTTTACTACCAGGCCGGCAGCCGGCACCAGCCGCGGACCGAGACCGGCGTCCGGATCATCGTCTTCGGCCCGGCGGAGGCGCCGCCCGGGGCGTGAGCGGCAGGTGGTCTGGCTTGCACTCGTTTGGGTCGAGTGCTAATACTTGGTTAGCACTCCAAGGGCGAGAGTGATAAGTGCTCGTGCCCGGGGAGTGTGCAAGAAGACGGCCTCGATGAGGTGCCGGAGCGCGGCGGGACATGAGCGTCGCGGGTCGGTGCCGTCCGTCGCGGGCATCCGGGCCGGCTGGACCACAAAGACTCGACGCGGGAGGACTCGCGGAGAATGCCCAAGCTGATTGCTTTCGATGAAGAGGCGCGCCGCGGCCTCGAGCGGGGTATGAACACCCTCGCCGACGCCGTGAAGGTGACGCTCGGCCCGAAGGGCCGCAACGTCGTACTGGAGAAGAAGTGGGGCGCCCCCACGATCACCAACGACGGTGTCTCCATCGCCAAGGAGATCGAGCTCGAGGACCCGTACGAGAAGATCGGGGCCGAGCTCGTCAAGGAAGTTGCCAAGAAGACCGACGATGTCGCCGGTGACGGCACCACCACGGCCACCGTGCTGGCTCAGGCTCTCGTCCGCGAGGGTCTGCGCAACGTCGCGGCCGGCGCCAACCCGATGGGCCTGAAGAAGGGCATCGAGAAGGCGACCGAGGCCGTCAGCGAGCAGCTGCTGTCGCTCGCGAAGCCGGTCGAGACCCGCGAGCAGATCGCGGCGACCGCGTCCATCTCGGCCGCGGACACCCAGGTCGGCTCGATCATCGCCGAGGCGATGGACAAGGTCGGCAAGGAAGGCGTCATCACCGTCGAGGAGAGCAACACCTTCGGCCTCGAGCTCGAGCTCACCGAGGGTATGCGCTTCGACAAGGGCTACATCTCGCCGTACTTCGTGACCGACACCGACCGGATGGAAGCGGTTCTCGACGACCCGTACATCCTGATCGTCAACAGCAAGATCTCGAGCATCAAGGACCTGGTCCCGGTGCTGGAGAAGGTCATGCAGACCGGCAAGCCGCTGGCCATCATCGCCGAGGACATCGAGGGCGAGGCGCTGGCGACCCTGGTCGTCAACAAGATCAAGGGCACCTTCAAGGCCGTCGCCGTCAAGGCGCCGGGCTTCGGTGACCGCCGCAAGGCCATGCTGGTCGACATCGCCGTCCTCACCGGCGGCGAGGTGATCTCCGAGGAGGTCGGTCTCAAGCTGGACTCGGTCGACCTGGAGCTGCTCGGCCAGGCCCGCAAGATCGTCGTCACCAAGGACGAGACGACCATCGTCGAGGGCGAGGGCGACGCGGACCAGATCGGCGGCCGGGTCAACCAGATCCGCGCCGAGATCGAGAAGTCGGACTCCGACTACGACCGCGAGAAGCTGCAGGAGCGGCTGGCCAAGCTGGCCGGTGGCGTTGCGGTGATCAAGGTCGGCGCGGCCACCGAGGTCGAGCTGAAGGAGCGCAAGCACCGCATCGAGGACGCCGTTCGCAACGCGAAGGCTGCCGTCGAGGAGGGCATCGTCGCCGGTGGTGGCGTGGCTCTGCTGCAGGCGTCGGTGATCGCGTTCGAGAAGCTGGACCTCGAGGGTGACGAGGCCACCGGTGCCGCCATCGTGCGGTCCGCGGTCGAGGCGCCGTTGAAGCAGATCGCCGTGAACGCCGGCCTCGAGGGCGGCGTCGTGGTGGAGAAGGTTCGCAACCTCGAGCCGGGCTGGGGCCTCAACGCCGCAACCGGTGAGTACGTCGACCTGATCAAGACCGGCATCATCGACCCGGCCAAGGTGACGCGCTCCGCGCTGCAGAACGCAGCGTCGATCGCGGCCCTGTTCCTCACCACCGAGGCCGTCATCGCCGACAAGCCGGAGAAGGCAGCAGCCGCTCCGGGCGGCGCGCCCGACATGGGCGGCATGGACTTCTGACCTGAAGTCCGACAGCACACAGCACCAACAGGCGGTCCCGGGCAAAAGCCCGGGACCGCTTGCTGTTGTGGTGGGACGTGGGCGCTGGCGCTCCGTACGACGCCACCACAGCGTCCCGGCTGCCCGATCCACACGCCGGCCAGCTGCAAGGCGCCAGCCAGCTGCAAGGCGCCAGCCAGCTGCAAGGCGCCGGCCGGGCGGACCCCCTCGCCTTCCACCACCCCTGCCCCAGTCCACTCGCCGGGCGCAGGTGTGCGTGAGGCGCTCCGCGTCAACCACCTCGCCCAGTCGGCTCGCCGGTGGCGGCGCTCTCGGTACGGTCGCGCTCGCCGCGAAGCGGCCAATAGGACTGTCGCCGCGGAGCGGTGTCCTTTAGGTGCCGGTTATTAGGTGGTGGGCGAGGAGCGGGGAGAAGGTTCGGATGGGGAGGGTGGGGGTTTGGCCGCAGGGGCCGTCGGATTCGCCGGGGGTGCGGAGCCAGAGATGGAGGTCTACGGGGGAAGTGGCGACGGCGGGGGGAGTGCCTAGTTTGCGGGTGGGTGGGTTGCAGGAGCTGCCATCGGAGCCGTTGCCGTTGCGGCTGGTGTCGATAATGAAGTGCGATCCCCCGCCGAGCGCCTGGAGGATCGCCGTACCGCGAGCAACCGATTCAGCGGTGGTGAAGTAGTTCGCGGTGTTCAGCGCGAACCCGCGGACCTTCCCGACATCCGCCAACCGCAGCCGCCGCGCGATCTCCTTCGCATCACCGGACCCCACGTTCCCCGCGTCCAGATACACCCATGTGTTCGGATTCTTCACCGCAAGCAGCCCCACGGCGTACTTGAGCATCGCGATCCGCCCGTCCCACTCCGCCGGCGGGAAACAATCGAGTCGCGCCAGCGCATCCGGCTCGAGCACCACGACGGCCGGCCGTACTCCGATCCCGTCCGACAAGCCGCCGATCCAAGCCCGGTACGCCGCCTCGGACGCCGCCCCGCCGCCGATCCCGCACGGTCCACCGGGCAGGTTGTCCGCGACGAGCACCGGCAGCTTGCCGGCCCGGTCCGCGGCCATCGTGTACGCCGCGACGCCCGCCTTCACGTCCCCGCTCCACATGCCGAACCACCGCGCCGACGCCTGACCCGCGATCTTCGTCGCGAGCTCCGTGTCCTCGGGATGCCGCCGTACGTAGGCTGCCGCGGCCGAGCCGGGGTCGACGTAGAACCCGTTGGTCAGCTTGAGCGGATCGCCGGTCGCTTCGGCCAGCCCGGTGTCGGGCCGGCCGAAGACGACCAACGCGGCGGACAGCAACAGACCGGCAGCTACCAAAAGGACAGCGCGGCCCAGTCGCGGAGTCGGCATCGGTGATGCATCCTTCCATCCATGGAGTGATCACTCAACGTGCCGACGAGACTACTCTCAGCAGTTCAGCTGTTCTCGTCGACCTCGCAGAACGAGGCGTAGTGGTCGCCGGTGTAGTAGAGGTGCTCGGGGTCGGTCGTCGCGCCGCCGCCGATCAGCCGGCGGGCGCCGCGGTCGGACGAGCCGGGCGTCTTCACGGTGTACTCGTGGTAGTAGCTGCTCGACTCGTCGGGGAGGATGCCCTCCCGGTTCTGGAAGACGGTGCCGTCCTGGCGGTACGGGAACGGTCCGCCGGAGTGGATCAGGTCGAGGGTGTCGGCTGCCTGCGACGGCAGTGAGCTCAGCGCACAGGTGTCGATCGCGGCTGCCGAGGCGACGACGTACGTGCTGGAGGTCGGGGCGGTGGTTGGGGCGGCGTAGGCGGTGGTGCCGAAGGCGGCGGTGGTCGCCAGGACCACGGCGGCGATGAGGGTTCTCATGCCTGCACGCTTCCCCCGCAAACAAACGTTCGTACATCCCAGGTGTGAATAACAGGTGGACTATGACCCCGCCCGCCACTTAGAGTCTGGCCCGGCGAGACCAGACCCGGAGTGGAAGGAGCGACCGATGAGCACACCGACTTGTTTCCCGGCGCACCCGACCCGCTCCCACAGCTCGCACTGAGCGGATCCGCGCCTCCTGCTGGAGGATCTGTGACGATTCGCAACACCGTCGAGGCCGACCTCGACACCATCCTTGCTCTGATCGAGCAGCAGAAGTCCGTCAACACCGTCACCCACGACCGGTACGTCGAATACGTTGCCGACGGCTACTACCGCGACGACTGGACCTGGGTCGTCGAGGAGAACGGCGTGATCCGCGCCCTCGCGATCTGGTGGGGCGGTCCCGGTGAGGACCTGCCGTTCAGCATCGATGGCCTGTACTACGTGGGCGACGACGACCCGGTCCCGGCGTGGACCGAACTGATCAAGCACGCCCTCGCACAGCGGCCGGCCGATGGTGAGCAGCCGGAGTATCACTTCTTCCTGGCCAGCGACTGGCAGCAGCAGCCGGAGGTCGTCGCCGCGCTTGAGCCGCGGGCACAGGCGGCCGCAGCGGCCGGGCTGACCGCGATCACGGACCGGCTGCGATACGAGTGGAAGCCGGAGTACGGGCTGCCGCCGCGCTCCACCCGGCTGCGGTTCGAGCCCGCCGACGACGGAGCGTTCGTCGACGTGTTCATGCAGGTCAGCCAGGGCAGTCTGGATGCCGCGACGGCGCGGGAGATCGCCCGGGTCGGGGTCGAGACCGCGGCCCGCGAGGAACTCGACCTGTACAAGTCGATGCCGAACAGCGACCGGGCCTGGTGGCGGCTCGGATACAACGAAGACGGCAAGCTGATCGGCTTCGCGATCCCGTCCGCGAACGCGGGTGGACCGACGGTCGGATACCTCGGCGTTTTGCCCGAGCATCGCGGCAACCGGTACATCGACGAACTGCTGGCCGAGATCACCTACATGCACGCCGAGCTGGGAGCAGAGCACATCAGAGCCGACACGGACTTCGGCAATGTGCCGATGGCGAAGTCCTTTGAACGCATGGGATATCGGAACTTCGCGGTCCGCCGGGTGCTGTCCTTCCCGGAGAGCTGAACTCGCCTGCCCGAGGTGCAGACGAGCGACGACCTCGCGCCCTATGCTCCCTGACATGTCAGGGAGCTCCGGGGGGAGTCGCTGCGATGCGTGACATCGCCTTGATCCTGCATGTCGTGGCCGGGATTCTCGCCGTGCTGTTCGGCCCGCTGGCGATCGTGCTGACGTTGCGTCGCCGCGGGCTGAACTGGGCCGGCGAGGTCTACCACTGGACGATCGCCGGAGTCTGTCTGACCGCGCTGGTGATGGTCCCGTACGACTGGGGCCGGCTCTGGTACTTCTGGCCGATCACGATCGCGTCGTACCTGTTCGTCTACCTCGGCCAGCGCTCCGCCGAGGCTCCCGGCGGACTCTGGTACCGCGGCGTCCTGCGCGGGTACGGCGGGGGCTGGGTCGCGCTCTGGACCGCGATCGCGATCGTCAGCCTCCCGCACCACCCGTGGGCGTGGGCCATCCCGATCGTGGTCGGCTCGACCGTCATCGAGTGGTTGTGCTTCAACCCGTCGCCGACCTGGACCCGGGAGCCACAGGCCGGCGCGACGTCCTAGGCCTGGCCGGCCTGCTCTTCCGGGGTGGCCTTGCGTACGACGAGACGGGTCCAGGCGCCGACGTAGATGCGGTCGTCCGGGTTCAGCTCCTGGCGCTGGCCGGGGATGATCGGGTCCTCGGGGAGCGGGCCGGCGGCGGAGGCGACGTACGTGCCGTTGGAGGACTGGAGGTCCTCGACCCACCAGCGCGTGCCGTCCGTGGTGAGCTGCGCCTGGCGGCGGCTGACGCCGGTGTCGTCGCCGCAGTCGATCTCCGGGTGGATGTTCCGGCTGCGGGACGGGCGGCCGATCAGCAGGCTCTTCTCGGTCAACGGGATCACCGTCGGCAGGCCGGGTGACGGGCACGGGTCGTCGCTCTGCTGTACGGCGTACCAGTCGGGGTCGACCCACAGCTCGACGACCCACTCCGCGATTGCCGCGGGCGGTGCGGGCGGTGTCGGGCCGGACGACGAGAGGTCCAGCGACGACGCGGCTCGCGGCATGGTGCCGGTGGTGAAGTCGTAGCCGCAGTTCTCGCAGAACAACGCGTCGAGGGAGGCTGCCTCGGAGCAGTTGGGGCACAGCTGCCCCGCCGGAGCGGCGTCCGGGGAGGCGGGCGCTGAGACCCCAGAACCGAGCCCGGCACCAGCGGGCGCCGGAGCAGCCGGCCCACTCGCTGCAGCACCGGCCGGGTCCGAGCCCGTGGCAGGTGTGCCCGCCGGGATCGGGAGGCCGCAGACGTCGCAGTAGTCGGTCGAGGTGGACGGGTGCCCACTCGGACAGTTGACAGTCATTTCTTCACCCGGGTGGTCTTGGTGGAGGCCGTGTCGAGCGCCATCTCGTCGGCCTTCTCCACGGTCCGCTTCAGCCGCACCGTACCCGTTTCCTGGTCGTCGATGTCGACAACCTTGCGCAGCCGCGTGGTCGCTTCCTCGTTGCCGGTCGCGGCCGCGAGTTGCACCGCCCGCCCGAGCTTCGTGGTCGCGGTCGCCGTGTCACCGGCAGCCTTGGCGGCCAGGCCGTCCTGGATCGCCTGCGCCAGCTCGGTCTGTCCGGTGTAGTGCGCGACCTCCGGGCTGATCCGGGTCGTCAACGCCTCGTCGGCCGACCACAGCGCCTTGACCAGACCCTGCGCGACGGTCTGATCGCCGATCACCAGCTGCACACGGGCGGCGAGCTGCTCCTGCCCGATCGCCTTGGCGGCCAGCCGGATCGCCACGTGGTAGTCACGGGACTCGTCGCCCCATGAGCCGGTCGGGTACGACCCGGTGAGCGGGTTGATCGCCGTACGACGGGACGTCAGGTCCTCGACTGTCGGCGCGACCTGCCGTACGAACAGCACCTCGGCACCCTGCGGCGCCCACACCCGCAGGTCGGCCTGGGCCACACCGCGGCTCATCGCGTTCTGGATCAGCTTGGAGAACTCGGCGGCCAGCTGGTCCGGCGCCGGGATGATGTCGACGGTACCGAGCAGTGCCTGCGCGATCCGCCGTACTTCGTCCACCTGCCAGGCCACGCCGACGCCGCGGGTGTCGCACTGGAACTGGCCGGTGACCGACTCGATCGCCTGGGTCAGCGCCTCCGGCGTCTCGTGCTGGTTCTCGCCGTCGGTCAGCAGGATCGCGTGCTTCTGGGACAGCGACGGCACGGTCGCGAAGACCCGCGAGGCCAGCCGCAGCCAGGTGCCCATCGCAGTACCGCCGTCGGCGTAGAAGCGGGACACCGCGTCCTTGGCCGCCTGCCGCGTGTACGGGTCCATCCGGACCATCACCGGCTCCGAGGACGGCGGGAACGCCAATTGCGCCCGGTCGTTACCGGAGATCACCGCGAACCAGACCCCGTCGAGGATCTGGTCGAGCGCGGTCTGCGCGGCGTACGCCGCCGCCTGGACACCCTCGCGGCCCATCGAGCCGGAGGTGTCGACGATGATGATCTCGCCCGCGTCGCCGCTACCGGACTGGCCGGCCGCGCCGGCACCGGTGCAGTTCACCGTGACGATCGCGTGTACGTCGGTCCCGCCGTCGGGCAGGAACTCGTTCTGGTAGACGCTGGCGGTGAAGTCGGCCATCTCGGGTCCCTCTCCTTAGATACGTGCGAGCGCGACGGTGATGTTGTCCTGGCCGCCCTGGGCGTTGGCCCAGTCGACCAGTGCGGACGCGGTGGCCCTCGGCTCGCCACCACACCCCGCAGCTGTCTGACGGACGAGGTCGGCCAGCGGTGCCGCCTCGGAGCAGTAGTTCCACAGACCGTCCGAGCAGACCAGCAGCCAGCCCGGCCCGGTCACGTGCAGCGTCGTGATCCGCGGCGTGTGGTCCGGCGCATCCTTGCCGAGCCAGCGGGTGATCGCGTGCGCGTGCGGACCGGACTCGGCCTCCTCGCGCGAGATCCCAGTGGCGATCAGCTCGGCCGCCCACGAGTCGTCGACGGTCAGCGCGACCGCCTCGGCCTCGTCCGGGAACCAGTACGCCCGGCTGTCGCCGACGTTGCCGGCCACCAGCAGCCCGTCTTCCAGGACGGCCGCGACGAACGTGCAGGACGCCGGGTTCGGACTGTCCGGACTAGTGTTGTCGAGTACGGCGTCACTCGCAGCGTCCGCCGCCGCCTTGAGCCGCGCCGCGATCGCACTGCCCCGGGACGACTCGGTGCCAAGGCCCTGGGCGTGTCCGGCCTGCAGTACTTCGCACGCCGCCCTGGCCGCGGCCAGCGACGCCACGTCGGAGTCGAGCGAGGAGCTGACGCCGTCGCAGACCACGAGCAGCGCCCGGCTGCCCGGCTCGGCGTCGGCCGCGATCGCCATCGCGTCCTCGTTCCGGCTGTGCCGGATGCCGCGGTCGCACACTCCGGCCACCCACGGCGCGGGCTGCTCCTCGAAGTGGTCCCGTGGCTTCGCAGCCTTGGTGCCGCACGTCTCGCAGTACCCGTCGGGGCCGATGGTGCCGCCGCACGACTTGCACGGACCGACCTCCTCGACCGTCGCCGCGGTGATCTCGATCGTCGGCTCGGTGTCGGTGTCCAGCGCTGTCGAGCTCGGCGTGGTCGCCGGGGTGAGCTCGGCGCCGCAGGTCTCGCAGAAGCGATCGGACTCGGACACCGGCCCGCCACAGCTGGGGCAGACCGTCTCGGTCGTACTCGTCATCGCAACGTCCATCCTCGAACCTCGTTGGCCTGGTCGACCAGGGCGATCCGTTCCGGCCGGGACTCGGCCTGGTCGGCCAGCAACCGGTAGGTCGCCTCGAGCCCGTCCCGCAGGGCCGACTCGGTCGCCGCCCGCCCGTCGATCCGTAGAGCCTCCTGCGGACCGGACTGCTGGACCTCGGCCAGCGCGGTCCGGAACACGTCCGCGGCCAGGTTGGCCCGGTCGACCGGGTCGATGGTCAGCGCGGTGATGCTGTCCATCGCCTGGGCGAGCGCGGGAAGGCCACGCCCTGATCCTGCCAGCAGTCCGGCTCGCTGGCGACGGGCCCGCACATATGCGCCGCTGGTCCGGGGGACCAGGTCGAGCGCGCCGAGCGCGCCGTCGAGGTCGTTGCGCGACGTACGGATCGTGGCCAGGCCGAAGGCTGACGGTGCGATGTAGTTGGCGTCGGTCCGGGCACAGGTCAGGTAGAGGCCCTCGGCAACGTCGTACTCGCCGCTGTGCTCACAGGCGATCGCCAGCGCGAGTTTCGGCCCCAGCTCGCCCGGCACCTGGCCGTAGACGGCGTTGAACGCGGACTGCGCAGCAGCCGAGTCACCCCGAGCCAGAGCGACCAGTCCGGCCATCCAGACCGCCCGCCACTCCCACGGGTCGGCGTTGAGCAGGTCGGCCACCGCAGTGTCGACCATGTCGTAGCGCTCGGGTCCGACCTCCAGTGCGGCCTCCGCGACCTCCAGCAGAGTCTGCGCGGATTGCTCCGGCGCGTCGATCAGCAGCTCGAGCCGCTTGGCCGGGTCTGGCACGCTAACGGTCTTCAGCCAGCCGGCCATCTTGTCGCTCTCGTCCGGCGCCAGCGACGGCAGCTGCTGCCACGGCTCGACCGTGTCGCCCAGTCCGGTCGACTTGTCACCCGGAGTACCGAAGAGGAGTGACGAGGCCGAGTGCTGGGCTGCCTTGGTGCCCTGCTTGTCCGCCACGACCTCACGCAGTACGCCGAGGAGCTGCACGCGGAACTCGTCGGCGGACTGGAACCGGTCCGCCGGGTCCTTCGCGCAGGCCTTGGCCAGCAGGCGGTACACCGAGTCGTACTTCTGGAACAGCGGTACTTCGGCCACCGGCGGCAGCGAGTCGACGTACCGGCCCTGATACCCGCGGAACTCCATCGCCAGCACGCACAGCGTCCGGCCGAGCGTGAAGATGTCGGAGGCAACGGACGGGCCGACCTCCGCCACCTCGGGCGCCTGGAAGCCGACCGTGCCGTAGATCGCCGAGTCCAGGTCGTCGATCCGCCGTACGCCGCCGAGGTCGATCAGCTTGACCGCGTCGCCGACCTGGATGATGTTGTCCGGCTTGAAGTCGCAGTACACCAGGCCGAGATCGTGCAGGTACGAGAACGCGGGCAGGATCTCCAGCAGGTACGCGATGGCCTGGTCGATCGGGAGTGCGTCGTACTGGCCGTTGTTCGCGGTCATTCGTTGCTTGAGCAACGTTTTGAGCGAGGTGCCGCCGACGTACTCCATCACGATGTAGCCGGCGCCGTCGTGGGTGACGAAGTTGTAGATCTCGACGATGAGCGGGTGCTCGACGCGCGCCAGGAACTGCTGCTCGGCGATCGCGGCCGCGACGGCGTCCGGGTCCTCGGAGTTCAGCAGGCCCTTCAGAACGACCCAGCGGTTGGACACGTTGCGGTCCTGGGCCAGGTAGATCCAGCCGAAACCACCGTGCGCGAGGCAACCGCGGACCTCGTACTGCCCGCCGACCAGGTCGCCGGCCTTGAGCTTGGGCGAGAACGAGTACCGGCTGCGGCAATGCGGGCAGAACCCCTCGGTGCGGCCGGGCTGGCCGTCACGGGACCGGCCGACCGGGTTGCCGCAGTTCGGGCAGTTGCGGCGGTCCTCCGGGACCATCGGGTTGGCCAGGATCGCTTTGCTGGCGTCGATCGCGGGGATCGACGGCACGTGCGTCAGGCCGGCGCCGAGTCGGGCGCCGCGGAGGCGGGTGGACGACGTACCGAGTTTGCGGGTCAGCTTCGAGCCGGCCTGGGCGGCGCGGGCGGAGCCGAGCGGGGTGGAGGCCAGGCGGTTGGACGCGCGGGAGACGGTCGAGACCGAGCTGAGCGGGTCCGGGTCTGCTGCGGCTGCGCTGGGGGTTGACGAGGCGGGGGAGCCGCAGACGTCGCAGTACCCGTCGACGTAGGTGCCGGTGCAGCCGGGCCGGGTGCACGCGCCGGTCGCCGGGGCTGCCGCTTGGCCTGTGGCTGCTTGGCTTGCGGCCGCTTGGCTTGGCGCGGCTGGGGACCCGCAGACGTCGCAGTATCCGTCCACGATTGAGCCGGTGCAGCCCGGTTGAGTGCAGGTCGTCATTTCGTCCCTTCCAGGTAGGCCTGGTAGGCCGCTACCAGTGCACCGAGGCGCGCCAGGTCCACCGGCTCCGCCTCGATCACCGCTCGGCCGCGCCGGTACAGCTCGGCGAGATCCTCGTTGCCCTTGGCAACACTTGCCGCCTTCACCTGATAGGCGTCCAGCAACTGGGCCAGCTCGTCACGTTTCCCGATCGCAGTGCCGTACGCCGCCTGCGCCTGCCCGAGCGCCCGTCGTACGGCGTCCAACCGGGTCAGGTACTTCTCGAGCTCGGCCGGGGTGTTCGGCACCGGTCCGAGTGCGGTGACATCGGGTACGGCGAGGCGTGGCGCCGGGGTCACCGTGGCGACAGCCTTGTCGGCGAGCGCTCGGACCGCCGTACCTTGCGCCTCGAGCTCGCCGCGGAGCGTGCGCGCCCGGGCGACGTCGGCGGCCCGCTCCTTGCGGGTGGCGGCGCCGACGATCAGGTCACGCTCGGCGCGGGCCGCGTCGATCTCGAACGGGCCGATCAGACCGCCGATGTCCGCGCCACGTTTGTTGCGGTCGGCAAGGTCCGTCAGGCGGCGATCGAGGTCGTGGTGCTGGGCGAGGGCTTGGTCGCGGACGTTGGCCGGCTCGAGCTTGACCAGGTCGCTGATCCGCTCGACCTGCGCGCGCAGCTGCCGCAGGCGCGCGGCCAGGTCGGCGTCGCCGGGGTCGAGGGCGAGCTTGGCGCGGAGTGTCGCCGCCAGTGCGTCCGACAACTTGCATGCCTCGGGCAACGAAACGGCGAGCGATCCGCCGGCGCCGCCCGCGTCGAGCCCGCCCCAGATCAGTGCCGAGATCCGCTCGGTCTCCGTCTGCCCGACGCGGCCCGAGTCCCAGGTCACCAGGATCAGTTCGTACCGATCCGAGACGGCCTTCCAGACCGTCATGCTGAGCACGACATCCGCACTCAGCGCGTCCGCCTCCGGCGAGTGCAGGGCCGCCTGATCAAGCTCGTCCAGCTCCGCCTTCCGCCGATCCCGCCACTCCCCAAGCGCCCCAAGAAAGGAAAGCAGCTCCGAAGCCGGAACACTGCTCGCCATCCTCCCCGGCGGCGCCGGCGCCGAGACCGTCGGCGTACGAACCGTCATCGACTCACCGGCCGTATTCGGGCGTCGGCGGAGCCGTCAACGGCCCCAGGTCAGGACCGAGCCACGTGTTGTACGACTTCATCCATGCGCTGACGCCCGTCGGGCCGGGGGTCTTCATCTGCGCGAGCGCGGCGTTGACGAACCGGACGAAGTCCACGTTCTCCTTCTTGATGCCGAGGCCGTAGGGCTCGTCGCTGAACCGCTCCGGCAGGATCTTGGCGTACGGGTCCTGCGCGGCGTCGCCGGCCAGCACGGTGTCGTCACCGCTGATCCCTTGCGCCTTGCCCTGCTGGAACAGCACCAGGCAACCGGTGTCCGAGTCGGCCGTGATCGGCTTGACCGCCGGGTTCTTCTTCTTCAGGTTGTCGAGACTGGTCGACCCGGCCGGAGCGCAGATGGTCTGGTTGTCCAGGTCCTCCGTGCTCTTGGCCAGGGAATCGCGCTGGACCAGGGTCTTCTGACCGGAGCGGTAGTACTCGGCGGAGAACGCGATCTGCTGCCAGCGGGCGCAGTTGATCGTCATGTTCCGGGCGACGATGTCGACCTGACCGCTCTGCAGCACCGGGATGCGTTGCGGGCTGGAGATCACCCGTAGCTCGACTTTGTGCGGCTGACCCGGCGCAGGCGCGCCGAAGATCGCGTCGGCGACCATGTTGATCATGTCGATGTCGAAGCCCTCGATCTTCCCGGTCAGAGGATTCCGGGATCCGAGGTGCAGGCTGTCCGCCGAAACCCCCGCGATCAGCCGGCCGCGATCCTTGATCTTCGCCATGTAGCTGCCGGCGGGCATCACGCCACCAGGTGCAGGCGTGTTCACGTTCGGTGCGTATGACTCCAGCTCTCCGACTTTGCTGCACGGGGCGGTGGTCGACGGCGCCGTCGACGCCTGCGTCGGTGCCGGCTCGGCGGGGAGTTGGGTGGCGGCGTAGTTGCCGGAGCCGCAGGCGGTGAGGAGGAGGGCGGTTGCTACGGCGAGTGGGATCAGCTTTTTCATCGGTACTCCTCCAGGCGCTGGGACATGCCCCAGGCGACTAGTAGGGCGGCGAGGATGCCGATCGGGAGGCCTAGCCAGCCGAAGAAGCGGATGCTGCTTCGGGCGTCGGACAGTTTGTTGGAGACGTCGTCGCTGGTGGACTGGAGTTGGTCGGCCGACTGGGTGTCGAACGCCTTGAAGGTGTCGACCGAGTTGTTCTCGGACTTCGACGTACCGACGGCTATGTTCACGGCCTCGTCCCAGTTGCCACTGGTGTCCTGCTTGCGCACCTCGCCATGGACCTTCTTGTAATCGGACCAGAGGCCCTGCAGACCATCCGTCGTACCCGATGACTTGCCGAGTTGGTCGTCGACCGTGGCAGACGCGGTGTTGAACGCCTTGTCGAAGGCGTCGCCGGAGCCGCGGGCGATCAGGGTCAGGCTCTCGTTCGAGCGGGCGTCGTACGCCGCGATCCGGGCCGTCGACAACGCGAGCGTCTTCGCGTACGCGTCCGACCGGGTGTCGGATGCGGCACTCGAGGCCGACGAGAGCGAGACGCCGCCCAGGATCGTGACGATCAGGACGAGCGCGGCACCGACCACGATCGGGATGTTCAGATAGCGATGCGTACGCCGGGCCAGCCAGCGCAGCGTGATCACGAAGACCGCCAGCGTCAGCAGTCCGCCGACGAGGACCCAGATCGTCCCGCGTCCGACCCCGCTGAACTCGTCGTCCACCCGCTTCTCGTTCGCCTGGACCAGCGCGTTCACCAGCGGAAGCGAGTCGTCCTGGAGTACGGAGTTCGCGTCCCTGAGGTACTGCGATCCGATCGGCAGGCCCTGGCGGTTGTTCGCGCGGGCCTGCTCGATCAGGCCGTTGTAGGTGATGAGGGTGGTGTTCAGCTGGCCGAGGACGTTCTGGTCGGCGGGCTGGGCGGTCGAGGCCTCGGAGATCAGCCGGGCGGCCGCGGCCATCGAGTCGACGAAGTGCTGGCGCTGCACCGGCGGTTCGAGACCGCCGACCAGGAAGGCGTTCGTGGCGTCGGCGTTGGCGCTGACCAGGTTGGTGTGGATCCCCTGGATCCGGACCAGCTGGGCGGCGTTCGCTTCGGCGCGTTCGAGCGCGCCGTTCGACTGGGCGTGGCCCTGGGCGGCGGCGATGCCGAACAGGATGCTGACCACCGCGGCCAGGATCAGGAAGGCGCGCATGCGGCCCGGGGTGCCCTGGAACCATTGGGCGATCGCGTTACGGCGGCTCGGTGCCTGGGCGGCGGGTTGCGCCGTACCCGTGGGTGGGGCGGGCGGCGACCAAGTCGCGGGGGGCGCACTCTGGGTTTGGGTCACGCCTGATCTCCTTGGTCTTCGTCCTCGATCTGCTCGTCGGTGAGGTCTTCGGCGAGGATCTGACGCAGTTGGTCCGTTGTCGGTGCCGTCACGTCACGCAGGCGCCAGGCGTGCCGGCCGATCGCGGCCTCCAGCACGTTGCGGGCGAATCGCCCGTTGCCGAACGAGCTGTCGCGCGGAGTCGCGACCAGGATCTCCCGGAACTTGTCCAGTGACTCGGGTACGAGCTCGTAGTCGGACGCTTCGGCGAGCCCGGTGAGGATGTCGGTCAGCTCGTCGTCGGTGTAGTTCTCGAACTCGATCGTGGTCCGGAACCGGCTGGCCAGACCCGGGTTCGCGGCGATGAACGCCTCCATCGGCTGGGGGTACCCGGCGACGATCACGACCAGGTCGTCGCGCCGGTCCTCCATCTCCTTGACCAGCGTGTCGACGGCTTCCCGCCCGTACTGGTCGGCGCCGGTGTCGCCCGCGGTCAGGCTGTACGCCTCGTCGATGAACAGCACACCGCCGGCCGCGGATGCGACCACCTCGGCGGTCTTCGTCGCGGTCTGTCCTAGGTAGCCGGCGACGAGCTCCGAACGGTCGACCTCGATCAGCTGGCCCTTGGAGAGCAGGCCGAGTGCCTTGTAGATCCCGCTGACCAGCCGCGCGACGGTTGTCTTCCCAGTCCCCGGATTGCCTACGAACACCAGGTGGCGGGTGATGGTCGGGCTTTTGAGTCCCGCCTCGGTCCGCAACTTCTCAACCCGCAGTACGGCGACCTGGCGATGCACTTCCTGCTTCACACGAGCCAACCCCGTCAGCTCGTCGAGCTCAGCCAGCAGCTCCTCCACAGTCTTCGCCGGCTCAGCCGCTTCCACCGCCTCCGCCGAGGCCGCCGGGGCGGGTGCGGCTTGGGGTGCGTGGGATGCATCAGCTGGTGGGGTGATGGCACCCACCTGCAGTTGGCGGGCGCCGGCCGCCTGCAGTTGCGCGGCAGCTGCGACCGACGCGTTTCCGACGACCCGCATGGTCGGCTCGCCCAGCGTGCAGGCTGCGGAGGCGATCTCGGCCAGCGCTTCGGCGTACGCCGCCTTCTCCGGAGAGCTGTTGGCGATCAGCTCGGTGAGCACCGCCGTCGGTGCGCCTCGCCAGCGTCGTCCGCGGACCGCCGCGTCGAAGAAGTCCTGTGTCGTCCCACCAGGCACGGCCTTCGCCCAGTCTGCGGGCGCGCCCGGCGCCGACTCGGCCAGAGCAGCGGCGAGTGAGAGCGCCTCACCCCGCGCCGCATCTTCCGCGATGCCGGCCCGAGTCGCGACCGTGAGCAGGCCGGACAGCGCGTCCTGTAATCCCCCCGCGGTGCTCATGACCCTCCTCGTCCAGGTGGTGGTGCCAGTGGTCCGGACCCGAGGTCCGGTGGCGGCGTCGACTCGGTCGGGCCGAGGGCCAGGGCTCCGCCGGTGGAGCCGGTGCCGAACTTCTCCTGCAGGAACCTGCCGTGGGCGATCAGCGCCGCCGCGTCGGCCCGGTTCACCGCGTCGAACACCTTGTCCATCGTCGCGGCCAAGAGGTCCAACTGATCGATCAGGATCATCAGCGACGTCTTGCCCCGGTCGACCGGCCGGGTGTCCGCCCATTGCCGCGGCAGGCGCAGGTACCCGCCGATCGCCTCCGGCAGGTAGTCGGTCGCCGTCGCCATCACGGAGTACGCCTGTGCGCTGCCGCCGAGGTTGCCGAGCCGCGGGATCGTCTCCCGTACGACGCGGACCACCCGCCCGACCCGCGACGCGACCACGGCCGGTACGGCGCCGTTGGCAACCAACTGCTCGACGCGGACCAGGGACGCGAGCAGGTCGTCGGTGGTCGGCGGACGGGGGACCGCGGCAGGTTCGGGCGCTTCCTGCTTGCGGCCGGTCAGCCGCGCGAAGAAGTCACCGATTGCCATGCAGTTTCCCGTCCACCGGCCGACGCCGGAATCAGCGACCCAGGTTCAGGTCGAGGCTGCCGTGCACGACCTGCTGGTTCTGTTGGGCGACCCGGTCCAGGTAGCTGCGGGACTTGGTCACCTCGGTCTCCAGCGTGCCGATGGTGGCGGCCATGTTGTCGAGGGCCTCGACCTTGAACGTGTCGATCGCGTCCATGGTCGCGTAGATGTTCGCGAACGCGGCCTGCAGTTGCGGCAGCCCGATCGTCGCCGACGCGGCCTGCTGCTGGATCGCCACCGAGTTGTCACGCAGCATCTGCGAGGTGCGCTCGATCATGCCGCTGGTGGTCGTGTTCAGCGCGGTGATCTGGTCCAGCACGAGCTTCTGGTTGCCCAGGGCCTGCGCGACGATGACCGCCGTACGCAGCGCCGAGACCGTGGTGGTCGACGCGCGGTCGACGCCCTTGATCAGCTCGATGTTGTTCTTGATCACGATGTCGATGGCCAGGTAGTTCTGGATCGACACGGCCAGCTGGGTCAGGATGTCCTGGTGCTTCTGCCGGACGTAGAACAGCACGTCCTCGCGGAACGCCTTCGCCTTGTCCGGGTTCGTCGCGTCGAGTTCCGCGATCGCCGCGGAGAGGCGCGCGTCGAGGCGCTCGGCGACGTACACGTACTGGTTCAGCCGGGTCATCGCGTCCCAGAGGTTCTGCTTCTCCAGGTTCAGCGCGGCGTTGTCCTTGCCGAGCTCGTCCTGGCCGTTGCGCAGGCTGTGCAGGATGCCCTCGAGGTGGGTCTGCGCGCTCTGGTACTTGCGGAAGTAGTCCTCGATCTTGTCGCCGAACGGGATCATCCCGAGCAGCTTCTTCGGCCCGGTCGCTTCCTTCGGGTCCAGGTCCTCGACGGTACGACGCAGTTCGAGCAGCGTCTTGCCGACGGTCGAACCCTCCGACAGGCCGCCGCTCTGCAGCGCCTTGACCGGCTGCTGCAGCAACCGGTTCGAGCTCTCGGCCGCGGCGCGGATGTCGACGTCGCCCATGCTGCGGACGTCGCTCGCCTTCGCCGCGAACTCCGGCGACCGCGGCTCGGCCGCCATCAGCGAGGTCAGGAACGTGTCGACCTTCGCGTCGAGCCCCGGCAGGGCGGCGGCGTCGACCGCGGGCGCCATGCTCGGCGCGGCAGTCTCGGCAACAGGCTGTGACGGCGGCGGCGCGGTCAGTATCAGCCCCGGCGCGGTGGCCGTCGGCGGCTGGAGCGGTGCAGCAGCCGGCTGTGCCGCCGCCGCACCTGCGGTGTTATCTGCTTCGGTCATCGTCGTTCCCCTCCGGTGGCCTCCGCGAGGCGTCCCCGCGCCCGCGCCCTGTCACCTCCGTGACGCGCACACAATCTAGTCGGTTCCAGGTCCCCGTGGTGGGCCTGTTGCCTACTCGTTGTTAGCTGCGGCGGTAACTAACGAAGCAGTAGCCGTCGCGGGGGTCACGGGTGGTTTCTGTCCAGTCTGCCCGGCTGATCTCCGGGAACGTAACGTCGCCGTCGGGAGACTGGTCGACCTCGGTGAGTTCGAGGGCGTGCGCGTGGTGGAGCGCCTGGCGATAGATCTCGCCGCCGCCGGCGACGTACAGCGTGCCGTCGTACTGCAGGGCTTCGTCGAGGGAGTGGGCCACGGCGACGCCGTCGGCGGACCAGTCGGGTTGGCGGGTGACGACGACGGTACGGCGGCCCGGGAGCGGGCGGCCGATCGAGTCGTAGGTCTTGCGGCCCATGACGAGCGTGTGGCCGAGCGTGAGCTGCTTGAACCGTTGCAGGTCCTCACGGATCCGGAAGGGCAGGTCGTTGTCCCGCCCGATCACACCGTTGCGGCCGACCGCGGCGATGAGGATGACGCTCATACGGCGATGGGCGCCTTGATGCCGGGGTGCGGGTCGTAGCCGACCAGCTCGACGTCGGCGATCTCGTACCCGTCGATCGAGTCGCGCTTGTTGAGCTGCAGTGTGGGCAGCGGCCGCGGCTCGCGGGTGAGCTGCAGGCGGGCCTGGTCGAGGTGGTTCAGGTACAGGTGCGCGTCGCCGAGCGTGTGGACGAAGTCGCCGACCTCGAGCCCGGTCTGCTGCGCGACCATGTGCGTGAGCAGCGCGTACGACGCGATGTTGAACGGCACGCCGAGGAAGATGTCGGCGGACCGCTGGTACAGCTGGCAGGACAGCCGGCCGTCCGCGACGTAGAACTGGAACATGGTGTGACACGGCGGCAACGCCATGTCGTCCACGTCGGCCACGTTCCACGCGCTGACGATGTGGCGCCGCGAGTCCGGGTTGTTCTTGATCGACTCGATCAGCTTCGCGATCTGGTCGACGTGCCGCCCGTCCGGCGTCGGCCAGGAGCGCCACTGATAGCCGTAGACCGGGCCGAGTTCGCCGTCCGCGTCGGCCCACTCGTCCCAGATCGAGATGTTGTTCTCGTGCAGCCACTTGATGTTCGTGGAGCCGCTGAGGAACCAGATCAGTTCCCCGATCACCGAGCGCAGATGCAGCTTCTTCGTCGTCACCGCCGGGAAACCCTGGCTGAGGTCGTACCGCGACTGGTAGCCGAACACACTCAACGTGCCCGTCCCGGTCCGGTCGCCCTTCTCCGCCCCGTTGTCCAACACATGCCGAAGAAGATCCAGGTACTGCTGCATGGAGCCAACCTACAGCCCTGGCAGACTCGCGGCGTGGAACAAGTGCTGACTCTCGTGGTGCGAGTCGAGAAGAATGCGCGGCCCGCGCAGACCGATGCGCTGGAGACGGCGGCTCGTGCGGTGCTGGCGATCCTGGCCGACGAGCGGTCGTACGGCGAGGGCGAGTGGGCGTCGGCGATGGGCGCCTGGCAGGACGACCGGATCCGCAAGATCGTCAAGCGCTCCCGCGGCGCGGAGTGGCGGCGTGCGACGGGCGTGCCGGGGATCACCGTGCTGGGGAGTGGAGCGGGTGCGGAGGAGCCGGCGAATGTCGCCGAGGTGCGGGTCTTCCCGCCGACGGCGGTGGACGCCGTACCGCCGGAGCTCGCCAATCTGCAGGTGAGCGGCACCGACTTCGAGGACTCAGCCGCTCTACCGCCGCTCGTGCCCGGCGTACCCCTCCTCTGGGTCAACCCGGCCTTGGAGATGTCGAGCGGCAAGGCGATGGCGCAATGCGGTCACGCGGCCCAACTCGCCTGGTGGGATCTCTCGGACGAAGCTCGCAAGGAGTGGGAGGCGGCGGACTTCGCGCTGGCCGTCCGTACGGCGACCCCCGCGCAGTGGAAGCGCCTCCTACGAAGCGGCCTCCCCGTGGTCCAGGACGCCGGCTTCACCGAGGTCGAACCCGGCTCCCGCACCGTCATCGCCGACCACCCGCGACTCACCGGATGACGCGGTAGTGGAGGTGGGTGACTCGGTTGCCTTCTACTACGCGGGGGTTGTCGAGGAGGATCTCGGGGCCGAGGTAGTCGCCGAAGAACTTGATGCCGGTGCCGAGGAGGGCCGGCACGAGGTTGTAGGCGATCTCGTCGACGAGGCCGGCGGCAAGTGCCTGGCCGGTGAGGTTGCCGCCGGTGACGCTGATGTCGTGGTCGCCGGCGTACTCGCGGGCCTGCATGATCGCCTCCTCGATGCCGTTGACGAACGTGAACGGCGCGTCCGGGAACGGCCAGTCGGTCGGCGGTTCGTGGGTGACGACGAAGACGTGCTCGCCGACGGCGGGTACGCCGTTCCAGCCGTTGGTGATGTCGAACAGCCGGCGTCCGATCACACACGAGCGGACGTTCGGCCAGGACGCGTTGATGTAGTCGGCGCTCGCCCGGCTGAGGTGGAACGGCCGTCCCGGGTCGGACCCGTAGACCTCGACCGGCCCGTTGTTGTACCAGTCGAACAGCGGCCCGACCGCATCCTCGATGTCCGCGACGAACCCGTCCAGCGAGACCGCCGCGGTCGCAATAACGTTGCCCATGGCTACTTCACCACCCGATACGTCAGGTGTTGCGCCGACGGTGTCGAGACAGCGTCGCTCAGCTCCAGCGCGTAACCCGGCGCGGCGCCGGCCGGGAACAGCCGGGTCCCGTCGCCGAGTACGAGGGGCGCCAGGTGCAACCGCAGTACGTCGGCGAGCCCGGCCGCGAGCACCTGATGGCAGATCTGTCCACCGCCCATCACGACAACATCCTTGCTGCCGGCAACTTCCAGCCCTTGGGCGACTGCGTCCGACGGGGTGGACACGAACCGGAACCGGTCGCCCAGACGAGTCTTCTCCGGCGGCGTGTGGGTGACCACGAACACCGGCGGATTCACCTCGCCGGTCGGCTTCGCGCCGTACCCCATCTCCTCGCTCCATCCACCGGGGGCGTCGATGATGTCGAACAGGTTCCGGCCCTGGATCACCGCACCGGTCGTCTCGAAGGAGGCGTCCAGTACGGCGCGGTCCGCGTCGGTGCCGTGGAAGACCCAGTCGTGCAAGGCCATTCCGCCGTCACCGAGCCCGTTCTCGAGTCCCACGTTGGGCCCGGTGACGTATCCGTCCAGTGAGACCGAGATGTCCACAACGACCTGGCTCATCAGTCAGCTCTCCTTCGCGAGCAGTTCGGCGAGGCGGTCCATCGAGTCGTTGATGCCGCTCTCCATGCCGTACTCGATCGACTGGTCGCGGGCGTCGACCGACGGGAACACCGACTGCTGGTGCAGCCGTACGCCGCTGTCGGTCGGCTCGAGCGTCATCTTCTCGATGCAGACCTGGCCCGGCGCGCCTTCCCACTCGAAGGTCTGGATGATCAGCTTGTCCTGCTCGACGGAGTGGAAGACGCCGCGGAACGCGTACTCACCGGAGTCGTCGCGGTGGATGTAGCGGTACGTGCCGCCGGGGCGTACGTCGTACTCCTCGATGGTCGCGTCGAGATCGCGCGGGCCGAGCCAGTCGGCCACCAGGTCGCGGTCGGTCATGATCCTGAACAGCTGGGCCGGCGTGGCGGCGAACTCCCGGGTGACTTCGACGAACGGGGTGCCGGCCGGGGTGTTGATGACAGTGCCAGTCATGCTTCGTGCTCCTTCAGTAGGGCTTCCATCCGGCGGAAGCGGCGTTCGGTCTCGAGCCGGTAGTTGTCGATCCAGCTCGTCAGTGCTTCGAGGGCTGCCGGGACCAGGTGGCACGGGCGGCGCTGGCCGTCCCGCGTCCTGGTGATCAGCCCGGCGGCCTCGAGCACCTGGATGTGCCGCGACACCGCCTGCTTGGTGATCGGGAACGGTTCGGCCAGCTCGTTCACTGTGGCCGGTCCGCGCGACAGCCGCGCGATCATCGCCCGCCGGACCGGGTCGGCGAGTGCCGCGAACGACCGGTCGAGCTGATCATCATCAACTGTCATGTTTATCAACCATTCCTTTGATCAACCGATGTGTTGACTATAGGAACGCTGTGCGGGGCTGGTCAAGGGGGAGTCTTAGCAACCTTGGTTGACAGTTCCGTGTTGTCAACCTAAGTTGCTTACATGACCGAGTTGGTGGATCCCGAGGACCCTGCGGCCGGGCTGGCTGCGGTGGTGGCGTTGCGTCGGCTGGCCGACCGGCTGGAGGACAGCCAGGTGGAGCGCGCGATGCGGTCCGGCTGGAGCTGGGCCGAGGTGGCCGAGGTGCTGGGGGTCACCCGGCAGGCCGTGCACAAGAAACATGCCCGGCGGCTGCTCGCCGCCGGCGTTGCCCTGAGGAGGCGCTGATGTCGACCGATGTTCGCTCGATCCTGGTGCGGTCGGCCCGCGCCGAGGCCCGCCGCGACGGCTCCCGGACGATCGAGGCCGAGCACGTGCTGCTCGCGCTCGCCGGGCAACACGACACCGCGGCCGCGCAGTTGCTGGCCGAGGTGGGGTTGACCGAGGACGCGATCCGGACCGCCCTGAACCGCGAATGGGAGCAGAGCCTGGCCGTCGCCGGGATCGCGGTCCGGATGGGACTGTTGCCAGAAGCAACACCTGAACGAGGCCGCGACCCGCACATCGGCGAGTCGACCAAACTCCTGCTGCACCGTGCGATGGACGCCGCACCGAAACTGGGCGGCGGCCGCATCGGCCCGATGCGCATCCTGGTCGGCCTGCTCGCCACTGAACGTGGCCGCGTCGCCCGGGCCCTCGAAGCCGCCGGTGTAGACCTTATTGCTCTCCGCGGTCGGGCCACCGAAGCGCTAGCGGCGGGAACGCGCTGATGTCTGCGCCGGTGGTCGTCGAGCGTCAGAGCCTGACTGATCGGCTCCTGGCCTGCGGTCTGGTGGCCGGCCCACTCTTCGTGGTCGTGTTCCTGCTCGAGGGCGTGTTCAAGGGCGCTGGGTACGACGTACTTCGGCATCCGGTCAGCTCGCTGGCTCTCGGCGCCGGCGGCTGGGTCCAGGTCGTGAACTTCCTCGTCGCCGGGGTGTTGACGATGGCGTTTTCTGTTGGTGTCTGGCGGTCCGGGTATCGCGTGGGGGCCGTGCTGATCGGTGTGTGGGGCCTGGGGCTGCTCGGCGCGGGCCTGTTCACGACGGATCCGGTGAGTGGCTTCCCGCTCGGTACGCCGGCGACGTCGGACTACACCGCCTCCGGCGCACTGCACGACGGCTTCTCGCTGCCGGCCTTCCTGGCGCTGTTCGTTGCCCAGCTGGTGCTTTCCCGCGGCAACGGCCGGAGGTGGTTGGCGTATTCATTGCTCAGTGCAACGGCGTTTCTGGTCTGCTTCTTTCTTGCCAGTGCCGGCTTCAACCAGACGGCCGGGTTGGTTGCGGTCGGCGGGTTGTTCCAGCGGCTCGCGGTCGTCATCGGCTGGGGATTCACGGTCGCGCTCGCGGTGCGGTTGCGGCGTACCTAGATCGTTTCGAACGCGGCCATCATGGCCATGTCCTCGTGTTCGAGGTTGTGGCAGTGGATCAGGTACTTGCCTTTGTGGGCGGTGAACTTGACGAGTACCTCGACGACCTCGGCGGGGCGGATGTCGATGGTGTCCTTCCAGCCGTGGTCGAACTCTGCGAGCTTGGCCTTGCCGCCTCGGCTGAGCACCTGGAACGGCGCGAGGTGGACATGCACCGGGTGGTGTACGTCGGTGACGAACGTCCAGATCTCGTACTGATCTAGCTTCACCTGCGCCTGCATCACCGCGGGATCGAACGCCTTCCCGTTGATCGTCCACCCCGAGTGGCCGCCACCGCGCCGGAAGCGCCACTCGCGCCGTACGACACCGGTCGGCCGCGGCGTCACGGCGTACGACGAGAGCCTGGCCGGGACGTTGCTCTCGTCAACGGCCTTGCGGGCGACCTTGAAGCGCATGACGTTGGCGTTGTTGTCGAGCTTGTTGACGAGCGTGACCTCGTCGCCCGGCTGGTACTGCGAGAAGTCCACGATCACGTCGAACCGCTCGGCCGGCGCGATCACGATCGTCTGGTGTTCGACCGGCACGTCGAGCAGGCCGCCGTCACTGCCGATCTGGACGAACTTCGCCGGTCCGCTGCTGAAGGCAAGTTCGTACCTGCGGGCGTTGCTGGCGTTGAGAATGCGGAAGCGGTAGCGGACGGCGTCGACCTCATGCACCGGCCAGGGCGCGCCGTTGACCAGCGTGACGTCCGCGAGCACCCCTTCCATGTATGCGGATTCGACGCCGGGGTCGTCCTTCGCGGCCGGGTACAGGAACGAGCCGTCGGCGTTGAACGCGCGGTCCGCGATAACGAGCGGGATCTCGCGATCGCCGTTCGGCAGCGGGAGGTTGTCCTCCTCGTCGTCGCGGATGAGGTGCAGACCGAACAGCCCGCGATAGACCTGTGGTCCGGTGTAGTCCATCGTGTGGTCGTGGTACCAGAGCGTCGCCGCGCGCTGGGTATTCGGGTACGTGTACGTACGACGGCCCATCGTCATGTCGCCGCCGCCCATCATGTGATGGTCGCCGTGCTCGCCGCTCGTCGGCATGATGAAGTCCAGCGGCCAGCCGTCGCTCGGCGCCGGAGTGTGGCCGCCGTGGAGGTGTACGACGGTCGACACGTCGAGCTCGTTGACCTGCTCGACGACGGTCGTGCGACCGCTGCGTACGTCGAAGGTCGGCCCGGGGAACAGGCCGTCGTACCCCATCACTTCGGTCTTTAGGCCGGGGAGGATCTCGAGACTCGCCTTGCGCTGGACGACCCGGTAGTAGTCGGCCTTGGCGTCCGAACGGATCGGCTTCTTGACCGGCGGGATCGGGAGCGGGACCTGGAACGGCGCGGGGAGTTTCGCCTTGCTGCGCAGGAGTTCTCCGGCTTGTGCGGGCTTGGCTTCCTGGCCGCAGCTGGTGAGCGTGACGGCTGCGGCACCGGCGCTGGCCGCCAGGAACCCCCGGCGGGACATCTTCATCGCTTGGCCTCCCGGCGACTCAGGCGTGCAGTGGAACGGAACGACCAGACCGTCATCCAGACGACGGCGGTGACGATGGCGGTGCCGAGCGGGACGTGTACGGCGAAGTTCTGCGCGTACCCGAAGGTGAGCTGGACGAACTCCGCGATGACGAGTGCTGCGGAGGTGATGGTCGGCCAGAGTCGACCGTGGCCCGCGATCGTGTAGCACGCGGCGACGATCGTCTGGAGGAACGCGACTATCCAGACGGATCCGCCGATGGTCGCGTGGATGTCGGTCATCGCGTCGACGTTGCCGGCGAGGAAGTAGCCGGCGGCGATCGGCTGGGCGACTATCAGCGCGGCGTGCAAGACGAGAGTGATGCGCAGCAGCTGGAGGGCCGCGCGCGGACGGCGTACCTTCGTCGGCTGCTCGAGGGTGGCGGTCATGCGGCCACCTCTTGACGGTCGTCGTGCTGGCTGCGGACCCGCTGACGATTGATCCAGATCGCGAGGGCGACGGTTCCGGCGACTAGCGCGATGCCGAGCGGGATGTGGATCGCTAGCTGGCGGCTGCAGCCCATCGAGACTTGCACGACTTCGCCGACGAAGATGAGCAGGCTCATGATCGCGGCCGTTGGGCGTCCGCCGGTACGCCACCAGATTGTTGCTATCAGCAACTGCGCCAGGCCGAGGAAGACGATCGCCAGACCGGTGGGCTCGTGCATCCGCATTCCGCTCGGCGAGCCGTCGAGATAGATCCCCGCGAATACCGGCTGCAGACAGATCGCTACGGCATGCAGCCCAGCCGTCACCCGGAGCACCATCAAAGCCTTCATGTAGACAGACAATAGTAGCCTGGCTACATGTAGGGCAATCAGGTATTACCCGGAGGTGTTCCCCCGCGTGCTCCGCAGGCGCTTTCTTCGTCGCGATGCTCCTCAGCGCGCCCGCTCCGCACGCACCCCGCCCACCCCCGGCTCAGCGCCGTGCATCCCCATCCGGCTATCGCCGGGTCTTCCGGCTATCGCCGGACGTGGCCGGCTATCGCCGGACGTGGCCGGCTATCGCCGGACGTGGCCGGCTACCGCCGGCGAGTTGCGAGCTGCCGCTCGCGGTCGACTGCCGAGGTGATCCCGCCGACTCGCTCGGCCGGAGGTAGCTGCCACGCGCCGGCTACGCGAGCTCCTTCGTCGCGCGCTACGCAGGCGCTCTCAAGGTGGAGTCGTCGGCTTGATCGCGATCGGCTACGCGGGTCTGTAGCGCCGAGCTGTGGCGGTGGGCCTCATCGGGGACCTCGCGGACCGGTTGGCGCACGTCGGCCTGCCCGCTGCGCCCCGGATCGTGGTCAACCGCGACGCCGAGCTGCTGGGCTTCGGAGATCCTGTGATGGGGTTTTGTCGGTGTTGTCTGGCACCCTGAAGGGCGATGAACGAGCCAGGGGTGTTGCTGACTGCGCGGGCGATGGTGCTGCACGACCTCGCCGCGCGGGGCTTTGACGATGCGGTGATGGTGTCGCTGCTGGAGGACGCCGTTGCCGGTCGTCAGTGGTGGCTGGACCAGTGGCCTGACGGCGCCGAGCACATCGCCGGGCTGGTCGCGCAGGACGTGCAAGATCGCCTGGTCGACTCCGGAGTCCGCTGGCCACGCTGCACCGCGTGCGACGACCTCCACGACCACGAGCTCCGGATAGAACCAGAGCTCGGCCCGGACCCCCACTGGGTGTGCGAACGAGCCGGCATCGCAGTCGCCCCGCTCGGCCACTTGACCTAGGTAGTTCCGCCTGATCCGTCGAGAGCACCGGCGTAGCGTGCGACGAAGGAGCTCGCGTAGCCGGGGCGTGGCAGTCGCCTCCGGAGGAGCGAGTCGGCGGGACCACCTTCGTAGTCGACCGCGAGCGCCAGCGAGCCACGTCCGGCGGTAGCCGGAAAGGATGCACGGCGATGAGCCGGGGGTGGGTGGGTGCGTGTGGAGCGGGTGCGCTGAGGAGCGTAGCGACGAAGAAAGCGCCTGCGTAGCACGCGGGGGCAGACCCACCAGCAGACCAAACCCCACGGCCTTTGCAGGACGTGGGGTTTGGAGGGTAGATCAGCCGAGGGCGGTTGAGCAGGTCGGGTCGATCCGGTCCGCCAGCCGCAGTTCGTGCCGGGCTGCGGTTCGCAGTACGGCGCTCAGCCGGGTGCGGATCGCCAGGGGGCGGCGGGGTTCGTCGTACTCCTCCTGGGGAGCGTTCGGAAGAGCGGACTGGGCTAGGTTGCGGGCGTTTTCGACCGCGGTGTTGCCGGGGATGAAGTACGTCATGGTTCTGCTCCCTCCTGAGAGCGTGTTTGATCAGCCCGGGAACCGGTCGGTTCCAGGGAGGTGTGTGGAGTTGTCAGCGCTTCGGAGCCGGTCCGCTGCTGGAGCGGACGATCAGCTGCGTCGGCATCAGTACTTGGCGCTCGGTGGATGACGGGTCCAGTAGGATCCGTCCGACCCGGCGTCCTTTGTCCTTGATCGGCTGGCGGACCGTGGTCAGTCCGGCAGGTTCCGCGGCCGGGATGTCGTCGAACCCGGCCAGGGTCAGATCGCGACCCGGGGTGAGGCCCCGGACCTTCATCGCTTCCATCGCGCCGAGCGCCTGGACGTCGCTCAGTCCGACGATCGCGGTCGGCCGGTCCTGCGAGTCGAGCACGTACTCCGCGCCTCGCACTCCGGACGCGAACGCGTTGTGCCCGCCCGAGACGATGCGCAGCCGCGCGTCCGGCATCGTCTTCTGCAGGCCGCGGATCCGCAGCTCGCAGTCGGTGTACCCGACCTCGTCGAGCGTCAGCTCGACCGGGTGGCCGCCGGCGGCCTGGGCGTTGTCGACGAGTACGACGACGTCGCGGTGACCGAGCCGGGCCAGGTGCTCGCCCAGCTGCGCGGCCGCCTCCACCTCGTCGATCGCGACCCAGGACAGGTCCGGGTGGTCGCCCCGATCGGTCGAGACGGCAGGGATCCCGCGGTTGGCGAGGATGTCGAGCGCTGGATGCCCGCCCGGTACGCAGAAGATCGCCGCCGCGTCGATGGCTGCCTGCTGTACTGCGTTGCTCCCGCCGGCGATGTCGGTCGAACTGAGCGGCATCAGCAGCAGGCTGGTGGCGAACTCCTCCGCGACCTCGGCGAGCCCGGCCAGGAAGCCGACCGCGTACGGGTCCGAGAAGGCGTAGGCCAGTTTGTCCGTGAAGAGCACCCCGACCGCACCGGCCTTGCCGCTCCGTAGAGCGCGGGCCGAGGCGTCCGGTCCGGCGTACCCGAGCTCGTGGGCGGTGGCCAGGATCCGCTCGCGGAGCGCGGTGGAGAGCTGGTCGGGCTTGTTGTACGCGTTGGAGACGGTCGACGGCGACACGCCGACGGCCTTGGCCACCGTCTTCAGCGTCACTCCGGCCATCTCCCTCACCTCTTCTGTATCGTTCTTCTAAATCGATCTAGAAAAACGATACAGAAGGTCGTCGGAGAGTGCAACAGCAATATGGGAGATGATGGCCCGCATGGGTTCGTTGCTGGAGATCATCGCGTTGCATCCGGCGGACGCGGAGGCGGCGCAGGAGGGTGGGGCGGACCGGCTGGAGCTGTGCGCCTCGATGGAGGCAGACGGGCTGTGCCCGTCGGTGTCCACGGTCAGTGCGATCCGGCGGGTCACCGATCTGCCGTTGCGGGTCATGCTGCGGCTGGAGAACTCGTTCACCACCAACGGCGCCGAGCTGAACCGGCTGACCGCCATGGCGCAGTCCTACCTGTCTGCCGGAGCGGACGGCTTCGTGCTGGGCTTCCTGACCCCGGACAACCAGGTGGACGTCGAGTCGGTGCCTGCGCTGACCAGCACGTTCGCCGGTACGCCGTGGACGTTCCACCGCGCTATCGACGCAGTGCTCGAGCAGCAGCGGGCGTGGACTGCGCTCCGCACACTGCCCGGACTGGACTGCGTCCTGACGGCCGGCTCTTCGATCGGCGTCAGCCACGGGCTGGACGACCTGTGCAAGCTGGCCAAGGAGGACCCAGCTGTAGCCGGCGTGATGATGGCCGGAGGCGGTCTGCAGCCGGAGCATGTCCCGTGGCTGTTCCAGAGCGGCGTACGCCGGTTCCACGTCGGTACGTCGGTCCGCCAGGACGGCTCGTGGACGAAGGCGTACGTGAACTCCCGGTTCGTCCGCTCCTGGCGCAACCTGCTCGACGCCCAGGACGCCCGCGAATGATCCTCATCGACCCACCCGCCTGGCCGGCCTGGGACAGAGTCTGGTCCCACCTGGTCAGCGACGAGTCCTACGAGGAGCTCCACGCGTTCGCGAAGGCAGCAGGCATCCCGTCCCGCGGCTTCGACCGCGACCACTACGACGTACCCAGCGACAAGTACGACGACCTCGTCGCCGCCGGCGCCGTACCGGTCTCCAGCCGGGAGCTGGTCCGCCGGATCACCGCGGCGGGACTCCGGCACAGGAAACGGCCCCCGACCGAGTAGATCGGGGGCCGTTCGTTGTTCAGTCGAGCAGTTCGGTCACGGTGCCGGCGGCTACGGTGTGGCCGCCTTCGCGGACCGCGAATCCGAGGCCGACGTTCATCGCGATCGGCTTCTCCAGCTCCACGCCGAGGTCGATCGTGTCGCCGGGCATCACCAGGGTGATCTCACCGAGGTCGATGCCGCCCGACACGTCCGTCGTACGGAAGTAGAACTGTGGGCGGTAGTCCGCGGCGAACGGGGTGTGCCGACCACCCTCGGCCGTGGACAGTGCGTGCAGGGTCGCCCGGAACTTCCGGTGCGGCTGCACGCTGCCCGGCAACGCCACCACCTGGCCGCGACGGACCTCGTCGCGCTTTACGCCACGCAGCAGCACCGCCGCGTTGTCGCCCGCGTCCGCGGACTCCAGCGACTTGCCGAACGTCTCCATACCGATCGCCGTACTGGTGACGGTCGGACCGAGGCCGACGACCTCGACCGCGTCGCCGAGCTTCAGCGAACCGCGCTCGACCGCACCGGTGACCACTGTGCCGCGGCCGCTGATGGTGAGCACGTTCTCGATCGGCATCAGGAACGGCTCGCCCAGCTCACGGTCCGGCACCGGCACGTAGCTGTCGACTGCGTCCAGCAGCTCACCGATCGCGGCGGTCCACTTCGGGTCGCCTTCCAGCGCCTTCAGACCGGACACGCGTACGACCGGTACGTCGTCACCCGGGAAGCCGTACTCCGACAGGAGCTCACGGACCTCCAGCTCGACCAGGTCGAGCAGCTCGGGGTCGTCGACGGTGTCCGCCTTGTTCAGTGCGACCACCAGGTACGGCACGCCCACCCGGCGCGCGAGCAGCACGTGCTCCCGCGTCTGCGGCATGGCGCCGTCCTGTGCGGAGACGACCAGGATCGCGGCGTCCACCTGCGCGGCGCCGGTGATCATGTTCTTCACGTAGTCGGCGTGCCCGGGCATGTCGACATGCGCGTAGTGACGGGTCGCGGTCTCGTACTCGACGTGCGAGATGTTGATCGTGATCCCGCGCTGGATCTCCTCCGGCGCACGGTCGATCCCGTCGAAGGCGACGAAGCGGTTGACACTCGGGTCGCGCTCCGCGAGCACCTTGGTGATCGCGGCGGTCAGCGTGGTCTTGCCGTGGTCGACGTGACCCATCGTGCCGATGTTGAGGTGCGGCTTGGTCCGCACGAACTGGCTCTTGGCCATGAGTTTTCCCTTGTATGTCAGAGGATTCGATGAGAGCCAGGACCCTCCGGCAAGCCCTCCAGTGCTGTCACCGCGTGGAGGGGGCCGGTCTCAGGCCACCCTCCTCCGCGGGTCCTGCGCAGCAGGAGGAGGGTCAGCTTCGAGTGCCGGTGGCTGAATCGACTGACAACGCCCACGTGGGAGCGCCCGTCAGGCCCTTGCCTGACAGGTCGAACTCGGAAACCACGTAGGACATGCGGATCACGGTAGATAAGAACCGTGCCGACGGCAAAGTAATTCCCTAGTTGAGCGCGAAGAGCCGGGTGCCGTCGGAGAAGACTGGTCGGGCGGCGGCCACAGTGACCGCCGGTTTGTTGCAGGTGACCTCTTCGGACTTCGCGACCGGCTGGGCGTTGACGCTCGGCAGGATCGGTCGGGGCTGCACACCGGTGGTGCCGATCATGACGGGGGAGCAGCTCCCGTTCGGCTGCGGCATCAGCGTGACCACGCGCCCGTCCGGCAGCAGTCCGAACCCGTTCCGCGGGTACTCCGGTTGCTGCAGCTTCGGCGGCACCTGCAAGAGGTGGTGCCACTGCGGCGTGCCATCAGCAGGGCTCGACGACGACACGTCGTACGTCTGCGGCTGGCCGGGGTCGTTCCCGGTCCGGCACGTCACCAGTACCAGTGACGCATGCGTTGCCGCCAGCTGCGCGTCACACGACGACGAGCCGAGCCGCGGTCGCGGCGTACCCGGCACGGGCGTGGTCCAGATGATGCGGCCCTCGCCGACGTCGACGCTCCACTGGTACAGCGTCCCGCCGGCCGCGCCGGTCCAGATCAGCCCCGACACCTCACGGGTGTCCGGTACGGCGACCAGGTCCCCGACCCAGGTGGACGGGTCCAGCTCAGCACTCAGGTCGATCCGCGCACCCAGGTCGACCTCCCAGCGCTGAGCGCCGGTCTTGAGGTCCAGTCCGCGTACGACGGCGCTGTTCCCGGCACACGCGTCCACGACGACCGCCTGGTCGCCGATCAGCTCGCCCTGGGTCACGTTGCAGCGCACCTGCGCGCGCCAATGCGTCGGGCTGCTGACGCCGTGCGCGACGACGTAGTTGCCTTCAGCCACGAGCAGCTGGTTCTCGTCGACCGCCAGCGCCGTACCGTCGGTGTGAACCTCGGTCAGCACCTTCCCGCTCACCGCATCCAGTACGGCGTACGTCGGAAGGTCGATACCAGCGGGCTCGCGGTACGCCGAGTGCGGGAGATGTGCGGCGATCGTCCTCGTGTCCGCCGACACCAGCAGACCCTTCGCGCCACCCGACGCGGCGTCCTGTACGTCGGCACGCGAGTAACGCCAGCGGATCTGGCCAGTGGCCGCGTCGGACATCACCACGCCGTCGGACCGCAGTTCGGCGACTCCACCCGCCGTACCCGTGATCGCACCGGTCGCTGGGACCTCACGGCTCCACGCCAGCGTCCCGTCGAGTTGCACGGGCAGTTGGGTCGGCTCGATCGTGGTCGTCGTACTGACTGTGTTCGCGGTCTCCAGCCGGGCCTGCACGAACGGCTCACCGGCCGACACGACGACCCACGCCAGCAGCGCACCGCAGATCGCGGTCGCGCCGACGCCCAGCCAACGCGGAGGAGCCTGCGCGTACGGCGGTGCGAGGCGCAACCGTCTCGCCAGCGCCAACAGCGCGCCGGCCAGCACCAGGGCCACCGAAGCGAGCATCAGGTACGGCCAGCGCTCCGACATGGCTGCACCCGGCTGTGCGGCCGGCCAGCGCCACCAGCACAAGCCGATCGCGACTACACCGACAACCGCGAAGACGACCGCCGGAACGCTCACCAGCCGCTGCTGCGTACGCCGGAACCACGCACACGTCAGCGCGGCCGCCACCGCCGTACCGGCGATCGGAGCCCAGACCGGGAAGCCGCCGGCGTCGGTGGGGTCGGCCGGCCACTTGGCGGCCGCACCGAGACCGCGGCCGAGGAGGACCGAGGACGCGACGACCGAACCGAGGGCAGCACCGAAGTAGATGATCGGGATCAGCCCGCCGATCGGTCGGGCCGCCCTAGGGCCCAGGGATCCGACCTCCCGGGTCAGGTTGTCCCGGGCGGGTCGTTCCCACTCCTCATGACCTCTCGGTGTCGCGTACAGGCGCGTCTCGCTCAGGCCCTGCAGGAACGTCATCCGGCCGCGAGCGAAGTCCCGGTCCGCGATGTGCCCGTACTCCTGCCGGATGCCGGCGGCGTACTCGTCGTAGCGGTGCTGCGGCAGGCTCAGGATCCGCAGATCGGCGTCGCAGAGCACGGCTCCGTTGCGGTCGTCCGGCGCGCAGTCGTGCTTCGCGGTCAGCCGGACCAGGCGGCCGATCTCCTCGACCCGCGCGGCCTCGACGCCGTACGCCGCCAGCTCGAGCTCGGCCAGCTGGGCCGAGACCTCCTCGTTCTCACCGGGGTCGGCCTGCGGGTCGTAGATCGCGTCGTGGAACCAGGCCGCCAGCCGGACCGTGTCCGCGTTGTCGGCGTACTCGGCCAGATCGTCGATCGTCTCCAGCACCTCGGTCAGGTGGCGCTGGTCGTGGTAGTGGCGATGTTGCTCTGCGTAACGAGCCAGCAGGTCGTCGCCCAACGGCTGGGCGTGCGGCAGCAGGCGATTCCACTGGTCGCGCAGGTCCATGGCTATGGAGTCTGGCACCCCGCAGGAGCCTGTACCGACCGATCCGGGGTTCCCGGATAGGGTCGTGGCCAAAGCGATATCGGCTCGTCACCTGACCGGTTCGACAGGTGCGTCCGGCATCGAATTCCACCGGTGGAATTGCGGTGCAGATCACACTTTCGGCCTGGGAGGGCGAGATGCGGTTCGGTCTGGTGGGGACGGGCGGGTGGGCGGCGCGCACGCACGCTCCGGGGCTCACGGCGGCGGACGGAGTCGAGCTGGCCGGCGTCTGGGGCCGGCATCCGGAGAAAACGGCCGCCTTCGCGGGTGAGTTCGGGCTGGCGGCGTACGACGACTACGCGGAGTTACTCGAGTCGGTCGACGCGGTGGCGTTCGCCGTACCGCCGCGGGTTCAGGCGTCGATGGCGCTCGAAGCGGCCGCGGTCGGGAAGCATCTGCTGCTCGACAAGCCGGTGTCCGACTCGCTGGACGACGCCCGCGCGCTGGTCGACGAGGCCGAGGACGAGGGCATCGCGTCAGTGGTGTTCCTGACCCAGCGGTTCGAGCCGCCGATGCGGACGTTCTTCGCCGATCTCGCCGCCACCGGTGGCTGGAAGGGCGGCTGGAGCCGGATGCTCGCCTCGCTGGACGCGCCGGGCAACCCGTATGTGAACTCGGTCTGGCGGCGTGAGCAGTGGGGGTCGCTCTGGGACGTCGGCCCGCACGCGCTGTCCAACCTCACCTCGATGCTCGGTCCGATCGGCGAGCTGCGCGCCGTCGGCGGCGAAGCCGGTCTGATCCACATGGTCATGACCCACGAGTCGGGTGCGACCAGCACCGTCAGCATCACGCTGTCCGCCCCGCCTGCAGGTCGGAACTTCGAGACCGGCGTCTGGGGCGAGTCCGGTACGGCGCTGCTGCCGGAGCGCACGACCGCCGCCGCGGACGCGCTCAGCCTCGCTGCGGAGGAGCTGGTCGTGGCAGCTGAGTCAGGTGAGTCCCACCCGACCGACGTGGTCTACGGCACCCACATCGTCGAGCTGCTGGCCTCCGCACAGAAGCAGCTCAGCGCAGGGCGATGACCGTGTCCGTGCCGGACGTGAGGACCAGGTTGCCGATGGCACGCGGATCGCGGTTGCAGGAGATGCCGGTCGGCAGGCGGACCTGACGGAAGCCGGTCTGGCCGATGACGTTCGCGATGCAGCCGGTGGCGCCACGGCCCAGTGAGATGACGCGACCGTCCGCAGTCACCGTGACCTTCACGCGCGGGCTGACGGGTGCCTGGGTCTGCCAGGCGGTCAGACCGGTGTTGGCGTCGATCGCCGTGACGATCGTCTTGCGGTTCTCCAGACTGCTCGGGCCGGGGCAGTCGACGACGATCAGATACTTGCCAGCGGAGTTGAGGAGGGTGCGGCAGGACCAGGTCCTCGGTACCTCCCAGCGCCAGCGGACGTCCCCGGTCCGCGGCTCGATCGCCGTCAGTGCCGCTGGTACGTCGGAGTCCCCGCCTGGCTCGGCCACGACCACCAGGCCGGCGACTACTACCGGCCGTCGGTACGTGTCGGACGTCTTCGTCCACAGCTTCTTGCCGGATTGGACGTCCAGCGCGGCCATCTCGTCGGGGCGGTCGTCGCAGGTGTGACTGACGAACGTGACCACAGTCTCGGCGGTGGCAATCGCGCCCAGGTCGGTGCAGTCGCCTGAGTCGTACGTCCAGCGTTCGTGGCCGCTCGGGTCCACGCCGTGCAGCTTGCCGGAGCGTTCGCCGGTCAGGAGAGGCTGGGACTGTTGGATGAACCTGTCTCGCGTCCGGCCGGGCCACGCGGCCTTGCGCTGGCCGGTGTTGGCGTCGAGCAGGAGGTAGCCGACGTCGGCGAACTGGGCCAGGACGTAGTCGCCGTTGCCGGTCGCCGCGATGACTGGCTTCTCGTCGGAGTCGGATCGGCTGTAGCGCCAGCGCAGTTTGCCGGTAGCTGCGTCGAGCATCTCGACCACGCCGCTCGGGCGGGGGATCGCAACGCCGTACCGGGTGCCGATCGCTTCTTCTGCGCCAGTACCGACAACCGACTCACTGACCCACGCGACGCTGCCGTCGAGGACGGACGGAACAGCCTTGCCCGCTTCGTCTGGTGTCCCCTCGACTCGTTCGTTCGAGCCGAGCACGTAGCCGCGCGAGAGCGGCTGGATGATCAGCAACAGCGTGAGAGCGACCACCGCCGGTGCTGCGAGCCAGGCGAGTTGCTGGCCCAGATTGCGCGCGGGGAGGAAACGGGCCGTCCTGGTGCGGAGCAGCGAGGCGACGAGAGCCGCAGCGCTTGCGATCAGCAGCAGGAGCAGCGCGGAGATCATCAACGGGACGCGGAGGCCGACGCCGACGGCAACGTTCGTCCGGGGTGCTTGCGCCCAGGCGACGAGCAGTCCGGTCACTGCGATCGCCAGTACGGCGCCGGCGATGAGGCGGGCGCGCTGGCTGGCGCTACGGGCGCAGCGGAACAGGATCGGTGCGCTGAAGAATGACAGGACAGCCAATGCGATCGGTGGCCAGCCGGGTTCGTCCTGCGTCGGTGGGGTTTGCCAGGAGGCACCAGAGGCTGCGATCGCCACGACGGCGGCAGCAATCGCCGTGAAGGTGGCAGTCGCGGTCAGTGCGGCTTGTTGCCAACCACGCCATGGGGCGGGGAGTTCGCTGTCGAGTCCGGCCAGCTCTGACTCGAGGTTGACCCGGGCAACCGGGCCGAGCCGTTGGCGCGCCAGCTGCGTGCGGTACAGGTGGCCGTCGAGCAGTTCGCGCACTTCGTCGTACCGGCGCTCGAGTGCGGCCTTGCGGTCGGTGGCGTCGCGTCGTACCTCGGCGGTGTGGACGGCGTACCGGCTGGGATCGGAGGCGAGGATCGCGTTCACCGCGTCGAGCAGCACGTCGCCGTTCGCGTCGCGGCGGGGTGGGGCGTAGGCATCGGGTGGCGGTGCGGCGAGGTCACCGGTCAGACGGATCAGCCGGGCGACCTCGGCGATGCGGATCGGCGGTACGCCGTACTGCGGGAGGAGTTGCTCGGCCAACCGGGCCGAAGCCTCGGCGTCCTCGGCTGGGGTCCCGCCCGGCTCGTGCACCGCGCGGTGGAACCAGGCCGCGAGCCGGACGCTGGTCGGGTCGGTGGAGAGCTGGATGAACGAGTCCAGTGCGGTGAGCACGATGGCGAGGTACTGGTCCCGGTACGCGCGGCGGTTGCGGTCGACGTACCGCGCGATCAGCTCGTCCGCCAGCGAGGCAGACCCGGGCACCAGGTCAGCCCACCGCGCCCGAAGCTCCACCACTGCTTCAGTCTGCCAGCAGCACCTCTACAACCAGCCCTCGATCACCCCACCGCCACCTTGCGGTTGGCGTGCAGGTTCACCGGGTGTGTGCAGGTGGTTACTGCTTGGCGGACAGGATGCCTGTCAGCAGGCCCGGGTAGAGCGCCTCGAGGTCCTCGCGGCGCAGGATGCTGATCCGGCGGGTGCCGTCGGTGTGGGTGGAGAGCACGCCGGCCTCGCGGAGCGTCTTGAGGTGGTGGGCCCGGGTCGACGCGGTGACGGGGAGCTCGATCTCACCGCAGCAGACACCTGCCGGATTGTCGGCCAGTGCACGGACGATCGTGAGCCGGACAGGCTCGCCCAGCGCCTGCAGAACCGCTTCGACGCGGATCTCTTCCCGCTCCGGCTGCGGGAGAACCTTGGTGGCCATGTATCCATAGTACGACGTCGGTCGAAGTTCGATGGAGATCGTAGTACGATGACGATCGAACTAGTGAACCTCTTCCCGGAAGGCCTTCGATGTCCGCACGGATCTACCTGCTCGGCGCCGGTGCGTTCGCGGTCGGCACCAGCGCGTACGTCGTGTCCGGTGTGCTCCCCGACGTCAGCTCCGAGCTGCATGTCTCGCTGACCGCCGCGGGCCAGCTCGCCACCGCGTTCTCACTGTCTTATGCGATCGGTGCGCCGATCCTGTCCACGCTGACCGGCCGGTGGGAGCGCCGTACGCTCCTGATCGCTGCACTGGTCCTGGCCGCGCTCGGCAACCTGATCGCCGCGCTGGCCGTCAACTACCCGATCCTGATCGCCGGCCGGGTCGTAGCCGCCTTGGGTGCCGCGATGTACACGCCGGCGGCCACGCTGTTCGCGACCAGCCTGATGCGACCGGAAGAGCGAGGTAGAGCAGTCGCCATCGTCTTCGGCGGTCTGACGTTCGCTCTGGTGCTCGGCGTACCTGCCGGCACGTTGCTCGGCCCGAACCTTGGCTACAAGGGCGTCTTCGCACTCATCACTGCAGTCGCCGTACTGGTCGCGATCGCCGAGCGGGCCGCATTGCCAACGGTCGACGCGCCTCCAGCGGTCAGTCTGCGCGAGCGCTTCGCCGGCGTGACCGATCGGCGCGTGCAGATCATCCTGGCGATCACAGTCCTCGCAGTGCTCGCCGCCTTCAGTGTGTACATCTACATCGTCCCGCTGCTGAAGCACACCGCCGGGCTGACCGGCAACGCCACCAGCCTGCTGCTTCTGCTGTACGGCGTGGGCGCGGTCATCGGCAACTTCCTCGGCGGACGGGTTACGGACCGCTTCGGCAGTCTCCGTACTCTGGCCGTCCTCATGATCGGCATCACCGCCGTCCTGGCGACGCTCGACGTCACGCTGACGACCGAGGTGGGTGCCGGCGCCGCGCTCCTGGTGTGGGGCATGCTCACCTGGTCCTTCAACCCGCCCATCCAGAACCTGTTGCTGGAGCTCGGTGGCGGCCTGCTCATCTCGCTTAACGCGTCCGCGATCTACCTGGGCGCCGGACTGTCGGCCATCGTGGGCGGACTGGTGATCCAGTCGTTCGGTGTCGGCTACCTGCCGGTGCTGGCGAGCGCACTGTCGCTGGTCGTGCTCGGCCTGGTCTACGCGCTCTGGCGTGACTCCGCACTCCAGCGGGTCGAGGAGCTCGAGCGCGACGAGGACATCTTCATCACAGCCGCAGCTGACTGAGGAGGACCTGCTGTAGGGCAGGCTTCTGCCCATGCGTCTGCTTGCCGGTGTGCTGTTGCTCGCCTCCACTCTGACGGGCTCCAGCGATCCGGCGGCAGTGGTCGACGGCTGGAAATCCTCACCGGTGTACGTCGATCCGGCACAGCGGTCGCTGGTACCGGACAAGGACGCCGCCGAGCTGGCTGAACGGGTGAGCGGGCACGACCCGGCGATTCGCATCGCGGTCGTGCCCGCCGCCGTACTCCAAGCCGGTGATCAGAGTGCGGCGGCCCGCGCGTACGTCGACCAGCTGGTGGATCGGCAGCAGGCGGATGGTATCTACCTGGTGGTGTTCGGCGGCGCGATCAGCTGGGGGAGCGCGGTCGGTGTCGACACCCCGATCGCGGAGATCCTCACCGACGAGCTCGGCAAGCACAGCCGCTCGGATCCGGTCGGCACGCTCAACGGTGTGCTCGACCAACTCGACGTACCGAAGGCATCGAGTGGTCCGCCCGGGTGGCTGTGGCCGCTGGTGATCGCGATTGTTGTGCTGATCGCCGGCGGGCTGGCGCTGCGCTGGTGGAAGTCGCGTCCGCGCAAAGACGAAGGTCCTGCGCTCTACCGGCCGTCGTACGAGGTGTTGCCCGACGAGGTGGACACGCTGGACGAGCGGCGGGCGACGGCGCGTGAGGACGTGACCCGGTTCGGTGAGGAACTGGATGCCGCGGACGTGCGTCTGGATGGCATGGACACCGGGGCCGACGTGCAGGCGGCGATGGATGCGTACGCCGATGCGGGTCGAGTCGTCGACGGCGAGCCCGACGACGACAAGCTGCGCGAGGTCCGGGCCACGGTCGAGTACGGGCGCTGGCGACTGGCCTGCGCACAGGCGAAGGTCGCCGGTACACCTGCTCCGGCCCGCAGAGCCGCATGCTTCTTCGACCCCAGCCACGGCACGTCCGTGACCGACTGGATGTACACGCCACCCGGCGGCAAGCCACGGGAAGTCCCGGTCTGTAGCGGCTGCCGCGACCGCCTCTCGGGAGGATGACGATGAAACGTCTGCTCGGTGCGTTCGCCATCATCGCTCTGTCGGCCCTGCCTGCGTTGCCTGCGCACGCGGACACGGATCCCGACGCCTACATGAACGAGGTGGCCAGCCACCTCGGCGACACCGGCGTCTGGGTCGACCCGGACGTGAAGGAGTTGACGTTCAGCGAAGTCGCCACCCTCGACGCCGCCGCCAAGAACGCGTCCGCTCCGATTCGGATCGCCGTCATTCCAGCAGCCAAGTTCGACCTGGCCTGGGACGGTGAGGAGATCGCAGACCAGTTGTACGACCGCGTCGGCGTCGAGGGCGTGTACGGCGTACTGGTCGACGCCAACTCGCAGTCCGCCGGCCGCGGGTTCCATGCCGTTCAGCGGGCCGACCACGGACCGACGTACAAGGTGGGGGACGCGGTCGACCAGGCGGTCGACTGCTGTGCACCCGACTACGAGCCGATGCTCGAACGGTTCATCCAGCGTGCTCAGGTGGTGGACAAGCCGTTCTACGTCGACGCCGCGCCGTACGCCGGTGGTCTGGCCGGGGTGATCGGGCTCTGGTACGGACTGACCGCTTGGGGAGCTCGCAGGACCCGGCGGCAGGACGAGAAGACGCATCTCAACGTGACCAGGCCTCTGCTCGACGAGGAGATCATCGCGCTCTCGCAGCAGGTTTCCGCGTTGCCGACGGTGTCGGACCCGCAACAGTCCAAGTTGTCGAAGGACGTGCTCGACACGGTCGAGAAGGCGCGGCACCGGCTGGACGAGGCCAAGGGTGACAAGGACATCGAGGCGGTCACCACGCTGCTCGGCTCCGCCCGCTACGGGATGGTGTGCCTGGATGCGGTGCGTGCGGGCAAGCCGATCCCGGAGCCGACGGCGCCGTGCTTCTTCGACCCACGGCACGGGCCGAGTACGGCGGAGGTCGAGTGGAAGCCTGAGGACGGCGCAGCCCGGGCGGTCGACGTCTGCGCGGCCTGCAAGCGGCGCGACGAGGCCGGTGAGGAGCCCCAGATCCGGATGGTGAAGGGCTGGCAGCTCTCGACGCCGTACTGGGAGCACGCCGAGGACCTCGCTGCGTACGTCGACGGCTACTGGTCGCAGGGTGACGGCCGCGTGTGGTGGTTCCCGGACTCGGACTTCCGGCGTCGCGGCGAGCAGATGCGGTCGCGCTGGCGGGCCCGTCGGCCGGGAGCACGCTTCAGCCGGTTCAGCTCGGACGTAGGTAGCTCCGTCGGCGACTGGGCGGCCTCGTCGAGCAGCAGTTCGAGCGACGGCGACAGCTGGTCCAGCGGTCGGTCGCGGAGGTCGAGTTGGTCGTCCCGCACGCGCTCCAGCGGCGGCGGCTCGTCCCGGCGCTCGTCGCGCCGGTCCGGCGGCTCACGCGGCTTCTAGTACCTCGGGCAGGTCTTCGTTGTGTACGACGACCAGTGAGGTGACCGCACGGGTCAGGCAGACGTAGAGCCGTCGGAGACCGGTCCGCTCGTCGGCCTCACCTGCGACGATGCCGGCCGGCTCCACCAGCACCACATGGTCGAACTCGAGACCCTTGGCGAGAGACGCCGGTACGACGTCCAGGTGGGCGTCCACGTCGTCCTCATCGCCCAGCACCGAGAACGCCATGCCCTGCAGGGCTTTCCGCGTCGCTGCCACCAGCGCGTCCGGCACGATCAGTCCGATCGACCCGGGACGCTCAGACACCTCACGTACGGCGGTGACCGCGGCCGCGAGGCTGTCCGGTACGCGGGAGATCGTCAGCTCACCACGCGCCCGCCGTACTGCCGTCGGCGGCTTGAGGTGCGGCGCGATCGTCGGGAGGAGGCGGGCGGCGTACTCGATCACCTGGCCCGGGACGCGGAAGCCTGCGGTCAGCTCCTCGGTGTGAGCACCGGTCTTGCCCAGGTGCTTCAACGCCTCGTCCCAGGACGGCGTAGCCCACGGCGTGGTGCCCTGCGCGATGTCGCCGAGCACAGTCATCGAGCCGGTCGAGCAGCGTCGTCCGACAGCTCGCAGCTGCATCGCCGACAGGTCCTGCGCCTCGTCCAGTACGACGTGGCCGAGCGACGGCGTACGGTCGACCAGATCGGCGATCTCATCGATCAGAGTGGCATCGGCGACGGACCACTTGGCCGCACCGGCGGACCGCGGCACCTTGTCCCAGATCAGCATCGCCTGCTCGTCAGCGCTGAGGATGCCGTCGGCGTGCTCGGCCAGCAGCTCCGGGTCGGTGAAGAGCCGGAACAGCAGCTTGGCCGGGTCGACGGCCGGCCAGAGCGCCTCGGCGTACTGCTTGACCGGTCGGCTCCTTGCAACAGAGTCCTGTACGCGGTCGTCGGGGGAGTCGCCGGCGGCCTCCATCCGCAGCAGCACCGCGTGGGCCAGTCGTTGCGGCAGCATCGCCCGGCCGGCGCCGTACCGGATGCCGCGGTTGCGCAGCTCGGTGATCAGCTCTTCGGCCTGGTACGCCGCGACGCGCCAGCGGTGCGCTCCCCGCGGTACGACCAGGGACTCCTTGGGCAGGTTCACGTTCGACCAGACGGCCCGGTGCAGTACTTCGGCCATCCGCGCATCGCCCTTGAGTACGTCGACCAGCGCCGGCCCCGGTCCGGCGATCTTCACCCGCGCGACCAGCTCCTCGACGGTGGTCTGCTTCGCCTCGATCTCACCCAGTGCCGGGAGGACGTCGCCGATGTAGCGCAGGAAGCTCGCGTTCGGTCCGACCACGAGCACGCCGGCCCGGCTCAGCTGGTCCCGATATGCATAGAGCAGGTACGCCGCTCTGTGCAGCCCAACTGCTGTCTTCCCCGTGCCAGGCGCTCCCTGCACGCAGATGGTGTCGTCGACGCCGGCCCGGACGATCACGTCCTGCTCCGGCTGGATCGTCGCGACGATGTCACGCATCGGACCAGAGCGCGGTCGCTCGATCTCCGCATCCAGGATGTTGCTGTGCTGCTCGACCTGACCGCTGGCAGTCAGGTCCTCGTCCTCGAACGCCGTCATCTCGCCGTGCGTGAAGCCGAACCGCCGACGGACCCCCACGCCCATCGGCTCGGTCTTGCTGGCGCGGTAGAACGGCACCGAGATGTCTGCTCGCCAGTCCACCACCAGCGGCTCGCCCAGCTCGTCGTTCACGTGCCGGCGGCCGATGTGGAACGTCTCGTCGGTCGGCTCGATGTAGTCCAGCCGCCCGAAGAACAGCGGTACGTCCGGGTCGTCCTCGAGCTCCTTCATCCGCCGGAAGATCGCGGCCATCAGGTACTCCTGGTTGACCCGGTCCGCGCTGTGGACCTCCAGCGCGCCGGTCTTCTCCCGCATGACCGCCAGCGCGGCCCGGGAGATCTTGAGGTAGTCCTTCTCGGCCTGGAGGGTGTCAGACGTATCGGGGGGCATGCAGAAACCTCCGGCAGCAGTGGGGGAGCCCAGCTACGTTACTTGAGCACCTTCCGCGGTGGTACCGAATTACGCGAGCGCGGCCTGTCGGCGTGCAGCCCGGACCGGAGCAGGAGCGGCAGGCTGGCCGCGAGCAGGAGTAGCGCGACGATGCCGTCCAGCCAGTAGTGATTGCCGGTCACCACGACCACGCTGAACGTGATGATCGGGTGCAGCAGCCACAGCCAGCGCCAGCGCGACCTGGTGATCAGGATCATCGACAGCGCGATCAGGGCCGCCCAGCCGACGTGCAGGCTCGGCATCGCGGCGAACTGGTTGGCCGGCCCGCCGGTGTGGTCCGGGCCGTACACGGACTGACCGAACTGCAGCCCGGTGTCGATGAAGCCCGGCATCATCCGCGGCGGCGCCAGCGGGAACACGATGTGACCGACCAGTGCGAGTCCGGTCAGCGACACCATCGTCCAGCGGACATGTGAGTACGCCTTCGGTCGCCAGATGCTCAGCCAGAGCAGTACGGCGGCGGTCAGCGGTGCATGCACGCTCGCGTAGTACAGGTTGGCGCCTTGGACCAGGTGGGGGAACTGCAGCGCCCACTGCTGGAGCGTGGCCTCGTTCGGCAGGTGCAGCCAGTTCTGGAACGACAACACCTCGTGTGCGTGGTCGAACGCGGAGCCGGTATGCCGGGCCGCGATCTGCCGGCCCGCACTGTAGACGAGGAAGAGGGTGGCCAACAGGACTGCTTCCCGGACCACCCTCCAGAAGACCTGGACCCCTCGTTGCTGCTGTTCGCCACCCTGCCCCACCCGCTCCAGCGCTTCGATCCCCATACTTTTCGACGGTACCCGCCGTTCCCACAGGGTTTGCCCAGGCGCAACCCTGGCGTTGCCCTGGGCAACCCCCGAAAGGCACTTTGAGACGGAGCTGTGATCAGCCCTTGACGGCGCCGGTGAGGACGCCCTTGGCGAAGTGCCGCTGCAGGAACGGGTAGATGACGAGGATCGGCACGATCGAGACGACCAGGATCGCCATCTGGATCGACGCCTGCGGTGGGAGCAGCTCTGTGCCCAGCTCGGCGCTGCCCAGCTGCGTGTCGTTGATGACGTATGTCCGCAGTACCAGCTGCAACGGCCAGAGCTTGGAGTCGTTGAGGTACAGCAGTGCGGAGAAGAACGCGTTCCAGTACGCCACTGCGTAGAACAGACCGATCACCGACAGCACCGCCTTCGACAGCGGCAGCACGATGTAGGTGAACGTCTTCAGCTCACCCGCGCCGTCGATCCGGGCGCTCTCGGTGATCTCGTTCGGCAGGTTCATGAAGAACGCCCGCAGTACGACGACGTTGAACGCGCTGATCATCGTCGGCACGATCAGCGCCCAGATGCTGTCCAGCAGCCCGACGCCCTTCACGGTCAGGTACGTCGGGATGATGCCCGGCGAGAACAGCATGCTGAACAGCACGATCAGCAGGATCGGCCGCCCGGCCGTGAACGAGGGCCGTGCCAGCGCGTACGCGAGCAGACACGACACGGTCAGACTGAGCACCGTGCCGATCACGGTGACGAAGATGCTGACGAACAGCGCCTGCGTCACCACCCCGCCGGCGAACAGCGATTCGTACGCCGCGAAGTTCACCGACTTCGGGAACAGCACCAGGCCGCCGGACTCGTTGATCTGCTTGTTCGGCGCCACGCTGGTCGAGATCACGCCGACGAACGGGATGATCACCACCGCGCAGAAGACCAGCAGTACGAGACCCTTGAAGGCCCGCATCGGCCAGCCGGGCATCGGCACGCCCTGGACGATCTTGGTACTCATCGCTGGTACACCCCTTGCTCGCCGAAGATGTGAGCGACCTTGTTCGCGGTGAGAACGAGGATGACGCCGACGACGCCCTTCACCAGTCCGACCGCGGCCGCGACACCCCAGGCGCCGCCGAGTACGCCGTTGTTGTAGACGTACGTGTCGAGTACTTCGCTGACGTCCCGGCCGACGGCCTGTTGCTGCAGGATGATCTGCTCGAACCCGACGGTGAGCGAGTCACCGAGCCGCAGGATGAACAGCAGGATGATGATCCCGCGCAGTCCGGGCAGCGTGACGTGCCACAGCTGTTTCATCCGGCTCGCGCCGTCCACACTCGCCGCCTCGTACAGCTGCGAGTCGATCTGGGACAGCGCGGCCAGGAACAGGATGGTCGCCCACCCGGTGTCCTTCCAGATGATCTGCGACGTCAGCAGCACGTGGAACAGCTCGGAGTTCCCGATGATGTTGATCGTGGCCAGGTCGTGCGAGCGCAGGTAGTTGTTCAGCAACCCGCTGCCGCCGAGCATCTGCTGGAACAGCGCGACCACGATCACCCACGACATGAAGTGCGGCAGGTAGAGGATGCTCTGCGCGATCCGCTTGATCCGCTCGGAGAACAGCGAGTTCAGCAGCAGCGCGAGCAGGATCGGCGCCGGGAACACGAAGATCGACTGCAGGCAGGTGAGGATCAGCGTGTTCTTCAGCGCCCGCAGGAACGCCGGGTCGCCGTTGAAGATCACGCCGAAGTTCGCCCAGCCGGACCAGTCGCTGCTGGTGATGCCGAGGAACGGCTGGTAGTCCTTGAACGCGATCACGTTGCCCAGCAGCGGGACGTAGTGGAACACGATGATCAGCGCGCAGCCGGGCAGTGCGAACAGCAGCAGGACGCGGTCCCGCAGCAGCCGCCGGCCGAGGCTCAGCTGCTGCTGCGGGCGCTTCGAGGATCGTTGCAGCATTACTTCCCGCCTGCCGCGGTGAAGGCGTCCTGCAGCTCGCCGCGGATCTTCTCACCGCCCGAGGACAGGAAGGTCTTGACCGCGGGCGCCCAGTCGGACACCGGCTTCTTGCCCTGCACGATCTGGTTCTCCAGGTCGGTCAGTACGCCGGTCAGCTGACCCCACTGCTTCGACATCGTGTCGGAGTACAGCCCGTACGACGCGTCGTACACGAGCCGGTCCGCGACCTTCTGCTGGATCGCGTGCTGCTTCTGCGGTACGTCGGGCTTGCCGGCCCAGTAGAGCGCCAGCGTCGAGTCGGAGATGTACTGCAGGCCGATACCCGTCTCCACGACCCCGGTCTTGGTCGGGACCGGGTCGGTGCCCTGCATGGTGTAGTGCCGGCCCGCCACGCCGTACTTGCGGAAGAGGTACTCCTCCGTGCCGAACGGTGCGGCCATCCAGTTCGCCACCTTGAGCAGCGTCTCCGCGGAGTGCTTGGTGGACTTGTTGAACGCGGTGACGTTGTTCAGCGCCGCCCCCATCCACACCTTGCCGTCACCGCTGCTGAAGCCCGGTACGTCGAGCATGTTGACGCCGAACGCGTCACCCGCGGTGTTGTCGGAGTAGTACTGGTTCCAGGCCACGAAGCTGTCGTAGTCGAAGGCCGCGGTACCGCCGTTGAACCACTGCTTGCGGGCGGCCGCCTTGGCGCTGAACGTGTCCGGGTTGATGACGCCGGCCGCGACCATCTTGCGGCTCGCCTCGAGCGCGTCCTCGTTGCCGTCCGCCTCGAACACCGAGGTGAACTTGCCGCCCTCCTGCTTCCAGTTGTTCGGCAGGCCGAGCATCATCCGGATGTACGACGTGGGCACCCGCGTCCACGCCCAGCGGTTCTCCTTCGCCGCGGTCATCTCCTTGCAGATGTCGAAGAACTCCTCGAAGTTCTTCGGCGCCGGGTCCTTGATGCCCTTCGCGGCGAGCAGGTCGGTCCGGTACAGCGGCAGCGACGTCCGGGACATGCCGCGCGGCACCGGGACGCCGTAGATCGCGCCGTTGAAGACGCAGCCCTTCCAGAACTCGGTCGGGATGTTCGCCAGGAACGGGTACTTCTTGACCGCGTCGCCGGACAGGTGCTCGGTCAGGTCCATCGCCTTGGCCTTGAGCAGCCCGGGGATCTGCGGCGTACCCGGCGGGACGTTCAGGATGTCCGGCAGGTCGCCGCCGGCGATCCGGGTGGCGAACTTGTCGTTGTACTCGTCGTTCGACGCCATGCTGATCTGCAGCTCGGAGCCGAGCCGCTTGTTCAGCTCCTGCCAGAACTGGTTCTTGTCGACCGACGGCGGGATCGCGCCCGGGATGTTGGTCATGAACGTGATCGGCTTGCCGTCGCCGGGGACGTCGGTGATCGCCTTCACCGGGCTCGCCGGGTACTTCAGGAACCCGTCCAGCACCACGTCGGTGCCGGGCAGGTCCGGCTTGATCTCGCCGTACTTCGTGTACGTGGGCAGTTTCACCGCCGAGTTGGCGGCCGCGGTGTTCTTCTTGTCCGACGCGCACCCCGCCAGCAGCGGCGTACCCGTGACCGCGACAGCGGCGGCGGCCAGGCCACCGCCGAGGAAAGTTCTTCTGCTGACTGGCATTGGGCCTCACTTCCATCGGAGGGCCACACCATGACATAGTACGTCCTATGTCTTCAAGAGTCGGCGCGATGGAAATCGTCTTCGACCCCGCCGGGAGCGGGTACCACACGTTCCGGATCCCGTCCGTGGTGGCGCGGGGTTCGCTGGTGCTGGCGTTCTGCGAGGGGCGGCTGCACGGGTCCGGTGACGCGGGTGAGATCGAGATCGTTCTGCGGCGTTCGCTGGACGGCGGGCAGACCTGGCTGCCGCTGCAGGTGGTGTCGGCCAAGGCCGGCAAGACCTGTGGGAACCCGGTGCCGCTGTTCGACCCGGTGTCGGGTGACGTGGTGCTGGTCACGGTGGAGAACGGCGCGCACGCCGTCGAGATGTCGCTTGCCCGCGGCACCGATCCGGAGTCGGGGCGGCGTGTGTTCGTGCAGCGCTCGTCGGACGACGGTGCTTCGTGGACGCCGACCGTGGAGATCACCTCGCAGGTGAAGCCGGCGGACTGGGGCTGGTACGCGACCGGGCCGTGCCACGGGATCACGCTGCGCTCCGGCCGTCTCGTCGTACCGGCGAACCACTCGTTCGTGCCGTCGGAGCCGGTGGACGATCTGATCCGGCTGAACGGCGGGCACTGCATCTACAGCGACGACGGTGGCGTGAACTGGTCCGTGGGCTTCGTCGACCGCAATGACGGCGCGGAGATCAATGCCAACGAGACTACGGTGGCCGAGCTACCCGACGGACGGCTCTACTTCAACGCCCGCAACCACCAGGGCACCGGACCGGCCCGCGTGCACGCCTGGTCATCCGACAGCGGTCAGACCCTCGATGCGCCGTACGCCGGGATTCCTGAGATCACCGCGCCGGGTATCCAAGGGAGCGTGGTCTGCTTGCCGGACGGGCGGCTGCTGCTGTCGACACCGGTCAACCCGTCTTCGCGGCGGGAGCTGACTCTCTTCATTTCCGAGGACTCCGGTGTGTCGTGGGAGCCGGCTCTGGTCGTGCACGAGGGCATGGCCGGTTACTCCGATCTCGTACTGCTGTCAGACGGCTCGGTCGGCATTTTCTACGAGGCCGGTGAGACGTCCTCGTTCGCGACCTTGCGCTTTGCCACATTCGCCCTTTGAGGTTGGGAGACCCCTTGACCGCATCCGCCCGTTTGACTGGCGTCGTACCGCCGCTCGTCACTCCGCTCACCCCGTCGTACGACGTCGACACCGCATCGCTGGCGCGGCTGATCCAGTACCAGCTGGCCGGGGGTGTGAACGGGGTGTTCGTGCTCGGCACGTCCGGTGAGGGCACGTTCCTGACCGACGAGCAGCGGCAGGTTGTGCTGGAGACGACCGTGGCGGAGGTGGCGGGACAGGTGCCGGTGCTGGCCGGTGTCATCGACACATCGACCAACCGCGTCGCCGCGCACGTCTCCGCTGCTCTCAAGGCCGGTGTGGACGCACTGGTCGCCACGGCTCCGTTCTACGCCGCCACGCACCGGGCGGAGATCGAACGCCACTTCACTCGGTTGGCCGCCCAGGCCGGAGACACTCCGCTCTATGCCTACGACATCCCTTCCCGGGTTGGCACCAAGCTCCCGGCCTCTGTCGTGATCTCGTTGGGCGAGCAGGGCGTGATTGCCGGAGTGAAGGATTCGTCCGGCCAGGAGACGTCGTTGCGCGAGCTCGTGTTGTCCCGTCGCGAGAAGCAGCTGGACAACTTCGCGATCATGACCGGGTCCGAGGTGACGGTCGACTCCGCGCTGGCTTTCGGCGTCGACGGCGTCGTACCTGGTCTGGGGAACGTGGATCCGGCTGGCTATGTCCGGCTGTTCAACGCTGCCGCATCAGGTGATGCGGCGACGGCAAGGGCAGAGCAGGACCGGCTGTTCCGGCTGTTCGACATCATCAACGTCGCGGACCGGTCGCGGATGGGTGCGAGCTCGGCCGCGCTCGGTGCGTTCAAGGCCGGGCTGCATCTGCTCGGTGTGATCGACAGTCCGGTGACGGCGTACCCCTGTATTCCTTTGAACGACACGGAGATCGCCGCGGTCCGGCCACTACTGGACCGCGCCGGATTACACTGAGCGGTCCTAACCAAGGGAGGCCGGCAGTGACAACGGGTGGGCTCAGCCGGGCACGAGGTGCGGCGGGGAATCAGTCCTTCATCCGGGATGCGATGAAGTCGTACATCCTGGAGCGCGGGCTGAAGGCGGGTGACCCGCTGCCCAACGAGCAGGAGCTGATGGCGCAGCTCGGCGTCGGCCGGCACCCGCTGCGCGAGGCGATGAAGGCGTTGCAGGCCGTCGGGATCATCGAGATCCGGCACGGGTACGGGACGTACGTCGGCGAGGTGAACCTGCAGTCGCTGGAGGACGGGCTCGCGTTCCGCATGTCCCAGTCGATGGCGGGCGACCTCCGCGACGTACAGAACGTCCTGGAGGTCCGCCAGGCCATCGAGGTCGGGCTGGCGGACGACGTGGTCGCACACTTCAAGCAGTACGGGTACGACACGTTGGAGCCGATCGTCCAGCGGATGGAGGCCAAGGCCGGCGACGGGCAGTACTTCCCGGACGAGGACTGGGCCTTCCACCAGGCGCTCTACGAGCCCCTCGGCAACGCCCTCGTCATCGATCTATTGTCGGTCTTCTGGCGCACCTTCGCCCAGGTGGACGCCCGCCTCCCCGGCGCCCGCTACACCCCCGCAGACGCCGCCACCTGGCACCGAGACCTCCTCAACGCCTTGGAGTCGGCAAACCCCGACACCTACGCCCACTCCATGAAGAGCCACTTCAACGGCATCCATACACGGCTAGGCGAATAGGTTCTCCGCGTCGACGATCGTGTACGCATAGCCTTGCTCAGCTAGGAAACGTTGGCGGTGGGCGGCGAATTCGGCGTCGATGGTGTCTCGGGCGACGATGGAGTAGAAGCGGGCGGTGCGGCCGTCGCCCTTGGGGCGTAGGACTCGGCCGAGGCGCTGGGCCTCTTCCTGGCGGGAGCCGAAGGTGCCGGAGACCTGGATGGCGACCGACGCCTCGGGAAGGTCGATGGAGAAGTTCGCGACCTTGGACACCACGAGCCGGTTGATCTCACCGGTCCGGAAGGCCTGGAACAGCCGCTGTCGTTCCTTCACCGTTGTCTCGCCCTTGATCACCGGGCATTCGAGGCGTTCGCCCAGCTCGTCCAGCTGGTCGATGTACTGACCGATGACGAGCAGCGGCTCGCCCGCGTGATGCTCGGCGATCCGTCGTACCAGCCGGGACTTGGCCGGCGTCGACGCGGCCAGCCGGTAGCGGTCCTCGGGCTCGGCGGTCGCGTACACGAACCGCTCGGTCTGCTCGAGATCCACCCGCACCTCGATGCAGTCCGCCGGCGCGATCCAGCCCTGCGCCTCGATGTCCTTCCACGGCGCGTCGTACCGCTTCGGGCCGATCAGCGAGAACACGTCACCCTCGCGGCCGTCCTCGCGGACCAGCGTCGCGGTCAGACCGATCCGGCGCCGGGTCTGCAGGTCCGCGGTCATCCGGAAGATCGGCGCGGGCAGCAGGTGCACCTCGTCGTACACGATCAGACCCCAGTCGCGGGCGTCGAACAGCTCCAGGTGCGAGTACACGCCCTTCCGGCGCGTCGTCATCACCTGGTACGTCGCGATCGTGACCGGCCGGATCTCCTTGCGCGCACCGGAGTACTCGCCGATCTCCTCCTCGGTCAGGCTGGTGCGCTTGAGCAGCTCGTCCTTCCACTGCCGTGCGGACACGGTGTTGGTGACGAGGATCAGCGTGGTCGAGGACGCCTGTGCCATCGCGGCCGCGCCGACGATCGTCTTACCCGCCCCACAGGGCAGTACGACGACACCCGAGCCACCGTGCCAGAACGAGTCCACCGCCTGCTGCTGGTACGGACGCATCTCCCAGCCGTCCAGCGCCAGCTCGATCTTGTGCGCCTCGCCGTCGACGTACCCGGCCAGGTCCTCCGCGGGCCAGCCGAGCTTGAGCAGGGTCTGCTTGAGGTGACCGCGCTCCGACGGGTGCACCAGGACGGTGTCGTCGTCGATGCGCTCGCCCAGCATCGGCTTCACCTTGTTGCTGCGCAGCACCTCCTCCAGCACCGGCCGGTCGGTGGTCACCAGTACCAGTCCGTGCTGCGGGTGCTTCTCCAGCCGCAGCCGCCCGTACCGGTCCAGCGTCTCGGCGATGTCGACCAGCAGCGAGTGGGGGACCGGGTAGCGGCTGTAGCGCAGCAGTACGTCGATCACCTGCTCCGCGTCGTGCCCCGCGGCACGAGCGTTCCACAGCCCCAGCGGCGTCAGCCGATAGGTGTGCACATGCTCCGGCGCCCGCTCCAACTCGGAGAACGGCGCAATAGCCTTCCGACACTCGTTGGCCTCCGCATGTGCGGTCTCCAACAACAACGTCTTGTCCGACTGCACGATCAGTGGACCGTCTGTCACCCGTCACTCCTCAATCTCGCCCCGACCTTCCATTGTGCCTGAGCGGTCAATTCACAGAGCCGCAGTCACAACCTTGACCTGCTTCTGGGTGCTCCAGCTGGCCTCCACAACCAGCGCACTCCCGTCCACCGGCACCTGGAACCGCCGCTGCACCCGCTGCAGCACCTCGTCAGACAGGACGTGCCGATCCGGCCCCGCAACAGCCGCACTGCGCCGCTCGTCGAGCAGCTCTTGGTCAGCCAGCAGGTAGACAGTCAAATGACGCATCCCTTGCGCCACCGCAAAGTCCCGCCACCGCTGCCGATCCCGCTCACTCGGATTGACCCAGCTGAGCACGACCACGTCCGCCCCGCTCTCAGCGACCCGCACCCCCGCCTGCCGGATCGTCTCCGGCCACTCCGCCATCGGCACGCCGTCCTCGATCCGAAAGCCCCGCTCCCGGTTGATGTGGTCCAGCTCGACGACAGCCGCCCCGTCCTGCTCGAGAGCCCGCGCCAGCGTGGTCTTACCGCAGTACGGCAAACCGGTCAGGATCAGCAGGTCGGTCAATCGACGCCTCGGGCGGCGGAGATTCGGTGGAGGGCGTAGGTGCGGGGGTTGTCGGTGGTGTCGTCGTAGGCGGTCAGCCAGCCGTCGGCTACTCGGACCGGTTCTACGATGCGTTCGGATGAGGTGCCGTTGTGGTCGACGTAGGCGATCCAGGTGCGGCTGTGGGACTCTGCCGCGTTGGTCAGTACGGCGATGGTTTCGGCGGGGGCTGCTGGTTCGACGAGGCCCTGGTCGTCGGGGCGTTCGGCGGCGATGCGGTCGCCGGCGCGGACCTTCTCGATGACGGCCTTCACCTGGTCGTCGGTCAGGTCGAACGCGCTCTCGTTGAAGTCCCGGCTGGTACGGCGTCGTGGCGCCTCACCACGTCGCGGCGTACCGGTCACATGCAGCGCCCCGTCGAACGTCTCCGCCAGCGGCGCCAGTCCGGCGTCCCGCAGTCGGGCCAGCACCATGTCCGGCGGCGACGGTGACACAACCACGGTCGGCGCCAACCGGCGGAAGCGAACACCAGGCAGGTTCGAGTTGAGCAGCTGCGTCAGCACGGTCTCGTCGTCACACCGCAGGTACGTCGACGCCGTCCCGAGCCGCAGTACGCCGTGTCGTCGCGCGACGTCGTCGATGAGGTACGTGAGCGGCTGCGGCACCGGCGTACGCGAGTGCTCGACCAGCCACGTGTGCAGCTGATCCGCAGTACGTCCGAGGTCGAACGCGCGCCGCACCGAGCTCTCACTGAACCGGTAGACCCCAGCACCGCCGTCCGACTCGACGTCCGCCATCGCGGACAGCTCGTCCTGCACGACGCGCACCAGCGGACCAGGTGCGATCGCAGTCAGGTCAGCCTGCAGCAGCACCTCCGACACCGGCTCCGGCATCAACGGGCTGATCGCCTCGGCCAGCTCGTCAGCATTCGGCTCAGCTCCGAGCAGCGGCTGGGCATGACTCGCCAGCGCACCCAGACCGGTCAGCCCGAGCAGCGCCGCTTCAGACACGCTCCACTCGACCAGGTCGTCCCGGAACTGCCCACCACGCCGAGGCCGGTGCCACGCGACCCACGTCACCACAGTCTCGGGAGCAGGCGCAGTACCAGCACCAGCTCCGGCCAGCGCCTGCAACGCAAGCACGCGGATCTCCGGCGCCAGCAACCGCTCCAGGTCCGGCGCGAGCGCGTTGATCAGCCGCTCGCGTGCAGCCGCCGTACCAGCGCCGCTGTCCCGCCGACCGATCAGTCCGATCGCCCTGAGCCCGGAGAACCAGGCGATGACGAGCTGAGCCCACCGATGCGCCAGGTCCAGCTCGAGCCAGTCGTCGTAGGCACTGGTGGGCAGCCATAGCTCGCTGGTCCCAACCTCCACTGCTGCAACGAGTCCAGCGGCGTACGCCATCTCCAGGACCGCTGCGGTGTTCTGCTCCTCCGCACCGATCTTCCCGGCCACGTTGCGCAGCTCACGGACGCCGATGCCACCGGTCCGCAGTACGGGCGGCGGCTCGGTCCCCAGCTGCTCCAGCGCCCGGTCCACCAGTCGCACGAGGTCGAGCGCGGCACCCGCCGCGGCCCGGTCGGCGATGGAGGCTGACACCTTCTTGCCGTCCAACGGCGGCGGCGTCGGCCTGGTCGACGCCAGCACGCGTCCACCACGCAGGTGCAGGCCGATCTGCCTCGGGAGTACGACGGTGTTCGGATCCTTCGGTACGACGAGACCTCGCGCCAGCAACCGCTCCACCGGAGTACGGGCGGACGCGATCGTCACCGGACGCTCGGCCTTCTCCACCGAACCCGTCGGCGGACCCCAGGTCAGCTTGTCGAGCACTGCCTTCGCATCCGGACCGGCCTCCTCGATCAGCTTGTCCAGATCGCCGAAATGCCGCGTGGTGACCGGACCGAGGCCGGCAGGTGTCGGACCGAGCAGTTCATGTACGGCGCGGATCGGGCGCAGGTCGTCCTCGGTCCCCCACACCAGCGCGAGGTCCAGCAACTCGGTCACCCGCGGCCGGACCACCTCCACCGGCTGATCCACGCCCCGGGCGAGCGCCTCCAGGTCGACCGGCTCGGGCAGAGCGGACAGCGACTCCAGCAGATCCACCCCGAACTCGTCGAGCCGGTTGACGGCCCGCGCAGCCGACGCGTTGCTCGTCGCCCGCGCCGCCAGCTGCCCGGTGTCCGCAGGAATAGGCAGCGCCAGATCCGGCCGCCGCCGCAGCAGCTCACCGAGCCCGGCGTCATCCCACGTCCGCAACGCCTCAGCGAGGGTACGGGGGCGGGTCGGCTCGGAAGTGCTCATCCCTACAACGGTACGGCCCCGTCGGTCTCCACCCCAAGGTCGGTCAGGATCTGACCCACGGTTTGGTCCAGTGAACTCTCCGGACCGATCACCGTCTGCTTGATCCCGTCCAGCAGATCCCGCTCGCGGTACCACTCCCGCATCGCCTCAACACCGAACGCCCCGGCCAGCTCCCGGGTGGCATGCCGTACGGCGGTCTCCTCGAACGGGATGTCGAAGTAGTAGTGCAATGTCGTCCCACGATGGTCAGCCGTCAGCCGGCGAAGCATGTCGCCGTACCGGCCGGCGTTCATGATGCCGTCGAGCACCACGTCGTACCCGTGGTCGAGCGCGTAGCGGGCATTCAGGTCGATCAGTCCGATGTTCACGCTGCCCGGAAGGTCGTGCTCCCACAGCATGATGCGGCGGACGTGGTCCTGCTCGACCCAGGCCGTGCCGCGGCCGAGGCGTTCGCGTAGTGCCTTTGCTGTAGTGGATTTGCCGGAGCCCGAGTTTCCGCGCAGTACGACGAGGCGGGAGGTCGGGCTGCCGGTCACTCTGCTGCTCCGGCGCTTCCGATTCGGTGGAAGCCGACGCGTTCGTAGACGGCTGCTACGGCGTCCGACTCGGCTGACAGGAGTACGAGGTCTACGCCGTGCGAGAGGGCGTGCTCGACCAGCGTGGACGTCACGGCTGCACCCAGCCCTCGGCGACGCATCGATGGCAGCGTGCCGACGCCGACGATCTCGGTGGCGGAGTCGACCGGCTGATGGGTTCCGCTGGCCACCATGCCGTCGTCGGTGAACGCTCCAGCCGTGACTGAGATACCCCGGCGTGCCCGGTCGGACAGCGTAGCCACCATGTCGTCCGGCGTCTCGGCGGCGGCCGCGTCCCGCTCCGCCGGCCCAGCCGCGCCGACCGCAGTACCCGGGTCGCTGAACGCCAGGTTGGCCACCGCACGGGCTGCCCGGACCACGTCCTCGTCGGCAGACAGGATCTCCACCCGAGCATCAGCCACAACAGGTCGGAAGTCGTCGCGCTCGAGCACCAGCAACGGATGCTCGACCACAGTCAGGCCCGCAGCAGCTGCGGCCGGTCCCAGCGACGGACAGGTGTCCACGACCCACTCGAAGCTCAGTGGGATCTCCAGCTCGGCACACCGCGCCCGCACGAGCTCGACATCGTCCGGCTTGATCGTGACATCGGAGCCCGGCACGGGGCGCGCGTAGTACGGCCACACCGTCGTACTGCGGAACAGGGTGAACGGTCCGACCTGCTCGGCGACTGCACCGGACAGCGGGACGCTATGGAGGTAGGTGTCGACTCTGGTGATCATCGAAACGCAGTGAACCACTCAGTCCGGTCAACCGCCAACGGATATGTCGAAAGCTGCGGATCGGCTCCGACGTCACGTTCGTCAACGCCAAACTGGAGGACAGCATGCAGACAGTGACGTCAGCGGACGGTACGACGATCGCCTACGACCGGCTGGGCAGCGGGCACCCGCTCGTCCTGGTCGGGGGAGCGTTGTGCGACCGGGAATCGCTCCGGCCGCTGGCCGACGTACTTGCGAGCGACTTCGACGTGGTGACGTACGACCGGCGCGGTCGCGGTGACTCCGGCGACGTCACGCCGTACGCCGTCGAGCGCGAGGTGGACGACATCGCCGCCCTGGTGACAGCACTCGGCGGTACGGCGGCCATCTACGGGCACTCGTCCGGCGCGGGACTCGCGGCGATCGCAGCCGGCACCGGACTGCCGTTCACGCATGTCCTGCTGCACGAGCCGCCGTACGAGCCGGACGACGTGGACCCGTCGGACGACGGCGAGCAGGTGCTCGAGCGGATCCGCGAGGGGCAGAACCAGCAGGCTGTCGAGCTGTTCCTGATGATGACGGGACTGCCCAAGCAGGCCGCGCTCGAATACGCGCCCACTGTTGCCGACCGCGCGCCGACGCTGGCCTACGACTTCGCCGTGATGGAACACGGCCTCGCCGGCACCGGTACTCCGGTCGACCTGCTGCGCACGATCAAACCGGAGACACTCGTCCTCGCCGGGACGGCGACGGCGCCGTTCATGGTCGACGCTGCGCACCGGATCGTGACGATCCTGCCCGCGGCCGAACTCGTCGAGCTCGCGGGCCAGAGCCATGTCGTACCACCGGAGCTGCTCGCCCCGGTCCTCGCCGACTTCGTCAGTCGGCGATGATCTCGATCGACACCTTGTCGGGGTAGAACGCCACGTGCTCGCGGATGTCCGCGACCGCGTCGTACGGCTGCTCGTAGGTCCACACCGCGTTCACCCCGTCCGCCCCGGCGGGGAGGACGCTGTAGTACGCCGCATCGCCCTTGTACGGGCAGTACGACTCGTGATCGGTCCGCTCGAGCTGCGTGAGGTCGACGTCCTTCCGCGGGATGTACTGCACCGCCGGGTAGTTGGCCTCCTGCAGCGACAGCGCATCGTGCGTATCCGCGATCACCTGGTCGCCGACCTTCACGACCACGCGGTCCGGGTTCTTCCCGACGGTGATCGGGTGGTCCGGCCCAGGAATCTTCACAGTCTTCTCCGCCATACCTGCTGACAACCCCGGTCGCCGCGGACTCATTCCCAGGTAGAAGTAAGGAACGTCCCGCCCGCGGCTTCCGCGAGTTCGGCGCCGAGGGCACGGGCGGGCGTGTACGCACCGGCCTGGCCCTCGCCACGAGCCAGCCGTACGGCGGTCTCCGCGACCGCGCTCACGGTGAACTCCATCGCGTCCCCTGCCCGCAGCCACCCCTCCAGCGTGGTGCCGTCCGCCCACGTCACGACCGCATGCCCCCACGAATGCTCCCGCGGACGCGGCGTCGGCTTACCTTCGATCGCAGCCATCCGGCGTACGGCGAACCGTCGTACCGCCGGGATCTTGAGCAGCGCACCGACCGCCGGCAACACCACCCGCACGATCGGTGCCGTCGGCATCAAGCCCGACGTGGAAACAACCGACGGCGCACCACTCGACAGCTGGGCCGCCAGCAGCTCACCGGTCGGAGCACCCGCGGACTTCGCCGTCTGCCCGTCCGGCAGCGCGTGCTCGCGCGCATCAGCCGCCAACCGGGCCTTCGTCAGCCGGCCGTCCTCGAATACCAGCCCGCCCGTGGTCAGCCCGGACACGATCGACCGCGCCAGCGCCTCACCCAACGGACCGCCCTCGATCGCGACCGACGGCAACGCATCCACGCGCACCTGGCTCGGCGTCGGCCGGTCCGCGCAGAGATGAGCGACGACCGACTCGACCGCTAGTACGCCGAACCCCGCACCCGTCACGAACGTGCTCCCGGCCGCGACGGCCTCGTCGTGCAACGCCAGCAGCTGCGGCATCGCGACCAGATCGTTGGCCAGGTCAACGTAATGCCCACCCGGCAGGCAGGCCCGGGCGATCGGTACGGCGGTGTCGGCGTACCCGCCGATGGTGTTGACGACGACGGTCGGTCGTCGCCGCGCGATCTCGCCGGGCAGGTCGTCGGTCACGAGCACGTCGTCGAGGCCGAGATCCGCGGCGGTCTTGCGGAGGCGATCCGCGTTCCGCCCGACCAGCACCGGCGCACCGCCGCGGGCGGCGACGCGGGTCGCGATCTCGCGGCCGGTCCGCCCGGTCGCGCCAAGAATCCAGATCGTCATCAGCTCTCCAGTGATGTCTCAGGGTGTCATCATCGACCGTAGCACGATTGATGACACTGTGGGACGTCACGCTAAGCTCGGGTCCATGGCGCGATGGGATCCCGGTGCGGAGGAGCGGCTGCGCAAGGCCGCCCTCGAGCTGTACTCCGCGCACGGGTACGACGCCGTGACCGTCAACCAGATAGCCGAGCACGCCGGCCTGACCCGGCGCTCGTACTTCCGCTACTTCCCGGACAAGCGCGAGGTCCTGTTCGCGGGCTCTGAGCGGCTGGCCCCGGCCGTCATCGAGGCGATCCGGGCCGTCGATCCGGCCGTCGCCCCCTGGGCGGCCGTGCTCCAGGCGGCCGAGGTGATCGGCGCGCAGTTGGCCGAGATCGCCGAGAACTCCGACGTACGGCGTGCGGTCATCGCTGCCAGTCCGGAGCTGCAGGAGCGGGAGCGGACCAAGCTGGCCTCAGTCACCGACGCGCTGCGCAGCGGCCTCGAAGAGCGAGGTTTGTCGGCCGAGGATGCGGCGCTGGTCGCGCAGGTCGGGTCGGCGGTGTTCCAGAACGCCTTCAGCCGTTGGATCGACGGCGGTGGGCAGCGGACCTTTCGGTCCTGCCTGGACGCCGTGGTGGGCTCACTCCGCGGAGAGCTCTTCCAGCTCGACGACTAGGCACGGTCCGCCGTCGAACGCGCCGCCGTCGATGCCGAGCACGAGACCGTCGGCGTACAGCAGCGGCTCGGTCAGGTACTGCGGGTCGATGCCGAGCTGGTCGGCCACGATGCTGTGCCCGTGCACGATCCGGTGACCGCCGAGGTGCTCGAGCAGGATGCGGGCGATCTCCGGCCCGCCGTCACCGCGGAACGCGTACCGCGACGTCATCCGGCGCCAGATCTCCCACCACACCTCGATGTCGTCGGAGTGCAGCTCGGCGCTCGCCGCGGCGTTGATCGCGTCGATCGAGTCGCCCCACTCGACGTACTCCGCGGTGTCGGAGTGCATCAGCAGGTGGCCGGCGTCCAGCGCGATCATCGGCCGGTCGAGCAGCCAGGCCACGTCGTCGTCGGTGAGCAGCTCCTGGTCGCGGTCCTGGCCGCCGTTCAGGGCCCAGGAACGCTCGAAGCTGCGCAGGGTGAGGCCGTCGTGCGGGACGAACGTGTCGTCGAACTTCCGCATCCCGAGCGCGAGGATCTCGTGGTTGCCGAGCAGCATCTGGATCGCGCCGTCCGGCGCCTGCTCGATCAGGCCGCGGACATAGCGCAGTACGCCGATGCCGTCCGGGCCGCGGTCGAAGAAGTCGCCGAGGAACCACAGCCGGGCGTCCTCGCCGGCCCAGTTGCCGTCGGCATCGGTGAGGCCGGCGTCGTGCAGGGCGGCGGTCAGTTTCTCCAGGTGGCCGTGGATGTCGCTCACGGCGAACACCCGGGTCACGTCATCCCCGAATGGTCAGCACGATCAGTACGACGTTGAGGGCCGTGACGGCGGTCGCTACCAGGCATGCCGCGAGAGTAGTCGCCCAGCGGTTGACGAGGTTACCCATGACGCGCCGGGATGCGGTCAATCTCACCAACGGCCAGAGCGCGCAGGGGATGCCGAAGCTCAGGACGACCTGCGAAACGACCAGTGCGCGGCTCGGGTCGATGCCGATGGCGAGGACCAGCAGGGCCGGGATCAGCGTGATCAGGCGGCGGGCTGCGAGTGGGACGCGGCGCTGCCAGAAGCCGTCGAGGATGACGGAACCGGCGTACGTCCCAACCGAGGAGGAGGCGAATCCGCTGGCCAGCAGGGCGAGCGCGAACAGCAGGGCCGGGAGCTGGCCGAGGCGGTCGCCGATCGCGATGTGGGCTGCGTCGAGCGAGTCGGCGCCGGAGCCCTTCAGGGCAGCGGCGGCCAGGACGACCATTGCCAGGTTGACCGCGCCGGCCAGCGCCATGGCGATCGCGACGTCCAGGCGGGTGGCGCGCAGTACGCGTGATTTGCCTTCCTGGGAGCGGATGCTCTTCCAGTGGCGGTCGGTGACCAGGGCGCCGTGCAGCCAGATCGCGTGCGGCATCACGGTCGCGCCGAGCATGCCGGCCGCGAGCACGAGCGACTGCGTCCCGTCCAGGCGCGGCACGAGGCCGCCGACCACGCCGGACGCGGACGGGTCCGACTTTGCCGTCGAGACGACGAAGCCGATGAGTACGACGGCCAGCAGGCCGATGATCGCTGCCTCGAACGGGCGTTGCCCGCGCTTCGACTGGTAGATCAGCAATGCGAACGAGACCGCGCCGGTGATCGCTCCGCCGAGCAGGAGGGGAATCTTGAACAGCAGGTTGAGCGCGATCGCGCCGCCGACGACCTCGGCCAGGTCGGTCGCGATCGCCACCACCTCGGCCTGCGCCCACAGCCCGGTCGACGTCGACCGCCGGAAGTGGTCACGGCACAGCTGCGGCAGCGTCCGCCCGGTCGCGATGCTCGCCTTGGCCGCGAGGTACTGCACCAGGACGGCCATCAGGTTGGCGCCGACGACCACCCAGCAGAGCAGGTAACCGTAGGTAGCGCCGGCGGCGATGTTGGTCGCGAAGTTCCCCGGGTCGACATACGCAACGGCCGCAACAAAGGCCGGCCCGAGCAGCAAAAGCCCGGACCGGCTCAGTTGCCGCCGAAGCGGCGCCGGTGCGTACATGAGAGCAGTCTGTACGACACCACCGACAACGCAACCCCTGTTCTGCTTTTGAGACGCGAGTTACGCCCAGGAGAAGTTGACCTCGAGCGAGACGCTGACCGTGTGGTCGCCGGGAGTGATGTTGAGCGCTGAATCGTACGCGGCCTTCGAGGCCGACAGCCGCACGCGCGGGATCCCCTCCTGCTGGTAGGTCTCCGCGATCGCCGTGACCGAGCCGAGCGAGAACCCGGCCAGGGCGGCCAGCTGTCCGGCCCGCTCCTTGGCCTGCTGGAACGCGAGCTCACGGGCCTGGGCGAGCAGCTCGGTCTTGTCCTCGACATCGAACTGCAGCCCGTGCAGGCTCAGGCTGTTGCCGACGGCATCGACAGCCGCATTCAGCAACGCGCCGAACCCGGTCAGGTCCTTGGTCTCGACGGAGATCGTGTGCGACGCCCGGTACGCCGGGGCCGAATCGGGCTCCCGGTACTCCTGGAACACGTTCACCGCACTGGTCGCCAGCTGCGACTCCTCGAGCCCCTGGCCACGCAGTGCGTCCATCACCGCATCGGTGCGCTCTCCGACCCGCGCAACCGCGGACGCCACATCCGGTGCCGAGTGCTCGACACCCAACGACACCCGCAACACATCCGGCGTCCCGCTGACCTGTCCTGACCCGATAACACTCACCCCTGTGTCCATGTCGGTCAGTCTGGCAGGTGGTCAGCTCGCTCTGGGGATTATTCGGGCCGGGATGTTGTGGAGGTGGCAGAGGGACAGGAGGGCTGTGCCGTCTATCAGTTGGAGGGGTTTGCCGTTGGCGAACTGGTAGCTGGTGGGGCCGAAGCCGGAGGTGGTGATGAGGATGCCTTTGGTGGCGCCGGCGTCTACGACTGTGCCGAAGAGGTCGCGGACGGCGGACGGCGGGACGGTGCGGGTCCAGAGCTTGGCCTGTACGACGAACTTGCCGCCGGTGATCGGCCTGGGGTCGTACGCGACGCAGTCGATGCCGCCGTCGGTGCCTTGGCGGAACAGGCGGGTTTCCAGGCCCATGCGGGTGAGCAGGTTGTGCACCAGGTGCTCGAAGGACTCGGGGCTCAGGTCGAGCAGGTTCGGGCGGGCGTCGATCTCGCTGATCACGTCGACTGCCTCGATGGTGCGTGGATCGGCGAGGTCGAACTCCAGCACCGGCTCGACCGGCTGCAGCTCCTCCGGGTGCCGTGACACCTCCGCGGCGAAGTAGTGCCGTACGCAGGCCACCGGATCGAGCTGGTCGAGCACCAGCGCCTGGAACTGCTCCCGCGTTGCCCGCAAGGTGATCAGGCACGGCCGTACGGTCTGCCCGGTGGTGAGGTCCACCGATTCGAGCATCCCGTTGAACACGACGGTGTCGACCACGCCGTACCGGTCGCTGCCAAAGATCAGGTGCAAGGCCCGCAATGCCAACTGCGCCACCAGTTGCTGGTACAGCCGCCGCAGCTCCAGCGGATCTCGCGGTACGGCGAGCACCGCGTCAAGAGCACGGTCGTAGCGGTACGACGCCTCGGCCGGCACCACGCTGACGTCGGGGAGGTCCCACTCCACCGCGAGCAGCGTCGACTCGGGCACGTACCCGACCTTGCGCCGGCGTGGGAAGTCCAGCGGTTCCGCCACCCGGTCCAGTGCCTTGGTGAAGTACCGCGTCACCGCCGCCCGGCCGCGGTTCTCCACCGCGCGCTCGTACGCGTCGATCCGCGCGTGCTGCTCCGCGGTCGCCTCGTCGAGCCGGCGCTGGTGCTCGACCTGCTCCCGCAGCGCCTTGGCGACCCGCTCGCGGCGGGTCTCCTCGGAAGCCCGGTGCCGTTCGATCGCCTCCGCGAACCGGTCCTCGGCGTCGGCGAGCCGGCGCGCGTACCGGCGCTGGGCACCCCACCACCGAAAGGGCGGGTGGGGCACGAACGCATCCCAGACAGGTCCGGGATGCGCTTGGAGATCGGCCGGCGACACGGTCGGTGGGGCCCGCCGGGGAGCACGTTTGAGGGTCTGCAGATCGGTGCCGTTGACATCGACAGCCAGCGCGTCGGCCAGGATGTCGGCCAGGACCTGGACGCGCTCCTGTACCGCAGCGGTACGTTGGGCCGCCTCGGCGGTTCGTCCGGGCGGACGGTCGCTGCGGGCGTGACCTTCCATCGATCGGTCCATCGCCTCACACCTCTCACAACTAATGTAACGGTCCAACCACACAGCGCTACCGTTGTGACACAGAGTTGGTAAATACATTGCTTGCCGTCCACCCCCTGTTTCCTGCCGCACGTGCACTTTCCCGTGTCTCGCCTTCAAGGAGGGAAAGAAGAGGAGGAGAGGGGGAGCCCCTTTCCTGCCGCACGTGCACTTGCAGAGGCTTTGGAGCGAGGTGACGATTGAAGGATGAGCCTTCCGTCGTACGCGTCCGGGGTGTCCGAGGTTCCGTTGCTGGGTGAAACGATCGGGGCCAACCTGAGACGAACGATCAGCGAGTACGGCGATCGCGAGGCCCTGGTGGAGGTCCAGACCGGAAGGCGCTGGACGTACGACGAGTTCGGCGCGGAGGTCGAACTCGTCGCGCGCGGCCTGCTGGCGCGGGGGATCGCGAAGGGCGACCGGGTCGGCATCTGGGCGCCGAACCAGGCGGAGTGGACGATCACGCAGTACGCGACCGCGTTGATGGGCGCGATCCTGGTGAACATCAACCCGGCGTACCGGACCCACGAGCTGGCCTACGCGCTGAACCAGTCCGGCGTCCGGATGCTTGTCTCCGCGACCGAATTCAAGACCAGCAACTACCGCGAGATGGTCGAAGAGGTCCGGCCGAAATGCCCCGCGCTCGAGGAAACGGTCTACCTCGGCACCGGCGACTGGGACGCACTCCGCGACGACGCTTCACGGATCACCGTCGACGCACTACATGCCCGCGAGGCCGAGCTGTCCTTCGACGACCCGATCAACATCCAGTACACCAGCGGCACAACGGGATTCCCGAAGGGCGCGACCCTCAGCCACCACAACATCCTGAACAACGGCTTCTTCGTCACCGAGACGATCGCGTTCACCGCCGACGACCGGCTCTGCGTCCCGGTGCCGTTCTACCACTGCTTCGGCATGGTGATGGGCAATCTGGGCTGCACCACTCACGGCGCCTGCATGGTGATCCCCGGTCCCGCGTTCGATCCGGCCGCGACGCTGCAGGCCGTGCAGGACGAGCGCTGTACGGGGCTGTACGGCGTACCGACGATGTTCATCGCGGAGCTCGGTCTGCCGGACTTCGCGGAGTACGACCTGACCAGCTTGCGTACGGGCGTGATGGCCGGATCGCCCTGCCCTGTCGAGGTGATGAAGCGTTGCGTCGCGGACATGCACATGGCCGAGGTCGCGATCTGCTACGGCATGACCGAGACGTCGCCGGTGTCCACGCAGACCAGGCGCGACGACGATCTCGACCGCCGTACGTCGACCGTCGGTCGCGTGATGCCCCACGTCGAGGTGAAGCTCGTCGACCCGGCGACCGGTCTCGTCGTACCGCGGAACGAGCCCGGAGAGCTGTGCACCCGTGGGTACTCCGTGATGCTCGGCTACTGGGACGAGCCCGAGAAGACCGCGGAGGCGATCGACCAGGCGCGGTGGATGCACACCGGCGATCTCGCGACGATGCGCGAGGACGGGTACGTGAACATCGTCGGCCGGATCAAGGACATGGTCATCCGCGGCGGTGAGAACGTCTATCCCCGCGAGATCGAGGAGTTTCTGTACACGCATCCGTCGATCGCCGACGTCCAGGTGATCGGCGTACCGGACGAGCGGTACGGCGAGGAGCTCTGCGCCTGGATCAAGCTCAAGGCCGGCGCCGAACCGCTCGATGCCGACGCGATCAAGGCGTTCGCCACCGGCAAGCTCGCGCACTTCAAGATCCCGAAGTACGTGCTGCTGGTCGACGACTTCCCGATGACCGTCACGGGCAAGATTCGCAAGGTCGAGATGCGCGAGCGCTCCGTCGAGCTCCTCGGACTGACGTGACGAGACTGCCCACGCCGAAGGCGGCGCCGAGCAGACAGACAGCGTTCCAGCCGGCACGTTCGTAGAGCGCTGTCGACGCGATCGCGCCCAGTCCGCTGCCCAGCGAGTAGAACACCATGTAGCCGCCGATCAACCGGCTCCCGAGCTCGGGCCGATAGATGCTGCTCTGGTTGGTGACGTGGATGGCCTGTACGGCGAGATCGAGCAGGATCGCGCCGATCACCAGCCCGGCCAGGAGATGGGCCGTCGCCAACCAACTCGTTGCCAGCAGCACCGAAGCGAGGATCGTGACCAGTTGCCCATGGCCCCGATCAGCCAGTCGGCCGGCCGGACCGGCAGCCAGTGCGCCGGCCGCGCCGATCAGCCCGAAGGCGCCGATCTCCGTGTGCGACAACCCACGCGAGGTCAGCGGCAGCGCGATCGAGCTCCACAGTGTGCTGAACGAGCCGAAGATGAAGAACGCGCGGACGGCGCTCTCGCGGAACGATGGCTCGCGCCAGAGGCCGATCGTGGATCGGAGTAGCGCGCCATAGGTCAAGCCAGCCTTGGGCTGCGGGACCGTGCGGGGCATGCAATATCCGATGGCGAGGCAGGCGGCGCACGCGGTCAGGTAGACGGCTCGCCAGCCGGCGAGGTCGGTGAGGATGCCGGACGCGGTCCGGCTCAGCAGAATGCCGATGACGATGCCGGTGGTGATCGTGCCGACGGTCTTGCCGCGCTCGGTTGATGCGCTCAGCGAAGCGCCGTACGCGACGAGGGACTGGGTCACGACCGCCAGGGCACCGACCGCGGCCAGGCCGGCCAGCAGCATCGCGGCGTTCTGGGCGATGCCGGTCAGCAGGAGGGCAATTGCCAGCAGCAAGAACTGCAGGCGGATCAGCCGGCGGCGGTCGAGCAGATCGCCCAACGGGACGAGGAGGAACAGGCCGGCGGCGTACCCGAGCTGGGTGATGGTGACGAACAGGCCGACGTTGCCCGGCGCGATCGCGAGGTCGGCGCCGATCGTGACCAGGAGCGGCTGGGCCGCGTAGACGGTCGAGACCGCGACCCCCGCCGCGACCGCGAGGAACACGCGCTGGCCTGGTTGCATGTTGCTACCGTAGGAGAAGTTGGTAGCATGTTGCAACCAGGAGGTGAGTGATGGTCAAGCGAACCCGCTTCGACGAGGAGAGCTGTCCGGTCGCGCGGTCGGTGGACGCGGTCGGCGACTGGTGGTCGCTGCTGATCGTGCGGGATGCGTTCGACGGCAGCCGGCGGTTCGGCGAGTTCCAGCGCAGCCTCGGCGTGGCGAAGAACATCCTCAGCGCCCGTCTGCGCGCGCTGGTGGAGAACGGCATCCTCGAGCAGGTGCCGAGCGGGTACGAGCTGACCGCCAAGGGCGAGGCACTGTTCCCGGTGATCGTGGCCCTTCGACAGTGGGGCGAGGCCTTCGCCTTCGATCCAGGCGAGCCGCACTCGGAGCTCCTCGACCGCCGCGACCAGCAGCCGTTGAAGCCGCTGGAGGTCCATGCAGCCGACGGTCGCCTGCTCACCTCGGCCGACACCGAAGTGCACAAACTCGCCTGACGCGGTTACCCACCCGAAACACCAGGCGCCGATTTGGAAACCTGAGTTTGTTCCGGGGGCAACAGCGGGGCAATCGGGCGGTCCTTCACTGGAACACATCCAGGACGGACCGAGACCCCGGGAGCCGGCATGCAACTCACCGACGGTGCACACCACCCCGTCGTCGTGATCGGCGGCGGCCAGGCAGGCCTCGCGACCAGTTGGCAGCTGTCCCGGCACGGCGTGGATCACGTTGTCCTGGAGGCCGATCGTGTCGGCGCAGAGTGGCGGAACCGCCGCTGGGACTCGTTCTGCCTGGTCACTCCGAACTGGCAATGCCGCCTGCCGGGCTTCCCGTACGACGGTGCCGACCCGGACGGCTTCATGGTCCGCGACGAGATCGTCGACTACCTGGAGAACTACCGCCAGGCGTTCGATGTGCCGATCGTCGAGGGGGTTCGGGCGACGCGGCTCGACGCCGGGTTCCGCCTCGTCACCACTGCCGGGACGATCACGGCCGGCCAGGTAGTGGTCGCGACCGGTCCGTACCAGTCGCCGAAGATCCCGCGACTGGCCGAACGGCTTTCGGTCATGCAGCTGCATTCCTCGCAGTACAAGCGTTCTGAGCAATTGCCCGACGGTGACGTCGTCGTGGTCGGCACCGGGCAGTCCGGGTGTCAGATCGCCGAGGACCTGCATCTGGCCGGGCGGACGGTCCACCTCGCGACCGGGAGCGCCCCGCGGGTGGCGCGGTTCTACCGCGGTCTCGACGTGGTCACCTGGCTGGACCGGATGGGCTACTACCGCAAGGGGATCGAGGAGTTCGACGACGCGGACGCGGTCCGGCTGCGGGCGAACCACTACGTCACCGGTCGCGACGGCGGCCGGGACATCGACCTGCGGAAGTTCGCCCTGGAAGGGATGCGGCTCTACGGCCGTCTCATCGACGCGGACCGCGACACACTGCGCTTCGCCGACGACCTGAAGCAGAACCTCGACCACGCCGACGCCGTGTCCGAAGGCATCAAGGACTCGATCGACGCGTACATCGCCGCCGAGCGAATCGACGCTCCCGAGGAAGCGCGATACGAGCCCGTCTGGCACCCAGACACAGCACCGGAAACCCATTCTCTGCAAGGGATCGCAGCGGTCATCTGGAGCACCGGGTTCCGCCGCGACGACTCGTGGATCCGGGTCCCGGTCTTCGACGGCCAGGGCTACCCGACCCACCGGCGTGGAGTGACGAACGTCCCCGGCCTGTACTTCATCGGTCTGCCCTGGCAGCACACCTGGGGCTCGGGCCGCTTCGGCGGGGTTGCGGACGACGCGCAGTACGTCGCCGAGCGGATCGTCGAGCAGCGGGCCGGCGTGCACTGGATCGCGGGCCTGCATCGGACGGTGGCCTGACATGTACGTCTGCGACGCCCACCGCCATCTCGGCGTACTCCCGGCCTATCCCTTCTACGGCGGGCCTCCGGTCAACCCCGACATCACCGCGCGCGCGACGATCGACGAGTTGATCGCGGACCTCGACGCTGAGCGGACGGACCGGGCGCTGGTGATTCCCAACTACGGCGTACCGGATGTCGCTGTCTCATTCGGGTTCAACGAGCTCGTGGTCGAGGCGGCTGCCAGGGACGACCGGATCCGCGCCGGCCTCTGGGTCTCGCCCCGGCCGCAGGACGCGGAGCTGACCGCGAAGGCGCTCACGCTGGCGGGGGAGCCCGGCGTACGGGTGCTCAAGCTCAGCTTCCTGCTTGGCGGCCATCCGACCGACGACGCCGTACGTCCTCAGCTGGACGAGATCTTCGCGACCGCGCGTACGCACGGGCTCGTCGTTCACGTGCACACCTCACCCGGCGCCGCGTCCGACATCGACCACATCGGTCACCTGGTCGAGACGTACGCCGACGTCGTACCGCTGCATCTGGTCCATTTCGGTGGCGGGATGAGCGGTCACATCAAGCTGATCGGCTCCCGGTTCTTCGACTGGATCGAAGCCGGCAAGCAGGTCTACACCGATCTGTCCTGGGCGATCGGCTTCGCCCCGGGCTGGCTGGCCGCCGAGATCGAGCGCCGCGGCATCGGTCACGACCGGGTGCTGTTCGCCAGCGACCAGCCCTGGGGCGACCACGCCGGTGAACTCGCCCGGATGCGCGCCGGGATGGGCGACGGCGAACTCGCCGACCAGGTTTTCCACCGCACCTTCTCCCACCTGTACGACTGATCAAGGAGCAACGAGATGCCCGAAACCGCCGAACTGACCGACCTCGAGACCAAGAGCCTGGGCGAGATCCCGCACCCGTCGCTGCCGCAGGGCTCCAGCATCTACGGCGGCACCAAGGTGTTCCCGGACTACCAGGCCGAGGACGGCGAGACCTATTTCACCCTGGTGCACGGCATCGCGCACGAGTCCTCGGTGAGCTTCGTCGCGATCCTGCAGGCGACCCGGGCGCAGCGGAAGGGGTTCGAGTCCGCGATCTACTTCTACGGCCCGGGTTCGCTGAACTGCCTGGCCACGCGTGGGTTCCCGACCACCGGCAACTCGGCCTTCCCCGGTGAGCACAACATCAACGAGTCGCTGAAGACGTTCATCGCCGAGGGCGGCAAGGTGTACTGCTGCCGGTTCGGCCTGTCGCTGCACGGTGCCCGCGAGGAGGACCTGATCGAGGGCGTCATCCCGACCCACCCGCTGGACGTGCAGGACGCGCTGATCCACTACGCCCGCAAGGGCGCCATCATCAACTCGACCTACATGTTCTGAGGCGGTCGACCATGAGCGTTGGCACCGAGGAAGCCTTGGCCGTCCGGGCCGAGATGGCCGTGTACGGCGTGCAGGTGGACGCACCCGTCCGTCGCAGCAAGGGCGCCGGGCCGAGCGACGACGGGCACCTGGTCGTCGACGGTGCCAACGCCACCCTCCCGATCGTTGCCGATAGCCCCTATCAGGTCCGGGACGGCGGGGTGTTTCGTGACGGCGTGAGTCTGGGGTTGTCGGTGGAGCCGGTGCGACGGCCGCGGTTCTACGATCTGGCGACGGCGGACGGGGTTCCGTACCGGCAGATCGCGTTGCTGCATGGGAAGGATGTGCTGGCTACTACGGTCGTTCAGACTTGCATCCGGTACGACGAGTCCACGCGTTGCCGGTTCTGCTCGATCGAGGAGTCGCTGCGGGCCGGGGCGACGATCGCGGCGAAGACGCCGGCGCAGTTGGCCGAGGTCGCTGAGGCGGCGGTGCGGCTGGATGGTGTCACGCAGATGGTGATGACGACGGGTACGACGACCGGGCGGGATCGGGGTGCGCGGAATCTGGTGCGGTCGGTGAAGGCCGTGCTGGATGCCGTGCCGGGGTTGCCGATTCAGGTGCAGATCGAGCCGCCGGGTGATCTGTCTGTGTTGGCTGAGTTGCGTGAAGCGGGGGCGACGTCGATCGGGATCCATGTCGAGTCGCTGGATGACGACGTACGGCGGAAGTGGATGCCGGGGAAGTCGTCGGTCAGCATGGCGGAGTACGAGGCGGCGTGGGACGAGGCCGTCCGGGTGTTCGGGCGGAACCGGGTGTCGACGTACCTGCTGATCGGGATGGGGGAGGATCCGGATGAGTTGGTGGCCGGGGCTGGGCGGTTGATCGAGCGCGGGGTGTACCCGTTCGTCGTACCGCTGCGGCCGATGCTCGGGACGCTTGCCCGGGCCGATGGGGTGACGGCGCCGGATCCTGCTGTGGTCCGTGACGTCACGGCCCGCGTCGCTGCGCTGCTGGCTGCGGCCGACATGCGCGGTGCGGACCAGGGCGCCGGGTGTGCTGCCTGCGGTGCCTGCAGTTTGTTGTCGGCGGCCGGTTCATGAGTACGACGGTGGTCCAAACCGCCGGCGTGATGCGAGCCGCCGACGTCCGCGCACTGCTGGGTGATCCGCCACCCCCCTTCCTGATCGAGGAGGCGGACACCGCCGCCCGGCAGGCGTACTACGCGCTGAGGCGACACGCCTTCGTCGAGGAGCAGGGCCTCTTCGACCGAACGGACCTCGACGATCGCGACACCGACCCACGCACGATTGTCCTGGTCGCCCGCACAACCGACGGCACCGTAATCGGCGGCGTCCGCCTAGGCCCGCCCACGGATGGCCCCGACATCGGCTGGTGGCAGGGCGGCCGCCTGGTCGTCGCAGGCAGCCGAGCGCCAGGGGCCGCCTCCATCCCCACCAAGCTGGCTGGTGTGGGAGCTGCGCTCGTGCGGGCCGCGTGTGCTCGGGCTGAGGCTGAGGGTGCGCTGAGGTTTGACGCGACTGTGCAGCTCGGCACCCAGCGGTTCTTTCAGCGACTGGGTTGGGAGACTGTGCGCCCGGTGACGGTTGCGAGTACGCCGCATGTGTTGATGCGGTGGCCGATCGGGCGGATCGACAGGCTTGTGGCGGCGACCAAGAGTGTGCTCGGCCCTTTGCTGCAAGGGATTGGGCCGGATGGGTACGTCGGCGACGACGGTGCGCCGGTGCCGGGGAGTGAGCTTGTTGCGGCGTGTGATGCGATCTTGCCGGCGATGGTCGAGCGGGATCCGGAGTGGGCCGGGTGGTGTTCGGTCCTGGTGAACGTCAACGATCTCGCTGCGATGGGCGCCGTACCGGTTGGTCTGCTGGATGCGCTCGGCGCCCGCGACGCTGCCGCCGCCGAGCTCGTTCTGACTGGGCTGAAGCGAGCCTCCGCGGCCTTCGGCGTACCGATTCTCGGCGGGCACACTCAGCTGGGTGTCCCGCCGGCTCTGAGTGTGACCGCGTTCGGCCGGACCGCGCACCCGGTGCCCGGTGGCGGCGGACGTCCGGGCGAGCAGGTCCGGCTGACGGCCGACCTCGCTGGCGCCTGGCGACCCGGGTATGCCGGGCGGCAGTGGGATTCGACCAGTCATCGGGCGCCTCAAGAACTGCGCACGATGGTGACAGCGGTAGGCCGCGCGCGCCCGTCGGCGGCGAAGGACGTCTCGATGGCCGGAGTCGTCGGCACGCTCGGGATGCTCGCCGAGGCCTCCGGCTGCGCGGCGGTCCTCGACGTTGCCGCCGTACCGAAGCCGGAGGCGGCATCGATGGGGGACTGGCTGACCTGCTTCCCCGGCTTCGCGATGCTCACGACCGGTCCGATCGACGCAGGCCCGGCGACAAGCGCCGTGTGCGGCGAGCTGACCACCGGGCAAGGCGTCGTACTGCGCTGGCCGGACGGCGAGGTCACCGAGGCGCTGGCCGCCGGAGTGACCGGGATGGGAGCAGCATGACGCTCAGAATGGCGGCTGTGGCCGCGAACTTCGACCGCGACCTCGAAGCCGACTTCGTGCGGGTGGAGCAGTTGATCAACCAGGCCCGCGCGGCCGGCGTGAAACTGCTCGCGCTCCCCGAAGGCGCGCTCGGCGGGTACCTGCTCAGCCTCGACGGCACCGCGGAGCCGCCGCCCGCGTTCACCACCGACGGCCCCGAGATCGCCCGCCTGGCCAAGCTCGCAGGCGACCTGGTCGTCACCGCCGGGTACGCCGAGGCAGTCGACGGACTGATCTACAACAGCGCCGTCTGCGTCACCGGTGACGGCGTACTCGGACATCACCGCAAAGTGCATCAGCCGTTGCACGAGGACGCGCATTTCGCGGCCGGCGACCGGTTCGAGGCGTTCGATACACCGGTCGGGCGGCTTGGTCTGATGATCTGTTACGACAAGGCGTTTCCAGAGGCGGCGCGAACGCTCGCCCTCGACGGCGCGCAGATCATCGTCTGCGTGTCGGCCTGGCCGGGTGCGCGGACGAACCCGGACCCGGACCTCGCGAAGGATCGTTGGAAGCGGCGGTTCGACCTGTTCGACCGGGCCAGGGCGCTGGAGAACCAGGTGGTCTGGGTGTCGGCGAACCAGTCGGGCACGTTCGGCTCATTGCGGTTCGTGGCGAGCGCCAAGGTGGTCGACCCCGGCGGCGAGGTGCTGGCGGACACCGGGGTGACCGAGGGGATGGCGATCGCCGAGCTGGACGTCGAGCAGGCGCTTGAGCTGGCCCGCCGGTCGATGGGACATCTGCGCGATCGCCGGCCGGAGGCCTACGAGCTGGCATGGGTCTGAAGATCGGAGCGGTCGCCGCAGGGTTCACCCGGGACCTGGAGTTCGACCTGTCCCGGGTCGAGGCGCTGATCCGGCACGGGCGGCGCGAGGAGGTCCAGCTGCTCGTGCTGCCGGATGCGGTGCTCGGCGGGTACCTCAACGACCTGAGCAATCCGACGTACGACGATCTCCCGCCCGCGCTCACGCTCGACGATCCGCTGATCTCCAAGGTGATCGCGATGGCCGGCGAGATGGTGGTCTGCTTCGGCTTCTGCGAGGCGGACGGGCCGGACCGCTTCAACACCGCGCTGTGCGTCACCGGTGACGGCGTCCTCGGCCGGCATCGCAAGGTGCACCAGCCGCCGGGCGAACGCACGATCTATGCCGCAGGCAACGAGTTCGCCGGGTTCGACACCCCGGTCGGCCGGATCGGGATGATGATCGACTACGACAAGACCTTCCCGGAGGCGGCTCGCGCGCTCGCTGTCGACGGCGCCGACGTGATCGCGTGTCTGTGCGCGTGGCCGACCAGCATCACCAACCGGGCCGCGCGGATGAACGAGGACCGGCAGTCGCGGTTGTTCGACCTGTACGACCGGTCCCGGGCGGCCGAGAACCAGGTTGTGCTGGTCTCGTCGAACCTGACCGGCTCGATCGGCGGCCTGCGGTTCCTCGGTCAGTCCAAGGTGGTCGGGCCGGGTGGCGACATCGTCGCCCGTACTTGGTCGAAGGCCGGGATCGCGATCGCGGAGGTCGACGTACGCGCCGAGATCGAGACCGCCCGTCGGGTGCTGCACCATCTCGGCGAACGCCGTCCGGAGGTGTACTGATGCGGATCGCGCTACTCAGCTACTCGACCAAACCGCGCGGGGGTGTCGTGCACACGCTCTACCTGGCGGAGGCGCTGGCGGCGGCGGGCGCTGATGTGACCGTTTGGTCGCTTGCTCGCGGTGGCGACGAAGGCTTCTTCCGGACGGTCGATCCACGGGTGCGGTTGTCGCTGGTCCCGTTTCCCGATCGGCCCGGCGAAGGGGTGGGTGAACGCATCCTGCGGTCGATTGCTGTACTACGTGACGCGTTCGACGGATCGCAGTACGACGTCGTGCACGCACAGGACTGCATCAGCGCCAACGCGGCCGGCCGCTGCATCCGCACCGTGCATCACCTCGACCACTTCACCACACCGGAGCTGGCGGCGTGTCATGAACGCGCGATCGTCGACCCGTACGCCCACGTCTGCGTCTCCGCCGCAGTCGCCGACGAGCTCCTCACCGGTTGGGGGCTCAAGGCAACAGTAATCCCGAACGGCGTCGACGCCACCCGCTTCGCAACAGCCGCGTCGGACGCCCCGTCCGCAAAAGCTCGACGAGACGGTTGGCGTAGCCGGCTGGGCCGATATGTACTGACAGTCGGCGGCATCGAACCCCGCAAGGGCTCCCTCGAGCTACTCGAGGCGTATGCCCGCATGACAGCGGCGGGCGCCTCCGGCCGGCTGACGTCGGCGGAGCCAAGCTCCAGCTCCGCGGCCGCGGCCAGCGGACTGGCGGAGCGGGCGTCCGTCGCCGCGGGCGACGACGACCGGCGCCTGCAGTTGGTGATCGCCGGCGGCGAGACGCTTTTCGACTACCGCGACTACCGTGCCGCCTGGGAGGAGCGGGCTGCGGAGCTCGGTGTTGCGCCTGTCGTGCTGGGGCCTGTTGATGATGTCGACCTGCCGGCTCTCGTGGCCGGCGCCGAGGTGTTCGCGTTTCCCTCGGTCAAGGAGGGGTTCGGGCTCGCCCCGCTGGAAGCGCTGGCGGCGGGCGTCCCGCTCGTCGTCTCCGATCTGCCCGTCTTCCGCGGGATCTTCGGCGACGCTGCGACCTACGCGACCGGTCCGGCCGCGCTCGCACAAGCTCTCCGCGACGCGCTGACAGACCACAGCCGCGCCGACCTCGGTCGCAAGGTCGCCGCGACCTACACCTGGACAGCGGCCGCGGAGGCACACTTGGACCTCTACGAGCTGCTGCTCCGGAACACGAACCAGCGAAGCGCGCAGTACATGTAAACGCCCTCGCAGGCACCCGCGATCACGCGGCTGAGGTGATACTCGACCCCGAGCGCGCCCAACCCGGCGCCGACCCCGAGGATCCAGACCAGGTAGTTGACCACGATCACGCCCACGTACTTCGCGACCTGCGGCCCCACCTCGCCGTGCGAGCGGAAGTTCAGCGTGCGGTTGAGCACGTAGCTCAGCCCGAACGCAGCGGCGTACGCGAGAGTGATCGCCAGCCAGAGCGGCAGCCGCGCCCACGACCGCAACCCGGTCAACAGCGCCAGATCCACGCCGAACGTGAACCCGTTGATCACCACGAATCCGAGCAAGCTCGCCGGGAGCCGCGACAACCCCCACGGCAACCGGCGGACCACGGCAGCCATCGCATTCGCGAACGACGCACCCCGTCGCTCGGCAGGTGTCAACACCGTTGTCACAGGCCCCAGTCTGCCAACCGCCCCAAGCCCGGCGGCGCGAGGGCTATTTCCGGCGCAGTTGATCCGCGAAGGCCTTCAGCGCCGGAGTGTCCTCACCGCGCCGCCAGACCAGTCCAAGAGCAGACTCGGGTACGCCGGTGAGCGGGATGCTGACGATCCCGTCCCAGTGCTGGTTGCGCTCGGCGGTCGGCCGGCAGACGAGCATCCCGCCGCGACCCGCGGCGATCAGCGACAAGCCTTCCTGCAGCGTCCGGACATCCGGACCGCGGTGGATCAGCGCGCCGCCAGGCGTCTGAGTCGGCGCCTGCGCCTGCCGCCAGTAGCCAGGCGCCGGCCCCGCGATCGCGATCAGCGTCTCCTCGGCCAGTTCCTCCGCGTCGATCGACGACCGCGAGGCGAGCCGATGACCCGCGCTGACCGTCAGGGTCTGCTGCTGGCGCGAGAACACCGGGCCCAGCACGAGGTCGTCCTCGGCCACCGGCAGCATGACGACCGCGGCGTCGACGGTACCCCGCCGTACCGCGCCGAAGGGATCGTTGAGCGGCAGTTCACAGACGTCGATCAAACAGTCCGGGTGATGGGACTGGAACTCCGACACGGCGCCGAGGACGGTGTCGTTGGCCGCGCCCTGGAAGCCGATCCGGAGCTTGCCCTTCACATTCGCGGCGTACTCGCGGGCATCCCCGACGACCCGCTCCAGCGCCGCGTACGCAGGGCGCAGCGAGGTCAGGAACTCCTTGCCGAGCGGCGTCAGCGCGACCCGGCGGCTCGTCCGCTCGAACAGCGGGCCGCCGATCCGGCGCTCCAGCGACTGGAGCAGCTGGCTTACCCGGCTCTGCGAGAGGTACAGGCGTTCCGCCGTACGGCCGAAGTGGAGCTCGTCCGCGAGCACGAGGAAGCACTCCAGTTCGCGGATCTCGATGGCCATGGCTCCACACTGATCGATTAGCTCAGCTAATACAAGGATGACCAGATCGCCGTTGTTCCGGAGTACGTCGAGGCCGCTCACTGGAGGTATGACGACGATCTGCGCGGACGACGTGGCCACCCGAGCATGGGCGGCGTCCATTGTCATGTCGGCGACCGTGTTCACGGTGGTCACGGCCGAGATGCTCCCGGTCGGGCTGCTCACTCCGATGGGCGACTCGCTCCACATCACCGAAGGCGCCGCGGGCCTGGCACTGACCACGACGGGCGTCGTCTCAGCATTGGCCGCGCCCATCCTCCCGCTCGGCCTCGGTCGACTGGATCGCCGGGCAGTTCTGGGCGGACTGATGGTGTTGCTCGCGTTCGCGGCGTTCGTCGCCACGATCGCACCGGTCTACTGGGTCTTCATCGCGGCGCGGGTCCTGATGGGTATCTCGATCGGCGGTGTCTGGCTGCTGACGGTCGGGCTGGCGCGTCGCGTCGTGCCCGAGCATGCGGCCGGTCCGGCGACCTCGCTCATCTTCAGCGGCATCGGAATCGCTTCTGTGCTTGGGATTCCCGCCGGCGCTTTCGTCGGCGAGCTCGTCGGCTGGCGCTGGGCCTTCGCCGGCGTCGGAGTCCTGTCGCTGGCGCTCGCGGCCGCACTGATCAGCCAGCTCCCACCACTCGCGCCCGAGCAGGCTGTCCGGTTCGACGACGTCATCCAGGTCCTGCGCATCAAGCAGGTTCGCGTCGGCCTCGTCCTCGTCGGGTTGATCGTGACCGGCCACTTCGCGGCGTACACCTACATCCGTCCACTCCTCGAACCGCACACCGGCCCGGCCCTGATCGGCACCCTGCTCCTCGCGTACGGCGTGGCCGGTGTCCTCGGCAACTTCCTCGCCGGCGCCCTCCGTCCGACCCGTGCCCTAGCCGTCATCGCATCCGGCATCGCCGTCGCGACCCTCGCCATGCCCGTCCTCGGCACCACCGTCGCCGGATCCCTTGTCCTACTGATGATCTGGGGCCTCGCGTACGGCGGAACCAGCGTCAGCACGCAAGCCTGGGGCCACGCCGCAGCACCCCACGCACCCGAGTCATCCTCCGCGGTACTGGTAGGTGTCTACAACGGATCGATCGCGCTGGGCGCTTTCACCGGCGGTCAGGTCGCCGACCACCTCGGTACGACGACGGTCCTCTGGCTCCCCGCAGTACTGGCGACCGCGGCGCTGATCGTCCTGCTAGCGAACCGCCGCCAGCGCGGCTGAGTCCTCGTCGCCGAAGTCGTCCTCGAGCTTCTCGGGGGAGTAGTCGAGGTCGATCCCGGCCACGTCCGCGCCGACGGCCGACTCGATCGCGCCGAGCCGCCGGGTGGCGCGATCACCGGCGTACGTCATCAGCGCGGTCGGATTGATCTCCGGCGGGAGGGCGGCGGTGTTGTCCATCGCCCACTGGATCTGCACCAGCGCATGCGGGAGGAGCTCCTCCATCGTGTCGGTGACGACCTTCCAGTTCCCCTCGTCCGCGGCGACGTGCCGGCGGCAGGTGAACGTGCCCCACGCCATGTGGCGCCGTTCGTCGTCGCCGATCCGGCGGATCAGCTCCTGCATGCCGGGCAGTACGCCGCGCGCCGTACACAGCAGGTTCCACGCGTGGTAGCCGGTGAGGGCCAGAGTCCCTTCCACCACGTGGTTGTACGTGACCGACGCGCGGACCTGGTTCGCCGGCGACGGGTCGTCGGCGAGCGACTTCAACGCGACCGGGAGGGCCTCGTAGAAGATCGCGCGGTAGCCCGGGTTGTTCTCGACGTAGTGGTGCAGGTCGTCGGTGACGCCGACCGCGTCCAGCCAGAGCCGGAAGACCGCGGTGTGCTTGGCCTCCTCGAAGCAGAACTGCGTCAGGTACATCTCGTCGCCGAACCGGCCGTCGGCGGCCATCGCCTGCAAGAACGGCTGCAGGTCCTCGGTCACCGCCTCCTCACCCGCGATGAACTGCGAGCAGAGCATCAACGCGTTGTCCTTGTCGTCCGCGCTCAGCTCCTGCCAGTCCTTCGCATCCTGGCTGAAGTCGATGTCGCGCGGGTTCCAGAACTTGCGGTTGCCCTTGTCGAACAGGCGCAACGGCAGCGCGTCCCAGTTCAGGCCGCCGGCCTTCAGGGTGGTGAAGCCGTTGCGGTGCAACTCGTTCATACGTGCAACCTCCGAGACTCGGCCAAGAAGGGTGAGAGGACGCGAGCCAGCTGATCGGCCACCGCCGCCGGGGGAGGGCCCGGCGTGACGATGTGGCTGATGACGACGCGCAAGGCGACGTCCACGCAGCTGGTCGCGTCCTCTGCGGGGACCTCCGGCCAGTGCTCCCTGACGTGGGCACCGAGTCGGAGGTGGGCCAGCTCGAGCACCTGCTGCCCCCGTGTGGTCAGCAGCTGACTGGCCTGGTCGGATCCCGGTTGGCTCAGCGCCGCCTTGATCAACGGGTTCTCCGCGGCCAGCGTCAACGCCCGCTCGACGGCGGCCCGGAGACCGTCGATCGGGTCGGACTGCTCGGCGATCGCCGCGTTCACATCGAGCAGGAACCGCTCGGTCTCACGGGCCGCGACTGCTTCCAGCAGGCCCCATTTGTCGCCGAACTCGTTGTAGACGGTCTGCCGCGAGACCCCGGTCCGGCGAGCCACCTCGGCCATCCGGAGTCCGTCGTACCCGCCGGTGACGACCGCTTCCTGCGCCGCATCGAGCAGCTCGTCACGGAGCCGGCGTTTGGTCCGATCGACAAACGAGGTCATGACATCGAGGGTTTACAAAACTGCCCCTGATGTCAAGTGTTCGGACAGAGTGTCCTCAGCTGTCAAGTGACGAGTAGTGCGACGCGTCGCCTGTTCGCGGCGTACTGCGGACGCCGTCGACGCTGACCGGGACGTCGCCGGCGAGCGTGATCCGGTGCAGCCGGCGCGGCTGGTCGTCGTAGTCGGCGACGCCGAAGTGTTGCGTCGCGCGGTTGTCCCAGATCGCCAGGTCGCCCGGCTGCCACTGCCAGCGGACGGTGTTGTCGAGGTTGGTGACCCGGTTCTGCAGGAGCTGGAACAACGCGGTCGTCTCCGAGCTGGTCAGTCCGACGAACCGCCGGACGAAGTGGCCGAGCACGAGCGACCGCTCGCCGGTCTCGGGGTGGACGCGAACCACCGGATGCTCGGTCTCGAAGCGCTTGGACTCGAACTGCTTGTGATGCTCCTCGTACTTCACGTCGACCCCACCGATCCGGCCCTCGTCCGCGTGGCCGGCGTAGTCGTACACGTTGCTGTGCACGGCCCACAGCCGATCGACCAGTGCTTGCAGGGCCTGCGGCAATTTCGCGTACGCCGCAACCGTGTTCGCCCAACTGGTCGCCCCGCCGTACGCGGGCAGCCTGACGGCCCTGAGCAGGCTGATCGCGGGGATGCGGTCGACGAACGTGACGTCGGTGTGCCAGCTGTTCGCCTTGCTGTAGTCGGAATCGATCGGCAGCACGTTCGCGGCGCCGTCGAGGCTCTTCGAGGTCGGATGCGCGAGCGTCGGCGTACCGAGAAGCTGGGCGAAGGCCAGCTGGCCGGCGTCGTCGAGGTGGTGCTGCTCGCGGAAGAAGATCACCTTGTGGTCGAGCAGCGCCTGCCGGATCGCGGCCACCGTCTCGGGCGCCAGATCGCCGCCGAGCCGGACGTTGCCGATCACCGCGCCGAGCGCGCCGCCGGCCTTCGCGACGGTGATCTCCGGTGCCTGCAGTTGCGTGGTCATGAGTGCTCCCTCACGGTCGGTTATCATCCATAATCCGACTGGATTAGTAGACTTATCGGCCGTTTCGGGATGCGAGACCCCTCGGCCGGCCGGAGCACGTAGGGTTGGGGACGTGTCAACCGCCGAGATCCAGCCCGCCCCGACCGCCGCCGATGTGCCGGAGCTCGTGGTCGGATTCGACCTGGACATGACGCTGATCGACTCCCGGCCGGGGATCCAGGCTGTCTGGGATCTGCTGGCCGCCGAGACCGGTGTGCCGATCGACACCGACCTGGTGGTGAGCCGGCTCGGGCCGCCGCTGACCTGGGAGATGGCGAACTGGTTCCCGCCGGAGCAGGTCGAGCCGCTGATCGCGCGGTACCGGGAGCTGTACCCGTCGCACGCGATCACCGGCAGCCTGCCGCTGCCGGGCGTGGCCGAGTCGCTGGCCGCGATCCGGGCGTTGCGCGGGCGGACGATGGTCGTGTCCGCGAAGTACACCCCGTCGGTGCGGCTGCACCTCGAGCACCTCGGTTTCGACATCGACGAGCCTGTCGGTGACCTGCACGGAGCCGAGAAGGGTACGGCGCTGCGCGAGCACGAGGCCACGATCTACGTCGGCGACCATACCGCCGACATCGACGGGGCGCACGCGGCCGGAGCGCTGGCGGTATCGGTCGCGACCGGCCCCTTCACCGCGGACGAGCTGCGGGCGTACGGCGCCGACGTCGTACTGAATGACCTCACGGAGTTCCCGGCCTGGCTCGAGGAGTACGTGCTCGAGCAGCGGCTGGAAGCGTTGATGAAGCGGCTGTCGTCGTACGACAAGATGGTCGTCGCGTTCAGCGGTGGCGCCGACTCGGCGTTCCTGCTCGCGGCCGCGGCCCGCGCGATCGGGCCGGCCAACGTCGTCGCGGCGACCGCGATCTCGCCCTCGCTTCCGGCGGACGAGCTCGAGCCGGCGGCGCGGTTCGCGGACACCATCGGCGTACGGCATGTCACCCCGCACACGCACGAGATGGAGCGCGAGGGCTACCAGGCGAACTCGGGTGCCCGGTGCTACTTCTGCAAGGCCGAGCTGATCGAGACGCTGCAGCCGATCGCCGACGAGTTCGGCATCACCGCGATCGCCACCGGCACGAACGCCGACGACGCGATCGCCGGCTTCCGTCCGGGTATCCGCGCCGCCTTCGAGCGGGGCGCGCTGACGCCGCTGCGGGACGCGCGGCTGACCAAGGCACAGATCCGTACGGCGTCGCGCAGCTGGGGACTCGAGACCTCGGACAAGCCGGCCGCGGCGTGCCTGTCGAGCCGGATCGCGTACGGCATCCGCATCACGCCGAACCTGCTCGTGAGGGTCGACCGGGCCGAGCAGACGGTCCGCGCGCGGCTGGCGTCGTACGACGTGCAGAACGTGCGAGTGCGTGATCTCGGTGAGAGCGCCTCGATCGAGATCGACTCCGAGCTGCTGGATCGGGTCGACCACCAGGAACTGGTCGATGCGGTCATCGCCGAAGGGTTCGCGGCGGCGCAGGTGGACCCGCGCGGGTTCCGGTCCGGGTCGATGAACGAGCGGCTCGCGGATCCCGAAAAGTATCGAAGTTTGTGAGGTGCGGGAAGACTGCCGGATCAGGTAGTTTCCCGGAGGCGCGGTTGCGCCGGGTCACGTACGCTGGGTTTCCTGATCGGGCCTCACGGCTCGATCGCTTCCGACGATACTGATGAAGAGGTTCCCGTGCCCGTTGGCAAGGTGAAGTGGTACGACTCCGACAAGGGGTTCGGTTTCCTCAGCAAGGAGGAGGGCGGGGACGTCTACGTCCGCGCCGAGGCCTTGCCGGCCGGTGTCACCAACCTGAAGCCCGGGCAGAAGGTCGAGTTCGGTGTCGTCGAGGGACGTAAGGGCGAACAGGCCCTGCAGGTCCGGCTGATCGACCCGCCGCCGTCGGTGGCGAAGGCGATGCGCCCGAAGCCGGAGGAGATGCAGGTCGTCATCGAGGACCTGATCAAACTCCTCGACCGGATCGGCGAGAACTACCGCCGCGGCCGCCAGCCCGACAACAAGTCCGCCAAGCAGGTGGCGACGGTACTGCGCGGCGTCGCCGACAAGCTCGACTTCTGACCGTCAGCCGCTCCGGCTGATCAACGAGTCGATCCCGTCGAGGACTGTGGTCAAACCGAACCGGAACTCGGTCGGGTCGTTGTCGATGAAGTCCTGCGGGCCGTCCATCGTCGTCGCGATCGACGGGAATCGATCCGGGGTCGCAAGCATTCGCAGCCTGCGCGCGTAGCGTTCGCCGGCTGCGGCGGCCTCGGCCGGCGGCATGTTCAGCATGTTCACGCTGAGGCCGGTCGTGCCGCGGACGAAGATGTTGACCAGCAGCATCGCGGACATGCGGTCGTTCGAGGTCAACGGCGTACCTTCGAACGCCTTCAGGCCTGTTTCCATCCAGACCAGCTGGTTCGGTGAGAGCGGCGGCTCGAACACCGGGACCTGCAGGATCCACGGGTGCTTCTGCAGCGCTGCCTGAAACGCTTCCGCCCAGGTGGTGATGCGCTCGCGCCAGTCGGCGGTCTCGCTGACCTCGGGTGGTAGGCCGAACGCCTGGTCGAGCATGACGACGTACAGGTCGTCCTTGGCCTCGACGTACCGGTAGAGCGCCATCGTGGTGACGCCGAGTTCGGCCGCGACCTTGCTCATCGAGACCGCGGTCAGGCCGCCGGCGTCGGCGAGCCTGATCGCCGCTTCGCCGATGTCCTGCACCTGAAACGCAGGCTTCGGCCCCGGCCGGCTCCGCCCCTCGATCCCCCAGAGCTGCTGAAGCACCCGCGGCAGTTCGTCGTCTTCCATGGTCGCCATCCTCTCCCCCTCCGCCGAGCGGAGCGAGGCTTCTTTTTGCTCTTGATCGTATCTGTTTACAGCATAGACAGTCTTGTGTATGGTCTGTGTATGACGCACACAGTGTGCGGCGTAAACAGATAAATCTTCGGAGGGGCATCATGAGTAAGCCGGAACTCGCGGGACGCAAGGAATGGATCGCGCTCGGCGTGCTCGCGCTGCCGCTGCTGCTGGTCTCGATGGACGTCTCGGTGCTGTACTTCGCGGTCCCGTTCATCAGCGCGGATCTCGGCGTGTCGGCGACCGAGCAGCTGTGGATCTTCGACATCTACGGCTTCGTACTGGCCGGCCTGCTGATCACCATGGGCTCGCTCGGCGACCGGATCGGGCGACGCCGGCTGCTGATCTTCGGTGCGGTCGGCTTCGGGCTCGCCTCGGTCGCGGCGGCGTACGCGCAGAACCCGGAGCAGCTGATCGCGGCCCGCGCCCTCCTCGGCATCGGCGGGGCGACCTTGATGCCGTCGACCCTGGCGCTGATCCGGAACATGTTCCACGACCCGAAGCAGCGGTCGAAGGCGATCGCGTTCTGGAGCGCGGTGATGATGGGCGGGATCACCCTCGGGCCGGTGCTCGGCGGGTTCCTGCTGGAGCACTTCTGGTGGGGCTCGGTGTTCCTGATCAACACCCCGGCGATGATCCTGCTGCTGGTGCTCGCGCCGATCCTGCTGCCGGAGTTCAAGACCCCTGCCGGTGGACGGTTCGATCTGCTGGGTTCGGTGTTGTCGCTGGCCGCTGTGCTCCCGGTCATCTGGGGGATCAAGGAGATTGCTGCGAACGGTGCGGCGCTGCTGCCGGTCGTGGCGATCGCGGCCGGGCTGGTGTTCGGGGTGCTGTTCGTGCAGCGGCAGCGGACCGCGGCGTACCCGATGGTTGATCTGTCGATGTTCCGGAACCGGGCGTTCAGCGGGTCGTTGGCTGCCAACACCGTCGGGACTTTGGCGCTGGTGGGGAACGCGGTGTTCCTGACCCAGTACCTGCAGCTGGTGCACGGGCTTTCGCCGCTCAAGGCCGCGTTGTGGTCGCTGGCTCCGTCGGTGCTGGTCGGGGGCGCGGCTCCGTTGGCGACCGCGCTGGCTGGGAAGCTGGATCGGGCGTATGTGATCGGTGGAGCGTTCGTGCTCGCGGCCTCGGGGTACGCCGTACTCACCCAGGTGCACGTCGACTCGTCGCTGGCGGTGCCGCTGGCCGGTGCGGGTCTGCTGGCCGCGGGACTGGTGATGGTGATGACCCTGGTCACCGAGGCTGTCGTCGGTTCGGTCGCCCCGGAGCGAGCCGGCTCGGCGTCCGCGGTGATGGAAACCTGCTCGGAGTTCGGCGGGGCGCTGGGGATCGCGATCCTGGGCTCGATCGGCACCGCGGCGTACCGCTCCGACCTTCCGTCGTCCCTCCCAGCCGGTGTCGCCGCTCCCGTCCGCGAAGGTCTCCCGGCCGCCACTGCCGCCGCCGCACACCTCCCCGGTCAGCTCGCCGACACCGTCCTCACCACCGCGCAGCACGCCTTCACCCACAGCATGAACGTGGTCGCCCTCGTAGGCACCCTCCTCCTCCTGGCCACCGCCGTAACCGCCACCCTCACCCTCCGCGGCACCACCCACCCAACCCCCACCCAAACCCCCGACCCCGCCACCGAGGAGCCAGCCCTAACCCCAGCCCTCTAACCCACCCCACCCGGCGGCCGGCGTGAAACCCACCCGGCCGCCGCTCCGCGTCAACCACCGCCCGGCCACCGCCCCCTGAGGCGCCGCTCGGCGTCTGGCCACTCCGCCCGGGTGCGGCTGCGCCGCCCCTCGACTACTCAACCGCCGGCCCACCCCTCAACCGCCGCGCGGCGTCTCGCCTCCCCACCGGGCGCGGCCGCGCCGACGGCGGCCGACTAGCGGCCGCCGTTCCGCGCCTCAACCGCCGCCGGGCGCGGCTGCGTCGATCCCCCCGACCACTCAGCCGCGGGCTGGGGTTAGCGGGGTGGGTGGCGGGGGTTGGTTCCGCCGGGGCGGCGTTTGAAGAGGTTGCCGCGGGTGCGTTCTTCGGTTGGTTCTTCGGCCCAGGGGGACTGGTTCTGGGTGTCCTCGTCCTCGTCGGGCTGGCCGCTCCACCACCGGCCGGCAGGCGGGTTCGGAAGGCTCGCGGGGTCTGGGCGGCGGCGGGGATCTGGACGGCGGTCCGATGGGGGGACTGTTGGTGGCTGGTCGCCGCGCCACTCGATGGTTGGTTCTTCGCCGGAGTCCGAGCGACGCGCCCGGTTCGCGCGTTGCTCGGCGACGCTCGTGGTGAGGATCGTCCGCGTGGTGCTGTCCGGCCGCGGCCGGTCCTGCGACCTGTCATCGTGCCGATCCCCGGTCGGCCGTGGCCTCGACTGCGACCCGGTTCGCGGCCCACCGAGACCGCCCGGACGCAGCGGCCCGTCGGCCGGGCGAGCCGCCGGGCGCATCCGCAGTACGAGGAAGACCACAACCACCAGCACACCCGCCAGGAACCCGAACCCGAGCCGCGGGATCAACGGCAGCACGATCCCGCACCCGCCGCCGATCACCCAGGCCAGCTGCAGCACGGTCTCCGAGCGCGCGAACACCGACGTACGCACGGACTCCGGCACGTCCCGCTGGATCATCGCGTCCAGCGACAGCTTCCCCAGCGAACTGCACAATCCCGCCACCAGGCCGAGCGCGATCAGGATCGGCAGCCCGTACAGAACGGCCACCGCGATCGCGACGATCGCGTCCGCGAGCAGCACCGCCAGCACGACCGCTTCCGGTTTACGTGCCTTGAGCAACGATCCGAGGACGGTGCCGAGACTGTTCCCGATCCCGGCCGCCGCGATCACCGCACCGGCCGCGACCGCGCCCTTCACCCCGCTGATCGGCTGGTCGCGCAACAGGAACGCCAGATACATCGTCAGGAACCCGGAGACGAACCGCAGCCCGAGGTTGCACCGGATCCCGCGCGACACCGCGGCCGTGATCGCCCGCCGCCGCGCATCGCGTCCCGCCGTACCCGTGACCTCTTCATCCGCGGGCGAGTCGACCGCACTCGGCAGCCGGATCGCGAGGATCAGCCCGACGATGTACACCAACGCCGCCCACCGCAGCGACCATTCCGGCCCGATCGCGGCGAACGCGGCGGCGATCCCGGCGCCGATGGTCGCACCGGCGACACCGGCCAGCGAGATGCGCGAGTTGGCCGTGACGAGCGTGATCTGCTTCGGGAGCAGGCGCGGTACGGCGGAGGCGCGCGTGACGCCGTACGCCTTGGAAGCGACGAGGCAGCCGAGGGCGGCCGGGTACAGCCAGGCGGATCCGTGGCCGGAGATCGAGGACGCGAGACTCCAGACGAGGAACGCCCGTACGCCGAGTGTCGCGCCGATCGCCCAGCGCCGACCGTGCCTGAACCGGTCGAGCATCGGGCCGATCAGCGGCGCCATCAACGCGAACGGAGCCATCGTCAGCAGTAGGAACAACGCCACCCGGTCGCGCGCCTGGTCGCTCGGCACGGTGAAGAACACAGTCCCGGCGAGCGAAACCGCGAACGCCGTATCGCCGGCTGCGTTGACCGCGCCCAGCTCGATCAGCCGCGAAAGCCCCGACTCACCGGCGCCTTGAGCACCCGTCAGGCCGCGGATCCGACGGCCGGTCGCACGACCGACCTTCCCGCTGACCTCAGCCGCCTTCTTCGACGCCGAAGCGACGCCCTCAGCCCCGACCTTGGAAGCATGCCCGACCTTCTTGCTCGCAGACCCCACCCGCCCCCGAGCATCACTCAGCCGATCACCCGCCGACTTCCCAGCCTCGCCGCCAGTCTCGCCGCCGGGCGCACCCGAGCGTGCTCCGCCATTGGTCGGCCCCGGGCGTGGTCCGCCGGGCGCACCCGGGCGTGGTCCGCCGCTCGTCGTACGCGGGCGCTCTGCGCCGCTTCCCGCGTCCGAGCGCCCTGCGCCGCCGGAGCTGGGCCTACCGGCGCCAGCTCGACCCGTGCTGGACCCACCGGCGCCGGCTCCGCCCGGGGGTGCTGCGCCGCCGTTTGTGCTGGAGTGGTCGGCTCGGTCGCCGGTTCCTGCTGCGCTGCCCCCCATGCCACCACCCGCCTGCTCGTCCGGAGCCCTCCGGTTCGAAGCCCGCCCGGCGCCCCGTCCGTGCCCATTCTCCTCCCGGCCTCGGCCCGTGTCGCCGCGCGACCGGCCGGCGGCGTCGCCGTCACGCCTGCCGCGCCCGGCGTTCGGGTCGTCGGAGTCGGGGGGATGCATGGAACCATCCTGCCTCGCACCGGGGACAGAGCGCAGTCACCGCGCGTGCGAGCGGGCCGGATGCGGTTCGGCGGCGGTTCGGCGACGGCGGTTCGGCGTACAGGGACAGGCAGGTCCGGCGTACGGGGACAGGCAGGTTTGGCGTACTGCGACGGGCGGTTCGGTGTACTGGGAGCGGCGTGCGAGAATGGGCGATTGTGACTCCCGTCAGAACTCCGGAACCGGTCCGTGCCAAGCCCGACGCCGTCTGCGTCGCGGCGGTCGAACCGGCCCGCGAGGCTGCGATCGCCGAGGCCGGCGCCGCGCAGGTCGGTGAGCACCTCGGTCATCTGGTCGAGGGTGAGCGCCTCGTCACGCACTACTTCGCGTCCACGCATCCCGGGTATCGCGGCTGGCGCTGGGCGGTCACCGTCACGCGCGCCTCCCGCGCCAAGACCGTCACGATCAACGAGGTCGTGATGCTGCCGGGAGACGTCGCGATCGTCGCGCCGGAGTGGGTCCCGTGGTCGGACCGCGTCCAGCCCGGGGACCTTCGTCCCGGCGATCTGTTCCCGACCGCTCCCGAGGACCCGCGCCTCGAGCCGGGGTTCACCGACACCTCGGACGCTCCTGAGGACGTTCTCACGGTGGTCGAGGAGCTCGGTCTCGGTCGCGAGCGGGTGCTGTCGCCGTTCGGGCGGGAGGAGGCGGCCGAGCGTTGGTACGCCGGTGACTTCGGGCCGACGTCGCCGATCGCGCAGGCCGTTCCGTACAAGTGCCACTCCTGCGGCTACTGGATCCGCCTCGCCGACAGCCTCGGTCAGGCGTTCGGGGTGTGCGCCAACGAGATGGCTCCGGGCGAGGCCCGCGTCGTCGCGTACGACTACGGCTGCGGCGCCCACTCCGACGCCACCATCGACATCCCCGAACCCCCCACCCCCGACCACGCCTTCGACACCACCGGCTACGACAACCTCGAACTCACCGAGCCCGAGGTCGCCGTAACCCCCCGCGCCGCCGAAGAACTCGCCGAGGACTAACCCCACAAAGGACACGGCCTAGCGGCCGCGACAGTTCTTGTTGCCGCCTTCGGCGGGAGTTGGTCCCGCGTTCGAGCGCGGAGGCCGGCCGCCAAGCAGCTGCGATGGGGTCTGCTGGTCGGGTGCGCCGGCGTGTGAGCTGGATCGGGCACGGGCTAACGACCGCGGCTGGGGTGGGGCCTGGTGGACGCGTTTGCTGGCGGGTGAGGCCAGTCGGGCACGGCCAAGCGGCCGTGGCGCCTTCGGTGGGGTTGGGGGACTGCGGTTACGGTCAGCGGGGGCTGCGGGCTATTTGGAGTAGGGTTTCGGCGGCTGGTGGTAGGGGGCGGGTTTTTGGCCAGATGGCTCGGAGTTTGCGGTGGAGGTCGGCTCCGGCTAGGCGGATCTCGACTAGGTGGCCGAGGGCTAGGTCGTCTTCGACTGTGGCGGCGCTCAGGACGGCGGGGCCGATGCTTGCGGCGGCTGCGCTGCGGACGGCGGCGTTGACGTCGAGCACCATCAGGGGGTCTACCGGTTGGAGGCCGGCGCGGGTGAAGACCCGCTCCAGGGTCTCGCGGGTTCCTGAGCCGGGCTCGCGGACGATGAGTGGGGTGGCCGCGAGTTCGGCGAGTTGTACCGGCTGGCGGCGGCGCGCCCAGGGATGTGCGCGGGTGACTACGACGACGAGCCGGTCGGTGGCGACTGTCCGTGAGCTGAGTCCGTGCGGCACCGCGGGTCCCTCGACGAACCCGATGCTGATCTCGTGGCGTGACGCCAACGCGGCGACCTGCTCGGAGTTGGTCACCTTCAGGCTGAGCTGGACGCCGGGCGACTGCCGCTGGAGCTCGGCGACCCAGCCCGGGAGGAAGCTCTCGGCCAGCGTCATGCTGGTCGCCACTCGCAGGTCACGTCCCCGCTCGGCGCGAAGAGCTGCCGCACCGGCCAACAGATTCGCGGCCTCGGCCAGTACCTGTTCGGACCAGTGACACACCGCCTTGCCTTCGGTGGTCAGAGCCGAGCCGCGAGTGTCTCGCTCGGCAAGCTGTAGCCCGAGCCGGCGTTCCAGCATGCCGAGACGTTTGCTGGCGGCAGGCTGGCTGATCCGCATCCGCTCCGCGGCCTGGCCGAGGCTGCCGAGTTCGGCGACCAGTGTCAGCAGCCGCAGGCTGTCGAGGTCCAGCGAGGTTTCGCTCATAACCATTCATTATGAGGAGTTACCGCATTGGCGGGTACTCCCGTCCGCCGCGCCCCGTGATGCTCGATGGCAGGCCGACAACGGTCACCGAACGAAGGGAAGCACCGACCATGTCGCACCACCTCGACACACCACTCGCCAGGCAGAACGGGCAGCTCTACATCGACGATCTCTACGTCTTCTCCGGGGAGGACAGCACGGTGTTCGTCATGGACGTCAACTCGACGATCACCGGGGACGACGTCCAGCCGGGGTTCCACCACGAGGCTCGCTACGAGTTCAAGGTGCACGTCGACGACGCGGAGTACGAGTCGCTCACCTACCGGATCTCCTTCGGCGAACACGATGCGTCCGGCCGGCAGCCCCTCGCCGTACACGTGCTGACCGGCGACGACGCCCGGGAGGACAGCGTCGACGGAGAGCTCGTCCTCGAGGGCAGGACCGGTGAGCCGGCCGAGGGTGCAGGGCTGCGGGTGTGGGCCGGCCGGATCCACGACTCGTTCTACATCGACCTGTCGCTGCTCTCCCGGGTGAACGCCGCCGTACACGACGGTACGGCGGTTGCCCTGTCCGGATGGCGTCCCGAGGAGGCGCGCAACAGCTTCGCGGGTACCACGGTCGAGTCGATCGTGCTGGAGGTCTCGCACCAGCACCCGGTGCTCACGCCGGGTACGCGCACCGGGGTCTGGTGCACCACGAAGCTGGCGACCGACGCCGGCGGCTGGCGGCAGATCAACCGGGCCGGCAATCCGATGATGTGGCCGATCTTCTGGCCGGACGACACCCGCTTCACGTACCCGGCCAACACCCGCCACCCGTCGCAGGACTTCACTGCCGACGGCAAGAATCTGGCTGACAGGGTCGCCGCGGTGGTCGCGGCCGGAGGCGCCGCGGGCGACTCGCACGGCTACGGTGAGACGGTCGCCCGCGAACTGCTGCCCGACGTTCTCCCGTACGTCGTCGGCACGCCGGCAAGCTTCGGATTCGCGACCCGCAACGGGCGCGGTCTCGCCGACAACGCCCCGGAGCTCATGCTCTCGATGGTTGCCGGCACCGCCGTACCGTCCGGCCTGGACCCGTCGACGAACGAAAGCCTGCGCCGACCGGCCTTCCCGTACGTCGACCCCGCCTGACTCCCCGCGGCAACAGGAACTAGCTGGGTGTCAGGTTGTAGTGAACCTGAGGTCTGAGATGTCGGACAGGTTGATGCCGTAGCGGGCGTACACCTTGGTGGTGTTCTCGCCGGTGAGTTCGTGTTCGGAGTAGCCGAGGGTGGTGGCCACTTCTACGACGTGTTCGCGGGAGTGGCTCTCGATCTCGAGGTACGGCGGGATGTGGGGCCAGTGGTCCAGCTCGAGTTGGGCGCCGTACAGCTCGAAGCTGGTGCGGCGGTTCTCCTGGTAGGACTTGGGGGCGAAGCCGATCCGGCGTAGCAGGTCGGCCGTGGTCTCGAACGAGCTGACCGCGACCTCGGTCTCCGTCGTACCGTCGATCCCGTCGTGGGCGATCTCCTTCACGGTGAGCGTCACCTCGGTCCCGCTGTCCCGCAGCCGGATCCAGCGTGACTCGTCGCCCACGGCAACGTCGTACACCAACCGCCGCATCACCCGGTCCGCAACCCGACGCCCACCCAGCCCGAGGATCTTCTCCGCGACGACCGCCGGATCAACCTCCAGCACCTTCGCCTCAAACTCGACGGGCAACCCGACTCTCCTCCGGTACGACTCAGTCCTCTGTCGCCGGGCGGTGGCCGGCTTGGATGGCGGTCCAGCGGCGTTTGCAGTACCAGAGGCCGATGAGGCCCAGGCCGAAGCCGGCGACGGGGACCCAGAGCCACCAGTCGAGGCCGTTGTCCTTCAGGCGGTCGCGGAAGATCAGCAGCACGACGAAGGCGACCGCCCACAGGGCGATGCCGGTGATGACGCTGGGGATGCCGGACAGGTCCAGCGGTTTGACCTCGGCGTGCACCAGCTCCCCGCGGGCCAACTGGCTCGTCGGGTCGGTGCGCTTCTTCGGTCCGTCCTGCTCCTCGCTCACACCCTCACTCTAACCCGCAACGGATTGGTGTAAGTGCTCGCAACTGGCCGGTAGGACCTGGCACGATGCGGGCATGAGCTCGCCCCAGGCCTCGACGGCCCGCTCCGGTTCCGGTCCCCTCGACGCGTACTTCAAGATCAGTGAACGCGGATCCACGCTCGGCCGGGAGATCCGTGGTGGGCTGGTCACGTTCTTCACGATGGCCTACATCGTCGTGCTGAACCCGCTGATCATCGGCACCGTCAAGGACGGCGCCGGCCAGTTCGTCGGCGGCGGCACCGACCCGGCCGCGGCGATCGCGAAGATCGCGGTCGCGACTGCGCTGGTGGCCGGTGTGGTCACGATCCTGATGGGCGTGGTCGCGAACTTCCCGCTCGCGCTCGCCACCGGGCTCGGCCTGAACGCGTTCATCGCGTTCTCGGTCGCGACCAAGATGACCTGGGCCGACGCGATGGGCCTGGTCGTGCTCGAGGGCCTGATCATCCTGATCCTCGTGCTGACCGGCTTCCGCAAGGCGGTGTTCGAGGCGGTCCCGCTCCAGCTGAAGATCGCGATCAGCGTCGGCATCGGCCTGTTCATCGCGTTCATCGGTGTGGTCGACGCAGGCTTCGTACGTCGTCCCGCCGCGCCCACCGGCCCGCCGGTCGAACTAGGTGTCGGCGGCACCCTCCGCGGCTGGCCGGTGCTGGTGTTCGTGGTCGGCCTGATCCTGATCGTCACGCTGTACGCCCGGAAGGTGAAGGGCGCGATCCTGATCGGCATCCTGGCCTCGACCGTGCTGGCGATCATCATCGAGGCGATCGCGAACGTCGGCGCCCGCACCGCGGACAACCCCGGCGGCTGGGGCCTGAGCGTGCCGAAGCTGCCGGACCAGTGGTTCACGAAACCGAACCTGGACACGATCGGCGAGTTCAGCTTGTTCGGCTCGTTCGAGAAGATCGGCGCGGTGTCGGCGATCCTGCTGATCTTCACGCTGATGCTGGCCGACTTCTTCGACACGATGGGCACGATGACCGCGATCGGCGCCGAGGCCGGCCTGCTCGACAAGGACGGCATCCCGCCGAACTCGCAGCGCATCCTGATCGTCGACAGCGTCGCCGCTGCCGCCGGCGGCGCGGCGAGCGTGTCCAGCAACACGTCGTACATCGAATCGGCGTCGGGTGTCGGTGAAGGCGCGCGGACCGGTCTGGCGAGCGTGGTGACCGGGATCTGCTTCCTGATCTCGATGGTGGTCGCGCCGCTCGTCACGCTGGTCCCGTACGAGGCCGCGACACCGGCGCTGATCCTGGTCGGCTTCCTGATGATGACGCAGGTGAAGGGCATCGACTTCGACGACATCGAGGTCGCGTTCCCGGCGTTCCTGACCATCGTCCTGATGCCGTTCACGTACTCGATCTCGGCAGGTATCGGCGCCGGCTTCGTCTTCTACGTCATCCTGAAGTCCGTCCGCGGCAAGGCCCGCCAGGTCCACCCGCTGATGTGGGTCGTCGCCGCGCTCTTCGTCATCTACTTCGCGATCGGCCCGCTCACCGACTGGCTCACCTGAGCACGCTGATCGAGGTACTCCGCGCGGGTGACGAACAGCTCGCGGAGTTCGGTGGTGAGGCTTTCGAGGAAGTCGGCACGGTACGTCGCATCCGTGAGGAGCGCGATCGAGTAGTACAGGCCGGTGAAGGTTGCGATGCCGACGGCAACCTTCACCAGCGACGAGCTGATCACCACCGGGTGGTTCAGGATCAGCAACGTGTGGGACCACCCGCCGTGGTCGATGCCCCACTGCTGGTAGATGTGGTCGCTGATCGCGAGCATGCCGAAGGCAACGAAGAACAGGCCGACCCCACTGCTGACGACGAGGACCTGCATCCACTGCCGGATCACCAGGCTGAGGCTGAGGTTCATCCGCTGGACCCGGCGCAGCGGCGGCCCGGAGCTGACGTCGCGCTCGATCGCCTCCAGCTCGCGCGGCAGTCGCAGCATCAGGAACAGATTGCTGAGTACGGCGAAGCCGACCGCGAGGAACACGACGAAGGCGACCGGCATACCCGCGAACACCTGCCACGTGTCCGCGGTGATGAACAGCACCAGCGAGAAGATCAGTAGCAGCGGTAGCGCCCGGACCAGGCTGGCCACGGAGTTCGCCAGCTCACCCGCGAGCCGGCGCAGCCCCCACAGCGTCGTACCGACGAGGCCGTAGCCGACCACGGTGTACACCAGGCCGACGAGCAGCAGGTTGCCGGCGGCAACTCCGAAGAACTGGCGGATCTGACCGTCGGAGACCACCGGCAGGCTGGCCGGCAGCAGTACGAAGACCGCCAGCTCGGGCGTCCCGAACCGTTTCGGCAGCGACCAGAAGGGCCGGCCGCGGAGCCGGTTCAGTACGCCGAACCCGCCGATCAGGAACGCGAGACCGCCGAGCGCCGCGAGCAGGTTCACCCAGAGCGGCCAGTTGAGCGAGATCGCGCCGAGCATCTCGGCCAGGAACACCAGCACCAGCAGCGGGGTCGCCCGCGTGAAGATGTCGTGCGTCGGCGAGAAGTCCTCGATGAACAGCGGCAGCCCGGCCTGCCGGAACCGCTGCTCGTACCGCTCCAGCTCGGCGCTCATGAACCGGAACTCTAGCGGGGCCGGGAATACCAGCCGCCGGTCACCGGTTTTAGTTAGCAAAGGTAATGAGTTAAGGTAAAGACATGCCCGAAGTCGTAGCCCAGCAGGTGAAGAGTGACGTCGGGCTGGCCAGTGCCCTGCGGTCGTCGACGCTCAGGTTGTCCCGGCAGATCCGGCGTCAGCGTGAGCCCGGTCACGATCTCACCGCGAACCAGCTCAGCGTGCTCGGCGCGCTGTCCAAGCACGAGTCGATGACGATCGGCGAGCTGGCCTCCCACGAGCAGGTGAAGCCGCCGTCGATGACGCGGATCGTGACGAACATGGAGGAGGCGGGTCTGGTGATCCGCCGCCCGCACCCGACCGACAAGCGCCAGATCGTCGTCGAGCTGACCGGCCGCGCCGACGAGCTGATCCTGGCGAACCGCCGGCGCCGCGACGAGTGGCTGCAGACCAAGCTGAAGCAATTGACCCCCGAGGAGCGCGACATCCTGCGCAAGGCAGCACCTGTTCTCGAACGCCTGGCGGCCCAGTGAGCCCGACCTTCCGCGCGTTCAAAGTCCGTAACTTCCGTCTCTACGCCACCGGCGCGATCGTCTCGAACGTCGGCACCTGGATGCAGCGTGTCGCCCAGGACTGGCTGGTCCTGGAGCTGACCCACTCCGGTACGGCGCTCGGTATCGTCACCGGACTCCAGTTCCTGCCTGCCCTCTTGCTCGGCCCGTACGCCGGACTGGTCGCCGACCGCTTCCCGAAGCGGACCGTGCTGACCGTCACCCAGATCGCGATGGCCAGCGTCGCCCTGACGCTCGGTGGCCTCACGATCGGCGGCGTCGTACAGACCTGGCATGTGTACCTGCTCGCCCTGCTGTTCGGTGTCGGTACGGCGTTCGACGCCCCGACCCGGCAGTCCTTCGTCGTCGAGATGGTCGGCCGCGACGAGCTCTCCAACGCCGTCGGGCTGAACTCGGCGTCCTTCAACGCCGCCCGGCTGCTCGGCCCGGCGCTGGCCGGTCTGCTGATCAACTGGATCGGCACAGGTCCGGTGATCCTGGTCAACGGCTTCACGTACGCCGCGGTGATCCTCTCGCTGCGGCTGATGCGCGTGTCCGAGCTGCACACCCCGAAGCCCGCCGGCCGCGAGAAGGGCATGATCCGCGACGGTATGCGCTACCTGTGGCGCCGGCCGGACCTGATGATGGTCCTGGTCGCGGTCTTCTTCGCCGGCACCTTCGGCCTGAACTTCCAGCTCACCTCGGCGCTGATGGCAACGAGTGTGTTCCACAAGGGCGCGGGGGAGTACGGCATCCTCGGCTCGGTGCTCGCGATCGGCTCGCTGGCCGGTGCGTTGCTCGCGGCTCGCCGGGTCCGGATCCGGGCCCGCCTGGTGATCGGCGCCGCGCTGGCGTTCGGTATCGCCGAGATCGTCAGCGCCTTGATGCCGACGTACCTGACCTTCGCGTTGGTGCTGCCGATCGTCGGCCTGGCCTCCCTGACCATGCTGACCTCGGCGAACGCGACCATGCAGCTGAGCATCGAGCCGACCATGCGTGGCCGGGTGATGGCGCTGTACATGACGGTCCTGATGGGCGGTACGCCGATCGGCTCGCCGTTCATCGGCTGGATCGGGCAGGTGTTCGGCGCGCGGTACTCGCTGATCGTCGGCGGTGGACTGACCGTGCTCGGGACCGTCGCCTCGGTGCTGTACTTCTCCCGCCGACGCGGTCTCGCGATCCGGCCGCGGTTGCTGCCGCGCCCGCATCTCGAGGTGCTGCCGCAGACCGAGCTGCTCGGCGACAAGGCAGTCCTCGAGACCGTCCCGCTCGACGACGAGCCCGTGGCGCTCAAGGACGAGCCCGGCGCGAAGCAGGACGTCGGACCGAGAGTCGCTTAGGGCCGGATCCGGGTCAGCAGGCGGGCGGCGAAGAACAGCGCGTCGACGTCGGCGCCGGCCTCGATCAGCATCGCCGCCGGGTCGTGCTTCGGCTTCGGGCGCTCGTCCGGCGTACCGGCCGTGGCGATCCGGAGGAAGCCGCGGGCGCCGAATCGCCCAGGGGTCGGCGACCACTCGACGTCGATGATGTCGACCAGCGGCACCGACCACTGCGCGCCGAGCGCTTTCTTCCTCCGGCCCGCGGACCGTTTGTAGTCGAACGTGAGCCGCCCGTTCGCTACCGACAGCGTCGCGTCCCGGCCCGTGAGCCGGTCCGGCGCGACCGGCGGTGCGAGCAACCAGCGGGCGGAGGTCGTCGGCGGTACGTCGCGGCGGACAAGGGTACTGCGGATGTCGCGGGCGATCTGCTCCGCGAGCGCGGGGTCGACCTCCGGGAAGTCATACAGGTCCATCACGACCTGACCGCCGGTCACTGACTGGAGCGGGTCGGCGCCGTCGCGCAGGATGAGCTTGAGACCGGCCCCGCTGACCTCGACCGCCTTGAGCGCCTCGACCGGCAGGATCCGTTCGCCCAGGCGGGTCCGCAACGAGCTGGTCAGCGCATCGAGTCCGGCTTGCGTTCCGTCGTACCGGAGGCGAAGGATCCCGATGCCGTCCCAGACGACCGTGCCGTTCGTGCTTTTCAGCTCACCGCTTCCCACCCTCCCCATCTTCCCTCCTGAGCGGGTCCACCGCAGGTTCCTGCGTGTAACCGCAGGCCGACTTGCGTGTAAGCGGCACAATGAGGTGTGACCCATTACGACCTGGTAGTCATTGGGACAGGATCCGGCAACACGATCGTGAACAAGCGGTTCGCGGACCGGAAGGTCGCGATCGTCGAGCGTGGCACCTTCGGCGGCACCTGCCTGAACGTCGGTTGTATCCCGACCAAGATGTTCGTGCACGCCGCCGACGTGGCCGCGACCCCGTCGGAGAGCTCACGGTACGGCGTCGACGAGCAACTGCTCGACGTCCGCTGGCCCGACGTCCGGGACCGGATCTTCGGCCGGATCGACCCGATCGCGGCGGGCGGCTCGGAGTACCGGCACCACAGCCCGGACAACGCCAACGTCACCGTGTACGACGGGACCGGCCGGTTCACCGGGTTCAAGGAACTGACCGTCGACAACAAGGACGGGTCGACGAGCGTGTTCAGCGCCGACCAGTTCGTGCTCGCCACCGGTAGTCGGCCGATCGTGCCGCCGATCCCGGGGCTCGAGGAGACCGGGTTCCACACCTCGAACACGATCATGCGGCTCGACGAGCTGCCGCGCCGGCTGGCGATCATCGGCAGCGGGTTCGTCGCGGCCGAGTTCGCGCACGTGTTCGCGTCGTTCGGGGTGGAGGTGACGATCATCGCGCGCTCGAACGTGCTGCTCCGGCACGAGGACGGCGAGCTCGCCTCGGCGTACACGAAGATCGCCCAGGAGCTGTACGACGTACGCCTGAACCACGAGACCGTCCGGGTGACACGCCATGAGGACGGCTCGATCGCGCTCAAGATGCTGCACCCGGCCGGGATCGACACCCTGGTCGTCGACGAGCTCCTGGTCGCGGTCGGCCGGGAACCGAACTCCGACCTGCTGAACCTGGACGCCACCGGTGTCGAGGTCGACAGCGAGGCGCGGGTGGTCGTGGACAAGTACCAGCAGACCACCGTCGACGGCATCTACGCGCTGGGCGATGTGACCACCCCGCACCAGCTGAAGCACGTCGCGAACCACGAGGCCCGGGTGGTGAAGCACAACCTGCTCAACCCGGACGACCGGATCGAGTCCGACCACCGCTTCGTACCGCACGCGGTCTTCAGCGCGCCGCAGATCGCCTCCGTCGGCCTGACCGAGGAGCAGGCGAAGGAGCGCGGGATCCCTTATGTGAAAGCGGTTCAGCGGTACGCCGATATCGCGTACGGCTGGGCGATGGAGGACACGACCGGGTTCGCGAAGATCCTGGCCGACCCGAAGACCGGTCAGGTCATCGGCGCGCACATCATGGGACCGCAGGCGCCGACCGTGATCCAGCCGATCATCCAGGCGATGAGTTTCGGCCTGGACGCGTACTCGATGGCGCGTCAGCAGTACTGGATCCATCCGGCGATGCCCGAACTGATCGAGAACGCGTTGCTGCAGCTGGACCTACACCCGGAAGGCTGAGATCACGTCGGCGACCGTGTCGAGCGTCTCGAGGTCGGGCAGGCTGATCATCACCTCGGCCACACCCGCCTCGGACAGCTCGCGGAACCGACCGATCTGATCGTCCACCGTGCCGGCGTTCACCATCGCGGCGTACCGCGCCGGGTTCACGTTCCTCGGGCGCAGCTTCTGCACGAGCTCGTCCAGCTGCCGGGAGTCCTTACCCACAAGGGTTGTCGACAGGTGGGTCACCTCGACGGGGCGATCGCCGAGGTGACCGACAGCCTTCCGGACCGCGGCGGCGTCCCCGAAGACGTTCACGGCATCGGCGTACCGCGCCGCCAGCCTGAGCGTCCGCGGTCCGCTCCCGCCGACCAGCACCGGCAGGTGTTCCTGCAACGGCCGCGGGTAGCACGTGGTGTCCGGTACGTCGAGAACCTTGCCGTGGAACGGTTTGTTGCCTGGTCCCCATAAAACCGGCAGCAACTGCAACGCGTCCTCGAGCAAGGCATACCGCTCACTCACCGGCGGGAACGACCAGCCGTAGGCCTTGTGCTCGGCCTCGAACCACGCGAGCCCGACGCCGCACACCGCCCGCCCACCACTCAACACGTCGAGCGTCGCCGCGATCTTCCCGAGGTGGGCGACGTTCCGATAGGTGATGCCCGAGACCAACGTGCCGAGGCGTACGCGCGTGGTGCAGGCCGCCAGATACCCCAGCGTCGTCCAGCTCTCCAGGAAGTCGTCCCACGCCCGCCCGACCTGCGGGATCTGCCGGAAATGATCCATCACATAGATCGAGTCGAACCCCACCGCCTCAGCCTTCGAAGCCACCTCCCGCACCCAAGCCGCCAGCCCCGCCCGACCACCTGGATGCGTGTAACTGCTCAGCTGCAACCCGAACCTCAGCCCGCTCGGCTTCTCCACCTGCCGCACAGCCGCCTCGCCCGCGTCCACAAACGCCTCAGGGACCACCCGAACGGCCGTCGGTTGCAGAACCTGGTCGTACCCTTCGTCCGGCAACTCCTTCTTCGCCGCCGCCCACGACCGTAACTGCGAGGTCAGCACATCAGCCGGGATCCGCTTGGCCGACCGCTCCCGATTCCGCCGCCGGCACTCTTCGGCCGGAGTATCGAAACCCACCGCCACACAGGCCATCCCGGCCTCACGCGCCAGCCGCAGCCACTCCAACCGCCGGTCCTTGTCGAGGCCGAGAGTGTCGATCACAGTCGTCAACCGCCGCCCGATTCGTTGCCGCACCACCACATCCAGCAACGCGAACGCATCCGCACTGGCCGCAATATCGTCCTCCCCGGCACCGACCAACGCCCGCAACCGGTCACTCGACACGATCAACTCCGGCGCGAACAGCTCCGCCGCCCAGGTCGACTTCCCCGACGCCCCTGGCCCCACCAGGATCACCACACACGGCGACGGCAGTTTGAGTTCCACACAAAGCAGTTTCCACCACCGATAGCATTTCGGGATGCGATTGTTCGTGGCCGTGGTGCCACCCATCGAAGTTGTGGAGGATCTGAGCGAGTTCGTCGAGCCGCGGCGGGAGCATCCGGATGACGACATCCGGTGGGCCTCGGAGCAGCACTGGCACATCACGCTGGCGTTCCTCGGCGACGTACCGGACTGGAAGACCGAGGAGCTCGAGGAGCGGCTGGAGGCGGCCGCGCAACGGCAGAAGCCGTTCGAGTTGCAGTTGACCGGCGCGGGCGCGTTCCCCGGCGTACCGGACGCGCGGGTGCTGTACGCCGGAGTGCGCGACGACACCGAATCGCTGAAGCACCTGTCGGTGACCACGCGGTCGGCGGCGAGTCGGGCCGGCGTCACCGTCGAGGGCCGGAAGTTCACCCCGCATGTGACCCTGGCCCGGTTGCGGCGACCGATCGATGTGACCAGGTGGGTCAGGGTTTTCGACACCTACGACGGTCCGGTCTGGACCGCGGGTAGCCTGCAGTTGATTCAATCCCGGCTCGGTGAGGGTCCGGGGCAAAGTGCGGCGTACGACACAGTAGGCGAATGGGACTTCTTAGGTTAACCTCAGCAAGGTTAGCCGTACCTAATGCTCTGGAAGTGTCGCCGCCATGCTCGCGAACTATCTGATCGGACTCCGTGAGGGACTCGAGGCTTCGCTGGTTGTCAGCATCCTCGCCACGTTCCTGGTCAAGTCGGGGCATCGCGATCGCCTGAAACTGGTCTGGATCGGTGTTGCGACGGCGCTCGGTGTCGCGGCCGTCGCCTGGGGCCTGCTCCAGTTCGTCACCTCGCTGACCGCGAAGTCGTTCACCACCCAGGAGACCGTCGGCGGGGTGATGTCGATCCTCGCGGTCGGCTTCGTCACCTGGATGATCTTCTGGATGCGCAAGGCGTCCCGCAGTATCGCCAAGGAACTGCGCGAGCGGATGGGGCAGGCGCTCGAGGTCGGGTCCCGCGCCGTCGTCATCCTCGCGTTCCTGGCGGTGTTCCGGGAGAGCATCGAGACCGCGTTCATCGTGTACGCGTCCGCCGCCACCGCGACCACCGCCGTACCGCTGATCGGGGTGCTGCTCGGCCTCGGTACGTCGGTGCTGCTGGGGGTCGCGATCTACAAGGGCGCGGTGAAGATCAACCTGGCCGTGTTCTTCAAGTGGACCGGCGCGGTGCTGATCCTGGTCGCGGCCGGCATCTTCGCGTACGGGTTCCACGACCTGCAGGAGGCGGGCATCCTGCCCGGCCTGGACCATCTCGCGTTCGACATCTCGCATGTGATCCCGCCGGACAGCTGGTACGGCGTACTGCTCAAGGGCATCTTCAACTTCAACCCGACCCCCACCGTGCTAGAGGCAACCGCGTGGGTCGTCTATCTGGTCCCGGTGATGGTGCTCTACTTCCGTCCGGTGAAGAGCTCCACGCCGCCCGCCGTACCGGCGGCCAAGACCGCCGGCGAAGCGGCCTGATCCACCCCTCACATCCCCGCTCAGGAGAACCATGTCCAGCTCATTGCCCCGTCGGGCCGCCGTCCTCGGCGTCGTCATCGGTATCGGCGCGCTGACCGCGTGCGCGAAGGACACGCCCGCGGCCAAGGACGACGGCACCGGCCCCGTCTCGGTGAAGGCGTCCGACTCGGGCTGTGACCTCAGCCGCCGCGACGTGAAGTCCGGCACCAGCACGTTCTCGGTGTCGAACGGCGGTAGCAAGGTCACGGAGTTCTACGTGTACGCCGATGGCGACCGGGTGATGGGCGAGGTCGAGAACATCGGCCCGGGCCTGAAGCGGGATCTGATCGTCGAGCTGCCGACCGGCAAGTACCAGGCGGTCTGCAAGCCGGGCATGGTCGGCGACGGCATCCGCGGCGACCTGACTGTCACGGGTGACGCGCCGGCGCAGGTCGACACCGACACCGAGCTCAAGCAGGCGACCGAGAGCTACCAGCGGTACGTGAACTCGCAGGCGGTCGCGCTGGAGCAGAAGACCACCGAGTTCGTGGCCGCGGTGAAGGCCGGCGACGTCGCGAAGGCGAAGGCGCTGTTCCCGGTGTCGCGGACGTACTGGGAGCGGATCGAGCCGGTCGCGGAGTCGTTCGGCGATCTCGACCCGAAGATCGACGCCCGGGTGAACGACGTCGAGCCGGGGACCGAGTGGACCGGGTACCACCGGATCGAGCAGGCGCTGTGGGTCTCCAACAGCACCAAGGGCATGGACAAGTACGCCGACCAGTTGCTGACCGACGTGAAGACGGTCGTGGCGAAGGCCAAGGTCGTGAAGCTGACCCCGCTGCAGCTGGCCAATGGCGCGAAGGAACTGCTCGACGAGGTCGCGACCGGCAAGGTCACCGGCGAAGAGGACCGCTACTCGCACACCGACCTGTGGGACTTCCAGGCGAACGTCGAGGGCTCGCAGGCGGCCGTCCAGGCACTCCGCCCGGCGCTGCAGGCGCGGGACGCGGCGCTGGTGACGCAGCTCGACACGAACTTCAAGGCGGTCTTCGCGTCCCTCGACAAGTACCGCGACGGCGACGGCTTCAAGCCGTACACCGCATCCGAGGCGGAGAAGAAGGCCCTCGGCGCCGTAGTCGACGGCCTGGCCGAACCGGTCAGCAAGGTAGCAGGAGCAATCGCCCAGAAATGACCGACGAACCCACACCCCCAACCGAGAACCCGCGACGGGGTTTCTCGCGGCGCGGACTCTTCGGCGCGGCGGGTGCTGCCGTGGCAACCGGCGTCGCCGGTTATGCGGTGCGCTCCGCGGTCTCCACCCAGCCGTCGCAGGCTGCTGACACCAACGGGCCGGTTGAGTTCCACGGGCCGCACCAGGCGGGCATCACCACGCCGGTGCAGGATCGGCTGCACTTCGCCGCGTTTGATGTGACGACGACCAGCCGCGACGAGCTGATCGGCCTGCTGAAGGAATGGACCGCCGCGGCCGCCCTCCTGACAGCCGGCCGCGACATCGGCCAGTACGGCGCCGTGAACGGCCCGGACGAAGCCCCGCCCGAGGACACCGGCGAAGCAGTCGGCCTGCCACCCGCACGGCTGACGATCACCGTCGGCTTCGGCCCGACCCTGTTCGACAAGCGCTTCGGTCTCGCCGCGAAACGCCCGAAGGCCCTCGTCGACCTGCCGCACTTCATCGGAGACGACCTCGACCCCAACCGCTCGTACGGCGACATCGCCGTACAGGCCTGCTCCGACGACCCCCAGGTCGCCGTACACGCCATCCGCAACCTGGCTCGCATCGGTTTCGGGCGAGTCGCCGTACGGTATTCCCAGCTCGGCTTCGGCCGTACGTCGTCCACGTCCCGCGCCCAGTCGACGCCGCGGAACCTGTTCGGCTTCAAGGACGGCACCAACAACCTCAAGCTCGAGGACGCCGACAAACTCGAGCAGCAACTGTGGGTCCAACCCGAGGACGGCCCCGACTGGATGGTCGGCGGCTCCTACCTGGTCTCGCGCAGGATTCGGATGAACATCGAGATCTGGGACCGCACCTCACTCGGCGAACAAGAAGGCATCATCGGCCGCGGCAAAGGCACCGGCGCACCACTCGGCAAGGCCGACGAGTTCGACACCCTCGACTTCAACGCCAAACAGGCCGACGGCCAGCCGAAGATCCCGGCCGACTCCCACGTCCGCCTCGCCCACCCCACGTTCAACAAGGGCGCCGAACTACTCCGCCGCGGCTACAACTTCGTCGACGGTTCCGACGGCCTCGGCCGCCTGGACGCCGGCCTGTTCTTCCTCGCCTACCAACGCGACCCCCGCAAACAATTCATCCCGATCCAGAACCAACTGGCCAAGAACGACACGATGAACGAGTACATCCACCACGTAGGCTCCGGCATCTTCGCCTGCCCGCCGGGGGTAACCCCCGGCGGGTACTGGGGCGAAAAACTCTTCGTCTGACTACTTCACCGCGCCGGCGGTCACGCCGGCGACGAAGTGGCGTTGGGCGAGAAGGAAGCCGATGACCACTGGGACGCTGACGACCAGGGCGGCGGCCATGATCTGGTTCCAGTAGATGTTGGTCTGGGTGGAGTACTGGCGTAGGCCGACCGAGAGTGTGCGGTTGGCTTCGGTGGTCATCACCGAGGCGAACAGGACCTCGCCCCACGCGGTCATGAACGAGTAGATCGCGACCGCGATCACGCCAGGCCGGGCGGCCGGCAGTACGACGCGCCACAGCGCGCCCATCGGTCCGCAGCCGTCCACCAGCGCGGCCTCGTCGAGCTCGCGCGGGATGCTGTCGAAGTACCCGGCGAGCATCCAGATCGAGAACGGCAGGCTGAACGTCAGGTACGTGATGATCAAGCCGAGCCGCGTCCCGACCAGCTGCAGCCCGAACGAGTTGTTGATGTTCACGAAGATCAGGAACAACGGCAGCAGGAACAGCACACCCGGGAACATCTGCGTCGACAACACGGTCGTCGTGAACGCCGTCCGCCCGCGGAACCGGAACCGCGACACCGCGAACGCCGCCAGGATCGCGATCGCCACCGAGAACACCGTCGCCGACACGGACACGATCGTGCTGTTCACGAAGTACCGGGCCAGCGGCACCGTCTTCCACATGTCCACGAACGGCGCCAGCGTCAGGTTCGACGGCCACCAGCTGAACGCGCCCTGCACGTCCTTCAGCGGCTTCAGAGACGACGTGATCATCACGTACAGCGGGACGAGGACGAACAGGCCGAGCACGGTCAGCACGACACCGCGGTAGATCTTGAAACCCTGGGTCTCACGCACGACGCGACCTCCTTCCGGTGACGAGCAGATACGCGCCGGTGACGATCATCAGGAAGATCAGCAGCAGCACGGACATCGCCGCACCGGTGCCGAAGTTCCAGGTCAGGAACGACGCGTTGTAGATGTGGAACGTGATCAGGTCACCGGCCGGCGGCTGCGCCGTACCGAACAGCACGTACGGCGTGTTGAAGTCGCTGAACGTCCACAGGAAAAGGACGAGTACGAGCACGAGGTTGACCGGTCGCAGCGACGGCAGCGTGATGTTGCGCCACTGCCGGAGGTTGCCCGCGCCGTCCACCGACGCGGCCTCGTACAGGTCGCCCGGGATGCTCTGCAGGCCGGCCATCAGCGTGAGGAACGCGAACGTCCACAGCTTCCAGGTCGCGACCGTGATCAGCGAGACCAGCGCGTTGCTGCCGATCAGCCAGAACGTCCGGCCGTCGCTCAGGTGCAGCTGGTTCAGCACGTGGTTAACGGCGCCGGTGTCGCGCTGGAGCATGAAGTTCCAGGTCAGGATCCCGGCGTACGCCGGAAGCGCGTACGGCACCAGGAAGAACGTCCGGATGATGCCGCGGCCGCGGAACGGCGGCTGCAGCGCAACCGCGGCGGCCATCCCGAGCACCCAGGACAGGGCGACCGTGATCAGCGAGAACGCGACGGTGACGCCGAACGACTTCAGCAGGCCCTCACCGACCGCGTTGTTGAAGTCCAGTGCGACCTTGTAGTTGTTGAGCCCGGCGCTGGGCGCGGCGGACCAGTTCGCGATGAAGAACTTGGTCAGCTTGATGAAACTCATCCAGATGCCGACCACCATCGGGATGATGTGGATCAGCAGTTCGGCCAGGACGGCCGGTGCCAGCAACAGATACGGCAGCCACCGGTTCAGTCCGGGACGGTGTTCGGGGCCGCGCTTGGTCTTCTTCTTCGCAGGCTTCGCGGCGGCCGGCGTCGCTTCCTGTGTGGCGACGGACATCGACTGGTCGCCTCCTGTCTGTCGGATCGGTGGTGGGGGCTGACGCGGGCAGTGGCCCGGACGGGTCGTCCGGGCCACTGAGCGCGGGTCAGCTACCTGCGGCCACCTGATCCTGGGCGGTCTTCAGCGCCGCCTTCACATCGTCGGCCGTGACCGTTCCGCCGGTCGCGATCTTGGCGAACATCGAGTTCATCGCCTTGCCGACGGTGCTCTCGAACTGGTCCTCGGCCGGCACCAGCGGCAGCGGCTTGGACTTGGTGTTGTAGACGTCCTGGAACGTCGCCGCCTCGGCCGCGTCGGTGGTGAACACCGGCTTCGCGTCCTTCAGCACCGGCAGCGAGGAGAACGGCTTGCCCAGCGTGGTCTGCGTGGTCGCGTCCGTCATGTACTTGACGAACTTCAGCGCCGCGTCCTTGTGCTTGGTGTTCTTGAACACCGACAGGTTGATACCGGCCACGTGGCTGGCGACCTGCTCGGCGCCGGACGGAGCCGGGAACGGTACGACGCCGTACTCGCCGGCCTTCATGCCGTTGGCAACGATCGAGGAGTCGGCGTTGTTCTGGTTGATGACCATCGCGACCTTCTTGGTGGCGAAGTCGTTGACCGACTTGGTGCCGTTGTCGTACTGCGCGTTCGACGGGTTCGCGACCTTGTCCTTCTGCATCAGGTCGAGGTACCGCAGCACGCCCTGCACGTTGCCGTCACCGGTGAAGGTCGGCTTGCCGTCGGCGTCGAACCAGTCGGCCTTGTTCTGCGCGGCGTTGATGAACGCGAAGTGCACGTTCTCGGTGTAGCTGCCGGCCGCGAGCGCCATCCCCCACTGCTTCTTGGCGGGGACGGTCAGCTTCTGCGCGTCGGTGACCATCTCTTCCCAGGTCTTCGGCGGCTGCAGGCCGGCCGCGGCGAACATCGCCTTGTTGTAGTACAGGCCGTAGGCCAGACCGTAGAGCGGGACCGAGGTCGGGTCGGTGCCTTCCTTGCCGCCGGTCGCCAGAGCCGTCGGCACGAACTTGTCCTTCCCGCCGATGGCGCCCATCGCGTCGCCGTCGAACGGCAGGAACGCGTCGGTCGCCTGCAGCGAGGCCGCCCAGGTGTTGCCGATGTTGACCACGTCCGGCGCCTGGCCGGAGGTGATCGCGGTCTGGATCCGCGTCTGCAGATCGTTCCAGCCGATCACCTCGAGGTTGACCTTGATGCCGGTGTCCTGGGTGAACTTCTGCAGGACCGGGGTCAGCACCTCCTTGTCGTTGTCCAGGCTGGTGCCCTGGTTGCTGGCCCAGTAGGTCAGCGTCTGGTCACCACCAGAACCGCCGCCGGAGGAATCGTTCTTGTCGCCACCACCGCACGCGGCGAGGCTGATTCCCATGGCGGTCGCCGCCACCGCGGCTACAAACGAACGCAGTCTCACGTCGGACTCCCTCGTCCCGTCGAGCCTCCACAGAGCTGCGAAGGCGGATCGGCCCCATACTGACCTAACCGGTTAAGTTTCGAAACCCTAACCGGTTCAGTTCCGGGGTCTTCGTTACGACCTCGTGACTGATCCAACCTCTCGTGTGCCCATGGCAAACGCAATCCAACACCCTCCGAATCCGAATGAATTCACAGAGTCTTGAAAGTGCTCAGAAAGGTGCCGGTCCGCTCGAATCGCGGGGGCGAAGCTCGCCCGCAGGTGCTTCCTCGTGAATTTCGTTGTCGCCGGTCACGATTCGCAGGAGCAGATCGGCGGCCGCGCGCCCGCGTTCCATCGTTTTCTGGTCGACCGCGGTGATGCCGGGGCGGGCGAGTTCGCACAGCGGCGAGTCGTCCCAGGCGAGGATCGAGACCTCGGCCGGCACCGCCGTACCGAGGTCCATCGCAACCCGCAGCGCCGCGACCGCCATCAGGTCGTTCCCGAGCACGATCGCGCTCGGCGGGTTCGCATCGTTCAGCAACTGACGGGTGAGCTCGGCGCCGTCGTCGTACCGGTAGCTGCCTTCGATATGCCGTACGGCGACCCCGCGCGCGGCGGCCTGTTCCTGCAGGATCTTCACCCGCAACCGCTCGTGGACGAACGTGAACGGCCCGCTGATATGCGCGACGTTCCGGTGCCCGAGCTCGACCAGGTGATCGAGCAGCAGCCCGACCGTCTCCTCCGGTGAGCTGATCAACCGCCCGACCGAGTCGTCCGGCGCGTTCGAGCTCACCACCACGCACGGAACCCCGAGCTCCTTCAGCAGCGGGATTCTCGGGTCGTCGTCGTGCTCGTCGAACAGGATGAACCCGTCGACCCGCCCCTGCCGCGACCATCGCCGCAGTACGTCGAGATCCTCGCCGTGCTCGCCCGTCAGCCGGAGCAGCAGCGACGAATCGACCTCGTTCAGGTACTGCTCGATGCCGACCAGCGTCCGCATGTAGAACGCTTCGGTCGAGATCAGCGCCGGGTCGCGAGCGATCACGATCCCGATCGTCCGCGTCCGGCTGGCGGACAGCGCAACCGCGGCGGAGTTCGGGTGGAAGCCCAGCTCTTCGGCCAGATCGAGCACCCGCCGCCGGGTCTCCTCGCTGACTCCGGCCCGCCCGTTCAGCGCGTACGAGACCGACGCCTTCGAGATGTGCAGCCGCCGGGCGAGATCGCTGATCGTGACCCGATGACTGCGGCGCGTGCCGCCCTGTGGGCCGTCGTCGCCGACCTCACCGCCGTCGGTCACAGATCCGCTCGTCGTCATCGCCTGGCTCCCCGCACAGACGGGAGGTTAGCAGCGGCATTTCGGGGCTGGCGGGGCCGCGGTGTTTTGGATAGCGTTTTCCCATGTTGCCGAATGAGCCGTTGCGACTCGATTTCCTGCCGTGGGAGTACAAGCGAACGGCCTCCGACGCCGACCGCGAACGCCAGGCCGAACGGCAGGCGCGACTCGGCGGGTCGGTCCGGCTCGCCGCCGACGTGTACGTCGCGGAGTCGGCCGCGGTGTACTGCGACGAGCTGACGATGGGGGAGCGCTCGTACGTCGCCGCGCACGCCTACGTCACCGGCAACATCACGCTCGGATCCGACTCCACGATCAACCCGTTCTCCGCCGTCCGCGGCAAGGTGACGATCGGCGACGGCGTACGGATCGGCGCCCACACGTCGCTGCTCGCCTTCAACCACGGCACGGCTCCCGGTCAGCCGATCTTCAAGCAACCTCACACCGCCCTCGGCATCACGATCGGCGACGACGTCTGGATCGGCTCCAACGTGACGATCCTCGACGGCGTCACCGTCGGCCCGCACACCATCATCGGCGCCGGCGCGGTCGTCACCAAGAACATCCCGGCCAACTCGGTCGCCGCCGGCAACCCCGCCCGCGTCCTCCGCTCGCGAACAGGATCCTCCATGTCAGGTGACCTCCGCACCCAACTGACCGCCTTCGCCGCCAAAGCGCGTGCGCAGGTCGACGACGTGCTCGCTCGCTCTTGGGACGGTGAGCGTTTCGTCGACCGTCCCGACCTCGGCCACGAGCCGGCGGTTCGCCCATGGTGCGACGCGATCGAGATCGCCGACCTGCTGGTACGCCGAACTCCGGCCGGCCACACCCGTGACGACCTGGTCCGCCGTCTCCGTCATCGGCAGGATCCGAAGACCGGACTGGTCGCACCAGGAGACCTGTCGGATGCCGGGCTGGACCTGCCGGACGACAGCAAACTCTCTGTCCTGGAAGGGCCGGCCGGCTATCACGTGCTGTGTGTCGGGTACGCCCTCCAGGTCCTCGACAGCAGCTTCGAGCACCCGATCGACACCGCCTTCGGTTTTGCCGATCTGGACAATTTGCCCTGGGCAAGGAAATCTTGGTCGGCCGGAGCTGGTATCGATCACCTCGGCACCGCGATCGCCCGGAATCTCCACGACCACAACGAATCCGGCCCGCTCGAAGCCCTGATGGGCTGGCTCGTAACGAGGGTCGACCCAACGACCGGCGCTTGGGGTCACCAACATCCCGACGACGGCTGGCTGCAGGTCGTGAACGGTTTCTACCGCCTCACCCGCGGCACGTATGCGCAGTTCGGCCTCCCGCTGCCGTACCCCGAACAAGCCGTCGCCACCGTCCTTGCCCACAGCAACGACCGTCGGATGTTCACCGGCGACAACTACAACTCCTGCAACGTGCTCGACGTCATCCACCCGCTGTGGCTGGCCCGCAAGCAGACGACGTACGGCGAGCAGGAGGGTCGCCGCTGGGCCGAGGAACAACTGCGCGCGATCCTCCCGCGCTGGGTCGACGGCGCAGGCTTCGCGTTCGCTCCCGACGGCACCGACGACCGCGCAATCCCCGGCCTGCAAGGCACCGAGATGTGGCTGGCCATCATCTGGCTGCTCTCGGACTACCTGGGCCTGTCCGACGCCCTCGGCTACCGCCCCCGCGGCGTCCACCGCCCGGAACCCCTGATCAATCTGCACTAATCGGTCTGGACCGCTGTTGGGCCATCATGGATCCGAGGGATACCGCCGGGGGAGAGGTGGCCGGATCATGCATGAACTGCGTCAGGTATTGAAGGGTCGACTGGTGACGCCGGACGACCCGGACTGGGAGCAGGTGCGGCGGGGGTGGAACCTGTCTGTCGATCAGCAGCCTGCGGCCGTCGTGGAGGCGAGCGGGCCGAACGATGTCGAGTTCACGATCGCGTACGCCGGTGCGCGCGGGCTGAAGGTTGCTGCGCAAGCGGGTGGGCACGGTGCGACTCGTGCGCTCGACGGGACGATTGTGGTGCGGACCTCCGCGCTGGATGACGTGTGGGTGGATCCGCACGCACGCATCGCTCGGCTGGGCGCCGGAGTGCGCTGGGGGACTGTGCAGGCAGCGCTGGACGGCACCGGGCTCACTGGACTGCCTGGCACGAGCAGCAACATCTCGGTGGCCGGCTTCTGTACGAGTGGTGGGTTCTCGTGGTTCTCGCGGCCCTACGGGAGTGGTGCGGGCAGTCTGCGGGCTGCGGAGATCGTCGACGGTTCCGGGATCTGCCGATGGATCGACGACTCGGTTGACCCGGACCTGATGTGGGCGCTGCGTGGTGGCGGCGGGAACTTCGGTGTGGTGACGTCGGTCGAGGTGGAGTTGCATCCGGCTCCGGAGATCACCGGTGGGCGGCTGATGTTCCCGATCGAGCAGTCCGAGGCGGTGCTGACGGCGTACGCGAAGGCGACGCAGGAGGCGCCGGAGCAGGTGACGTTGTGGGCGTACCTGATCCACTACCCGCACTCACCGGCGCTGCCGGACGCAGTACGCGGGAAGTCGTTCTGCATGGTCGACGCGATCACGCCGTACGAGCCAGCCGCGCTTGAAGGAGTGCTGTCCACTCTCCGTGCGGCTGGGACACCTGTTGCTGACTCGTTCACTCCGTTGTCGCCGAGTGGGGTTGCGGAGATGAATGCGGTGCCGGCGCCGCCGCAGGCGCTGTCACTGATCACCAGCACGTTCGACGAGCTCACACCGGAGCTGATCGGCACACTGCTCGAGTACGCCGGTCAGCCGTCGCTGATCTTCCAGGTGCAGATCCGCCACCTGCGGGCGAGTGGTGAGGTTGGTCACCCCGGCGTGGCAGCGGCTGACCCCCGAGCCCAGTACATGGTGCTGGCTGTGTCGATCGTGCCGGTGCCGGAGTTGCAGGAGTCAGCGGAGACCGCACTGCGAGCGTTGAAGGAGACGCTGGCGCCGTGGCACACCGATGAGCTGCCGCCGACCGGTCTGTCCGCGTGGGAGTCGCTGCAGGACTCCATCAGCGAGCCCGACCTGGCCAGACTCCGCGAGATCAAGCAGCGGGTCGACCCGCTCGGTGTGCTGGTCGGCAACTACCCACTGGTGTGAACGACCCGGACGGGGGTCCACTAGCCTGAGCAAGTGGACCCCCGGACCCGTCGACTCATCACCTCTGTCGTGCTGGTAGCGCTCGTCGCGATCGTCGTGATCGCAGCGATCATCCGTTGACGGTCGCGGAGCCCAGGACGACGTACGGCTGGTTGGACAGGTCGGCGGCCAGGCCGGGGTAGAGCGCCTGCCCACCGGACCGGTGCTGCACGCTGAAGAAGTACATCAGCGGGTACGTCGACGCCGTGTACTCACCGTCGATCGTGCCGGACAAGGTCTGCCCGGACAGCTCCATCGGGACCTGCTGCCAGGGCTTCGACTGGTCCACGTGCCGGTAGTGCAGTGTTGCGCCGATCACGTCCGGATCCACGACGTCCAGCGACAGCGTGACCGGTCTGCCCCGATCGAAGCTCTCCGGCACCGTGTGTTCCACGCCGGGCGCAGCTGGCCGGACTGGTGCCGCGAGCAACGCGGCAGCAGGCTCTGTGCCCGCTGCCTCCCGTAGCTCCTCGTTGAGGGCAGCCAGGTCGACGTCCATGTCCGGGACTCGATCGGCCCAGTGGCCGTGTTCGGAGGTCTCGATCCCGAAGCGCAGATCCCGTTGGTAGACACCCTCGACGAGGACCGGGATCTCGGCGTACGCGTCCCGTGCGGCCCGGTAGTGCCGCAGGGCGGACTGCAGCGAAGCGACGTCCTCGGTGGTGCGGAAGATCGAGTAGTCGACCGCCGCCCGGAACTTGCCGCCGAAGAACCGGCCCAGTCTGACCAGGATCTCCAGATCGATCAGTACCCGGCGAACCTGTGCGTCCGACTGCTCTGCGGTCTGGCGGACACGCGTTAGGGCCTGCTGTCCGTCGTCGACCAGCCGCTCGATCCACCCGGCCACCTCGAGCGGCGTGTACTTCGCTGACACCGAGCGGCTCGCCACCGCCGCGACGTACTCGTCGATGGCGTAGAACGTCGTCGGGTCGAACGGGCTGACGCCACCCCAGTTCGCCGGCGGATCGGTGTCGCCGGCGTAGTGCGGCGATTCGACGCGCGACGAGATCGGGAGGTTGAGGTACGCCTCGGGCCAGTAGCCGTTGTTCGATCCGCCGACGCCGTGGACCACGGTCACCAGCGGGAGGATCCGGCTGAGTGGGCTCAGGGCGTCCTCGACGTGCGCCGCGGCCTCGCCGTACGTCGACCTCAGGTGGCGGCGCCACGTCTCGGGCTCGGCATCGGGGTTGTAGAGGAGCCGGCCCCACAACAGATAGCCGTAGCGGTACTTGGTCCACTCCCGGTTGTCAGACAACCTGAGGTCCTCGCGGACGTACGGGTCGCGCTTGCCCACCTCGCCGCTGCCCTTGCGTCCCTTGAAGAACAGGGGTTCGCACAGGTCGACGCCGCGGGATCCGCCGAACGTCGACAGTCGCCCGTACCCGGCCGCGATCGCGGGATCGCCCCAGGCCAGCAGCTTCTGGGTTCCCGGCCAGACCCGGAACATCAGGTCGACGGTCCGATCCTCGCGCAGGAAGTCGCCGTACCCGTAGCGGGTGAACCGGCGGGAGAACTCGGTGATGCCCTTCATCTCGTGGCCGGCCGGGATCGGCTTGGCCGTCTCCTTCGCCCGGATCGAGGCCTGGTGGTACGGCAAACCCACATGCTCGGCCCAGTACTTCGCCGACAGCACCGGCGACAGGTTCGGTAGGTCGACGGCATCGAGCAGGGCCTGGTCGACGCCCTTGGCATGCATGTCGATCTCCAGCGGCCGGCCGACCGAGTTCGCGCCTTCGAACACCGCCCGCCAGAAGATCTCGTGCTGATGGTCGGCGATACCGCCCTCGTAGTGCACCCGGAACGTCAGCCCGTCGATGTCAGGGCACTCCGTGAGCAGCTTGGCGATACCGGCCTTGCAGTACTCCGCATGCGTGTCCGGACCGATCCCGGTGATCGGGTACCGGTGCACCGAGTCCCGGCCGTAGTCGTATGCGTGGTTCCACAGACCGAGTTGGAACTTCAGCCCGCGGCGCTTGCTCTCGGCCGCAATGAACCGCAGGGTGTCGAGGTTGCGCTTCTGCTCGTCCGCCCCGACGCCCTCGGCCTGTACTTCGTACCCGTCCACGTCGAAGAGGAACGGGTACACGAAGCACAGGTAGTTGTCGGTCGCGCCGTGCCGATCGGCGCCGTAGTTGTACTGCATGCCGAGCGCCAGGTGGAACCGGTTGAACCGGGCCGCGGCCAGCCAGGTCAGGTATTCGGTCCAGAACTGCTGGTCGTGGAACCAGGGCGTGTCCTCGTCCACGCTGGAGAACGACCGCACCACACCCCGGACAGGTACGGCGGGCTGCTCGGCGTACGGCGTCGTACCGGCGAGGTCCTCGCCCGCGGCGACTCGGTCCGCGAGCTCGAGTACGCCGCAGCGCAGTCCTGTCTCGTCGTTGCTGACGACAACGATCTCGTCGCCGTCACGGACTACGGCGTACGACTCGGGAACGTCGGCGAGGTCCGCGGCGGGGACCTCGTCGGGAGTGGCCAGCCGGACCGGTACGTCGGCTATGCCTTTCTCCGCCAGGGCTCGGACGAGCTGCTCCATCGCCCAGGTCGCGGTGCGGCCGGTGGTGACGGGGTTCATAGGGGTCTCCAATCACTTGCCGTCGAGGGTCTTGCCGGCGTCGGCCATGAACTTCGGCACGCCTTGCTTGATCGAGATCTTGTTGAACGCGATGTCCTGGCTGACCTTCAGCAACAGGTCGCCGACCGCGGTCGAGGCAGCCGGGGAGGCCTGCGGCGGGGCGGACGAGTTCTTCAGTGCCAGGTCGGTGTAGGCCAGCACCTGCTTCTCGCTCGCGGACAGGTCGCTGCCCTTCAACAGCACGTCCCGCCCGGCGGCCGAGGCGGGCGGGCCGCTGATCAGCCGCAAGGTCTTGGCAGCGTCCGCGCCGTTCGCGAACCAGTTGATGAAGGCGGCGGCGTCGTCCTGGCGCTGGCTCTTGGCGTTCAGCGACAGGAAGCTGCTGGGTGCCGGGAAGGTCCCGCACTTGCCGCTCTTCGTGTGCCGTGGTGGCAGGGTGATGTCGATGGTGTGGTCGGTCAGGTCCTGGAATCCGCCCTTGAGGTTGGGCGTCTGGATGTGCGCGAGCGCCGCCTGTTTCTTGACCAGCGGGCTGTTCGGCCAGTCGCCGTACACGGCCTGCGCCGCGATGTCGGCGGGGATCGTGCCGCCGGTGGCCCGCAGCGCGGCCCAGTACTCGAACCACTCGGTCAGCGACGCATCGGTGAACGCGAGTGAGCCGTCCTTGTACAGGTCCTCGCCCTTGCCACGCAGGAAGATCTGCAACGACGCCGTGTCCCCACTGGGGTCCTCCGCGCCGTAGACCTTCTTGCCGGACTTCTGCCGGATCTGGTTGGCCAGGGTCGCGTAGTCGGCCCACGTCCACGTCTTCTGCGGATGCTCCAGCCCAAGCTGGTCGAGCACGGTCACGTCGTACCCGATGCTGTAGGTGCTCATCGCGACCGGGATGCCGAACTGCTCGCCCTTCAACTGGCCCTGGATCAGCAGGTTGTGGTCGATCGGCTTCGTGTCGATGGTGTCCGGGATGTACTTCTGCAGTGACTGCAGCGCTCCGGCCGCGCCGTACTGGCCGATCCGTGGGGCGTCGATGTTGATCACGTCCGGAGCGTTGCCGCCGGCCATCTGGGTGGCGAGCTTGTCCCAGTACTCCGCGGTCGCGGTGCCCTCGAAGACCATCTTCACGTTCTGATGGCTGGCCGTGTACTGGTCGGCGAGCTTGCTGCGCAGGCCGAGCTTGGTCGGGTCCCCGTAGCTCGAGAACCGGACCGAGTTCTTGGCCTCCTTCGCCGCGGGGTCGAGGTTGCAGGCCGAGAGCAGAGGTGCGAGTACGCCGGCCGCGAGTCCGGCCTGCAGGAAGCGCCGCCGGTTGAGCTGTGTGGTCATGACTGGGGTCCTTTCGGCTTAGCCCTTCAGGCCGGTCGTGGCGATGCCCTCGACGATCCGGCGCTGGGCGAGAAGGAAGACGATGAAGGTCGGCACCAGCGACAGCACCGACATGGCCAGCAGTTGTCCGTACGACGAGTCGCCGGTCGCGTCGACGAACCGCCGCAGCGCGACCGGCACGGTCTCGCTGCTCGGGTAGGACAGGTAGATCAGCTGGGAGAAGAAGTCGTTGTACGTCCAGATGAAGGTGAAGATCATCGTGGTGATCAGCACCGGTCCGGTCAGCGGCAGGATGATCCGGCTGAAGATGCGGACCTTGCCGCAGCCGTCGATCATTGCCGCCTCGTCCAGCGTCCGCGGGATCGTGCGGATGAACTGGACCATCAAGAAGATGAAGAACGCATCGGTGGCGAGGAACTTCGGCACCACCAGCGGCAGATAGGTGTTCACCCAGCCGAGGTGGAAGAACAGCACGTACTGCGGGATCAGCAGCGCGTGCGCCGGCAGCATGATCGAGCCGAGCATGATCGCGAAGAACACCTTCTTGCCGCGGAACTCCAGCCGGGCGAACGCGTACGCCGTGAGCGTGCAGGCGACCACGTTGCCGGCCACCGCGAGCACCGCGATCAGCATCGAGTTGATGTAGAACCGGGTGAAGGTGGGATCGGTCGCGGTCCAGCCGGCGATGTAGTTGCGCGGGTCGAACGAACTCGGGAACGGGTTGAGCTGCGAGAAGATGTCGGACTCGTCCTTGAAGGACCCGCCGACCATCCACAGCAGCGGATAGACCATCACCAGGGTGCCGGCGATCAACGCGAGATGGGTCAGCCACCTGCGGGTACGTCGCCGGGCTGCGGGGGCGTGCTGGAGTGTCGTCGTCATCAGCGGTCCTCGTAGTAGACCCAGCGGCGGGCGAGCCCGAAGTTGATCAGCGTGAAGATCGCGATGATCAGCAGCAGCACCCACGCCATCGCGGAGGCGTAGCCCATGTTCAGGTTCGTGAATCCCTGCTGGTACAGGTAAAGCGTGTAGAACAGCGTGGAGTCGGACGGGCCGCCGCTGCCGCCGCTCACGACGTACGCCGGGGTGAAGGCCTGGAAGGCCTGGATGATCTGCAGCACCACGTTGAAGAAGATGATCGGTGTCAGCAGCGGCACGGTGACCGACCAGAACCGTCGCCAGGCGTTCGCGCCGTCGACCGACGCGGCGTCGTACAGCTCCTGCGGTATCTGCTTGAGGCCGGCCAGGAAGATCACCATCGGCGAGCCGAACTGCCAGATGTTCAGCAGCACCAGCGTGTAGAGAGCCGTGTCGGGATTGGAGATCCAGCTCCGCCCGCCGACGCCGAAGAACGCGAGGAAGGCGTTGAGTACGCCGTCGTTGTCGAACAGCTGACCCCAGATCACGGCGATCGCGACGCTGCCGCCGAGCAGCGACGGGATGTAGTAGATCGAGCGGTACAAGGCCATTCCGCGCATCGGCCGGTTCAGCATCACGGCGACCGCGAGCGCGAATCCCAGCTGCAGCGGGACGGTGAGGGCGACGTAGATGAACGTGACCTTCAACGACTGCAGGTAGCGCGGGTCGTCGGTGAACATCTTCACGTAGTTGCCGAAGCCGTTCCAGGCGGGCGCCTGGAGCAGATTGAACTTCGTGAACGACAGATACAGGGATCCGAGCAGGGGTGCGGCGGTCAGCAGCAGCAGTCCCGCGAACCAGGGGAGCAGGAAGAGATAGGCGACCCGGTCCGTGCGTCGGGTGGGTCTGGAACGGATTGCCGGGGGAGGGATCTCAGCTGTCGGTTCGCGGCCTGCCGGAGCAGAGATCTCGGTGCTCGTGCTCATCGTGGCCTCCTCTCAGGAGTCCTTCTTCACCGATGTAGAAACTGGCCGGAAAATCGGCCGAAGCCTTCGGGGGCGGTCTGTGAAGGTCTTCGGCCGGTCTGTGGGCAGCACCAACGGGTACCACTTAGTGGAAGTGGTATTCCGCTACGCGAGAGATTAGGTCGCCGATGGATGAAGCGCAATACCTCAGTGGATTCGTATTCACACGTCTCAAACGCTCTGCGGCTGTGCTGGATCCGAGGCAGCGGTAACGTCCCGCCAATGACGAACAGCACCGCCTCGCGGTCGTCGTACCTGATGCGGGCCGGATTGGTCCGCAACGTGCGGTCCGGGGAGCACCTGACCACGTTCGTGGTGTCGGGGGTGGCGACCGTCCTGGTGACCCGGCTGATCCTCAGCCTCAGCGGCTACCCGCAGATCGGCGGCAAGGGTCTGCACATCGCGCACGTACTGCCCGGCGGTCTGCTGATGCTGATCGCGATCTCGCTACTGCTCGGGTACGTCGGACCCGTCGTCCGGCCGGCCGCCGCGACGGTCGGCGGGATCGGGTTCGGGCTGTTCATCGACGAGGTGGGCAAGTTCGTCACCTCGGACAACAACTACTTCTACAAGCCGACCGCGGCGATCGTGTACGTCGTCTTCGTGCTGATCGTGCTCGGGTTCCGGTTCCTCAGCACGCGGCGGCCGATCGACCCGCGGGAGGAGCTGGCCAACGTCATCGACCACGCCGTCGAGGGTGTGGCCGGTGGCCTTTCCCGGCGCCGCCGTGCGGAGGCGGCGGCGCTGCTGCGCGCCGTACCCCAGGCCGTGCAAGGACGGCGCGAGACCAGGGAGCTGCTGGCCGCCTGCCCTGCTGACGAGGTCGAGCTGGCCGCTCCGATCGACGCGGGCTGGCAGGCGCTGCAGCGCGGGCTTGAGCGGCTGGCGACCCACCCGAAGGCTCCGCGGGTGGCTGTCGCCGTACTGGCTCTGCAGGTTGTCGGTGCGCTGTTGATCGCGATCGTGGTCGGCGACGGGCTCAACCACCTTCCTGTGTTGGGCGTGACGGTAGGAAGCTTGCTGTCAGCAACGTTCACGGTGCGGGGCGCGCTGGCGCTGCGGAAGGGCAACCGGGTCCGGGCGGTGCGGCTGTTCGAGCTGGCCGTCCTGGTGTCGTTGCTGATGACACAGGTCTTCCAGTTCGCTGCCACCCAGTTCGCGGCCGCCGGCGGGATGCTGCTGGACCTGGTGATGCTCGGTCTGCTGCGGGCGGAGCGGGACCGGATGCAGCGCGAGCTGGCGAGCGCTACGAAGACTAAGACGCTGCGACTGCCACCCGATCCGGATCAGCCACCGTTCCCTGAGGACCCGTCGGATCCTGTGTAGCCTTCCAGTTCTCGTGCCGGCCGATCAGCACCGGGGACATGGTCGCGATCAGGTAGATCGCGCCGCCCGCCAGCACTGCAGGTGCGAAGCCGACGGCTGCGATGGCCACGCCGGCGACTACACCGCCGAGCGGTACGCCGGTCCAGCAGGCCGCATTCGACAGCGAGTTCACGCGGCCGAGCAGGTGGCGGGGGATCCGTTCGGCCCGGATCGCGCCGAGCACGGGGTTGATGAAGCCGGCTCCGATACCGCCCACGGCGTACACCGCCATCAGCACCCAGATCGGTGCGCCTGCCGCCAGGGCGATGAAGCGGGGTGCTCCGGCGATGAGGAAGGCGACGGTGAAGACCAGCTTGCGAGGGATCCGGTCGCCGATTGCCGAAGCCAGTAAGGCGAATGCGGTAGCGGTCACTCCGAACGCAGTGAGGATCAGACTGGTGTGTCCCGGGCCGTAGCCGTGTGTCTTGATCCAGACCGGCAGTAGGACGGTGCTGGTCGCGGCGTCGAGCAGATTGGTCACGGCGATCATCGTGACGAGGGGGAGCAGCAGCTTGTCGGAGCGGAGGAAGTGCCAGCCCACGAGGAGCCGTTGTCCATAGCCCTGCTCGGGTTCGTTGGTGATCTCCGGCTTGGCGAGCTTGGGGATCCAGCGGGCAATGAGTAGGGCGCAGACGCCGAACGATGCGGCGTCGATCCAGAGTGCGTTGACCGCTCCGACCAGGGTGATGAGTCCGCCGGCCAGTGCGTACGCGAAGAAGCCGGCCAGGCGTTCCGTCGTACTCTCCAGGCCTGTCACTCGCTCCAGGGGTACGCGGGCTGCTCGGGCGATGTCCGGGATCAGGGTCTCTTTCGCGGAGTCGCCCGGGCCGCGGAAGGCGCCGGCGATGGCGACCAGTACGAGGAGCGTGGGGAAGTGTAGTAGGCCGAGCGTGTGGAGGAGCGGGACGAGGCCGACTATCGCAGTACTTGCTGTGTCTGCGACCACGCTGATCCGGCGTGCGCCGACCTTGTCGATCAGCGGGCCGCCGACGGCTTTCACGATGACCAGCGGCGTCATCTCGGCCATGGCGACCAGACCGGTCTTGACCGGCGAGCCGGTGGTGATCAGTACGAACCAGGGGATTGCGATGGCGCTCACCCGGGTGCCGCAGATCGACACCACGTTCGCTACCAGGAACGCGATCAGCGGCGCGCGGTTTCCTTTGTCGCTCATTTGCCTCACCGCCCTCTGCCCTACTGCCGCGTCTCGCGCGGGAAGGCCTGGATCTGGACCGTGACCTGCTCGGCGCCCTCCGGCAGGGGAGCGGTCAGGTCGGGTGTCTTGTACTTCTCCAGCACCGCCATGACCTCGTGCATCATCGCGTCGAGCTGGTCGGCCCGCAGGTGGAAGAAGTAGTCGGAGAGCACGCTGGCGTCACGCCAGTCCTCGGGCATCGTCTGCATCGCGTCGATGTAGCCGAACATGTTCTCGGCGTACGTCTGGCCGACGCCGTGCAGGAAGCCCAGCGCCAGCTCGGGCTCCTGCTCGAGCAGCTCGGCCTTGTTGAACTCGGTGCCTTGGTGGGCGGACTTCCACCAGCGGTCGCGGGCGTTGCCGCGGGTGTCGTCCTCGACCACCAGACCGGCGTCGGCCAGTTGGCGGAGGTGGTAGCTGGTCGCGCCGGTGTTCACGCCGAGCCGACCGGCCAGGGTGGTGGCGGTCTGGGGGCCGTACACCCGGAGCAGGCCGACGATCCGGTTCCGCATCGGGTGGGCGAGGGCGCGCACCAGGTGGCGGTCCAGCCGGACTGTGCGGCCCGGCTCGGGGGTGGCTGGGGTGGCGCTCGCGGGGGTGGTCTCGTCGCTCATGGTGTTGAGCATAGGACTGCAAAGACTCTTTGCAAAGAGATTTTGCAAAGAAGTCCTGCGGTTGGTTGTCCACAGGTTGCGGATCGGTGCGCTGGGGTGGGCCGGATCGCGGCATCTTCTCTGTCGACCACGCATCCACCGTGAATGGAGAGAACCAGCAATGATGCGCGTGACGCTTGAGGACGCCGACTACTGCGACGTCCCCGCCGACCTGATGACGTTCGACGACGGAGCGGTGGTGTTCTGGCGCGAGGGCGAGGAAGTCGGCCGCCACCGGCAGGTCCGGATCCGCTCCCTCGAACTGCTCAACGTCCGCTCGATGACCCGCAAGATCGAGCGCGCCCGCAAGAACCACCCGAAGGCCTTCAGCCAGTGGTCCCCCGAAGACGAACAGACCCTGATCGAGATGTTCCACAACGGCGCCACCAAGGACGAACTCGTCACCAGCCTCGGCCGCCAGGAAGGCGGCATAGCCACCCGCCTCCGCTCCCTAGGCCTCCTCACCGACGACCAAAAACTCGAATAACCCAACCCCCCAGACGCCCGCAAAAGGCCGCCGCCTCCTACCGACCGTCCCTCGTCACGATCAGGTGTTGGGGGCAACCGAGGCGGCGACTGTTCTCTTGGCCGCCTTCGGCGGCGCGTGGACTGTGGTGATGTGTGCTGTCCGCTCGTGCCGGACTGCAGGCAGGGGGACTGCGCAAAGGCCGCCGCCTCAGGTGTTGCGGGCTGCGTTGTCCAGGGCGGAGCTCTGCGCGCGTGAATCGAGCGAAGGTCGTCGCGGCGGACTCTTACCGAGCAGTCTCCGGCTCGCTCGCCTAACAGGCGGGCGCTTACCGGAGCAGTCTCCGGCTCGCGGCCGGTCAGACGGCGAGGATCTCGACGAATTCCTGGACTGCGCGGAAGTCCTTCGGGTTTCGGGTGTAGAGGGCGGCCTCGTGGGTGGCTGCTGTGGCCGCAATTAGCAGGTCGAAGGCGCGGGCGCGGGGCTGCGCTCCCGCTGCCGCGACCGCCGCTGCGAAGGAGCCGTATGTGCGGGCAACGGCGTCAGTCACGGGTAGTGCCTCAAAAGCACGTTCAATACCGGCGAGGCGGCGCAGTCGGGCGGCGCGGATCTCCGGCGACTTCGCGACCAGCACGCCGAAGTGCAACTCGGCGAGACTGACGGTGCTGATCGCGAACTCCGCATCGACAGGCTCCTCCAGGCCCTTGATCAGGACACTGGTGTCGAGCAATGCCCTCATTCCGTCGGCTCCCAGGGGTCGACGAGGTCTTGGTCGATCAGGTCGCGATCGGTCTCCCAGTCATCGTCGGCGCGCCGACTCAGGACGTCTGCGATCTCGTCGTAATGCCGCCAATGGTCGCGTTCGGGCGGGCCGAGCACAGCCGCGGGGCGGCCGGAGACGGTGATCACCAGGTGCTCGCCGGCTTCGGCTCGGCGGACGAGATCGCTTGCGTGCTGCCGCAGCTCACGAAGTCCCAAGGCGTCCATGGATCCATGGTAGCACATGTGCTACATGACCGACCGTCGTGAACAAGCCACAACTGCGTCGGGGGTGCGGAGGAAATGTACACGGAGTTGGGCGGCGGCGACGGTGGGTTTGGGAGACCCTTTTGAGATCGGGCGTGGGGGTCGGAGACAATGGCGCGATGCAACCAGTGGTGCGGTCGGGCGAGCCGGCGCGGGCGGCGGAGGCCGGGGCGCTGGGCGTGGTTCGTGCTGCCTTGCTGGATCAGAGCGGTTTGGTGCGGGCGGTCGCGTCCGGGCGGCGGCGTGGGGGCGAGGCGCCGGCGTACCAGCGGGTCGAGGTGCGGTACGTCGATCTGAAGGGGCAGCGGCACCTGCAGATCACGGAGTTCGACGAGCGCCAGGCCCACACGCGGAACATCGCGGGAGCCGGGCCGGACGTCGCGGGATCCAAGCCGGCCGTCGGGGGAGCCGTGCCGGACGTCGCGGATGGCGGGTCGGGCGTCGCGGGGGCGGAGTCGGGCGTCGCGGATGGCGAGCCGGACGTCGCCAGGGCGGAGCTCGAGAAGGTGGTCGACGAGCTCCTCGGGTTGCCGTACGGGTCGTGGCATGTGGAGACGACGAGCGAGACGCTGCGGTTGCGGTACACCAAGAAGGGCAAGGAGCTGCTGCACCGGCAGGACGACAGCCGGGAGCAGGAGACCGGGCACGACCGGGTGAAGCAGCGGGTGCTCGATCCGGCCGCGCCGTTCCTGATCGAGCTCGGTATCAGCGACCACCTGGGCCGGGTCAAGCCGTCGCGGCAGGCGAAGTACAAGCAGATCGAGGAGTTCTGCAAGCTGCTCGCGCCGGCCCTCGACGAGGCGATCGCGGCCGGGCGGATCGCGAAGGACCGACCGCTGCAGGTGGTCGACCTCGGCTGCGGGAACGCGTACCTCACGCTGGCGGCGTACCACCTGCTGTCCGCGGCCGGGCACGACGTACGGATGACCGGCATCGACCACAACCCGGCGGCCCGGAAACGGAACGCCCGGGTGGTCGAGGCGCTCGGCTGGCAGGACCACCTGCGGTTCGTCGACGCGACCATCCAGGCGGCGGAGCTCGACGTACGACCGGACGTCGTACTGGCGCTGCACGCCTGCGACACCGCGACCGACGACGCGCTCGCGCGGGCGGTCGGCTGGGAGGCTCCGCTGGTGCTCGCGGCCCCATGTTGTCATCACGACATCCAAAAGCAGCTCAAGAGCGTCACACCACCGGCGCCTTATGCGCTGATGACGCGATATGGCATCGTTCGTGAGCGGTTTGCCGACGTCCTGACGGATTCGTTGCGGGCGGCGGTGCTCCGACAGGTCGGTTACCGGGTGGAGGTCGTGCAGTTCGTGGACAGTCAGCACACGCCGCGCAATCTGCTGCTCCGCGCTGCGCGGACCGGCGCGAAGCCGACCGCCGAGCTCCAGGCCGAGTACGACGCCCTGGTCGCCGAATGGCAGGTCAACCCGCGCCTCGCCCAGCTTCTGTTGCCTGCCGCCGAGGTGGGCTTGTGACGCGACTTCGGACTGCGTTCGCGCTGGTCGGCGCGACGCTCGTCACTCTGGCGGGTGTGGCACTTCCCACAACAGCCTCGGCGACGGTGGAGGCGGACCCGACCCCGGCGGCTCCGAAGAAGCTGTTCACGATCCGCGACGACCGGATCAAGGAGTCCTCCGGTCTGGCGAAGAGCGTGAAGCACCCCGGCACGTACTACACCGTGAACGACTCCGGCGACACCGGCCGGGTGTTCGCGATCGACGCGACCACCGGCAAGGTGGAGGCGGTACTGCGGTTCGGCGCGAAGGTGACCGATGTCGAGGCGCTCGGCGTGGACCGGGACGGCACGATCTACATCGCGGACATCGGCGACAACAAGGCCGACCGGGAGCAGATCGAGATCTACACGATCCCGGAGCCGGAGACGCTGGAGGACGCCGACGTCAAGTACCACCAGTTCGACTTCAAGTACCCGGACGGCGCGCACGACGCCGAGACGCTGCTGATCGAGCCGGGCACCAGCCAGCTGTACATCGTGACGAAGGAGCTGAAGGGCACCGGCGCCATCTACGCCGCCCCGCCGGCCCCGACCCGCCAGGGCACCAACGACCTCTCGAAGCTGGCGCCGGCCCCTTCCGGCATCATCACCGACGGCACGTTCATGCCGGACGGGCAACGCGTGGTCCTCCGGACGTACACCGACGTGGCAACGGTTGCCTGGGGCGACACTCCCACCGCGATCGCCCGCGGCGCCGCAGTCCTCGGCCAAGGCGAGACCGTCGCGGTCGGCCCGACCGACAACACCGTCCTCGTCGGCAGTGAAGGCGCCAACTCAGCCATCTATCAGCTGACGGCGCCCGCCAAGGCGGTCGCATCCACGCCGCCGTCCGCCAGCGCCACGCCCAAACCGGCCACGGCGACCGACTCCAACAACGCCGACTCCGGCAAGAACCACAACCTCCGCTGGATCATCATCGGCGCCAGCCTGTTCGCGCTGATCATCACGATCGTCACGTTCCCGCCGGGCCGCCGCGAACGCCGCGACCGCCAGGCCGAGAACGACCGCCTGACCGGCCAGGGCCCGCCGACCGGCCACCGCCGGGTCTGATCGACAGCTCAATCCGGAAGCTGTACGTCCGGAACCGGGCCTAGCATCGGGTCCATGGAGCACGAGTTCAGCGGCGAGGTTATCGAGTGGCGCGGTCCCGCGCCGTACTACTTCGTTCCCGTCCCGGACGAGGATGCTGCCGCGCTGAAGGCGGCCGCGTCGGCCGCCGGCCACCACAGCTGGGGGATGCTCCCGATCCGCGCTCGCCTCGGGAGCACGGAGTGGAAGACCTCGCTGTGGTCGAAGGACGGCGGGTACGTCGTGCCGCTGAAGGACGGAGTGCGTAAGCCCCACGGACTGGATGCAGGCGACACCGTGGACCTTCAGCTCACGTTCGAGGCCCCGGCTCGCAAGCAGCCGCAGCGGAAGGCGGCTCCGGCCAAGCGCGTTCCTGTTCCGCGTACCGCGGGTTCACGGGAGCCGGTGACCGATGAGCAGCTCACGATCGTCCCGGCGAACGAGGCGTCGTGGGAGGACCTGCAGGCGGTCTTCGGCGCCGGCGATCCCGGCCGGTGCTGGTGTCAGCGCTTCCGGATGCTGCCCAAGGAGTCCTGGGACTCCGAAGGTCCCGAAGAGCTCGCCGCCCGTCTCCGAGATCAGACGGCCTGCGGCCAGTTGGGCGGGGGGCGCACCGACGCTGGCGGAAGCCCGCAAGCTCCGGAGACAAGCGGCTTGGTCGCCTACCTCGACGGAGAGCCCGTCGGGTGGTGCGCTGTCGCGCCGCGGGCGGACCACCCGAGGCTGGTGCGCGACTTCCGCGTCCCCTGGCTCGGCCGCAACGAGGACAGGACCGACCCCACGGTCTGGGCCGTCACCTGCTTCGTCACCCGCGCCGGCTTCCGGCGCCGAGGCATCGGCCGCGCTCTCGCCCGCGCCACGGTCCCGTTCGCGCGCAAAGCCGGAGCCCACGCCATCGAGGGCTACCCCGACCTCGTCGACGGCGGCTCCGTCGGCACCCTCGCCATGTTCACCGATGCGGGCTTCGCCGAGGTCAATCGCCCCGGCAACCGACGAGCGGTCCTCCGCATCAACTTCTGATCCAACGAAACAGCCGCCGCACCCCGAGCAAGGGGCGCGGCGGCTGCAGGCGGTGCTACTTGAGGTTCTCGACCACGTAGTCGATGGCCTGGGTCAGCTTCTCGACGTCGTCCGGGTCGACCGCGGGGAACATCGCGACGCGGAGCTGGTTGCGGCCCAGCTTGCGGTACGGCTCGGTGTCGACGATGCCGTTGGCGCGGAGGACCTTCGCGACCGCGGCCGCGTCGATCGCCTCGTCGAGGTCGATGGTGCCGACGACGAGCGAGCGGGCGTCGGGGTCGGTGACGTACGGCGTCGCGTACTCCGACTTCTCGGCCCAGGTGTACAGCCGGTTGCTCGAGTCCGTCGTACGGGCGACGCTCCACTTGAGACCGCCCTGGTTGTTGATCCAGTCGGTCTGCTCGGCCATCAGGAACAGCGTGGCCAGCGACGGCGTGTTGTACGTCTGGTTCTTGCTCGAGTTGTCGACCGCGGTCGCGAGGTCCAGGAACGCCGGGATCCAGCGGCCGGTCGCGGCGATCTCCTCGACCCGGGCGAGTGCCGCCGGGCTCATCAGCGCGATCCACAGGCCGCCGTCGGACGCGAAGCCCTTCTGCGGCGCGAAGTAGTACACGTCGGCCTCGTTCACGTCGACCGGCAGACCGGCCGCACCCGACGTCGCGTCGATCGCGACCAGTGCGCCCTCGTCGGCCCCTTCGACGCGCTTGACCGGCGCCATCACGCCGGTGGAGGTCTCGTTGTGCGGCCACGCGTACAGGTCGACGCCGGCCTCGGCCACCGCGACCGGGCGGGTGCCGGGGTCGGACTTCACGATCGTCGGGTCGCCGAGGTGCGGGGCCAGCTGCGCGGCCTTCGCGAACTTCGACGAGAACTCACCGAAGCTCAGGTGCTGGCTCTTCTCCCGGATCAGCCCGAACGTCGCGATGTCCCAGAACGCGGTCGAGCCGCCGTTGCCGAGCACGACCTGATAGCCCTCGGGCAGGTTGAACAGATCGGCCACGCCCTGCTGGACGCGGGCCACCAGGTTCTTCACCGGGGCCTGGCGGTGGGAGGTGCCGAGCAGCTTCGCGCCCTCGGTCGCCAGGGCCGCGATCGCTTCCGGGCGGACCTTTGACGGGCCCGAACCGAAGCGGCCGTCAGCAGGCTTGAGCTCAGCAGGAATCTGAATGTCGCTGGTCACCAGCGTGTTCCCTTCGTCGTCTGCATCTCAGAAAGCCGACGACGCTGTCAGCGCACACCATCCTCGCACACCGGTCCCACCCCACCGCCCCGGGGCTCACCGCGCGGACTACTCGTGCTTGCGGGTGATGGTCTGCGTGCCAGTCAGGACCGCAACCGGGCCGTCCGGTGTCTCGGTCCACTCGCCGCAGGCGCCGCCGCCCTCGGCCACCTCGAGCGTGAGCTCAGTCCCGTCCATCCGGAGCGCCGGGTGGTAGTACTGCGCCACCCGCTCCGCCTCGCCCTCGATGTAGTGGCCGATCAGCGCCCGCCGGAACCGGTCCGTGGTGACGTTCGGGTTGCTCCCGTGCACCAGCGCCCCGTGGAAGAACAGCACGTCGCCCGGTTCCATTACCACCGGTACGGCGGACCCGGTCGAGGGCAGCGGCACCGTCACGTCGGTGAAGCTGACCGTGGTGTCGGCCTTCTCCGTGCAGAGGATCGGCCAGCGGTGCGAGCCGGGGACGACCTCGAGGCACCCGTTCGCCTCGTCGACCCGGTCCAGCGCCATCCACGCCGCGACGCACGTCCCCGGATCGGCCTTCAGATAGAAGTTGTCCTGGTGCAGCGCCTGCCCGCGGGAGCCCGGCGGCTTGAAGTACACCATCGTCTGTACGGCGTACGGCGACCTGCCGAGCAGTGTCGTCATCACCTCGTCGATACGCGGGTCGATCATCCACTGCAGTGACGTCTCGTCCCACCGGTGCATCTGCGCCATCCGCGGGTACCGCTTCAACGGGTCCCGGTCGGTGGAGTTGTGCCCCGCGAAGTCGTTCGCCCGCGGACCGCGCTGCCGGACCTCCATGTAGTGGTCCCGCAACCGGTCGACCTCGTCGGTGCTGAACAGTCCGCGCACCAGCGTGTAACCGGTCCGCTCGAACTCTTCCCGAAGTACGGCGTCGATGTTGGATGAAACGCTCATGCGCGACTCCCGCGACTGTGCTCTAGGCTGCCTGTCAGAACCAATTCTCCTGCCAGGTACCAGTACCGAACCACGGAGGATTCGCGCGAGGAGTTGAACTTTTGTTGCATCGACTGGAGCTCGAGCGGATGTCCGCACCGACCTTCTGGCGGTGTGAGCCGAGCTGGTCCTGGACCTCACCGGTCCTCAAGGACCACCTGCTCTGGTGCGTGATGGACGGTCGCGGCGAGCTGGAGCTCAACGGCGTGGGTCAGGAGCTGCACCCGGGAGTCTGCGCGGTCTTCCAGCCCGGCGACGCCCCACGCGCCACCCATGACCCGCACCGCCGGCTGCTGGTCTTCGGCATGCACTTCCAGACCACCGGTGCAGCACCCGATCCACGCTGGGGCGAGGTGATGGACCGCGAGCTGCTCGGCGTCCTCGCGCGGACGAGCGACGCGTCGTACCGCCGCCAGGACGCACTCGGCCGACGCCAGGCGGAACTGTGCCTGGAGCAACTGATCGCGCTGATCTGGGACGCCGTGCACAACCCCGGACGACGCGTCACCGACGCCGCCGTCGACGAGACCGCCCGGCAGCTCCGTCAGGACCCCGGCCGGGACTGGAGCGTGGCCGAGATGGCCGCCAAGGCCTCCCTGAGCCGGGCGCAGTTCACCAGAAGGTTCGTCGCGCAGTTCGGCATGTCACCCGCGCAGTACCTGATCCAGGCCCGGATCGACCGCGCGCACCAGCTGCTCACCGAGAGCGGCATGACTGTCACCGAGACAGCCGCCGCCCTCGGCTACACCGACGTTCCGTACTTCAGCCGCCAGTACAAGCAACGCACCGGCCGCACGCCCAGCCAGGACCGTTAGGCCCAGTCCGGGTTCCAGCCCTCGATCGCGTCGGCGGGCCGGGACGCGGGACCGGAGTAGATCGCCGACGGCCGGATCAGCCGTCCGGTCCGCTTCTGCTCCAGCACGTGCGCACTCCAACCCGCAGTACGCGCGCAGGTGAACATCGAGGTGAACATCGGCGGCGGTACCTCCGCGAAGTCCAGGACGATCGCCGCCCAGAACTCCACGTTCGTCTCCAGCACCCGGTCCGGCCGCCGCTCGCGCAGCTCGGCCAGCGCGGCCTGCTCCAGCGCCTCGGCCACCTCGTACCGCGGTGCGTCCAGCTCACGCGCCGTACGACGAAGGACCCGGGCGCGGGGGTCCTCGGCGCGGTACACCCGGTGCCCGAAGCCCATAAGTCGCTCGCCCGCGTCCAGCAGGCCCTTCACGTACGAGCGGGCGTCACCCGACCGCTCCACGCCCTCGATCATCGTCAGCACCCGCGCCGGCGCACCGCCGTGCAGCGGACCGGACATCGCGCCCACCGCACCGGACAGCGCCGCGGCAACGTCCGCACCGGTCGAGGCGATCACCCGCGCGGTGAACGTCGACGCGTTCATGCCGTGCTCGGCCGCGGACGTCCAGTACGCGTCGACCGCCTTCACGTGCTTGGGATCCGGCTCGCCGCGCCAGCGGATCATGAACCGCTCGGTGATCGTCGTCGCCTTGTCCACCTCGCGTTGCGGGACCATCGGGTGGCCGACGCCACGGGCTGCCTGGGCGACGTACGACAACGCCATCACCGCCGCCCGGGACAGGTCCTCACGCGCCTGTACGTCGTCGATGTCGTAGAGCGGCCGCAGACCCCAGGCGGGTGCGAGCATCGCCAGCGCGGACTGTACGTCGACCCGCACGTCGCCGGTGTGCACCGGCAGCGGGAACGGCTCCGCCGGCGGCAGGCCCGGGGTGAACGCACCGTCGACCAGCAGGCCCCAGACGTTCTCGAACGGCACCCGGCCGACCAGGTCCTCGATGTCCACGCCGCGGTAGCGGAGCGCCGAACCTTCTTTGTCCGGCTCGGCGATCTGCGTGTCGAACGCGACCACGCCTTCCAGCCCGTGCTGCACCTCGGTCCTCGGATCAGACATGCGACTCCCTCGTCCTCGTCTCGGCGCGCAGGCCCACCAGGCAGGCGCGCACCCTGGGCGCTCAGGCAGCATAGTTCTCCGTACTGATGACACGACAGCTTTGTGACCCGTTCGAGGACTTCGCGCCGCGGGTGGACCGCCGAGAGGTCTACGCTCGACGGCATGGCCAAGCCCCTCCCCGCCCTCGGGCTCGTGATCGGCATCATCGCTTCCTACGCCGCCATGGTCGTCGCGTCGTACGCGACCACCCGGCTGCTGCTGCGGGTCCAGACCTTCCGTAGCGACGTCGGCCAGGTGCTGCCCTGGCTCGCCCTGATGGCCGCCATAGCGGTGGTGCTCGGCCTGCTGATGATCGCGCCGGTGGTCGGATCCGGCGTGACGGTCGGCGCCGGTCTGCTGCTGACCGTGTCCGGAGTGGCCGTGCTGCTGCTGCCCGTGGCGCAGGCGATCGACCTGGTGAAGTTGTTCCAGTTCCCGGGTTCGCGGTACGGCGGGTCGTACCTGCTGTTCGACGGATCGGTCATCCTGTTCGGCATTCCGCTGCTGCTGGTCGGCATCCGGCGCTGGGCGCAGGACGCCAAGCTGGCCAAGCTGATGGCGGGTCCGGGTCAACTCCAGGACGCGCCCAACTACCCGCAGCAGTGGGGCGGCTACCCGGGCCAGCAGCAACAACCGCCGCGATAACTTTCCCCGCAGAGTCGGCATCAGGCTCTGCATGGAAACGCTGGTCGCCTACACCTTCGCGCACGACAGCGCCGCACGTGCCGCGGCCGGTCGCGACCGCGTCGAGGCGTACTACGGCGCCCGGCCCGAGGTGAATCCGTCGGACGAGCGGCCGAACGTCGACCCGCTGTTCGAGCTGCGGTTGCCGGACGGGTGCGTTTGGACCAACCGGCCGGTCGCGGCGTTGTTGTTCGCGGGCGTGCCGGCGGTCGCGTCGTCGCGCGGATGGACCTTCGCCGCGGGCTGCGGATGGTTCATGGCCGACAGCACGCCGTACGACGGTGTGCTCGCAGTATCCGGGACGGCACGCATTGTTGCCGACGGCCACCGTCAGCAGCTGGAGCCGGCCAACCTGATCGAGCAGGCGCTCAGCTGGCACAGGTACGCAGAGGGACTCGCCTCGTCCAACTGGCTCTTCGGCACACCACCCGATGGATTCATGGCCACCGAACCGATCGGCGAGGTTGCCCACGGCTACTTCTACCCACGCGACGTGGAGCAGCTCGACGCACTCCCGTTGCCCGACAAGCTGCGTGCCTTCAGCAACCACCTGCAAACCCGGCTGATCCCTGCCGCCGGTCCGACGCAGGCGGCCCGCGCCGCGGTGGCCGCGCGGATCGACCACGTGCTGCAGGAAGCCGTCGACAACGGCATCGAGGACGCGACCATGCTCGACTACTTCAACGCCGTCGAGCCCCTGCGCCGCGGGGCCGCGCCGTTCGACACCGTGCGCAGGAATCTCGCCTCGGCCGCCGATCGCGACCTGATCGAACCGCTGCTGGCCGACGTCGAAGGCTTCGGCGATCTCAGCACCCTCTGGGCCGCCTCGGTGGCAGGCGCGAGCTCGGCCAGCGGCGAGGCGACGCTCCGTCAGGCCCTGTGGCGAGCCACCTTCGATCAGCACCTCGCCGAGGTCAACAAGTAGGCTCGACGCGTGGATCTTGCGGAGATGCGGCGTACGTACGGACTGGGGGAGCTGCTCGAGGATCAGATGGCCTCTGACCCGATCAAGCAGTTCGAGATCTGGCTGCAGCAGGCCCGGGACGCCGGCCTGGCGGAGCCCAACGCGATGGTGCTGGCTACGGCCGACAGCGACGGGCGGCCATCAGCACGGACCGTCCTGCTCAAGCGCGTCGACGAGCGCGGGCTCGTGTTCTACACCAATCAGCAGTCCCGCAAGGCCGATGACCTGGCCGACAACCCGCACTGCGCGCTGGTGTTCCCGTGGCACGCGATGGAGCGCCAGGTCCGCATCGAGGGCACGGTGACCAAGCTCCCGACCGACGAGGTCGACGAGTACTTCGCCGGCCGGCCGCGCGAGTCACAGCTCGGCGCGTGGGCATCCCAGCAGAGCCAGCCGGTCGCATCCCGTGAGGAGCTCGACCTGCAGTACGCGTCGTACGAACGCCAATGGCCGGAGGGTACCGAGATCTCCACCCCGTACTTCTGGGGCGGTTATCTGGTCGCCCCGGAAGCGTTCGAGTTCTGGCAGGGTCGCGTCGGCCGGCTGCACGACCGCCTGGCCTACCGCCGGGCCAGCTCCGGTTCCTGGGAGCTCGTCCGGCTCCAGCCCTGATCGGTCTCCCGGAAGCCGTTCCGCTCCCACCACCGCACGAGCGGCCGCGGTGCCCACCAGTTCGCGCGTCCCAGCAGCCGCATCGTCGCCGGCACCAGCAGCGCCCGGACGATCGTCGCGTCCAGTGCGATCGCGATCACCAGCCCGACGCCGATCATCTTTACGAACACGATGCCCGACGTCGAGAACGCCGCCACCACGATGATCAGCAGTAGCGCCGCACTGGTGATGATCCCGCCGGTCCGCTGCAGCCCGTGCGCTACCGCCTCGGTGTTGTCGCCGGTCCGGTCGTACTCCTCCCGGATCCGGCTGAGCAGGAACACCTCGTAGTCCATCGACAGCCCGAACAGTACGGCGAACAGCAGCACCGGGTTGGTCGCATCGAGGAACCCGGCCGGCGTGAACCCGAGGAACCCGGACAGATGCCCGTCCTGGAAGATCCACACCATCGCCCCGAAGGCCGCCGACAACGACAACACGTTCATCAGCAACGCCTTCGCCGGCAGCACGAACGAGCCGAAGGCAATGAACAGCAGCACGAACGTCACCACGACAATGAACCCGGCCATGTACGGCGCGCGCTCCTTCAGCACGTGCAGCAGATCGATCACCGCCGCCGTCTCACCACCGACCTGGACCTGCGTACCAGCCGGCGCAGGCACCGCCCGCACCCCATGGACGACGTCCCGCGCCACCAGCTCCTGCCCGGTGAAATGGGTGTGCACGACCACGGACGCGACACCGTTGGCATAACCACCGATCCGCACGTTCTCCACGTCCCGCACCTGCTGCAACCGCGAGATGTACGGCGCCAACGCCGCCGCCGGATCGCTCGGAGCAGAGTCGAATCGCACCGCCGAGTAGATGTCCGACCCGCCGGCGCCCGGGAAGTCCTGCTGCAGCGTCTCGGTCACCGTCCGCGAAGTAGCGCCCGGCGGCAACGACCGGTGGTCTACCCCGCCCAGCTGTGCGGACAGGAACGGAATCCCCAGAATCAGCAGCACCGGAACGAGCACCAGCACATACCGCAGCGGTCGCCGCATCACACTGTGCGCAAGGCGATACCAAGCACCGTGCTCATCAGAAGCCTTGCGTGGCTTGAAGATCCGCAGACTGTTCACCCGATGCCCCAGTACGCCGAGCAGTGCTGGCAGGGCGGTCAGCGCTGCGATCATCGCGATCGCCACAGCGGCGGCACCGCCGTACGCCATCGACTTCAGGAACATCACCGGGAACAGCACCAGGCTGCTGATCGCCACGCCGACCGTCACGCCGGAGAACGCGACCGTCCGCCCGGCCGTGGCCATCGTCGCGGTCAGCGCCGTCTCGACATCGTTGCCGCGAGCAAGTTCTTCGCGGAACCTGGTGACGATGAACAGCGCGTAGTCGATCGCCAGCCCGAGCCCGATCATCGTGACGATGTTGATCGAGAAGATCGACACGTCGGTCACCGCCGACAGCCCGCGCAGCAGCACGAACGAGCCGAGGATCGCGAGCGCGCCGACGAACAGCGGCAGCGAAGCCGCGACCAGACCACCGAAGACGACCACCAGCAGCACCAGCACGATCGGCGTCGAGATCGACTCGGCCTTCACGATGTCGTGCTCGGTCTGCGTGTTCACCTCGTCGAACACGGCGACCTCACCGCCGACCTTCGTCTCCAGCCCGGGCGGCGCGGCACGCACCTCAGCCGCGATCCGGTGGAACGTGTCCAGCCGAGCCTCCTGCGTCGCGCCGGCCAGCGTGAGCACGGCGTACGTGCTGTGCTGGTCCTTCGACACGAACACCGGCGACTTGGTGCTCCAGTACGTCGAAACGCCGGTCACGTCGGCGGTCGGCAACCCGGCGAGATGGCTCTCGACGGACTGCTTGAACGCCGGGTCGGCGACGGTCTCGGACGGGCTGCGATACAGCACGACGACGTCGGTGCCGGTGCGGCCGACGTTCTGCTCGATCGTTGCGACGGCGTTCGCGGCCTCGGTGTCCGGCGCGTCGAAGCCGCCGTTCGCGAGCGACCCGAACACGCCGGTGCCCCAGGCCAGCCCGAGCACGACGAAGACTCCGGTCAGGGCGAGCACCAGCCGGCGGCGCCGATACATGAAGTGGCCGAGCGTCTCGAACACGAACTCTCCCCCAGGGCGTTAGATTGGAGCAGCGGGCGTTGAGTGAACAGCGTTAACTGTTAACACTGTAAACGCCTGGCCTGAGTTGATGTCAAGGAGGTTTCGCGGGTTGGGAGAGTCCGGACGCGACCGGCGCCGTGCGGCGACGGTCGTCGAGATCAAGGCGGCGGCCCGCCGGCTGCTGGTGAGCGGCGGCCCGGCGGCGATCGGACTGCGGGCGGTCGCGCGCGAGCTCGGGCTGACCCCGCCGGCGCTGTACCGGTACTTCCCGAGCCACGAGGCGCTGATCGGCGCGCTGGTCGCGGACCTGTACGACGAGCTGACCACCGGGCTGATGACCTTGGAGGCGTCCGAGGAGGCCGTCGACCTCGGTGTGAAGCTCTACCTGCTCGCGAACGGCTTCCGGGACTGGGGGCTGGCGCATCCGGCGGAGTTCGCGCTGCTGTTCGGAACGGCGGTGCCGAGTCCGGAGGCCGACGACCACGAGGAGACGCCGGGGCACCAGGCCGCGATGCGGTTCGGGGACCTGTTCAAGCAGCTGGTCGCGTCGATCTGGTACCAGAAGCCATTCCCGTACCCGTCCGACGACCTGCTCGGTCCGACGCTGATCGAGCAGCTGACGCAGGAGTCGGAGCATTTCAGCGGCATGCCGCCGGGTGCGATCTACCTCGGCCTGACCTACTGGACGCGGCTCTACGGCCTGATCTGCATGGAGGTCTTCGGCCAGCTGCACTGGGTGCTGCCGGATGCCGGCGCGTACTTCGAGGCGCAGCTGCGCGAGATCGGCGAGGCGCTCGGGCTGGACTGCCCGCCGCCGGAGGCATAAGAAAGCCTGCGGGCGCTTCCAGAGACACGACCGGGTGGCCGAACTCAGGGTCAGGCGGACTACCTGACTGCCCGCAGGCCCGGTGGCTGGCGTTGGTTTCGGCCGACCACTTGCCCACTTGATTGTGGTTGGCGGTTAGCCCGCCGCCACCTCACGAGTCCGATAGCAATTCATGCGTTGGACCACCTCCCTTCGCGTGTACTGAGAACCTACTGCCGGCCGGTTCGTCGTTCAACCGTTTTTCGCCCAGGGATGAACGACAATCGTCGGCATGATCAGACTCGGGCTGCCGGTGATCGTGCTGTTGATCGGAACCGCCTGGTTCGGGTGGGCGTCGTACCGCCGGGCCGTCCAGGCAGAGCAGGCGCTGGCCGAGGTCAACGCCGAACACCGGGCGCTGATGAACGAGGTCAGGTCGCTCGAGCGGGCGGTCGCGGCTGCCGAGCAGGGCCTGCGTACGCTCAGCTCGCATCCGTCGGTACCGCGCGACGTCGCGGTCACCGCCGACCTGACCCTCGCCGACGTACGGCGTCTGGTGGAACGCAACAAGGAGCTCGACGACTGATGGCAAAACTGGGGAACGCAGCCGCCGCGATCAAGCCCAAGGGGAATGTGAAGGTGAAGGTGATCGGCGGGCTGATCGTCGCCGTGATCGCGCTGATCATCCTGTTCAACCTCTTCAACTTCGCGAACACCGACGCGAACCGGATCGGCCTGCACTACGGCGGCGGCGTGATCGAGGACAAGAAGTTCAAGTCGATCGTCCCGCCGGGCTCGACGAACAAGCTGATCGGCCCCGGCGACACGCTCTACACGTACCCGATCGACCAGCGTTCGTACATCATCGGCGGTGACGGCGCCGACACCGACGCGGCCGACGAGGTCACCGTGGTCAGCAAGGACAACGTCCGGCTCGGCGTCCGGGTACAGGTGTATTTCACGCTGAACCGGGACAAGGACGTGATCAAGTCGTTCCACGAGCGCATCGGCCTGAAGACCGAGGCCTACGAGGAGAGCGGCTGGAACGACATGCTGCAGAGCTACTTCCGGCCGCAGATCGACCGCGCGCTGTCCGCGGTGGCGACCAACTACAACTGGGCCGAGCTGTACAACAACGAGGCGAAGAAGTCCGCGTTCCAGAGCGCGGCGGCCAAGGAGTTCACCCGGCTGCTGCCGGCCGCGGTCGGCGGTGACTACTTCTGCGGTCCGGGCTACAACGGCAGCAACGACTGCGGCGAGCTGTCGTTCACGATCCAGAAGCCGATGCCGCTGGACAAGGGCATCATCGACGGCCTGGAGGCCAAGCAGCGCGCCGAGCTGGCGAAGGCGACCCAGGAGCAGAAGAACCAGCAGGTCAACGTCGAGCTGCAGTCGGTCAAGCAGCAGGTCGCGATGCTCGGCGCGAACGGCTACCTGCTGAAGACCGCGATCGAATCGGGCAAGATCCAGTTCATGGTCATCCCGCAGAACGGCAACGTCAGCATCCCGGTGCCGACCACCACGCCGTCCACTCCCAGCGACCAGCCCACCCAACCGGCCCGGTAACCAGATGAATGCGCTGCCGTCCCACCTCGAGCTGGTGCAGGGTGTCGTCCTGCCCAAGCCGGTCGGCGCGCATCCGGTCCTCGACTTCGTCAACACCCGGTCCGAGTGGACCTCCCGCGGCCCCGCCCGGACCGAGTGGCTGACGTCGTACGAGGCCTTCCTGATCTGGAACTCGTACGTCGGCCTGTTGTCGCCGGCCAGCGTGTTCCGGTTGATCGAGCAGGCCGGCAGCAGCCCGACCGAGGTGGCACGGCGGCTGCAGGCCACGCTGGACTTCCGGGTCGACCTGTACGACGTCCTGACCGACCAGGCGACCGATACGACCTTCGAGGCTGCCGCGCGCCTGATCGAGAAGGCGTACGGCGGTCGCCGGCTCGTGCACGCCGACGATGGACTGACCTGGGAGCTGCGGGAGGATCTCGCGCTCCCGCTGCACAACCTCGCGCTACTCGCCGGCGAGCTGCTCACCGGTCCGTCCCGCGAGCATGTCCGCACCTGCCCGTCCTGCGGCTGGTTGTTCCTCGACCCGCGCGGACGCCGCCGCTGGTGCTCGATGGCCACCTGCGGCAATCGCGCCAAGGTCCGCGCCCACGCGGCCCGTGCGCGCTAGTTGAAGGCTGCCGGGTCGACCGTGATCCAGGTGTGCTTCGCGCGGGCGAGCACGCGGCCGTCGGCGTCGTACAAGGTGCTGGCGGTGAACGTCTTGCGGCCGTCCTCGCCGAGGTAGCGGCCGAGCGCGACGCATTCCTCGCCGGCCTGCGGTCGCGCATCGATGCACGCGGTCAGCTGGCCGAGCACTGACGGACGTCCTTCGAGGTCGATCGTCCAGCCGCCGGGGCAGTCGAGCGCGGCCCACAGGAACAGTTCGTCGACCAGTCCGTCGGTCGCGAGATCCGCGGCCGGCGTCCAGGTGCACGCCGTACGCCCGTCGCCGACCGGACCGGGCTTCAGCCGCAGACCGCCCTGGTTCTCCGGCCCGCAGACGAAGCAGTTCGGGAACGGATGGTCCTGCAACCCGCGGTACGCCGCCTCCGCCGCCCGGGCCTCCTCCGGCGGGACCGGCTCGATCGTCGCGTCGGCGAGGAAATCGCTGTCGACCGGTACTGCATCCGCGACCAATTCGTCACCGTCAGTCAATTGAGCGCCGGCGTCGCCGGCCGACAGGCCGAGGTCCTTCTGCAGTGGTGGCGGCATTCGCAACTTCACCTGCGGCACAAATGCGCCATTGAGTTCCGCCGCCAACCTCGTCCCGACCAGGCCGGCAACGTATCCGCCGTTCCCCGATCGCTCCGGCCCCCGGAATCGTTGGTCGACCCACACAGAAGTCATGGCCCTGGACTCTAACCCAATAACAGGTTTCACCCGACCGTGCACGGGCTGTGGTGGAGGTGTGAGTGCCGAGAACCGTGGGAAGGAAAGGGTTTCAGAGAAATCTGAGGATTTCTCGGAACAACTGAGCTGAGCCCTCCAGTTCAAACGACCGTTTGAACTATGCTGACTGCAGGCTACTGCGCGTGAGCAGGTGGGGTGCCTGCGCGAGCGGTAGTCGGGGGGAAGGAGAACTCTGTGGAAACACCGGTCGAAACGACCCGGGAGAGATTGCTCAATGTGGCTGAGCAACGATTCGGAGAAGGGGGTTACGAGGGAACATCGCTGCGGGCGATCACGGTCGCAGCAGCCGCGAACATAGCGGCCGTCAACTATCACTTCGGTTCGAAGGAAGCGTTGCTGCGGGCTGCCGTGGCGCGTGCGATGGCGCCGGTCAACACCGAGCGGCGGCGTCGGCTGGACCAGTTGGAGGCCAGCGGGCCACCGACACCGGAGGAGCTGATCCGGGCGTTCATCGAGCCCGGGCTGGAACTGGTACTGCGCCGCGGCGAGCGTGGTGCCGTGGTCGCGCGGTTCATCGGCCGGATCGCGTTCGATCCGAGCCGGCGGATCCGGGAGCTGTACGCGGCCGAATCTGATCCGATCGAGAGTCGCTACCTGGCCGCCCTGCAGCGGGCGTTGCCGCAGGCGTCACCGGATGCGGTCGCCTTCGGGTACATGAACATGCTCGGTCTGCTCGCCCTGCACCAATCACAGGCACTGTCCCCGACGCCGGGTGCCGCCGGCTCCGGAGCCACTGCCGAGGATCCCGGCAAACTCGCCGAGAACCTGGTCGCGTTCCTGGTTGCGGCGTTCGACCGCGGCCTGCGGGCCTGACCACATCGCCGATGCCCCGGAAACCGTGGATCCCTGCCTACGGCTCCCGGGTGTCACCTCCTCACCCTGCGCACTGGTCCGGGTGAGTTTTGTCCGTGTTTTGCTCGCGGATGTTCGGACCGCCTGGTAACGCTGCATAATGGCGCTCCGTGGACCCCTGTGAAGTCGTGGTTGCCGTCGACCTCGGTGGAACCCGGATGAAGTGCGGCCTGGTCGCCGCCGACGGTGCCGTGCTGCACCGCGAGACCAGGCCGACGCCCCGGGCTGCGTCCGACGAGCGCGGTGGCGGTCGCGTCGTACTCGAAGCGCTGCTGGAGACCGTCGTTGAGCTCAGCCAGAAGGCGACCGCCGACGGGCACCGGGTGCGCGCGATCGGCGTCGTGGTGCCCGGTGTCATCGATGCCGAGCACGGCACGGTCGGCGCCGAGAACCTGGAGTGGGTCGCCACGCCGGTGCTGGCCGAGCTCAAGGCCGCGATCAGCGACGACGTGCCGATCGTGCTCGCCCACGACGTCCGCGCCGGCGGGTACGCCGAGCTCCGCCAGGGCGCCCTGGCCGGTACGACGAACTCGATGTTCCTGCCGCTCGGCACCGGGATCGCCGCCGCGATGATCGTCGACGGGTCCCTGGTCAGCGGCGACGGGTACGCCGGCGAGCTCGGCCACTCGAAGTTCATCTACGGCGACGCCGCCGAGCTGTGCGCCTGCGGTCAGTGGGGCTGCCTCGAGACCGTCGCATCTGCGGCCGCGTTGGCCCGGCGGTACACCGCCCGCACCGGACGGGCCGTGGACGGCGCCCGCGAGGTGATGGAGCTGCTGGCGGCCGGAGACCCGGACGCCGAGCAGGTCTGGCAGGACGCTCTGGCCGCCCTCGTCGACGCGCTGGTGCTGTACACGACCCTGGTTGCGCCGACGAAGATCGCGATCGGCGGGGGTCTGGTGGGAGCGGGCGAGACGCTGCTGCAGCCGCTGCGGGAGGGCGTGCATGCGCGGCTGACGTTCCAGCGCGAGCCGGAGATCGTGGCGGCTGTGCTGGGCGAGGAGGCGGGCATGCTCGGTGCCGCGCAGATGGCCTGGGACCGCGCTGACGAGGAGGGCAGGGCATGACGACGTACCGCGTGGGCCGGGTGGTCACGCCGGACGACGTTCTGGAGAACGCCTGGATCCAGGTGGTCGACGAGGACATCCAGGCGTTCGGTCGCCGGTCCGAGGGGATGCCCGCGGACGGCAAGCGGCCCGAGGACCTCGGCGACGTGACCGTCGTACCTGGGTTCGTCGACATCCACACGCATGGCGGCGGCGGGTCGACGTACTCGACGACCGATCCGGAGGAGGCGCGAAAGGTCGCGGCCTTCCACGGCAAGCACGGTACGACGACCACGCTGGCCAGTCTCGTCACGGCGCCGCTCGACGTCCTCGTCGACCAGACGGCCTGTCTCGCGGAGCTGCTCGCCGACGGCGTGATCGCGGGCGTGCACCTCGAAGGACCGTTCCTGTCGGCGGCGCGGTGTGGTGCGCACGACCCGTCGCTGCTCCGGCCGCCGCTCAAGGACGACGTGGCGAAGGTGCTCAGCGACACGGTCAAGATGGTGACGATCGCGCCGGAGCTCGAGAACGGGCTGGAAGCGATCCGCCAGGTCGTCGACGCGGGCGCGGTCGCGGCGCTCGGGCACACGGATGCGACGTACGAGCAGATGGTCGCCGGGGCGGATGCCGGCGCGACCGTCGCGACGCACTTGTTCAACGGGATGCGGCCGTTCCATCACCGCGATCCGGGCCCGGTCGGCGCGGCGCTGAACGACGAGCGGTTGCTGCTCGAGGTGATCAACGACGGCATGCACCTGGACCCGCAGGTGGTCCGGGTCGCGCTGGCGGCTGCCGGGGTGAACCGGATCGCGCTGATCACCGATGCGATGGAGGCGACCGGGATGGGGAACGGCCGCTACAAGATCGGCAACCTCGAGGTCGACGTCAAGGACGGCCTCGCGACGCTTGCCCACGGCACGCATTCGATCGCGGGCAGCACCTTGACCATGGACGTTGCCTACCGCAACGCGGTGAAGTCCGGGGTCTCGCTGGTGGATGCGTCGCGGATGGCGTCGACGACCCCGGCGCAGACCTTCGGCTGGTACGACGTGGGCTCGATCGAGACCGGGAAGCGGGCCGACCTGGTGCTGTTCGACGACGAGTACGTCGTGCAGAAAGTGATGCGGGCAGGGTCGTGGCTGGACTGATCGGGACCGTCACGCTCAACCTCGCGCTGGACGTGACGTACGAGGTCGACGAACTGCAGGTCGGCGGCAGTCATCGTGTCGACCGGATCCGTCGGCGGGCCGGCGGGAAAGGCGTGAACGTTGCGCGAGTCGCGGCGATGCTTGGGCATCAGGTGCTGGTGCTCGGGTTCGTCGGTGGCGTGACCGGCGAGCTGGTCGCCGAGGAGTTGTTCGACGCGGGGCTGACTGCTTTGCTGACGCCGATCGCGGGCGAGACCCGCCGTACCGTTGCCATTGTCAACGGAGTGGACGGGGACGCCACGATCTTCAACGAGGCCGGACCGACGGTGAGTGCGGACGAGTGGCGCGCGTTCCTGGATCGGATGCCATGGGGGCGGATGGGCGTGCTCGCGTGTTCGGGCAGTCTGCCGCCGGGGTTGCCGTCAGATGCTTATGCCGAGCTCGCGGTACGGGCGCGGCATCACGACGTACTGTCGGTGATCGATACCGGTGGCGACGCGTTGACCGCCGCGGCCAAGACGGGTGCGGTAGTGCGGGCGAACGCGTCGGAACTGCGTGCGGCTGTTGGTGACGTGGAGGTCGAGGAGGGTGCGTCGGAACTGGTCGCGCTCGGTGCGGCCGCTGCGGTGATCACCGACGGACCGCGCGGGATGGTTGCTGCCAGCAAGAAGGGCGTCTGGCGGGCATTGCCGGTCGAGACCGTCAGCGGGAACCCAACCGGTGCAGGCGATGCGTGTACGGCGGTCGTCGCGGCAGCTGTCGCGGAATCGCCGGAGCCCGACTGGTCCGCCGTACTCAAGTCGGCCGTCGCCGCATCCGCTGCCGCAGTGTTGACACCCGTTGCCGGAGACATCGATCTGGCTGCTTATCGCCGCTGGCAACCTCAGGTAACCGTTAACTAGAAGGAGTTCTCATGCCATTGGTTTCCGGGGCCGAGGTTGTGCTGGCTGCGGCCAAGGCCGGTCGTGGTGTCGGTGCGTTCAACGTGATCCAGCTGGAGCACGCGACCGCATTGATCGCCGGGGCCGAGCAGGTCGGCGCGCCGGTGATCCTGCAGATCAGTGAGAACGCGGTGAAGTACCACGGCGCCCTCAAGCCGATCGGGCTCGGCACGCTGGCTGCTGCGGCGGCCGCGACGGTGCCGGTCGTCGTACACCTGGATCACGCGATGGACCGGGACCTGGTCACCGAGGCGGTCGCGCTCGGGTTCACGTCGGTGATGTACGACGCGTCCAAGCTCGAGTACGCCGACAACGTGGCCGCGACGACCGAGGTGGTGGCGTACTGCCATGACCACGGCGTGTTCGTCGAGGCCGAGATCGGCGAGGTCGGCGGGAAGGACGGCGTCCACGCACCCGGCGCCCGCACCCGCCCCGACGAGGCCGTCGCGTTCGCCGAAGCGACGGGCGTGGACGCGCTCGCAGTTGCTGTCGGCTCGTCGCATGCGATGACCGAGCGCACCGCGACTCTCGACTTCGAGCTCATCACCCAGCTCCGCGAGGCTGTCCCGGTGCCGCTCGTCCTGCACGGCTCATCGGGCGTCGCCGACCCGGACCTCACGCGGGCAGTCGAAGCCGGCATGACGAAGGTCAACATCGCCACTCACCTGAACAACGTCTTCACCGCGGTGGTCCGCGAGGTCCTCGCCGAGAACCCGAAGCTGGTCGACACCCGCAAGTACCTCGGCCCGGCCCGCGATGCCGTCGCGACGGAAGTGGCGCGACTGCTGGGTGTGCTGAAGGCGGTCTAGATCCCCGCGGCGCCCCGGATCCAGTGCGCACGCAGATCGTCGCGGGCGACCTGGACCTGCTCGCGGGTCGTCGGATCGGGCACCTCGAAATCGTCGATCAAGCGGGTGAGCGCCATCTCCACCGCCGCGACCAGCGCGTCCTCTTCGGAGAGGTCGACCTCGGCCACCCCACGCAGCCCGGCCGCCAGCGCGGTCAGGCCGGCCAGCTCCTGGTCGGTGAATTGCACCCGGACCTCGGTCCTGCTGTCCACGCCGCCTCCTCAGCTGGTTGGTACAGTCATCGTGCAGTGCAACGACCATGTTGCACAAGAGTGAGGGGTCGCGGATGACCGTGGCGGTGGACGAGACGCTACGCACGGCCGCCATCGCCGTACTGGCCGAGTACGGCTGGGCCGGCGTGACGCTGGAGCGGGTCGCGGAGAAGGTCGGCCGGTCCCGGGTCACGCTCTGGCGGCAGGGACTGACCGTCGAGGCGCTGCTGAACTCGCTGCTGGACGCGCTGGCCGACGACTACCGGGACACGATGTGGCCGGTGCTGGCCGGTTCCGGGACCGGTCGCGAGGGCCTGATCCGCGCGATCGAGGCGCTGTTCGACGTGATCGACCGGCATCTCCCGCTGATGCTGTCGTCCGACCTGGTGTTCCACCAGGAGCAGGCGCGCAACGGGCCGGTCTCGTTCCTCGATCCGTTCGAGCGGTTCCTCCGCGACGGCGAGGCGGACGGCACGCTGCACCCGCACGGCCGGGTCAGCGACGTGGCCGAGGTGCTGATGGTCTCGGCCGCCTTCACCTATGTGCACATGCGCGGCCGGCACCACTGGTCGCGGTCGCGGGCCCGGCGCCTGACCCTCGACCTGGTACTCCGCGGCGTCCTGGAGGCGTGAAACATGACTGTTGCGAGAAATGCAACGAGCGTGTTTCACTGACGGCATCATCAGCTTCTCCTGGAGGAGACCGCCATGACACTGCCGTACGCCGAACCGCTGGTCCGCCGCGAGCCGCAGCCCCGGGTGATTCCCGAACCGCCGCGGGTCGGCGAGCCGGGTGGGGATCCCTGTGGCCTGTGCAGCTGGTTGTCCGGCCTGGACGACACCGCTCGGGACGCCGAGGACAAGCCGCTCTGGTACGACGCCGACTGGGCGCTCTGCCGGGCGACCGGGGTGACGATCCCCGGCGTGGTCTGGCTGACCAGCCGCGCTCACCACGACTCGTTCGCGGATCTACCGGATGCCCTGGCGCGCAGTTACGGGCCGATGGTCGCCCGGGTCGAGCGGGCCATTCTTGCGCTCGGCGACATCGCCAGAGTGCATGTCTATCGCTGGGGCGACGGCTCCGCGCATTTCCACGTGTGGTTCTACCCGAGGCCGCTGGGCATGCTCGAGGCCAAACGGGAGATGCTGCCCTTGTGGGCGGAGGTGCTGCCGGAAGCTCCGAAGGAGGTCGTCGCCGATGCCGAGGACAAGATCGCGGCGGCGTTGGCGGCGGACAGCTGACATGAGCGCATCCCGGCCGGAGCACGCGGAGCAGCCGGACGAGCCGAGGCTCGCCCGGCGGCTCGGGCTGGGCGATGCGGTGGTGATCGGGCTGGGCTCGATGGTTGGTGCCGGGGTGTTCGCGGTCTGGTCCCCGGCCGCGCACGCCGCCGGCTCGTGGTTGCTGCTCGGCCTGGGGATCGCGGCTGTTGTTGCCTATTGCAACGCAGCGTCCTCGGCGCAGTTGGCCGCGGTGTACCCGGTGTCGGGCGGCACGTACATCTACGGTCGCGAACGCCTGGGGGAGTGGTGGGGCTTCGCCGCAGGTTGGTGCTTCGTGATCGGGAAGACGGCGTCATGTGCTGCGATGGCGCTGACCTTCGCGACCTATGTCGTCCCCGACGAATGGTTGCGGCGTCTGCTGGCCCTCGCAGCAGTGCTGATACTTGCCGCGGTCAACTACCGCGGTGTGACCAGGACCGCGCGTCTGACCAGGATCCTCGTCACCTGCACCCTCGTCGTACTCGCCCTCGTCCTCATCGTGCTCTTCACCGGCGAGCCCCACCACCACACATCCACGCCCACCTCGGCGTACGGCGTGCTGCAATCGGCCGGCCTGCTGTTCTTCGCCTTCGCCGGCTACGCACGAATCGCGACCATGGGCGAGGAAGTCCGCGAGCCCGCCAGAACCATCCCGCGAGCGATCACCGCAGCCGTGATCATTGCCATCGGCATCTACCTGCTCGTCGCCGTCGCGCTGCTGCGGACCGGCGACCCCGCGTCGACCACGGCGCCCCTCGCGTCCGCGGTCGACGGGGTCGGTGCGGCCTGGGCGACACCGATCGTCCGGATCGGTGCCGCGCTGGCCAGCCTCGGCGCCCTGCTCGCCTTGATCGCCGGCGTCGGCCGCACCACGCTCGCCATGGCCCGCAACCAGGACCTCCCGGCCTGGCTGGCCGCCGTACATCCCCGCTACCAGGTCCCGCACCACGCGGAGCTGGCGCTCGCCTCGGTCGTCGGCGTACTGGTGCTCACCACCGATCTGCGCGGCGTGATCGGCTTCTCGTCGTTCGGCGTCCTGCTGTACTACGCGATCGCGAACGCCTCCGCCTTCACCCAACCGGCCGATCAACGTCGTTGGCCCCGCGCCGTCAACGTGATCGGCCTGATCGGTTGCGTCGTACTCGCGGTCACTCTCCCGTGGACGTCCGCGATCGTGGCTGCCGCCCTGCTCGCGGCAGCCCTTCTCGTACGGCGGTTCAGGACAGGTCGCGCCGGATCCGCCAGAAGCTGAACCCGACCAGCGCGAACGCTGCCAGCATGAACAACCCGAACTCCCGCCACTGCAGATCCCAGAACGTGTCAGCGGTGAAGTAGCGCACGTGCTGGCGGTACCCCTCATCGGCGAGCCGCTGGAAACACGCGGCCTCGTCCGGCGTGTTGGTCGGCTGCTGCTTGAGCCCCGGCGGCGGCGCGGGCGCACAGGCCATGGTCCAGTCGGGCAACGTACTCAATGCCTTGCCGGACTTGTCCACGGTGTTGTCGGACAACTTCCACGCGCCGATCGCGCCGGTCGTGACTTCCATTTCCTTCACATGCTGGTTCGGTCCGTCACCGCTGATCCCGAAGCCGCGGATGTTGTCCGCGGTTGCCACGACGTACTTGTCCGTCGGCGTGAGCAGGTGCGGCCGGATGAAGTGCGGCGTGAGGATCTGCACGAGGATCACCACGGCCAGCGTGACCGCGAGAGCGACGAGGGTACGACGTACCACCAGTCCCACCGCGACCCCGAGCGCGAACGCGAACGCGGCGTACCCCACCGGGACGAGACCGCGGGCGGAGAACGTCGACGGGAACATCCGCGGCAGGTACGTGTTCGAGTCCTGGCCTGCGTTGATCGCGTCGTCGATCGGGTCCGCCCACCACGTCACCGCGAGGCTGAGCAGGCCGGTGATCCCGATCGCGGTGAGGCCGGTGACTCCGAGCTTGGTCGCGAGCCAGCGCCGGCGCGAGATGCTCTGGCTCCACACCAGCCAATGGGTGCCCGTCTCCAGCTCGCGGGCGATCATCGGTGCGCCCCAGAACGCGCCGATGACCGGCGGAACGGCGTACAGCAGAACCTGGCCGATGATGTAGAGGAGCGGGTTGAGGCGCTCGAAGGCGAGGTTGCTGATGAACTTGTCGGTCAGGCGGTGGTAGTCGTCCAGCAGGTTCGGCCCGGTCACGGCGAAGAAGATCGCGGCCGCGAGGATCACCGATGCGACCACCAGGAACTGCACGCGGAACTGTCGCCAGGTCAGCCAGATCATCGCTGCACCTCCAGGACTGGGCGCTCCGGCTGGATGTCGCGGCCCATGTAGGCCAGCACGAGATCCTCGAGCGTGAGTTGGGTGACCGTCCATGCCGGATCGTGGATCGGCTGGTCGGTCCGGATCAGGTACGTCGATTGCCGGTCGGTGTGGCTCGCGGTCACGACGAGCTGGTCACGCGGCATGTCCTTCGGATCGCGGAGCGGACCGGTCAGCCGGTAGTGCGTCGCCAGCAGCGTGTCGATCTCGCCGTTGACCTGCACCCGTGAGTCGACGAGCACGATCACGTAGTCGCAGGCCCGCTCGACATCGGAGACCAGATGCGAGGACAGTACGACGCTGAGCTCCTGCTCCGCGACCGCCTCCATCAGGTCCTGCAAGAACTCCCGCCGGGCCAGCGGATCGAGCGCCGCGACGGGTTCGTCGAGGATCAGCAGATCCGGTCGCTTGGCCAGCCCGAGCGTGAGCGCGAGCTGTGCACGCTGACCACCGGACAACTTCCCCGCCCGCTGCTTCGGATCGAGCTTCAGATGCTGGATCCGCTGCTGTGCAAGGGATTCGTCCCACGCCGGGTTGAGCCGCCGCCCGAGCCGCAGATGGTCCGCAATACTCAACCGCGCGTACGTAGGCGTGTCCTGCGCAACATACCCAACCTTCGCCTGCTGCGACCCCGCCGGCGCCCCCAGCACCTCCACCGTCCCCGCACTGGGCGACAACATCCCCACAGCCAGATTCAGCAACGTGCTCTTACCGGCCCCGTTAGGCCCGACCAGCCCCACCACATGCCCAGCCGGAACCTCCAAATCACAATCGGTCAGCGCCCAGCGCCGCCCATACTTCTTCCCCAACCCCTGAGCCTGCAGAACTGTGTTCATCGGATCGATGGCGTGGTCCTACTGCTGACAGCGGGACTGGGACGCCATCTCCCTCCCTTCAGAAAATGTCGGAGGCGACTGATTACGTCGTTCAGGTGTCGCGTTACCGCCTCGCACCGACCGGTGCTCAAGCTGAAGGACTGCTTGAGCAGTGCAGTCATGCGAGGTTCGTTTGGAATCTGGCGCTCGAGCAATGGTCGATGTGGCGGCCAGGACGTCGGTTGTCCGCTCCCGGCCTCGTTGTTCAGATGCGGCAACTGACCGAAGCTCGGAGACAGCACGACTGGCTGCGTGCGGGTTCTCGGACCGTGCAGCAACAGGCGTTCCGGGACTTCGATCAGGCAGTGAAGGCGTTTTTCACCGGTGCCCGCCGACGTCCGACCTGGCGGAAGGCCGGTCGGCGCGAAGGCTTTCGAGTCGTCGGCAGTCAGGCCGGTCGTGTTGAGCGCCTGTCGCGCAAGTGGGCGAAGGTTCTGGTTCCGAAGGTCGGTTGGATCAGATTCCGGCTGTCCAGGACATTGCCGGCGGCGAGGTCGTACCGGATCACCCGGGACGCGGCCTCCAGATGGCACATTGCGTTCGCGGCGAGACCGGAGCCGATCCTTGCGCCCGGCAACGGTCGGGTCGTCGGAGTAGATCGCGGCGTGGCCGTGTCCGCTGCTTTGTCGACCGGCCAACTCCTCGTCTGTCCGGCGCTCCGGCCGGCTGAGCGGAAACGCCTTCGCCGATTGCAGCGTCGACTCGCGCGAGCCTGTCCTGGCTCGAATCGCCGGATCCGCACCAAGGCGGCCATCGCCAGACTGAAGGCCCGGGAGACAGACCGGCGGAAGGACTGGGTCGAGCAGGTCTCGACAGACCTCGCCCGGCGCTTCGATGTGATCCGCGTCGAGGACCTGGACATTCGGAGCATGACTCGGTCGGCCGGCGGAACGACTGTCGCCCCGGGCAAGAACGTTCGGCAGAAGGCGGGCCTCAACCGAGCAATCCTCGCGAATGGTTGGGGACGGCTTGTCGAGCGACTGGAGCAGAAGGCTGTGGGCCGGGTGCAGAAGGTCGCCGCGGCTTACACCTCCCAAACCTGTTCGCGGTGTGGAGCCAGGGACCGGAAGGCACGCGAGAGCCAAGCGACCTTCCGGTGCCGTGCATGCGGCTACATCGCGAATGCGGACGTGAATGCAGCTATCAACATCGCGGCAGGGCGTGCCGTGACCGCGCGTGGAGCCGAGCGGGTTTTGCCGGCAATGAAGCGCGAACCTCAACTCTCTACCTCCTCCCCGTAGATGGTTGGAATCCCTGTCTTCCGAGACGGGGAGGGCGTCAAGCTATGTCCTCCTGAGCGGCGGACCGAAAGGTTGTCAGGAAGAGGGCCTCGATGCTTTCGTCGTCGAGGCCGGCTTTGCGGGCCTTGGCCAGCCAGCGGCGGAGGTCCTGTTTGAGGGGGCCGTGGGCGGCGAGGGTGTTGTCGGTGAGGGTGCGGGTGACGAACGTGCCGCGCCCGGGCCGGGCCTGGACCAGGCCTTCGTGCTCGAGTTCGCGGTACGCCTTGAGCACTGTGTTCGGGTTGATTGCCAGCGACGCCACCACGTCCTTCACGGTCGGCAGCTGGTCACCCTCCCGCAGCAGTCCGAGCCGTAAGGCGTTGCGGACCTGCTGAACGATCTGCTGGTACGGCGAGACCCCCGACCGGCCGTCCAGATGGAACTCGATCATCCATAACCCCATTCATCTAGGTAACTAGCACTATAGGGGTACGGCGGGATCGCTCGTCAAGAGCGAGCAGTGATCAGCGGATGGCGGCGTACCGGCGGAGGGCCTCGGCGCGGGCCTCGCTGTGGTCGACGATCGGGGCCGGGTAGGCGTCGGCGCCGTACCGCCAGGGCTCGTGCGCCGCCTTGCCGTCGAGGTGCCGCAGCTCGGGCACCCAGCGTCGGACGTACTCACCGTCGGGGTCGAACTTCTGCCCCTGGCTGACCGGGTTGAAGATCCGGAAGTACGGCGCCGCGTCCGCGCCGCAGCCGGCCACCCACTGCCAGTTGAGCGAGTTCGACGCGAGATCACCGTCCCGCAGCGACCGCATGAACCACCGCGCGCCGAACCGCCAATGCACGTGGAGATCCTTGACCAGGAACGACGCGACGACCATCCGCACCCGGTTGTGGACGAACCCGGTCTCGGCCAGCTCCCGCATCCCGGCGTCGACGAGCGGGAACCCGGTCCGCCCCGCGCACCACGCCTCGAACAGCTCGCCCGGTTCGTCGTACTGCATCTTGTCGAACTCCGGACGCAGCGGTTTCCACGCGGCCTGCGGGTTGCGCGCCAGAAGATCCGCGCAGAACTCACGCCACGCCAGCTCGCGCCGATAAGCCTCCGCGCCAACGCTGCGTTTGCGGGCCAGATCGGCGAGCATCGTCCGCGGGTGGATCTCGCCGTACTTCAACGGCACCGACATCCGCGACGTGCTGTCGAGGTCAGGCCGATCGCGCTCGTCGTCGTACGCCGCGACGTCCTCGAGGTACGCCTTCCAGTGCTCGAGCGCCGCCCGCTCACCGGCCCCGTCACCCGACGACGGCAGTTCCTCGCCGGAAGCCTTCACCCACGTCACGTCGGCCGGCGCCTCCACCGGTTGCCGCCACCCGTGCGCGAGCCATGCCTTGAAGTACGGCGTGAACACCTGGTACGACCGCCCCTGCTGGTTCAGCACCCGCCCCGGCGCGACGGCGTACGGCGATCCCGTCCGCCTCAGCGGACACTTCAATGAGGCTTCAACTTCTTGATCGCGCTGTTGCCCGTACGGCCCGTAGTCCGCGCTGATGTGCACACTCGCAGCCCCGACCTCATCCGCGACAGCGGGTACGACGGTTGCCGGATCACCACGCCGTACGACGAGCCGTCCGCCCATCGCCTCGGACAGGCTGCGCAGCGACGCCGCGAGGTGATCCCGTCGTGGATCGCCCGACCGGTCCCAGAGCAACGGATCCACCGCAAACACGCCCAAAACCCGGCCGGAACCCGCCGCAACGGCGTCGAGCAAGGCCGGATTGTCCGCCAACCGCAGGTCCCGGCGGAACCACATCACCGCTGTCATCGTGCTCATCATCCGCCAGTACCCAGCAGCGATTCGGTAAGGGTTGCCTCAATAGGTGAGAATGGTTGTCGTGAGCGAGCTGATCGATACCACCGAGATGTACCTGCGGACCGTCTACGAGCTGGAAGAAGAAGGCATCCTCCCTCTCCGGGCCCGGATTGCCGAGCGCCTCCACCAGTCCGGTCCCACGGTCAGTCAGACGGTTGCGCGGATGGAGCGGGACGGTCTGATCAAGGTGGAGGGCGACCGCCATCTGGAGCTCACCGACGTCGGCCGCAAACAGGCGGTCCGGGTGATGCGCAAGCACCGCCTCGCGGAGCGTCTGCTGGTGGATGTGATCGGGCTCGAGTGGGAGGACGTGCACGCCGAGGCCTGCCGCTGGGAGCACGTGATGAGCGACGCGGTCGAGCTGCGGCTGCTGAAGATCCTCGACAACCCGACCGAGTCGCCGTACGGCAACCCGATCCCGGGGCTGGAGGAGCTGCAGACCAGCGGTATCGCGAGCGGGATCGAGGACTTCCGGATCGGCGTCGAGCCGCTCGACCAGGTCCTCGACCAGTCCACCGGCGAGAGTGTGCGGGTGCTCGTCCGCCGGATCGCCGAGCCGGTGCAGACCGACGACGGCGCGATGGCCGTACTGCGGAAGGCCGGCGCCCTGCCCGGCCGCGAGGTCGACTCGATCATGGACGCCGACGGCGTACTGGTCGGCAGCCGTGAGGCGGGCGGTGTGATCAGCGACGAGACCGCCGGTCACATCTTCGTCAGCCGCGTCTGAGCATCGTCAAGGCTGTGTTAACGCTGAGCACCCGATGCGGTACGTCGGGTTGCCGACGGGTACCGTCATCCCGCAATGTCTGAGAACGCGATCGATTGGCCGCAGTACCTGCGGGAGTTCCACACCGCCACGCCCGGCAGCACGGAAGCGCTGCTGTCACGGGCAGTGGCCGGCGACCATACGCCGTACCGCTGGCTGGTCCGTGCCGTTTCCGGCGAGGCGCGCCGGGTGCTCGACCTCGCCTGCGGCAACGGGCCGGTGGCGCGTGAGCTGTACGGGCGCTGGGTGGTCGGGGTCGACAACAACCCGGCCCAGCTCGCCGGTGCGCCCGGTCCGAAGGTGCAGGCCGACGCGCTGCACCTGCCGTTCGCGAACGAGGTCTTCGACGTCGTCACCTGCTCGATGGGCCTGATGGTCCTCCAGCCGCTCCCTGACGTCCTCGCGGAGGCGGCCCGGGTACTGCGGCGCGGCGGCGTGCTGGCGGCGATCGTGCCCGCCGTACGGCCGCTGCGGCGCGGGGACATCCGGACGCTGAGCGGTCTGACCACGCGGCTGCGGTCGACACCCCAGTTCCCGGCCGGCGGCGAGATCACCGAGCTGAAGGACCAGCTCCATCACGCCGGGTTCGACGTGATGGAGAGCCAGCGCGAGCGGTACGTCTACATGATCCGCAGCCGCGACGACGCCGTGCGGCTGGTGAACGCGCTCTACCTCCCGGGTACGCCGGACGTCCGTCGCGACACCGCCGCCGGGTGGCTCGCGGATCGTGCCGAATCGAAGGACGGGCTCGAGGTCGCGATCCCGATCCGCCGCATCACCGCGATGCGCACCAAGGTCGCACTGACCATCTCCTGAATACCGGGCTCCGTTCGGGGCCCGCGGTCGGTACGGTGTGCTTGTGAGTGCGCTGCGCTGGTCCGTCCGGACGCTCGATCGAGCGCTCGACGGTGAGACGGTCTACCGCGAGCTGCTGGCCGCCGAACCGGTCGCGTACTGGCTCGACGGCAGCCTGACCGACCGCGCCCCGCGACGCGTCTCCGTCCTCGGTACGAGCGTCGGAGCCGAGGTCATCACCAGGGATGTTGCCGACGGCGACGTCTTCGCCGAGCTCAACCAACTGCTCGCGGACCGAACCGAGGAGCCGCCGGCAGAGCTGGCCGGGCTCTTTTGCGGCGGCTACGTCGGGTACTTCGGCTACGAGCTGAAGGCGCTCACCGGCGGCCGCGCCGCGCACGAGTCGCCGACGCCGGACGCGCTCTGGATCTGGGCGAACCGGTTCATCGTCATCGATCACGATCACGACCGGACCTACCTGGTCGCGGTCGACGAGCCCGGCGCCGGCGAGAGCTGGTTGGATCGTGCCGAGACGGCCGCCGCCGACTGGTGGATGGGCAGCGTCGACGCCCCGGCGATCGCCGGGCTCGACCTAGAGGCGCATCTCGAGCAGGACCGGGCGACGTACCTGGCCGGTATCGCGCGGGTGCTGGAGGAGCTGGAGGCGGGCCAGACGTACGAGGTCAATCTGACGAACCGGGTCCGGCTGCCGGCCGTGCAGGACCCGTTCGAGTTCTTCCGCTGGCAACGGTCCGCGAACCCGGCGCCGTACGCCGCCTTCCTCCGGTACGGCGATCTCGCGGTGGCGAGCTCCTCGCCCGAACGGTTCCTGACCGTGGACGCGGACGGCTGGGCCGAGTGCCGGCCGATCAAGGGGACCGCGCCGCGCGATCTCGACCCGGCGGAGGACCAGCTCGCGGCGAAGGCGCTGGCCGAGGACGACAAGACCCGGGCCGAGAACCTGATGATCGTCGACCTGATCCGCAACGACCTCGGCCGGGTGAGTGTGCCGGGGACCGTGACCGTGCCGCAGCTGATGCAGGTCGAGAGCTACCGGACCATGCACCAGTTGGTGACGACGGTCCGCGGCCGGTTGCGGGACGGGCTGACCGCGGTCGATGCGGTCCGGGCCTGCTTCCCGCCGGGGTCGATGACGGGTGCGCCGAAGATCCGCACGATGGAGATCATCGACGAGCTCGAGTGGAGTGCCCGCGGGGTGTACTCCGGTGCGCTCGGCTACCTGTCCCTGGACGGGCGGGCGGACCTGAGTGTGGTGATCCGGACGGCGGTGCTGACCCCGGACGGGACCGTGATCGGGGCGGGGGGTGCGATCGTGCTGGATTCCGACCCGGTCGCGGAGTACGAAGAAATGGTGCTGAAAGCAACGGCAGCCGTCGGCCGGGCGAGCCGCGGGTGAAGGGTGGGGGAGATGAGTGGTCTGCTGGTGGCGGATTCGTTCCTGGTTGCCAATGGCAAGGTCCGGGGACTGGAGCTGCACCGGGAACGGTTCGTCCGGTCGTGTGCCGCGGCGGGGGTCGCCGCGGAACGGTTCTGGGACGAGCAGGCCGGGCGGCTGCCCGGGTTCGGGCGGTGGTTCCCGCGGTTCGAGCTGCAGACGTCGGGTGAGCTCGCCGTCCAGCTGCGGCCGGCGCCGCCGATCGGCGGGCGCGTGCGGGTCGCCGTCCACGAGGGGCCGGATCCGCGGACCGCGCCGCGGGTGAAGGGTCCGGACCTGGAGCTGCTCGGCAAGCTGAAGGAGTCGGCGCCTGATCGTGCCGACGAGATCCTGTTGCTCGACGCCGACGGGACCGTGCTCGAGGCGGCGTACTCGGCTGTCGTCTGGTGGGACGACGAGACGCTCTGCTTCCCGCAGTCCGACCGGCCGCTGCTGGCGTCGGTGACCGCGCAGCTCCTGCGCCGGATCGCCGGCAGCCAGGGCGTCGAGATCTCCGAGCGGGCTGTCACTCCACAGGACCTGCAGAACACGACCGAGGCGTGGCTGGTCAACGCGCTGCACGGCATCCGCCCGATCCACGCCTGGGGCGCCTCGGCGATCGACCCGCTGCCGAACTCCGTCTCCACCCTCTGGCAGTCCCACCTGGAGTCGCTGGCGGCCCGTCTGCCCTGATCGGAACCCACTTGTAAATGTGATATCACTTTGCTACCTTCGAGCTATTCGAGAAGGAGGCAATGTGATGGTGGATGTCGCGGTGGAGATGCCGGCCCCGAAGGTGACCGAGCGCGCCGGCCGGGATCTGAACGGTTGGCCGATGGCGCTGCTGGCGTTCGTGCTGCTGGTGGCGGGGGTGGCCGGGTTCATCATTGGCGCCACCCACGATCGGGGAGCGGAGGTCGTGCTCGCGATCGCGGTGTTCGTGGTCGGCCTGATCGTCGCCGCCGGGCTGACCCCGGTGTCGCCGGGCCGGGCGCGGGTCGTGCAGATCCTCGGGCGGTACTCCGGGACCGTGCGGACCAACGGGCTGCGCTGGGTGAACCCGATCTCCTCGCGGCGTGAGGTCTCCACCCGGATCCGCAACCACGAGACGGCCGTTGCCAAGGTCAACGATGCCGACGGCAACCCGATCGAGATCGCCGCAGTCGTGGTCTGGCAGGTCGAGGACACCGCGCAGGCGATGTTCGAGGTGGACGACTTCGTCGAGTTCGTCGCGATCCAGACCGAGACCGCGGTCCGGCACATCGCCAACAGCTATCCGTACGACGTCCATCCCGATGGCGAGGTGTTGTCGCTGCGGGACAGCACCGACGAGATCACCGAGAAGTTGTCGGCCGAGATCGGTGCTCGGGTACACGCCGCCGGTGTGCATGTGATCGAGTCGCGGATCACCCACCTTGCGTATGCGCCGGAGATCGCCCAGGCGATGCTGCGGCGGCAGCAGGCGGGTGCCGTCGTCGCGGCCCGGCAGCGGATCGTCGAAGGTGCGGTCGGCATGGTCGAGCTGGCGCTGGACCGGCTGTCCGAGCACGAGGTGGTCGAGCTGGACGAGGAGCGGAAGGCGACGATGGTCAGCAACCTGCTGGTGGTGCTGTGCGGCGACCGTGACGCCCAGCCGGTGGTCAACGCCGGCTCGCTCTACCAGTGAGTGGTCGTCTGCCGTGGCTGTCGAACGCAAGAAGATCCTGCTCCGGCTGGATCCCGTGGTGCACGACGCGCTGGCCCGCTGGGCGGCCGACGACCTGCGCAGCACCAACGCCCAGATCGAGTTCCTGCTCCGCCGAGCCCTGGCCGACGCCGGCCGCCTCCCCGGCGGAGTAGGCAAACTCCGCCGCCCCGGCCGTCCTCCGAAGGAGGAAGACGATGACCAGAAGGAATGAAACGCTCGCCGGAGGTGGGCAGACGTTGCGCCGTACGCCGCGGCCTGCCCGGAAGGTAGTTGCTCTAGGCAATCTCCAGACGCCGGAGTCGTTGGCGGCCCGGATGTTCTTGCTGTGTTGCGATCCGGAGCGGGGCCGGCTGGGTGCGCGGTCGAAGATCGGGAAGGCGTTGCGGGCGGCGACGCTCGTGGACCTGCAGCTGGCGGGGAATGTGGTTGACGAGGGTGGGCGGGTGCGGGTGACGGCGGTGCCGGCTCCGCGGGATGTGGTGTCGGCCGGGGTGTTGGAGGAACTGCGGGCGGTGGGACCGCGGCGGTGGCGGCATTGGATCGATCGGCGGGGCGGGGTGACCGTGCGGCGGGTTCGGGATGAGCTCGAGCGGGCGCGGTTGATCAAGGTGGAGCCGCATCGGATTCTCGGGATCATCCCGGCGGATCGCATCACGGTCCGGCACCCGCTGATGCGGCGGCAGCTGCTCCAGGCCGCCCATGACACGCTGCGCGCCTCGCGGCTGGTGTCGCGGGTGGACCTGCGCGACGCCTCGATCGTCGTACTCGCGTCCACCGCGGACCTGCGCACGATCGTCAGCAAGGAGCAGCGGATCCGGCACAAGGACCGCCTGGCGCAGCTCGCGGTGCGCGTCGGTCCCGTCGTACCGGCGCTGAAGAAGGCAATCCAGCAGGGGCAATCCGCCGGCGGGTGACCCCGGGCGGTGCTATGGTTCGTTACTCAAGTAACTAACCAAGGAAGGGGGTGGGGTTGTGTTCGACGACCGGAGTCCGATCTATCTGCAGATCGCGGAGCAGATCAAGAACGACATCGTGACCGGCGCGCTGGCCGAGGACGAGCAGGTGATGTCGACCAACCAGTACGCCGCCTTCTACCGGATCAACCCGGCCACCGCGGCCAAAGGTTTCGCGCAGTTGGTCGACGAGGGCGTGCTGTACAAGAAGCGCGGTATCGGGATGTTCGTCTCCCCGAACGCCCGCGACCTGCTCCGCACCGGCCGCCGCGACTCGTTCTTCGCCGACGTCGTCGACCCGATGATCCGCGAGGCCAAAGCGATCGGCATCCCCTTGAAAGACATCCTCCAGCACATCCGCACGTACGGAGACGCCTGATGACCACCGCCCTGACCGTCAGGACAGAGAACCTCTCGGTCCGGTTCGCCGGGGTGCCGGCGCTGGACCGACTCGATCTGCGGCTGGCGCCCGGCAAGATCCATGGGCTGCTCGGCCGGAACGGATCCGGTAAGAGCACGCTCGCCGCGGTCCTGGCCGGATTCCGGCGGCCTGACGAGGGTCGGGTCCTGATCGAGGGCGGCGACCTCGGTACGGCGCAGGAGCCGTACGAGAACGCCGTCGTCACCAGCCGGCTCTGCCTGATCCGCGAATCCGGCGACCGGCCCGACGCCGTACCGGTCAAACAAGCGATCAGTCTCGCGGCCGCGCTCCGCCCGTACTGGGATGCCGAGCTCGCCGGCGACCTGCTGGACCGCTTCGAGGTGCCGCTGAACAAGAAGATCCAGAAGCTCTCCCGCGGTAAGAAGTCCGCGCTCGGCGTCGTCCTCGGCCTCGCCAGCCGCGCTCCGCTGACGATCTTCGACGAGAGCTACCTCGGCATGGACGTCCCGTCGCGGAACCTGTTCTACGACGCGCTGCTCGCCGACTACACCGAAGTACCGCGAACGTTCGTGCTGTCCACCCACCTGGTCAGCGAGGTCAGCGCGATGCTCGAGGAGGTCGTCATCCTCGACAACGGCCGCCTCGTCACGCAGTCACCGGTGGACTCGCTGCGCGGCCGCGGCGCCTCGATCGTCGGACCGGCCGCGGCCGTGGACAAGTTCACCGTCGGCTTCACCGTGCTCGCGGAGGAGCGGCTCGGCGGCACCAAGTCCACGACGGTTCTCGGCGACCTCGATCCGGCGCTGCTGGCGGACGCGGCTGCCGCCGGTCTGGAGATCGGTCCGGTCGGCCTGCAGGATCTCTTCGTCCATCTGACAGGAGCCCGCTCATGACCACCACGGCCGAGGCGACGCTTCCGCGCGAGGCCACCGACTGGCGCCGGTTGAAGACGGTGTTGTTGTCGATGACCGTCGGTCTGCGCCAGATGCTCGTCGGCTACTGGATCGTGATGCTCGTTGCGTTCTTGGCGATCGGGCTCGTCATCCAGCTCGTGACCAGCGGCGTCACCAGCAGCATGTGGGACTACGGCACCCAGTCGCCGAAGTACTTCTCGCTGGCGATCGGCGTGACACTCACCCCGGCGTACCTGGTGCTGCTGGTCGCGCATGGTGTCACCCGGCGGATGTATGCGGTTGCCTCAGGCATCTACCTGACCGGCGCCGCGGCAGCCACCTCGATCGTCTGGGTGCTGGCCTACCAGATCGAGCACTTGATCTACGCATGGCAGGGCTGGCCCGACAAGTTGAACAACCCGCACCTGTTCACCAGCACCTCGCAGGTCGGCCTGGTGTTCGCCGAGTTCTTCCTGCTGATCCTGTCCCACGAGGTGACGGGCTGGTTGCTCGGTATCACCTTCGTTCGCTTCGGCGTCTGGCGCGGTCTGCTGATGCTGCCGCTGGCGTTGATCCCGGCCGTGGCGGCCGAGTTCCTGCTCGTCGCGCAATGGCTCGCCGACATCCTCACCAACGCCGGGTATCACCGGCCACCGCTCGCCGTCGCCGTACCGTCGGTGCTCGCGGTCAGCGCGCTCGGTGTGTATGCCGGGTATCGCATTCTGCAACCGATGGCGCTCAAACCCGCTAAGGGCTAAGACACGTTATGCACAGGGGGTGTGTATAACCGGGACAGTTTCTGTGGATGGTTGCGCGATCACTGTGGACGACCAAAACTGTTGCCAGGAAAGGCTTGTGCGACCCCCGTTCAAGAGCGTAGAAATGTCGACACGCCGCTTCGGACTGGAGTGGCGGGTCGATCGGAAACCGAGGGCCCTAGCGGTGGGGATCCCCACCGAGGTAGACCGGTGACGGGGTCTGCCGGCCTCCACGGACCCGTATCGGGAAGCTGGAGACGTCACCTTCCTTCAGCTGGTGCGGGCCCCTCCGACTCATACTCGGAGGGGCTCGCCTTCTTGAACTCATCAGTCCAGAAAAGAGAACCCCGAGGTCGCGAACGACCTCGGGGTTCCGCGCGGGGATATCTCAGCGGAGGGTGATTCTCAGTTCGGTGTGAGAGCCCTTTGCCGGCACCTGGACCTCGGTCCCGCGCGTGGTGGTGACGAGCTTGTACTGCGTCGCGTGGCCGTCGACCGACACGCTCTTCACCTTCGCCCCGGACGGCAGTACGGCGCCGACCGTGAGCGTCGCGCCGACGCCCTTCGCGGTCACGTCGGTCGACAACGCCTTACCTGTAAGGCGTGCGGAGACATCGACCGAGCCGCGGCCGACCCGGATGTTGCTACCGGCCACCTTCTGCTGGCCCTGCGGCAGCTGCGGTACGACGGCGATCCGGCCCTGCCCGAGGTCGGGGTCGACGCCGAGCTGCTGGTGGATCACCGGCCAGAGGATGCCGTACGCACCCCAGGCCTGCAGTGCCATCGAGCGGTCGTAGAACGGCCGGCCGGTGTTCGCCGCCGAGTCCGGTGACGGGGCGATCTCCGGCATCGCGCCGGGGGTCTCCCAGACCGACGGGTCGAGCTGGATCCGGGCGTTGCCGGTGGTGTACGCCTGCTGCTGCTTGGTGCCCAACCGACCGAAGTTGCCTTCCGCAACGGCCATGATCGACGTGTTCAGACCGAAGATGCTGCGCTCGCTCTTCACCTGCGAGACAACCGGATCACACGTTGCGCCGGGGTTGCCGGCCGGGTCCGATGTCGCGCCGGTGCCGGTGTGGAACAGGCCGAATTCGCCTGTGTAGCAAGCTGTTTCGCGCTGGTCGAGCGCCGTGTTCGCGTTGGCGGTCGAGGCGAGCGGCGAGGCCGGCTTGCCCGGGTGGTTGAGTACCGCTTCCATCGGCGTGACGCCGATCCAGTGCCGCTGGAAGATCGGCGTGTTGTCGTTCGCCGGGTTGGCCGGGTCGTCGATCGAGTCGGCGTACCCCATCGCCTGCGGTACCCACCACTGTGCCTCGAAGCGGGACTCGAGGTCGTTCGCGCGGGTGGTGGCCCACTGCTGCACCTTCGTGTCGTGCTTCGACGCGGCCAGGTCGGCGAGGTCGGTCAGACCGCGGATCAGGTAGACGGTGTTGTCGAGCTTCTCCACACCCATTCCGGTGCGCTCGACGTTGCCCAGACCCTCGGGCCAGCCGTCGCCGTCCTTGTCCAGTTCGCGGTACACGTACTGCAGGTTCCGCACGCTGAAGTCGTACATGTCGTCGCGGAACTTGTTGTCACCAGTCCACCGCCACAGCAGCGCGACCGTGCTGGGGAACTTCACCGTCTCGTCGGTGTTGCCTGCGCTCTGGTTCGAACCGAAGTACACCGAGCCGGTCGGAGTGACCTCGTGCGCGACCTTGCCGCTGCGGTTGTTCAGGATGTCGCTGACATCGCGCAGTGCCTTGAGGTGGGACTTGACGGTGTCGAACTGGCCCGCTGCGACGGCGGCGAAGGCGGTGTACTCGCCGTCGGTCGCGAACAGCCACGGGTAGTCCGGGAAGCCGGCGCCGAACCAGCGCGCGGTCTGTACTGTCCCGGCGGGTGCCGGGAAGTCCTTGCCCTCGTTGACGTCCCGGATCTGCAGGTTGTGCGCCTCCTGCACCGAGTCGGCGAGGTTCTGCTTGCTCCACTCGACGCTCTGCTGCAGCAGCCGGTCACCAGGAAGGTCCACTGCGGACTGCGCGTCGATCTGCTGCCGTACGGCGGTCTTTGCCCGCAGCAACTTGTCCGGGTTGCTCAGCGCCTTGCCGTACTCGCGCTGGGCGGCCTGGCTGCCCTGGTCCGATCCGGCCACGGCGAACCAGATCGTCTTCTGCTGACCGGCCGACAGCTTCACGTCGTAAGTGAGGCGGCCACCGGTGCCCTTGCCGACGAGCGAGTCGTCGCAGCGGGCGGGCGTCGTACCGTCCTTCGGGCAGATCACCGCGGGGCTCTGCGGTCCGCGGTGGTCCGGGCCGAGCTGGTGATCCGTCGGACGCAGGGACGATCCGACGAACGCGGCGTAGTCGTGGTTGGTCGCGTTCGGGTACGACGGGGTGCCCTGCTCGCGGAACCGGAGCGCGCCGTTCGTGTAGTCGCCGGTGTCGGGCAGGTTGGCGTCGGCCGCGCCCGGGGTGGTCCAGTCCCACGGGTACGACTGCATCAGCTCGGAGTGCGCGTCGACGTCGAGCTTGACCGTCTTCGCCGTACTCGAGCTGAGCGTGAGGCCGACCAGCGTCGCGCGGACGCCGTCGGGGACGAAGTCGGTACGGCGTACGTTGACCGAACCGGAGTAGTCGATCCGGCTGTACCCCTGACCGCTCGTGTACTTCGCGGCGGCGACGTCCTTTCCGAGCCAGTTACCGTCGAGCCCGAACCAGATCCCGTCGAGCAACTTGATCGGCTGCGACCAGAAGCCACCCATCTCACCACGGATGTGCCATCCGGTGGCGGGGTAGAGGCCGGTCTCATCACCCATCGCGTAGGCCCGATCGCCAACCACCAGCGACCGCCGATCAGCAAGCCGAGTCGTCTCGGAAAGCTCAGACGATCCAGCAGTTGTTGTCGTGGAGTTCGTGGTGGGGCCTGAGGCGGCGCCGGTCGAGCCGGTGGTGGACGGGCCCGCGAGGGCGGACGCCGTGCCGGCGAGCACGGTCGCGGCGGCGAGCAGCGCGATGCCCGCGGTGCGACGCACCGGGCGCCGCGTGGCGGCGCCGGACTGCCGGGCGGGTGGAGCGGACTGCGGGGTTGGTGGGGCGGAGCTGGTTTGTCTACTTCGGTTGGTCGGATCGGGAGTCATTGGCGGTTTCCTCCTTCTCGCGGCGCCGGGGGGACAGCGCCGGGGATCAGCCAGGGGCCGAGCTGCCCCTGATCACCAGTTCTGGCTGCAGTAAGCGTTCGGTCGGCGTACCGTCGGGCGCGCCGGTGAGGATCTCGATCAGTTCGCCGGCGATCTCGTCCATCGGTTGCCGGAGGCTGGTCAGGCCGGGGGAGACGACGTCGGCCAGGGGTGAGTCGTCGAAGCCGGTGAGGCCGATCTCCCGGCCGGCCGTGATTCCGCGACGGTTCAGCTCGCGCAGCGCGCCGAGCGCGAGAATGTCGCTCAGGGCAACAATCCCGTCGAGCTCCCGCCCGGCGTCGAGCAGCGCCGCGGTCGCGCGCGCACCTTCGTCCAGGCTGTCCTCGTGGCAACGGATCGACAGCCCGGTGGTCTGCAGCCCGAGCTTCTTGCACTCGTCCCGCCAACCGCCGTACCGGTCCTCGGCGAGCCCGGACGACTTGGGCCAGCCGATGAACGCGATCCGCCGACGACCGGTCTCATACAAATGCCGGACCGCCATCGCCGAACCGGCCGCACCGTCAACATCCACCCAAGGACCGGGCTGCGTGGTCTCCTTCCACACCCGCCCGAAGCTGACGAACGGGATGCCCTGCTCCTTCAGCCACGCATGCCGCGGGTCGTGCGTCTCGGTCTGCGACAGCACGAACCCGTCGACCAGCCGACGCGCATGCAGATCGTCGTACGTCGGCATGCCGTCGACGCCGGGCGGTGCGGTGAACAGCAGGATGTGCCGGCCGGTACGTTCCGCGGCGGCGCAGAGCGCGTGCAGGAACTGGTCCATGACGAGATGGGTCTGGTTCGGCCAGTTCGGCACGCAGTACCCGATCAGTTCGACCGCGCTGGTGCGCAGACTGCGGGCGTTACGATTGGGCCGGTAGTTGAGCAGTTCGATCGATTTGTTGACGCGTTCGAGCGTGTCCGGCCGGAGCCGGTGCGGGGCGTTGAGCGCGTTCGATACCGTCTGCACCGACACCTCGGCGTGGGCGGCGACCTGCTTGAGCGTAGCGACAGCGACCTCCCACGGACGTTTTGAACGTTAAAAACATCCGCAGTCTGCCCCGGCCCCTCCAAACCTGTCAACGGTTCAGAGTCGCGGTGGACCCTGGCGCACGATCGCCAACGTCTCCTCAACCCCCATCGGCGCGATCCACCGCCCCCACCAGGTGGCCCCCGCCTCCGCGAACGCCGCGGGCTCACCCCCACTCACCTTCACCTCGCGCGCCCCCTCCGCCAACAGCCCGAGGACATCATCGGGAGTGATGGTCTGCGGCGCATCGGTGCTCCCCTTATAAGCGCAAGACCCACCCCACCGCACAATCCGCCGCCGCACGGCAGGCACCAACATGTTCCCGCCCACCCAGACAGGAATTCGCGGCTCCTGCACCGGCCGAGCCGTCAACTGCACGTCCTCCAACCGGTAGTGCTTGCCGGTGAAGGTGACCCGCTCCCCACTCCAGAGCCGATCGATCAGCTCCAGCCCCTCGTCCAGCATCTCCGCCAGCACCTTGGGACTCCGGCCCTCCATGAACGGATCGCCCGGATCCCCGATCCCCACCCCGAGCACCATTCGCCCACCGGACAGGTGATCCAACGCAACAGCCTCCGCCGCCACCTTCCACGGCCGGCGCCGAGGCAGCGGCGTCACCGTCGTACCGATCCTGATCCGCTCGGTCGCGACCGCCATCGCCGCCAGGCAGATCCACGGGTCGTACGTCGGCTGGGACGCATCGCCCTGGTAGACCAGATAGTCCTCCAGGAACAACGCGTCCCAGCCACAGTCCTCCACCACGCGGGCAAGCTCAGCCAGCCCGCGTGGATCCCGCCCGTCACCCACCGCCCCAACAGTGACCGAGAACTTCATGCTGCTGAGGCTAGAGACGACCTCCGACAATTCAGGCCGTGTGCCCGCCATCGACGGTGAGTTCCGTGCCGGTGATGTACGCCGCGTGCGGGCCGGCCAGGTAGGTGATCGCCGCGGCGACCTCGAGTGGGCTGCCGAAACGGTCCAGGGCGAGGTCCGCGATCTGCGCTGCCGCGTACGGGCCGTCGGCCGGGTTCATGTCGGTGTCGATCGGGCCGGGCTGGACGACATTCGAGGTGATGTCGCGAGCCCCGAGTTCGCGGGCCAACGCCTTGCTCAAGCCGACCAGCGCAGCCTTGCTCATCGCGTACAGCGTCATACCAGGGCTCGTGACCCGGCCGGCCGCGCAGCTGCCGAGATGAATCACCCGGCCGCCGTCGGACAGCAGCGGTACGGCGGCCTGCGTGGCGGCGTACACGCCCCGGATGTTGACCGCGACCACCCGATCCACGTCGGCCGGCGTCAGCTCGGTGATCGGCGCGATCGCACCCACCCCGGCGTTGTTCACGAGAATGTCCAACCCACCAAGGGTTTCCGCAGCCCGTCGTACGCCGTCGCCGACCGCAACCGCATCCGCCGCATCGACGGCGAGCGCCACGGCACGGCGCCCGAGGCCCTCGATCTCCTTCACGACTGTTGCCGCCGCATCCGCGGACGCGTTGTACGTGATCGCGACGTCGGCGCCCTTCTCCGCCAATGCGATCGCGGTCGCGGCGCCGATCCCGCGGCTGCCACCTGTCACCATTGCCTTCTTGCCAACCAATTCGTTCATGTGAACCAGTCCACGCGAGCCGTGACGGTGAAGCTGGCGGGAATCCGACGCCGGATCGTGGCGTCGCAAAACCGCGACCCGGTCCACCTCCATGTCGTAAAACCGCTAGCGACTGTCGGTGGCGGCAGGGATGCTGGAGGACGTGTACGAGTGCAGGGAGCGATGTATCCGGGCCGTCCAGTCCAAGGACGCGCGGTTCGACGGGTGGTTCTTCACGGCTGTTCTGACCACGAAGATCTACTGCCGGCCGAGCTGTCCGGTAGTGCCGCCGAAGGTCGAGAACATGCGCTTCTACCCGAGCGCGGCCGCCGCCCAGCAGGCCGGGTTCCGCGCCTGCAAGCGGTGCCGTCCGGACGCGAGCCCGGGCTCCCCGGAGTGGAACGACCGCGCCGACCTGGTGGCCCGCGCGATGCGCCTGATCGCGGACGGGGTGGTCGACCGCGACGGCGTGCCGGGGTTGGCCGGCCAGCTCGGGTACAGCGTGCGGCAGGTGCAGCGGCAGCTGCTGGCCGAGCTCGGCGCCGGGCCGCTCGCGCTCGCCCGGGCGCAGCGGGCACAGACCGCGCGGCTCCTGATCGAGACCAGCAACCTGCAGATGGCGGACGTCGCGTTCGCCGCCGGGTTCTCGAGCGTACGGACGTTCAACGAGACCGTGCAGGAAGTCTTCGCGCTCGCTCCGACTGAGCTGCGTCGCCGCGCCCGCCGGGGTACGGCGACCGCCGCGCCGGGCACGATCTCGCTGCGCCTCCCGTTCCGTGCACCGTTGACGCCCGACAACCTGTTCGGTCACCTGATCGCGACCGGGGTGCCAGGCGTCGAGGAGTGGCGCGACGGCCACTACCGCCGCACGCTGCGCCTCCCGCACGGTCACGGCGTGGTCGCGTTGCGGCCGATGCCCGACCACATCGCGTGCCAGCTCTCGCTCACCGATCAGCGCGATCTCGCGATCGCGATCAGCCGTTGCCGGCGGATGCTCGACCTCGACGCGGATCCGGTCGCGGTCGACGACCTGCTCAGCGAGGATCCGGTGCTCGCGCCGCTGATCGTGAAGGCGCCGGGCCGACGGGTTCCGCACACGGTCGACGGCGAGGAGTTCGCCGTACGTGCGGTGCTCGGTCAGCAGGTGTCCACCGCGGCCGCACGTACGCACGCCCATCGCCTGGTGCTGCAGCACGGCGAGCCGATCGAGGATGCGGCCGGTGGGCTGACGCATCTGTTCCCCACGACGCAGGCGCTGGCCGGGCTCGATCCGGAGACGCTGGCGTTCCCGAAGTCGCGTCGTACGACGTTGACGACACTGGTGCGGACGCTCGCCGATGGGGAGATTGACCTCGGAGCGGGCGCGGACTGGGATCGTGCGCGGGAGCAGTTGGCCGCGTTGCCGGGGATCGGGCCGTGGACCGTCGAGTCGATCGCGATGCGCGCGCTGGGTGACCCGGATGCCTTTGTGGCCAGTGATTTAGGTATCCGGTACGCCGCTCGTGACCTAGGCTTGCCCGAGGCCCCCAAACTCCTGACCGATCACGCGCGCGCGTGGCGGCCTTGGCGTGCGTACGCCGTGCAGTACCTGTGGGCCACCGGTGACCACGCGATCAACAAGATTCCGGAGTGAGAATGACCGACCTGACCACCGACCGTCTGTTGCTCCGTCAGTGGCGTGACTCCGATCGGGAGCCGTTCGCCACGCTGAACGCCGACCCGGCCGTGATGGAGCACTTTCCGGCTCCGCAGACCCGTGAGCAGAGCGACGCCCTGATCGATCTGAACATCCCGCACCTCGACGGCCGCGGTTGGGGCCTGTGGGCGCTGGAGGTGAAGGACACCGGGGAGTTCATCGGCTTCACCGGGCTCAACGTGCCGACGTTCGACGCGCCGTTCCTGCCCGGGGTGGAGATCGGCTGGCGTCTGTCGAAAGGTGCCTGGGGCAACGGTTATGCGACCGAGGCGGCCCGGGCCGCGCTGGCGTACGCGTTCGGGCCGGTCGGGCTGGACGAGATCGTCTCGTTCACCGCGACCACCAACCTGCCGTCGCAGCGGGTGATGCAGCGGATCGGCATGGTGCACGACGAGGCCGGCGACTTCGATCACCCGCGCGTCGAGGAAGGCCACAGCCTGCGCCGGCACGTGCTCTACCGGATCGACCGCGCCCAGTGGGAGTCCACCAAGTGACGTACGCCGTCATCGACAGCCCGCTCGGTCCCCTCACCCTGCTGGGGACCGAAGCGGGCGAGTTGACCGGCCTGTACATGGACCAGCAGCGCTACCGCCCCGACGAAGCCGGCTTCGGCGACCGCGACGACTCGGCCCTGCGGGCGGTCGCCGAGCAGCTGGACGAGTATTTCCACCACGGCCGCACGAAGTTCGACGTACCACTGCACCTGCGCGGCACCGACTTCCAGCGCCAGATCTGGACCGCCCTCCAGGACATCCCGTACGGCGAGACCACCACGTACGGCGGTCTCGCCGCGGCGCTCGGACTCAAACCCCAATCGGCCCGCGCCGTCGGTCTCGCGAACGGCAAGAACCCGATCAGCATCATCGTCCCGTGCCACCGCCTGGTCGGCTCGACCGGGAGCCTGACCGGCTACGGCGGTGGCATCGAACGCAAACGAGCCCTGCTCGATCACGAACGCGGCGACAAACTCTTCTAGCTGGGCGTCTCGACTCGCTCGACAACGGGCGCGGCGGCCTTCGGCTTCGACTTGAACAGGCGCCGCGCGAGCGGCTCGGTGTAGCGGGCGGCGACCGGACCGAGGATGACCAGGATCAACACGTACGCCGTCGCGAGCGGGCCGAGCTTCGGTTCGACCCCGACGGCGAGGCCGGCGATGACGATCGAGAACTCGCCCCGCGCCACCAACGTCCCGCCGGCGCGCCAGCGTCCTGCGGTCGAGATGCCAGCCCGGCGTGCGGCGTACCAGCCGGTGGCGATCTTGGTGAGCGCGGTGAGTACGGCGAGGCCGAACGCGATCGCCAGCACCGGTGGGATCTTCGCCGGATCGGTGCTCAACCCGAAGAACACAAAGAACACCGCGGCGAACAGATCACGCAGCGGAGCAAGCAGATTCCGGGCACCATGTGCGACCTCGCCGGACAACGCGATCCCGACCAGGAACGCACCGACCGCCGCCGACACTTGCAGGTGCTGCGCAATCCCCGCGACGAGCAACGTCAGCCCGAGTACGACCAGCAACAGCATCTCGGGGTTGTCGGAGGACACCGCCCGGCTGATCACCCGCCCGTACCTGAGCGCGATGAACAGCACCACGCTGACTGTCCCCAGCGAGATCAGCAACGTCATGCTTCCACCGGCCAACCCGACGCCCGCGAGCAGCGCGGTGAGGATCGGCAGATAAACCGCCATCGACAGGTCCTCGAGCACCAGGATCCCCAGTACGACCGGCGTCTCGCGGTTACCCAATCGGCCGAGGTCGCCGACCACCTTCGCGATCACGCCCGACGACGAGATCCACGTGACACCGCCCAACGCCACCGCCGCCACCGGACCCCAACCGAGCAGCAACGCCACAGCAGCACCAGGCAACGCGTTCAGCAGGAAGTCGACCGCACCCGAGACGTACTGCGTCTTCAGCGTGCCGACCAGATCCGACGCGGTGTACTCGAGCCCGAGCAGCAACAGCAGCAGGATCACGCCGATCTCGGCGCCGGTGGCAACGAACTCCTCACTCGCTGCCAGCGGCAACAATCCGCCGTGCCCGAACGCGAGCCCGGCCAACAGATACAGAGGAATCGGCGAGAAGCCGAGGCGGCCGGCGATCCGGCCGAGGATGCCGAGAGCAAGGATGACGGCGCCGAGCTCGATCAGCAGGGCGGTGATGTTCTCGTGCATCTCACCCACCCGCGATCAGGTCGGCCACGGCATCCACGCCCTCGCGGGTGCCGACCACGACCAGGGTGTCGCCGATCGCGAACCGGAAGTCCGGCGTCGGCGAGGGCGTCGCACCGGTACGCCGCAGTACCGCGACGATCGACGCGCCGGTCCGGCTGCGGGCCTGGGTGTCGCCGAGCGTGCGCCCGGCGTACGGCGACTTGGCCGTGATCGGGATGTGCTCGGTGACCAGGTCGATCTCGATCTCGCCCCGGACCGGGTCGATCGACTCCGGGATCAGCAGCTGCGCGAGCGCCGCCGCCTCGCTCTGGCCGAGCGGGACCGTGGCCTGGCAGGTGTCGTCGTCCTCCGGATCGTGGAAGCCGAGGAACCGCCGGCCGTCGTTGTGCACCACCACCGAGACGTGCTTGCCACCCTCGGTGACCAGGTCGTACCGCGTACCGATCCCTGGCAACGTCGTCTTGGTCGGGTGATTCATGATGCTCCGATCAATAGATGGCGTCTGCAACCATTCTCTCAAAGTCCGAGCACCCGGTCCGGGTCCTGGATGTGATCCGGGTTGCAATCAGGTGCAGTGCAACGAGTTGCATAGGTACGCTCCGGTCATGGCGCTGGAGCACGCGATCCTGGTCTCGTTGACCGAGCGCGCCGGGTCCGGCTACGAGCTGGCCCGGCGGTTCGACCGGTCGATCGGCTACTTCTGGCCGGCCACGCACCAGCAGATCTATCGAGTACTGCGCCGGATGGACGAGGCCGGCTGGGTCACGCACACCGAGATCGCCCAGGAGGGCCGACCGGACAAGAAGGTCTACCGGGTCGCGGCCGCCGGGCGGGCGGAGCTCACGCGTTGGCTGGCCGAGCCCGAGGATCCCGCCGTACTGCGGGACGGGCTCGGGGTGAAGCTTCGCGGTGCCTCGCTCGGCTCGCTGGACGTCGTCCTCAAGGAGATCGAGCGGCACCGGGCCGAGCATGCGACCCGGCTCGAGGTGTACCGCGGGATCCAGAAGCGCGACTTCCCGAAGCCGTCCACCCTGCACGGCCGCGACCTGCACCAGTACCTCGTACTGCGGGGCGGCATCCGCGCCGAGGGGTCGTTCACAGCCTGGTGCGACGAAGTGATCGAAGCCCTCCGGAAGGACAACCGATGACGGCGTACCCGCATTTGCTGGAGCCTCTGGATCTCGGTCATGTGGTGCTGCCGAACCGGGTGATCATGGGCTCGATGCACACCGGTCTCGAGGACCGGCTGAGCGACCTGCCCAAGCTCGCGGCGTACTTCGCCGAGCGGGCGCGTGGCGGGGTCGGCCTGATGGTGACGGGCGGCTACGCGCCGAACCGCACCGGCTGGCTGACGCCGTTCGGGTCGACGCTCACCAGCCATCGGCAGGCACGCAAGCACCGCCTGTTGACCGACGCGGTCCACGAGGCAGGTGGCCGGATCGCGTTGCAGATCCTCCACGCCGGCCGGTACTCGTACCATCCCTTCAGCGTCTCCGCGTCCGCGCTCAAGGCCCCGATCAACCCGTTCAAACCCCGCGCGCTGACCGACCGCGGAGTGCTCAAGCAGATCAAGGCGTACGTCGATTGCGCCGCGCTGGCCCGTGAGGCCGGGTACGACGGTGTCGAGATCATGGGGTCCGAGGGGTACTTCATCAACCAGTTCCTGTCCGAGCGCACGAACAGGCGGACCGATCGCTGGGGCGGCAGCCCGGAGAACCGCCGCCGGCTCGCGGTCGAGATCGTCCGGCAGACCCGGGAGCGGGTCGGCGAGGACTTCCTGATCATCTACCGGCTGTCGATGGCCGACCTGGTCGAAGGTGGTCAGACCTGGGACGACGTGGTTGCGCTGGGCAAAGAGATCGAGGCGGCCGGTGCGTCGATCATCAACACCGGCATCGGCTGGCACGAGGCCCGCGTGCCGACCATCGTCACGTCCGTGCCGCGCGCCGCGTTCACCAGCGTGACCGCCGCCTTCAAGCCGTACGTGAAGATCCCGGTCGTTACCTCGAACCGGATCAACCTGCCGCAGGTCGCCGAGGAAGTCCTGGCGCGTGGAGATGCCGATCTGGTCAGCATGGCCCGTCCGTTCCTGGCGGACCCGGAGTGGGTGCTGAAGGCAACAACTGATCGGGCTGACGAGATCAACGTCTGCATCGCCTGTAACCAGGCGTGTCTGGATCATGTGTTTGCGAAGCAGAAGGCGAGTTGCATGGTCAACCCGCGAGCGGCCCGCGAGACCGAGCTGCAGTTGCTGCCGACCCGTCGTACCAAGAGCATCGCGGTCGTCGGGGCCGGGCCGGCCGGGTTGGCGGCGGCGGTGACGGCCGCCGAGCGGGGGCATCGGGTCGAGTTGTTCGAGGCGGATGTGGAGATCGGCGGGCAGTTCGGGATCGCGCGGCGGATCCCGGGCAAGGAGGAGTTCGCCGAGACGATCCGGTACTACCGGCGGCGGCTCGAACTGACCGGCGTGAAGGTGCATCTCGGTCGGCGCGCGACCGTCGAGGACCTGGCCGGGTTCGACGAGATCGTGCTCGCGACCGGCGTCGTACCACGGGTGCCGGCGATCCCGGGGATCGATCATCCGACTGTGCTGTCCTACGCGGAGGTCGTGCGCGAGGGGAAGCCGGTTGGTGAACGGGTTGCGGTGATCGGGGCCGGCGGGGTCGGTGTGGATGTGAGCGAGTTCCTGACGACACCGGTGTCGCCTGACCTCGAGGCTTGGAAGCGTGAATGGGGGGTCGGTGATCCGACGAAGCTCGCGGGTGCGCTCGCGGTACCGCAGCCGGAGCCGTCGCCGCGGAAGGTGTATCTGTTGCAGCGTAAGACCGGGAAGATCGGCGCCGGACTCGGTAAGACCACGGGGTGGGTGCATCGGGCTGCCTTGAAGAACAAGCAGGTCGAGCAGTTGCGCGGCGTCAACTACGAGCGCATCGACGACGAGGGCCTGCACGTCACCTTCGGTCCGAAGCACGAGAAGCCACAGGTCCTCGCCGTCGACACGGTCGTCGTCTGCGCCGGCCAGGAACCGGTCCGCGACCTCGCCGACGCACTCCGCGCCACCAACCGCCCGGTCCACCTCATCGGCGGCGCCGACGTAGCCGCCGAGTTGGATGCCAAACGGGCCATCGAGCAAGCGACTCGACTGGCGCTCACCCTCTGATCAGTGCACTAGTGCGCGGTGGCGTCGCGCGGTGCGAGTAGTGCACCGTGTACGGCGTACGCGCACTAGTCAAAGGGGTGAGTGATGAAGACTGTTCTGATTTCCGGTGGTGGGATTGCCGGGCCGGCGTTGGCGTTCTGGTTGCGGCGGTTCGGGTTTGTGCCGACGGTTGTCGAGATCGCGCCGGGGCCGCGGCCGGGCGGGCAGACCGTCGACCTGCGCGGCGTGTCGCGGGTCGTTGCCGAGCGGATGGGCATCATGCCGGCGGTGGCCGAGCGGAAGATGCACGAGCGCGGGCTCGAGTACGTGCGGGCCGACGGCTCGCGGTCCGCGGTGATGCATGCGGAGCTGATGGACGGTGCCGGTCCGGTCGCGGAGATCGAGATTCTGCGCGGTGATCTGGCCGCGATCCTGACCGACGCGACGGCCGGGGTCGAGTACGTGTACGGCGACTCGATCACCGAGTTGCACCAGGACCCGACCGGCGTCGACGTGACATTTGCGAGTGGCACGCGACGGCGGTTCGACTTGGTGGTCGGCGCGGACGGAGTGCACTCGCGGGTACGGCGGTTGGCGTTCGGCGCGGAGTCGGAGTTCGTGCATCACCTCGGCGGCTACACGTCGTACTTCACCGTCGAGACGCCGGAGCCGTTGGACCACTGGTTCAAGGTGTACACCGCGCCGCGCGGGCGATGGGTCGGGCTCCGGCCGGACCACGCTCCGCAGTACGCGAAGGCGTTGCTGAGCTTCCGGTCGCCGGTGATCAGCTACGACCGGCGCGACCTCGCGGCGCAGAAGCGGCTGGTGCGGGAGCAGTACGTCGGGCTCGGCTGGCACACGTCGCGGATCTTGGAGCAGCTCGACCAGGCCGGCGATTTCTACCTGGACAGCACGAGCCGCGTCGTCGTACCGGAGTGGTCTCGCGGCCGGATCACGCTCGTCGGCGACGCCGGGTACTGCGGTTCGCCGATGGCCGGCCACGGTACGGCGCTCTCGCTCGTCGGAGCGTATGTCCTGGCGGGCGAGCTGGCCGCGGTCGACGGCGATCACGCCCGCGCGTTCCCGGTGTACCAGGCCCGGATGCAGGCGTATGTCGACCAGCGGATGGAGCTCCCGCCGGGCGGGATCAAGATGGCGATGCCGATGTCGTCGTTCGGGATCGCCTACCGCGACTTCGTACTCCGGACGATGACGTCGAAGCTGATGTCGGGTGCGCTGGCGAAGATGACCTTGGCGAAGCCGGATGCGATCGAGCTGCCGGAGTACTCAGTCCAGCGGGGAAACCCACTCCGGATTGCGACCGAGCAGGCCAAGTAGCTGGTCGAGATCGGGAGCCGTGCCGGAGACCTTCACGATCCGGTCGAACGCGTAACCGGGGCCGCGGTTGCCTTCGGTGTCGGGGATCCGGCGGGCCAGCGTGAGCGCCATCTCGACCATGTCCGGCGGCGGGGTGTACGGGACGTCGATCGCGCGGGCCAGGTCCCAGGCGTGCACGATGCAGTCGAGCTGGTGGAAGGTCAGCGCGATCCGGCGCGGGAACGAGCCGAACTCGCGTACCTCGACCAGCCGGTCCAGCGCGCCGCCGTCGGCGAACGCGTCCGCGACCCGGACGTTCGACCGCCGGTACGCGCCGGCCGGGTTGTCGGCGAGGCGGCCGCCGTTCCAGGTGTGGATGGAGGCGGAGCCGTTCAGGGCAGCAGCTGCGAGGCCCTCGTTCTGACTGACCAGATGGCGGAGCAGACCGCGCACGGTCCAGTCGGGGCACGGGGTGGGGAACCAGAGTTGCTCGGTCCGCACCTGCATCACGACTTCACCGAGTACTGCGCCGGCCCGACGATCCAGATCCCGGATGTCCATCCGCTCTCCTCCCGTGGCTGCCCCAGCCGAGCATAAGGCGGTACGTCGCCTCCTGCAGGAAACCGCGTGGTTCACAAGGGACAACCCGCACGCAGAAGGCCCGACCTGCAACAGGTCGGGCCTTGGTGTCGCGGGATTCAGGCGCCGGCGACTTCCTTGGCGGCGGCCTTCGCGGCCTTCTTGAAGTTGCGGACCTCGGCCAGCGAGGCGGCGTCGGTGACATCGGCGATCGAGCGGTGCGAGCCGCGGTCGCCGTAGTGCCCGGCGGCCTCTCGCCAGCCCTTGGGCTGTACGCCGCGCTGCTTGCCGAGCATCGCGAGGAAGATCTTCGCCTTCTGCTCACCGAACCCGGGCAGTGCCTTCAGCCGCTTCAGCACCTCGGCGCCGTCCGGCTTCGGCCGGCCGCTGAGCCAGATGTTCGCGGTCTCGCCGTCGTAGTTGTCGATGATGTGCTGTGCCAGTGCGTGCACCCGGCGGGCCATCGAACCGCCGTACCGGTGGATCGCCGGCGGGGTGACGCAGAGCTCGACGAACGTGTCGACGTCGCTCGCGGCGATCTTGTGCAGGTCGAAACCGTCCATCCGGTTCGCGATCTTCCACGGACCGGAGAAGGCGTGCTCCATCGGATACTGCTGGTCCAGGAGCATCCCGACCAGCAAGGCGAACGGGTCGTCGTTGAGCAACTTGTCGGCGTCCGGATTGCCGGTGAGGTGCAGTTCGCGCAGCATGCGGACCATCTTGACACGAGGTTCAGCGCGTGGGCACCCGTGTTCTCCAGAGCAGATAGACGAAGTACGGCGCTCCGATGAGTGCGGTCAGGAGGCCGGCGGGGATCTGGGCGGGGGCGAGGACCGTCCGGCCGAGGCTGTCCGCGACGCTGACCAGGATCGCACCGAGCAGGGCCGCGACCGGAAGGATCCGGGCGTGCCTCCCGCCGACCAGGGCACGGGCAGCGTGCGGAGCGACCAAGCCGACGAACCCGACGACACCGATCGCGGAGACCGCCGCCGCAGTCAGCAGAGCTGCTGCCAGCAGCATCAGCAGCCGCGTTCGCTCGAGCCGCACGCCGAGGATCCGCGGCACGTCATCGTCCAGCGCCAGCAGATCCAGCTCTCGCCGGGCATGCACAACAACTGGAGTGAGGACTATCAGCGCGATCGTCACCGGTAGCACCTGCGGAAGCCTGCGCCCGTATGTGCTCCCCGACAACCACGTCATCGCCAGACTCAGGTTCCACGGATCGGTGGCAACGATCAGCAACGTGATGATCGCGGTCGCCACCGACGAGACGCCGACCCCGATCAGCACCAACCGGTCTGAGCTCAAGCCGCCGCGCCAGGAGATCAGGTAAACCAGCCCGAACGTGACGACGGCTGCGACCGCGGCGACGCCCGACAGCAACCAGATGCTTGCTGAGGGCAACAGGATGAGCGTGGCGATCGCGCCGACGCCCGCGCCGCCGGTGATACCGAGGATGCCCGGTTCGGCCAGCGGGTTGCGGCAGACCGCCTGCACCGTCGTACCGGCGATCGCGAGCGCCGCACCGCACAGCAGCGCCGAGACGACCCGTGGGAAGCGCTGGTCCAGGACGTAGGTGATCGCGCGGCCCGACGCGCCGTTCATCCAGTTCGCGAGGTCGCCGGTGCGGAGCAGCGCGTCACCGGTCAGCATCGCGCCGACCCCCGCGGCGATCAGCAGTACGACGAGCGCCGCGGTCACGATCCAGAACGTACGGCGACTGCGCAGACCGGAGCCTGTCCCGCCGGGGGAGCGGCTCGGCCCCGAGTCGCGATGCCGTCGGGCCAGCCAGATCAGGACGATCGCGCCGACCACCATCGTCATGATCCCGGTCGGGATCTCCACCCCGGCCTGCCCGCCGAACGCGGCCCGCAGTACGACGTCGGAGGCGAGTACGACGAGGACGCCGGCGAGACCGGAGAGCGGCAGGAGTACGCGGTGCCGGAGCAGGCCGGGGACGAGCGGGGCGGTGAGGCGGACGAGGACCGGCGCGACCAGGCCGACGAAACCGACCGGTCCCGCGACGGTGACGGCGGCCGCGGAGAGCATCACTGTGACGAGCGTGGTGAGGACGCGGATCCGGCGTACGTTCACGCCGAGGACGGAGGCGGTGTCGTCGCCGAGGGCAAGGATGTCGAGTTTGGCGGCCAGCAGGAACGCAACGAGGATGCCGAGGGCAACGATCGGTGCCATCTGGGTGACCGCGCGCAGGTCGGTCTGCACCAGCGTGCCGGCGCCCCAGGCGAACGTGCCGACCGTCTCCTCGCGGTACAGCAGCAGGAGCAGCGTGGTCACGCCGGCGAGCGCCATCGCGACCGCCGACCCGGCCAGGATCAGCCGGGTCGGCCCGGTGGAGCCGCCCGCCGACAACACGAGCACCAGCCCTGCGGCTGCGAGCCCGCCGACGAAGGCGACTCCACCGGCGGGCAGCGCCGGTAACGACACCCCGAACGCGGCCACGATCACGACGGCCAGGTACGCCCCTGCGTTGACCCCCAACGTGTCGGGTGAAGCGAGCGGGTTGCGAGCCAACGACTGCAACCCCGCTCCCGCAACCCCCAGGGCGATACCTACCAGCACCCCGGCCAGCAGCCGGGGCAACCGCGACGCGACCAGCACGTTCGCGGCGTTGTCCGTTCCTTGCCCGAACACCAGCCGCAGCAGGTCGCCGGCGCCGACCGAGGACGTGCCTTGCGTCAGATGTACGGCGGCCAGCAGCACGATTGCAACCGCCGCCAGGAGAAATACCCCCGCCACCCGCACCCGCCGAACGGGTTGAAGCGAGGCCTCCCGCGCTGCGGCCACGGGACCGTGTTGGGTCGCGGGGCGGGCCGCCGCCGGCCGATCCGCGTGTGGAGCGGCTGCGCCCACCCGGTCCGGGTGTGGAGCGCCTGCGCCCACTGGATCCGGGTGGTCGGGCGGGGCGGCTGTGCCCACTCGGTCCGGGTGGTCGGGCGGGGCGCCTGTGCCCGCCTGCTGGGTCAAGATGTGACTGCCTGGACGGCGGCGTCGATGAACTGTTCGGTGGACTTCGGGCCCCCGAACATCCAGATGCCGTCGGGCAGGCGGTGGACCTTGTCGGTCTTCACGAACGGCAGGTTCTTCCAGATCGCGTTGCCGGCCAGGTCGCCGCCGAACACGTCACCGCCGTCGTTCTTGTTCGCGATGTACAGGAAGTTCCCGTCGGGCAGCTTGGTCAGCCCCTCGAGATCGGTCTGCGCGAGCCCATAGTCCTTGTCGCCCGCACCGGTCCAGCCGTTCTTCAGACCCAGCTCGGTCGCGACCGCGCCGAGCAGCGACCCAGTCGTGTACATCCGGATCGAGATCGTGCTGCCCTGCTTCCACCCGTCGGCCATCGTGAACCCGGTGCCGGCCTTGCCCGCGTCGGCGATCTTCTGCTTGCCGTCGGCAATCGCCTTGTCGAAGTCCGCGTTCAGCTGCTTGGCCTGGTCGGCCTTGCCGACCGCCTGGCCGATCAGGTCCAGGTTCGTCTTCATCTGCGGGATCGCGTTCTTCGCGTCCGCGCCGCGGATCACCAGCACCGGAGCGGCCTTCTCGAGCTGGGTGATCGTGTTCGCGGCCTCGTCGGTCGTGGTGATGACCAGATCGGGGTTGAGGGCAACGATCGCGTCGACGCTCGCCTCGCCGCGGGTACCGACGTCCTTCACCGACGGGTCGAGCTTCGCCGCGGTGACCCAGTTCGTGTACCCCTTGGTGTCCGCGACGCCGACCGGCATCACGCCGAGCGTGACCAGGTTCTCTGCGGCGTTCCACTCCAGCGCCACGACCTTCTTGGCAGGTGCCTTCAGGTCGAGCTTCTTGTTCCGGGCGTCGGTCAGGGAGACCGGCTGCGCGGCGGCGTCGCTGGCGTCGTTCGAGGCGGTGGGTTCGCTGGTACCGCAGGCAGTCAGACCCAGCAGGGCAGCAGCGACCAGAGCGATGGCGGTTCGTCTCATCAGGATGACTTTCAGCTCGTCGTGACGCGGGACAGGTGTTTGCCGATGGGGCGAGTGGTGACCAGACCGGTGGCCGGATCGGTGCCGACCTCGATGGTGATGCCGTACGTCTCGGTGAGCGCGTCGGCTCGCAGTACCTCGTCCGGCGTACCGGTCGCACGTACCCGCCCCTGATCGAGTAGTGCGATCCGGTCCGCCACCGCAGCGGCCTGGTTCAGGTCGTGCAGTACGACGCCGACCGCGACGCCGTGCTCGTCGGCGAGTTCGCGCATCAGGTCGAGGATCTCGATCTGGTACCTCAGGTCGAGGAACGTGGTCGGTTCGTCGAGCAGGAGTACGCCGGTGTCCTGGGCGAGGCACGTTGCCAGCCAGACGCGTTGCAGCTCACCGCCGGACAGTTCGTCGACCGCGCGCTCGGCCATCGAGGTGACGCCGGTGACCGTCATCGCGTGCTCGATCGCGCGCGGGCCGTCCGCGTCGTCGTTGCGCCAACGGCTCCGATGCGGATGACGCCCGTACCCGACGACGTCGCGCACGCTGACGCCGCTCGGGGTCGGCCGGGACTGCGAGAGCAGCGTGACCTTGCGGGCGAACTCCTTCGCCGACAGGTCCAGCGCGCTGCCGCCGCCGGGGAAGGCGATGCTGCCCGCGTCGGGGTGGTGGAGACGGGCGAGCGCGCGCAACAGCGTCGACTTGCCGCTGCCGTTGGGACCGACGAGCGCAGTCACGCGGGCGGGCTCGAGATGCAGCGAGGCGCCGTCGACGACACGCCGACCGTGGTAGCCCAGACACAGCCCGTCGCCGGTCAGCCCGTTCGTGTGCATGCGGCAGAGGATAGCCTTACCTAAGCTGACCTGTCAGGAGGGGTCTCATCCCGAGCTAGTGCGCGTACGATGTATGCGCACTAGCTCGGGAGGGGCAATGACGCAGTACGAGACGATCGCGGCCGAGTTGCGGCGGCGGATCAAGGCCGGCGAGTTGAAGCCGGGGGATCGGGTGCCGTCGACGCGGGCGCTGGTGCGGGACTTCGGGGTGGCGATGGCGACCGCGACGAAGGCGTTGCAGGCGCTGCAGGCCGAGCGGCTCGTGCATCCGAGCCCTGGTGTCGGGACCGTCGTCGGTCCACCTCCTCGTACGACGCGTCGCGTCGAGCAACCTGAGCTGAATCGGGACGAGGTCGTGCGGATGGGGATCGCGATCGCGGATGCCGAGGGGTTGGCCGCGTTGTCGATGCGGCGGATCGCGAGCGAGCTCGGGGTGTCGACGATGGCGCTCTACCGGTACGTCGGGGGCAAGGACGTACTCGTCGTACAGATGGTCGACACGGCGATCGGGGAGTTCCCGCTGGAGACCTCGCCGGATGATTGGCGTGAGGCGATCGCGATGGTCGCGCGGGTGCACTGGGCGGCGTACCGGCGTCATCTCTGGCTGGCGAGCGCCATCAGTCTGAGCCGGCCGCAACTGGTCCCGCGGTTGCTGCCGCACACGGATGCGGTGCTGCGGGCGTTGCGCGGGTTCGAGAAGAGCGAGGCGTTGTCGGCGATGATCAGCCTGTTCGCGTACGTGCGCGGCGTCGCGCTGGTGATGGAGGCGGAGGCGCAGGCCGAGCAGGACACCGGCGTGACCGCCGACGAGTGGGTGACGGAGCAGGCCGACAAACTCGGCGCGATGATCGCGATGGGGAATCTGCCCGCGTTCCGGGAGTTGCTTGCGGACGGGTTCGACTATGAATACGACCTCGACAAGTTGTTCGAGTTCGGCCTCGAGGTCTTCCTCGACGGCCTCGCAACACGGCTACGCTGAGTGCTGACGACTTCTCCGGAGGTAGCGATGGAGCCTGTGTTCGCGCCGGGTGTGCCTGTCGGCGTACGGCGGTTGTACGAGCACCGGCCGGAGTTGTTCGTCCCGGCCGATGCGCCTCGCCCGAAACGGCAGACGTCGTGGTCGGTGGCACCCGGGAACACGTTCGGCACGCTGCTGGTGTGGCTCGCGGTGTGCGTGGGCGGCTGGATCCTGGCGCTGATCGTGATGGCGGCGACGCTGCCGACCGCGGTCGCGGCCTGGGCGGCGGTGGCGCTGGCCGGGGTCGCCGTACTCGCCACCGGCGGGATCCTGGTGAAGTCGATGGTCGAGGACCGCGGGCACAAGGCGGTCCGGATCCAGCACGGGAAGTACCTGCTGCCGGAGGACTTCGACGAGCCGGCGGCGCGGATGCTCGGGCGTGCGCAGCGTGCGGTGAAAACAGTGCTTGAGGCAACAGTTACCCGGCGCGGGCTGCTCGACGAGATGAAGAACGAGCTCGTCCTGCCCGAGCAGCTCTGGGACATCGCGCAGGTACTGCGGGAGCAGACGGTACTGCGAGCGCGGCAGAAGGACATCGCCCGAGGAATGGAGACCGCCGAGCTGGACGCCGTACTCGGACCGCAGCGCCGCGCCCTCGCGCTGTCCGTCGACGCGATCAAGCGCAAGGTCGACCTCCTCGACCGGTACGCCGACCGGGTCCGCTCCGCCGACGCCGCGCTGCGCGCCGAAGCAGCGCTGGAGGACGGCGACCGCTACATCGAACTCCTCGCCCGCACCGAGCCCGTCGGCGACACGTCGATCGTCCAAGGCTTCGCCGACGAGGCCACCGCGCTGAAGGACACCCTGACCCGCTCGATCAACGCGGCCCGCGACGCCGGCCGGACCCTCGCCCTCCCGGAGTAGCTCCGGTCAGATGGAGGCCAGGAGCTTCGCTTCCTGCTCGGGCGTGAAGCCGAAGTCGAGGTCCGGGGTGCCACGGTCGTGGTCCCACGCGACCAGGTCGGCGATGGTCTGGCGGAGCGGAGTGACGGACATCCCCGCGCCTCGCGCCTTCGCCGGGTTGCGGCGGCGTTCGCCCCACTCGGACTCGGGCTCCATCAGCGGGAAGCGCGCCGGCGCCGCGTCCCTCGGCACCGGCACCAACTCAACCGTTCGGCCGGCCAGGTCCGCCGAGGTTTCGATCAGTTCGGCGATCGTGCTGAACGGCCCGACCGCGTTGTACCCGCCGGACCGGGCGTCGGTGATGAGCTGGACCGCGAGCCGCCCGACGTCGCGGCTGTCGATGAACTGCAGCGGCTGCTCCGGCTTCGTCGGCAGCGCGACCCGGCCGCCGGCGGCACCGCGTCGTACCCAGTAGAGGACCGTGCTCGCGGTGTCGCCCGGGCCGGTCACCCGGCCGGGGCGGATGATCGTTGCCCGATCGCCGTACCGCTCGACGACGTCGTCCTCGCACGCGACCTTGCACGGTCCGTACGTCTCGTTGGTGAGTACTTCGGCGTCCCGCATCGGCTCGCGCCGGGGCGCGGTCTCGTCGGTCCCGGCCGGCAGGTCGCGGACGTACACCGCGTGGCTCGAGACGAACACATACCGCCCGACCCGGTCACCGAGCACGTCCATCGCCTGGTCGACGTCCCGGGTCCGGTAGCCGCTCAGGTCGACCACCGCGTCCCACTCGCCGGTCCGCAGCGCCTCGTAGTCGCCGGTCTCCCGGTCGCCGATCAGCTCGGTCACCTGCGCGGGCAGCGGCGTCCCGCTCTTCCCGCGGCTGAAGGACGCGACCTCCGCGCCGTGCGCCAGCGCGTCCTCGACGATCGCGCGGCCGACGAACCCGTTTCCACCCAGAATCAGAATCTGCACGATCGGTCAACCTACCGGCCGGATCCGGCCGATTGACAACCGATTAACGCTGTAACACGTCTGAAGAGGTACAGGGTGCGATTGGTGGCGCACACTGGAAGCGGACGGCGGACAGGGGAGCCAATGGGGAGACGTGCGCGCGCGGCAACGAGACGGCCACGATCGGTGCCGAAGTTGCTGGGGCTGACCCTGTTGGGCGCACTGCTTCCAGGACTCGGGTTGATCATCGGCGGCCGCCGGCGGATCGGCGCGTTCGTACTCACCCTGTTCCTCGGGCTGGTCGGCCTCTGCGTGTACGTCGGGCTGACCCGGCGGGAGCAGGTCCTCGCCGCCGCCGTCGTACCGAGCCGGCTGCTGATGACATCGGTCGTGATCGCCGCGGTCGCGTTCCTCTGGATCGTCGTGATCGTGGCCTCGCACCGGTCGTTGCGTCCGGCAACGGGCGGCGCCGGCGGCCGGGCGCTCGGGGCCGGCTTCGTCGGGATCCTCTGCTTCGCGATCGCGGCGCCGGCGGCGGTCGGCGTACAGAGCGTGCTCGCGCAGCGGACGCTCGTGCAGGACGTGTTCCAGGCCGAGGGTGAGAGCAAGAGCGCGACCCGGCCGAAGGTGGTCAACGTCAAGGATCCGTGGGAGGGCAAGCCGCGGCTGAACCTGCTGCTGCTCGGCGGCGACGACGCCCCGAGCCGGGAGGGCGTGCGGACCGACACGGTGATCGTGGCGAGCATCGACACCAAGACCGGCAACACCGCACTGATCTCGCTGCCGCGGAACCTGACGTTCATGCCGTTCCCGGCGGACTCGCCGCTGCACAAGTACTACCCGGACGGTTTCGGCAAGGAGGGGCTCAGCCTCGACGGCCGGCTGGAGTGGATGCTGACCGCGATGTACCAGAACATCCCGGACGCGCATCCCGGCATCCTCGGCCCGTCGGACAACGAGGGCGCCGATGTGGTGAAGCAGTCGGTCGGTGAGGCTCTCGGCCTGAAGCTCGACTACTACCTGCAGGTCAACCTGCAGAGCTTCCCGGAGATCGTCGACGCGCTCGGCGGGATCAAGGTCAACGTCAACGAGCGGGTCGCGATGGGCGGTATCAGCAGCTCGCACATCCCGCCGAAGGAGTGGATCGAGCCCGGCCCGAACCAGCACCTCGACGGACGGCACGCGCTCTGGTTCGCCCGCGGACGGTACGGCGCCGACGACGACCAGCGGCAGGTCCGCCAGCGGTGCGTGATCAAGAGCATCGTCGACGCGGCGGATCCGCAGACGCTGGTGACGAAGTACAAGGCGATCGCGAAGGCCGGGCAGCACCTGCTCCGGACGGACATCCCGCAGGAACTGCTCCCGGCGATGGTCGAGCTCGCGCTCAAGGTCAAGTCTGGCACGGTCTCCAACGTGACGCTCGACCCGGAGAAGCTGCGCCTCAAGTACCTCCACCCCGACTACCAGGCCCTCCGCGACACCGTCGAGAACGCCCTCGAATCCACTCCGCCGCCGACCGTCGCGCCGACCACCCCCAGCACCACCCGCAAGCCGACCACCACAACCACCACTCCACCACCCGGCCCGACCCAGAACCTGGTCGACGCCTGCGCCTACAACCCCAACGGCGACCAGCCGAACTGAGTAGCTTGGCGACATGCGTTTCGACCGATACACCGTGATCCTGCTGACGCTGCGCCCGGACGCCCCGGTGATGACCGACGACGAGGCCGCCGATCTGCAGGACCGCCACCTCGCCCACGGAGCCGACCTGCAGGATCGCGGTCTGGTGCTGGCTCGCGGCCCACTCGTCGATCAGGACAACGAGCGCTACCGCGGCTTCTCCATCTGGTCGGTGGACGCCGCAACCGCCCGCCAACACGCCGAGGCCGACCCAGCAGTCCGAGCCGGCCGCCTAGCCGTCGAGGTCATGACCTGGATGATGCCCGCCGGCAACCTCCAGTTCTCGCAGGTCCACGCCCCCCGCTCGATCGCCGAAGCAACCGGGAGCAATTGATCCGAGGGCGCGTGTCGATCCTGGTGTGGGCTGATCGACGTGAGAGTAAGTGATCGATCGACACGACGAGGAGCAGCAGCGATGCGCTACATGATCATCAACAAGGCGGATGCCGACAGCGAGGCCGGGAAGTTTCCGTCGCCGGAGGTTGCGGAGGGGGTCGGGAACGTGGTCGAGGACCTGTCGAAGGCCGGGGTGCTGCTGTTCGCGGAGGGGGTGCACCGCAGTTCGCTCGGCGCGCGGGTGAAGGTCGAGGACGGGCGGCGTACGGTCACCGACGGCCCGTTCGCGGAGACCAAGGAACTGGTCGGCGGGATGATCGTCGTCGAGGTGCGCAACCGCGACGAGGCGATCGAGTGGGCCGCCCGGCTGGCCGAGGCGCTCGGCGACGAGGTCGAGGTGCGCCGGGTCGTCGAAGAGGCCGATTTCGGTCCGGACTCGGACGTCTTCCAGAACTGATGTCCATTCGTGCCACCGTCGTTCGTGGAGGTGGCATGAACAACACATTGGTGGTTCCCGAGGCGGAGTTGTACTACGAGGTGCGCGGATCAGGACCGTTGCTGGTCCTGGTCGGCGCGCCGATGGACGCGGACTCGTTCGCACCGCTGGCCGATCTGCTGGCCGACGACTACACGGTGCTGACGACCGATCCGCGCGGGGTCAAGCGGAGCACCCTCAATCCCGGCGGTACGTCGCGACCCGAGCAGCGCGCCGACGATCTGGCCCGGCTGATCCGGCACGTCGACGCCGGCCCTGCCGTCGTACTCGGATCGAGTGGGGGAGCGGTGAGCGTGCTGGCGCTCGCGCAGCAGCACCTGGACGTCGTACGTGCGGTGATCGCGCACGAGCCGCCGCTCGACCGGCTGGTCGAGGACGGCGACGAGCTGCTGGCGAAGTCGGAGAAGCTGATGGCCGACTACCTGGCCGGGGACGTGGTCGGTGCGTGGCAGCAGTTCTTCCGGCTGGCGAACCTCGGTGTACCGGATGAGGTTGTCGAGATGATGTTCAGCGGCAAGCGCGACCCGCAGCAGGTCGCGGCCGAGCAGTTCTGGTTCTCGCACGAGATGCGCGAGACGATCACCTGGACGCCGGACCTGGACAAGCTCCGTACGGCGAACGTCATCGTCGGCATCGGCGAGGAGTCGACCGGGCAGCTGTGCGACCGGACCTCGACGGCACTGGCCGACCAGCTCGGGATCGAGCCGACCCACTTCCCCGGCGGCCACACCGGCTTCGCCGACCAGCCCGAGCCGTTCGCGAAGGCGCTACGCGCTGAGCTGGTCGAGGTGGGTTTCCACCCAGGTGCGCAGCGCGCCTAGCGGCTTCGACACGCTCCGGCCGATCGCTGTCAACGAGTACTCGACGTGCAGCGGCACCGCCGGGAAGATCTCCCGGTCCACGAACCCGTTGTCCTCCAGCCGCCGCAGCGTCTGGGTCAGCACCTTCGGGCTGATCCCCTGCAGCCGCCGCTGCAGCTCACCGAACCGCAGCGGGCCGTCCTCCAGCGCACCGATCGCGAGGGCGGCCCACTTGTTCGCCAGCAGGTCGAGAACGTCCCGGCACGGGCATTGCGAGGCGTAGACGTCGTGCTTGTCATGCATGCCGGTGGAGCATTTCGTCGTCATACTTCCCAAAAGGTAGCAGTAGTCCTTGCGGGAAACTAGGGCCATCGGGATAGCTTCCCGAGGCATGAGAGCAATCAGCCAAGATACGTACGGCGGGCCCGAGGTCCTGAAGCTGATCGACACCGCCCGGCCGGAGCCGTTGCCCACCGAGGTCCTGGTCCGCGTGGAGGCGGCCGGGGTGAATCCCGTGGACGCCAAGACCCGAGCCGGCCAAGGCGTGGCCGGGCTGCTCGGCGAACCGCCGTTCATCCTCGGATGGGACGTGAGCGGCGTCGTCGAGGCGGTCGGGCACGGCGTCCACACCCTCGCGGTCGGCGACGAGGTCTACGGGATGCCTTGGTTCCCGCGGGCGGCGTCGGCGTACGCCGAGTATGTGACCGCGCCGTCCCGGCATTTCGCCCGCAAGCCCGCGAACCTCGACCACATCCAGGCTGCCGCGGTGCCGCTGGCCGGGCTCACGGCGTACCAGATCCTGACCGCGCTGGCCGACGTACAGAAGGACCAGCGGGTGCTGATCCACGCGGCCGCGGGCGGCGTTGGCCACCTGGCCGTGCAGATCGCCAAGGCGCTCGGTGCGTACGTCGTCGGTACGGCGAGCGCCGGCAAGCACGAGTGGCTGCGCGGACTCGGCGCGGACGAGGTGATCGACTACCACTCGCAACAGCTCGCCGAGGCGACCGGGGACCTGGACGTCGTGGTCGATCTGGTCGGGACCGAGGCGACGTTGGCGCAGTCAGTTGCTGTCACGAGGCCGGGTGGCCTGGTGGTCGCCGTACCGTCCGGGAGCCCGCAGGCAGTAGTTGACCGGGCCGCGGAGTCGGGCGTCCGGGTGGCGCCGTACCTGGTGGAGCCCGACGGTCATGCGCTCGGTGAGATCGCCGAGCTGATCGAGAGCGGCGCCGTCCGGATCGAGGTCGAGGAGGTGTTCCCGCTCGCCGAGGCGGGCGCGGCGCACCGGCGTCTGGAGGACGGCCGGACCCGCGGGAAGCTGGTGCTCGCGGTTCGGTGAGACTCGCTCGTGGGTCGCTGGGTGGAGTATGTGAAGCTGGGGGTGTCCGGGACGTACGCCGGGGTGTGAAGGCGGTCGGACCGGGCACCGGTCGGTGGTGGCGCGTTCGCCCGCGTGTTGCCTTGACCTCAACCGTGGTTGAAGTTTCAAGCTGGTGCCGCTGAGACAGGACATCGGAGATATCGGCCCTGGTGGGCCCCGACGAAGGAGCAGAGTTGACCACGTACACGCTTCCCGATCTTCCCTACGACTACAGCGCGCTCGCGCCGAGTATCGCCGGCGAGATCATGGAGCTGCACCACGACAAGCACCACGCGACCTACGTGAAGGGTCTGAACGACACCCTGGACAAGCTGGCCGAGGCCCGCGACAAGGGTGACTTCGGGTCGATCGTCGGGCTGGAGAAGACGCTCGCCTTCAACCTCGGCGGCCACGTCAACCACTCGATCTTCTGGAAGAACCTGTCCCCGGACGGCGGCGACAAGCCGGACGGCGAGCTCGGCGCCGCGATCGACGAGTTCTTCGGCTCGTTCGACGCGTTCCAGGCGAACTTCACCGCGAGCGCGACCACGATCCAGGGCTCGGGCTGGGCCATCCTCGGCTGGGACGCCCTCGGCAGCCAGCTGCTGATCCACCAGCTGTACGACCAGCAGGGCAACCTGCCGGCCGGCCAGACCCCGATCGCGATGCTGGACATGTGGGAGCACGCGTTCTACCTGCAGTACAAGAACGTGAAGCCGGACTACGTCAAGGCCTGGTGGAACGTCGTCAACTGGGCCGACGCCCAGGCCCGTTTCGACGCGGCCCGCGCCGGCGCCGGCGCGCTGATCACCGGCGCCTGACAGACCACGCAGTACGACGAAGGGCGTCCGGCCGGGCCGGACGCCCTTCGTGCTGTTCAGGCACAGAACCCGGCGATCACCGGTGCGATCGCGGTGGCCTTGATGACGTGGTTCTGACCCGGTACTTCGGTGTGCCCGGCGCCCGGGATCGCGTCGGCCAGCGCACGGGTGGACGTCTTCATCCACGCCGGGCTCTTGCCGCCGTTCACCACCTGCACCGGCTGCTGGATCGACGCCCACTGGGCCGCGTCCATCGGTTCGCCGAAGCAGTTGTCGCCGAGGATCTGCGCGTCGTACGGGATGGTGTGGGCCATTGCCTTCATCGGCTTCCAGGCCGGCATCAGCTTCATCATCGTGACGAAGATCCCCGGCAGCCCGATCCCCTTGGTGAAGAAGTACTTGATCGCGTCGCCCGGCTCGAGCGCCTGCATCTCGGCGACCCAGGTGCGCGGGATCTGCTTGCGGCTGTCGTCCACGACGTACGGCGGCTCGAACGCGACCAGCTTCTCGATCGGCAGCCCGGCTGCCGCGGCCCGGAGCGAGAGCGCCGCGCCGGACGACGAGCCGTAGACGTACGCCGACCCGTCGGCCGCCTCGATCACGGCCGCGAGGTCCTCGATCTCCCGGTCGACGTCGTACGCGCCGGTGTCGCCGGAGTCGCCGCGACCGCGCCGGTCGTAGTTGTAGACGGTGAACCGGTCGGCGAGCGCCTCGGCGACCGCGGGCATCGGGCCCTGCGCACGGGAGCAGAGCGCGCCGTCGACGAGGACGAGCGCCGGCCCGTCCCCGCGCCGGTCGTAGGCGATCGTGGTGCCGTCCTTCGATACGACGGTGTTCATGGTGACTCCTCCTGATGGGTGACGATCTCACCCCTGCGTCGAGCGTCTACGTCGCCGCTCGACTCTGTGTGACGTAGATCACTCGTAGGAGGAGTCAGCAGGCGGCGGCGCGTTCGAGGAGAAGTTTGCGTTCGCGTTCGTTGCGGGTCAGGGCGGCGGCCTTCTCGAACTCCTCGCGGGCCTCGGGGAGGCGGCCGAGTTTGAAGAGGAGGTCGCCGCGGACGCTCGGTAGGAGGTGGTAGTCCTTCAGCGACGGGTCGTCGGCGATCGCGTCCACGGCCTCCAGGCCACGCTCGGGGCCGAACGCCATCGAGATCGCGACCGCCTGGTTCAGCTCGACCACGGGCGACGGCGTGACCTGCGCGAGTACGGCGTACAGGCCGGCGATCCGGGCCCAGTCGGTGTCCTCCGGTACGGCGGCCCGGGCGTGGCAGGCGGCGATCGCGGACTGCAGCAGGTACGGACCGGGCGGCTTCTCCAGGGCCCAGGCGCGGTCGATGCCTTCGAGGCCGCGGCGGATCAGCAGCCGGTCCCAACGGCGGCGGTCCTGGTCGAGCAGGAGCACCGGCTCGCCGTCCGGCCCGACGCGGGCGTTGGCCCGGGATGACTGCAGCTCCATCAATGACAGCAGGCCGAGTACTTCGGGCTCGGTCGGCATCAGCTCCGCGATCAGACGACCGAGCCGCATCGCCTCGTTGCACAGTGCCGGACGCATCCAGTCGTCGCCAGCGGTCGCGGAGTACCCCTCGTTGTAGATCAGGTAGACGACCTCGAGGACCGACGACAACCGCTCCAGCAGGTCCGGCCCGGACGGCACCTCGAACTGGACCTCGGCCTTGGCCAGGTTGCGCTTGGCCCGGACGATCCGTTGCGCGATCGTCGGCTCCGGAGCGAGGAACGCGCGGGCGATCTCGTCGGTCTTCAGGCCGCCGAGGAGCTTCAGCGTCAACGTCACCCGGGCGTCCATCGTCAGTACCGGGTGGCAGGCGGTGAACACGAGCCGCAGCAGGTCGTCCTCGATGTGGTCCTCGAGGATCGCCTCGACGTCGTCCTCGACGCTGTCGCCGTCGATCTCGAGCTCGTGCCCCATCTCGGCGAGCTTGCGCTGGTACGTGTCCTTGCGGCGGATCAGGTCGATCGCCCGGCGCTTGGCGATCGCCATCAGCCAGGCCCCCGGATTGTTCGGTACGCCGGACTGCGGCCACTGCTCCAAAGCCGCCACCAGCGCATCCTGCGCCAGTTCCTCGGCCAGACCCACGTCTCGCACGATCCGCGCGACACCCGCGATGATCCGCGCCGACTCGATCCGCCAGACCGCGTCGACCGCCCCATGCGCCTCCGTAACCGTCACCCCGCCACTGTAGACAGGTACGCGGTCGTCCGGCTCTGTTCTTCCAGGGTGCCGATCGGGGCGAGCATGAGGTCGGTGGCGCCGGTGTCGCGGACACGGTCGAGTTGCTTCCGGATCGATGCCTCGTCACCAACGATCAGTACGTCGGCCGGCCCGTCGACGCCTTCCCGGTCGAGCATCGCGCGGTACTCCGGAACCTGCCCGGCCAGCGCGAACTGCTCCGCGAACCGCGCCCGCACCGCGTCCTCGGCGGACGTCAGACACACACCGAGCCCCGCCACGATCCGCGGACTGCGACCGCCGGACGCACGCGTGATCGACGGTACGACGTGCTCGCTCAAGGTTCGGGGCCCGGTCATCCAGGTGATCGTTCCGTCGGCGAGCTCGCCCGCGACCTTGAGCATCGCCGGACCCAGGGCTGCGAGAAGCACGGACGGTGCCTCGGTGCCGGGGAGGTCGAGGGCGCCGACCGCGGTGTACGCCGAGCCGTGGTGATCGACGGCCTCGCCGCGGAGGAGTGGCCGCAGTACCTCCAGGTATTCACGCAGTCGTCGCGCCGGACGGTCGGTCGGGAGTCCGTACATCGTGCTGACCATCCGGGCGATCCCGGCGCCGATGCCGAGAGTGAGTCGGTTGCCGACCGCCGCCTGCACGGTCAGCGCCTGTTTCGCGAGCATGAGCGGGTGCCGCTGGGGGAACGGAACGACGGCGGTGCCGAGCTCGATGCCGGGCGCGGTCGGACCGGCGACTGCCAGCGTGGTGAGTGCGTCCCAGCCGACGCCGTGCGTCACCCACGCGGTGCCGACACCGGCTGCGGCTGCCTCCTGGATCTGCCGGGTGATCTCCGGCAGCGGGGCGGGTCCGCGGACGTCGCCGAAGGCCATGCCGATGCGCATAGGGTCTCCTCAGAGTTTAAGTGGGGTGGTCCCCCGGTTAGCAGCCGCTACGATATGGGGGACCACCCCACTTACGTCAAGGGACTTCGACGAGATGCGTGCTGACGCCCAGCGGAACCGGGATCGCCTGGTCGCGGTCGCGGCCGAGGTCGTTGCCGAGCAGGGCGCGGAGGCATCGCTCGAGGAGATCTCCCGACGGGCCGGCGTCGGATCGGCGACGCTGCATCGGCATTTCGGCGGCCGGATCAGCTTGCTGGAAGAGGTGTTCCGGAGCAGCGTCGACGCGGTCTGCGCGCAGGCCGTCGAGCTGCTCGATGCTCCGGATCCCCTGCAGGCGTTGACGAACTGGCTCCGCGCGATGGTCCGGCATGCGACCAGCAGCCGCGGCCTCGCGACCGTGCTGGTGATGAGCGGGGACTGCGGTACGGACACGCACGCGCGCGTGATCGCGGCCGGCCGGAGGTTGCTGGAGCGCGCCCAGGACGGTGGCGCCGTACCCGCGGACGTCCGGATCGAGGACCTCCTGAAGCTGGTCAACGGCATCTCACTGGCCAGCGGCGACGACCCCGCCCAGGCCGACCGATTGCTCACCCTGGCAATGCGGGGGATAGCACCGGCCAGTGCCTAATAGACTTCGGTCCGAAAACCCCCGGAAGATGGCTTGAGGTTTGCTGTGCTCACCATGCAGGACGCGCTGCTGGCGCTGACGAAGTACTGGACCGACCGGGGCTGCATGGTCGTGCAGCCGTTCAACACCGAGGTCGGAGCCGGAACGCTGAACCCGGCGACCATCCTGCGGGTGCTCGGTCCCGAGCCGTGGCGGGTCGCGTACGTCGAGCCGAGTGTGCGGCCCGACGACAGCCGCTACGGCGAGAACCCGAACCGCCTGCAGACCCACACCCAGTTCCAGGTCGTGCTCAAGCCGGACCCGGGCAACCCGCAGGAGCTGTTCCTGGAGAGCCTGACCGCGCTCGGGATCGACATCCACGCGCACGACGTCCGGTTCGTCGAGGACAACTGGGCCAACCCGGCGACCGGTTCCTGGGGTCTGGGCTGGGAGGTCTGGCTGGACGGCCTGGAGATCACCCAGTTCACGTACTTCCAGCAGGCCGGCGGGATGACGCTCGACCCGGTGTCGGTGGAGATCACCTACGGCATCGAGCGGATCATGATGGCGCTGCAGGGCGTCTCGCACTTCAAGGACATCGCCTACGCGCCCGGCATCTCGTACGGCGAGGCGTTCGGCCAGGCGGAGTACGAGATGAGCCGGTACTACCTCGACGACGCCGACGTGGAGTCGCAGAAGCGGCTGTTCGAGGAGTACGCGAACGAGGCCCGCCGGATGATCGACGACCGGCTCCCGGTGCCCGCGCACATCCAGGTACTGCGGTGCTCGCACACCTTCAACGTCCTCGACGCCCGCGGCGCTGTCAGTACGACGGAACGCGCGAAGGCGTTCGGCCGGATGCGCACGCTGGCCCGCGAGGTCTCCCGGCTGTGGGCCGAGCGCCGCGAGGAGCTGAAGTACCCGCTGGGTCTCGCCGAGCTTCCGCCGGCCGCGGCCGAGCCGACCGAGTTCCCGGCGATCACCGGGACGCGGCAGCTGACGTTCGAGATCGGCACCGAGGAGATGCCGCCGTCGGAGGTCACCAAGACCGCCGAGGCCGTGCGTTCCGCGCTGGAGGAGAAGCTCGGCGCGACCCGGCTCGGCCACGGCGCGATCACGACGTACGCGACCCCGCGCCGGGTCGTCGCCTTCGTCGCCGAGGTCCAGGCCAGCGAGCCGGATGCCGAGCGGGTGGTGCGCGGTCCGCGGAAGTCGGCGGCGTACGACGTCGACGGCAACGTCACCAAGGCCGCCGCCGGGTTCGCCCGCGGCCAGAAGGTCGACCCCAGCGAGCTGCACGACCTGGACGTCGACGGCGTCGAGTACGTCGCGGTCACCAAGCCCGACCCGGGTCGCGGTGCTGCGGAGGTGCTGAGCGGCGTACTGAGCGAGATCGTGAGCGGACTCCGCTCCGACAAGAACATGCGCTGGAACGACGCCAAGCTGTCCTTCACCCGCCCCATCCGCTGGCTCGTCGCGCTGCTCGGTGACCAGGTGGTTCCGGTCTCGGTGTCGTCGCTCGCCGCCGGCCGGACCACGCGGGTACACCGGACCGCCGCGCCGCCGAAGGTCGAGATCGCCTCGGCCGAGGGGTACCTCGATCTGCTCCGGATTCATGGCATCGAAGCCGATCCGGCCAAGCGCCGCGCGCAGATCGTCGCCGCGGCGACCGAGCTGGCGAAGACCGTCAACGGCACGGTCGACTTCGAGGGTGAAGCCGCGCTGGTCGATCAGGTCGTCAACCTGATCGAGGAGCCGACGTCGATCCTCGGCGGGTTCGCCGCGGACTACCTCGAGCTGCCGAGCGAGATCCTGACGACGGTGATGCGCAAGCACCAGCGGTACCTGCCGGTCCGTGACGCGGATGGCAAGCTGCTCCCGCATTTCGTTGCCGTGGCCAACGGTTCCGTCGACGAGGACGTCGTGCGCGCGGGCAACGAGGGTGTACTGCGGGCGCGGTACGAGGACGCCGCGTTCTTCTGGCGGGCTGACCTGCAGACGCCGCTGGAGTCGATGAAGGGCGAGCTGGAGAAGCTGGCCTTCGAGGAGCGGCTCGGCTCGATGGCCGATCGCGCGGGTCGCATCGGTCGTATCGCGCTGGCGTTGGCCGGCACGGTGGATCTCGGCGGCGACGACCTGACCACCTTGAAGCGGGCGGCCGAGCTGGCGAAGTTCGACCTGGGTTCGCAGATGGTCGTCGAGCTGACCAGCCTGGCCGGCACGATGGCTCGCGAGTACGCGCGTCGGGCCGGGGAGACCGAGGGCGTTGCGCAGGCGCTGTTCGACATGGAGCTGCCGCGGTCCGCCGGCGATCCGGTGCCGTCGACGACTCCGGGTGCGCTGCTCGCGCTGGCCGACCGCTTCGACCTGCTGGCCGGACTGTTCGGTGTCGGTGCGAAGCCGACCGGAAGCTCGGACCCGTTCGCGTTGCGTCGTGCCGCCGGTGGTGTGGTCGCGATCCTGCGCGAGCACCCGGAACTGCGGGCGATCACGCTGCCGGTCGGTCTGCAGGCCGCCGCCGCGGAGATCGGTGCCCAGGGCATCGACGTACCGGCGGAGTCGCTGGACGAGGTAGCCGAGTTCACCGTCCGGCGGTACGAGCAGCAGCTGCTCGACCATGGCGACGACCACCTCCAGGTCGCTGCAGTGTTGCCGTTGGCAACCGCTCCGGCGGCGGCCGACGAGACGCTGAAGACCCTGCAGGGCCTGGTTGGCAACAGCGACTTCGCCGACCTGGTCGCCGTTCTCCAGCGGGTACGTCGGATCGTGCCGGAAGGCACCGAGGCGTCGTACGACTCGAGCAAACTGACCGAGCCGGCCGAGGTCGCGCTGCACGAGGCGGTCGAGAAGATCGGTCAGGCCCCGACCGCCCTGGCCGACTTCGTCGCCGCAGCGTCGGTCCTGGTCGAGCCGGTCAACGCCTTCTTCGACGAAATCCTCGTAATGGCCAAGGAACCGGACATCCGCGCCGCACGCCTGGGCCTCCTCGCCACCATCAGCCAACTCGCCGCCCCGGTCCTGGACTGGCAAGCATTGGGCACCAGCCTGAGCCCGGCTGAGTGAGGTTTTCACATGACGTTGAGTCCCGCAGAGGTTGCCGAGCGGTCGGAGGTGTTCGCGCCGAGGTTGCGTGAGCATCTGCCGCCGACGCCGTTCGTCTCGTACGGCGCTTTCGGTGAGGATGTTGGTGCCGAGGTGCTGGTGAAGTGTGAGCATCAGCAGCGGACGGGGTCGTTCAAGGCGCGGGGGGCGATGGCGAAGATTCTGACGCTGACGGACGCGGAGCGGTCGGCTGGAGTGGTTACTGCTTCTACCGGAAACCATGGGCTGGGCGTGGGAAATGCACTGGCCACGCTCGGCGGGCACGGGATCGTGTATCTGCCGGAGACGGCGTCGCCGAGCAAGGTGGCGGCGTTGCGGCGGCTCGGACTCGAATTGCGGGCCGAGGGCAACGATTCCGGGGTGCTCGAGCCGAAGGCGCGGGCGTATGCGGCGGAGCACGGGCTGACGTATCTGCCGCCGTACAACGATCCGGACATCATCGCCGGGCAGGGGACCGTCGCGGTGGAGATCGTCGAGCAGTTGGCCGGTGAGCCGCTCGACGCGGTCTTCGTGTCGGTCGGTGGTGGCGGGCTGATCAGCGGAGTCGCGGCGGTGCTGAAGAAGCACCTGCCCGGGATCCGCGTGTACGGCGCACAGCCGGCCGTCGACGATGCGATGGCGGCCTCGGTGCGGGCGGGCGAGATCGTCCAGGTCGACGCCCAGCGGACCTTGTCGGACGGTACGGCGGGCAGCGTCGAGCCGGGCAGCATCACGTTCGACCTGTGTCGCGAGCTGGTCGACGACTGGGTGCTGGTCGAGGAGGACGCGATCCGCGAGGCGCTGCGCCTCGTCATCGACACCGAGCACCAGTTGATCGAAGGCTCGGCAGCGCTGGCGTTCGCGGCAGCGCGCGAACGCCGTACCGAACTGGCCGGGAAGCGGGTCGCGGTCGTGTCCTGTGGCGGCAACATGTCGTCCTCGACCTTGGTGGCCGCGCTTGCGTGAGCTCGTCGTACTCGGGACCGGCAGTCAGGTGCCGTCGCGGGAACGCACGCAGAACGGGTACTTCCTGCGCTGGGACGACGAGGGCTTCCTCTTCGATCCGGGGGAGGGCACGCAGCGGCAGATGCTGTACGCCGGGATCGCGGCCGGCGCCATCACGCGAATGTGCATCACACATTTCCACGGCGATCACTGTCTCGGGATGCCCGGAATCGTGCAGCGGTTGTCGCTGGACGACGTACCGCATCCGGTCCGTGCGCACTATCCGGCGTCGGGGCAGAAGTACTTCACGCGTTTGCGGTACGCCGCGTCGTTCTTCGAGCGGGCCGAATTGCTCGAGGAGCCGGTAGAGGAGGACGGCCTGTTGTCGGTCGGCTCGTTCGGGCAGCTGTGGGCGCGCCGGCTCGAGCACTCGGTGGACTCGTTCGGATACCAGTTGATCGAGCCCGACGGCCGCCGGATGCTGCCGGACAGACTGGCTGCTCACGGCATCGTTGGTCCGGCCATCGGTCGGCTCCAGCAGGCCGGATCTCTGCAGGTGGACGGCCGGACGGTGAACATCGAGGATGTCAGCGAACCGCGGCCGGGCCAACGATTCGCGTTCATCATGGACACCCGCCTGTGCGAGAACGTACTGCGGTTGGCGCAGGACGCGGATCTGCTGGTGATCGAGTCGACGTACCTGTCCTCAGAGGCTGATTTAGCCCGTCGTTTCGGGCATTTGACGGCTCGGCAGGCAGCGCGCGTGGCGGCGGAGTGCGGCGTACGCAAACTGGTCCTGACCCACTTTTCCCAGCGTTATCAGGAACCTGAGCGTTTTCTCAGCGAAGCCGCCGCCGAGTTCTCCGGCGAGATCGTGGTCGCATCCGACCTCAGTCGTACGCCGGTTCCGGCCCGCCGCTAGGGCGAACAATGCATGACGAGAAGGCCAACACGGCTCGACACCGGTGACGGCAGGATTAGCATTACCGGCGAATGGAATTGCCGATCACCAGGAGTAATCTCTCGTGCGCACTCCCCGTCCGATACCGGCTGCGATCGCGCTGGTCGGTGTAGGCGCGGTGGTTGCCGTGGCGGTGTGGCGGCCCTGGGAGGGCTCAGCCGGCGCGGCCAACGCAGCCGGTAGCCCGACGCAGGTGACGGTGTCCCGCAGTGCGTGCGGCCAGGGCTGGACCGATGCGAAGACCGGCCGGCAGACGATCACCCTGCACAACACCGGCGACGCCTCCGCCGAGGTCGATCTCGTCGACGTCGACAGCAAGAAGGTGTACGGCGAGGTGGAGGGCCTGGGGCCGAACACGTCCGCGCCGATGGACGTGCAGCTCGGCGCCGGCCGGTACGCGATCCGCTGCCTGATCGAGGACACCGACGTACTCACCGGCCCGACCGTTACCGTCGCGGGCGACGGGAAGGCCGGCCCCGCAGTGGTCGCTGTCACCAAGAACGACATGTTGCCGCTGGTGAAGCAGTACGAGGCCGCGGTCGCCGCCGGCGTCGCCGGCCTGGTGGTCAAGACGGACAAGCTGCGTGCGGATGTAGACGCCGGCAACCTCGCTGCTGCCCGGGCGGACTGGCTGCCCGCGCATCTGGCGTACAACTCGCTCGGTGCGGCGTACGACGCGTTCGGCGACTTCGCGGACAAGATCGACGGATCCGGCGGCTTCCACCCGTTGGAGAAGGGCCTGTGGCACAACGCGTCCGCCGCGACCCTGAAGCCGATCGCGGACCAGCTGGCGGCCGACGTACACGGCCTGCAGAAGGACCTGCCCAACGAGCAGGTCGATCCGAACGATCTCGGCCTCCGCGCCCACGAGATCATGGAGAACGCGCTCCAGTTCGAGCTGACCGGCGAGAACGACCAGGGCAGCGGTACCTCGCTGAACACCGCACTGGCCAACCTGAACGGCACGGCGAACGTACTCGGCATCCTCGACCCGGTCCTCAAGCCCCGCGATCCCGACCTGCCCCAGGTGCAGAAGTGGGAAGCCCGGGTCCGCGCGCTGCTGACCGCGCATCAGAACACCCCGGTCGCTCAGCTGGACCAGACCACCCGGGAACAGCTCAACGGCGCGGTCGGAGAACTGTTGGAGAAGCTCGCCCCGGTTGCGGCGATCTGTGAAGTTCGGAGGGCTGGATGACCGGCTTCGACCGTCGCTCGTTCCTCCGCGGCACGCTGGCAGGCGCCGGCGCCGCTGCAGTGACCGGCGTTGGGGCGGCGGCACTGGCCGGCTCGACAGCTGCTGCGGAGACGGCGACTGCGGTGCCGTTCCACGGCGAGCACCAGGCAGGTATCACCAACGACCCGCAGAAGCAGGCGATCTTCGCGTCGTTCGACGTGATCGCCGCGAACAAGGCCGAGCTCACCGATCTGTTCAAGACGATCACGGACCGGGCGAGGCTGCTGACCGCGGGCGGAGCGCTTCCGCCGCTCGGGATCACCGCTCCGCCGGCCGATTCCGGCGTACTCGGTCCGGACATGCCTGGTGACGACCTGACCGTCACCGTCGGCGTCGGGGCGTCGCTGTTCGATGCGCGGTACGGCCTGAAGGACCGCAAGCCGGCGAAGTTGAAGCCGATGAAGGAATTCCCCAACGACAGCCTCGACGACAGCCTGTGCCACGGGGATCTGAGCCTGCAGATCTGCGCGACCGAGAGCGACACCGTGCTGCACGCGTTGCGCGACATCGCCCGGCACACCCGCGGCGCGATGCAGCTGCGCTGGCGGGTCGACGGCTTCCAGAGCCCGCCGCGGCCGTCCGGGACGCAGCGCAACCTGATGGGCTTCAAGGACGGCATCGTCAAGCCGGCCGTCGCCGATCACGACAAGCTCGTCTGGGTCGGCAAGGGGAACGGCGAGCCGGCCTGGACCGAGGGCGGTAGCTACCAGGTGCTGCGGCAGATCCGGATGCTGGTCGAGTTCTGGGACCGGGTGTCGGTCGGCGAGCAGGAGAACATGTTCGGCCGTCGCCGCGACTCCGGCGCACCGCTGGACGGTAACCACGAGACCGACCTGCCGAACTACCCAGCCGACCCGACCGGCGGCGCGATCCCGTTGACCAGCCACATCCGGATGGCCAACCCGCGCACCACCAGTACTGCGGCCAGCCAGTTCCTGCGCCGCGGCTACAACTACGACAAGGGCACCGACTCGGTCGGGGACCTGGACATGGGGCTGCTGTTCTGCTGTTACCAGCAGGACATCGCCCGGCAGTTCGAGGCCGTACAGACCCGGCTGATCGACGAGCCACTCGTCGACTACATCCGGCCGGTCGGTGGCGGCTACTTCTTTGTACTTCCCGGTGTTCGGGACGGCAACGACCACTTCGGGCGGTCGTTGCTCGCATGATTTACCTAAGAGGAGAAGGCATGCGCGCAAGACTCCGTGTGCTCGCTACGGCCGGTGTGGCCGCGACGAGCCTGTTGCTGGTCGCCTGTAGCGGCGGCGGCACCAACCAGGGCGTCGCCAGTGGGGGCGGCAAGGGGAGTGTGAGCGGTCAGGGCGGTAGCGCACAGGTGGGTGACGCCGCCTTTTCGTTCCCGACGGTCCACCCGTCGACGCCGATCCAGCACGTCGTGGTGATCTTCGGCGAGAACATCTCGTTCGACCACTACTTCGGCACCTACCCGAACGCGACCAACCAGAACGGCACGCCGTTCAAGGCGGCCCGGAACACGCCCAAGGTGAACGGGCTGTCCAAGAAGCTGCTGACGAACAACCCGAACGCGTACAACCCGAAGCGGCTGGCGCCGTCGCAGGCGCTGACCTGCGACCAGAACCACGGCTACGGTCCGGAGCAGAAGGCCGTCAACGGCGGCAAGATGGACAAGTTCGTCGAGAACACCGAGACCGACAAGTGCACCGGTCAGCCGGTGCTGTTCGGTGAGCCGGGCCTGGTGATGGACTACTACGACGGCAACACCGTCACCGCGATGTGGAACTACGCGCAGCACTACTCGCTGAACGACAACTCGTACGACACGGTCTACGGCCCGTCCACCCCGGGCGCGCTGAACCTGATCTCCGGCCAGACCCACGGGGGCCAGGCCGTCGATCCGAAGACCGGCAAGCCGACCACCGACGCGTACGCCGTCCAGTCGCCGGACAAGAACGGGATCGGCACGATCACCAACGACCCCGACCCGTACTACGACGACTGCTCGAACAACAACGGCAAGTCGGCCAACAACCTCGCCGTGATGCACGGGCAGAACATCGGCGACCTGCTGAACTCCAAGCACGTCACCTGGGGCTGGTTCCAGGGCGGCTTCAAGCCGACCAGCACCGTCGACGGCAAGGCCGTCTGCGGCGCGACGCACAACAACATCGGCGGTATCGCGGCAGCGGACTACAGCCCGCACCACGAGCCGTTCATGTACTACAAGTCGACGTCGAACCCGAAGCACCTGCCGCCGACCTCGGTGAAGGCGATCGGTCACACCGACCAGGCCAACCACCAGTACGACACCTCGGACTTCGACGCGGCCGTCGCGGCGAACAACCTGCCGGCGGTCAGCTTCCTGAAGGCCGGTGAGTACCAGGACGGGCACGCCGGGTACTCCGACCCGCTGGACGAGCAGGCCTTCGTGGTCAAGGAGATCAACCAGCTGCAGAAGTCGAAGGAATGGTCCTCGACCGCGGTCGTCCTGGCCTACGACGACTCCGACGGCTGGTACGACCACCAGAAGTCCCCGACCGTGAACGGCTCGAAGGACGCGGCGCTCGACCAGGCCGCGACCTGTGGCAAGGACCCGGTCTCCGGCGGGTACGCCGACCGCTGCGGCTTCGGTCCGCGCCTGCCGCTGCTCGTGGTCTCGCCGTACGCGAAGACCAACCACGTCGACCACTCGGTGACCGACCAGTCCTCGGTGCTGAAGTTCATCGAGGACAACTGGCGCACCGGCCGGATCGGTGACCACTCGTTCGACCAGCGCGCCGGCAGCCTGAACGGCATGTTCAACTTCTGGCAGCGCCCGAGCAAGAGCAAGCTGATCCTGGACCCGAAGACCGGGGCCGTGGTCCGCTGACCTGAGTCAGACGCCCTGATCGACGAGAAAATCGTCGATCAGGGCGTTCACCTCTTTCGGGGACTCGAGCGCGGCCAGATGCGCCGACTGCTCGAGTACGACGAACCGCGCGCCGGGGATCGAGTCCGCCATCTCCTCGGTCTCCGCCGGCGGGAACGTCGTGTCCTCGCCGCCGGCGACGACCAGGACCGGCGTGCGGATCCGGCCGAACAGGTCGCGCTGATCGGGTCGGCGCGGCACCACGCTGGTCACCGCGTGCCGGCCCGAGGTGATGTTCACCTTGGCGGCCAGTTCGTTGACCGTGGCAACGACCTCGGGCTTCTCGCGTTTCGCGGTCGGGCCGAGGAACGCGTCCCGCACCGGCGCCTTGAGCGGCCCGCGGATCCCGCCGAGGAGCTGGGCGGAGCGGGTCAGTACGCCGTACTCGAATCGTTGCCTACGGCCCGCGGGTGAGGCGGTCGCGTTCATCAGGACGGCGATGCCGATCCGGTCGGGATGCAGAGCCGCGAAGGTGCCGCCGATCATGCCGCCCCAACTGTTGCCGATGACATGGACCCGGTCGACGTCGAGGTCTTCGATGACGGCTTCGACGACCTGCGCGCACTGCTCGAACGTGAACGGTCCGGTCAGCGGCTGGCTGTTGCCGTGACCGGGTGGATCGACGAGGATCACCTGGAAGCGGCCGGCGAAGTGCGCGGCCTGGGCGGACCAGAGCGTGCCGTCCATCAGCAGGCTCGGCCAGAACAGCATCGCGGGCCCGGATCCGTCGATGCGTAAGCGGATCCGGCCCAGCACGGTCTCGACGTACCGATCCTGCATGCCTGAACGGTACCGGTCAGGACGGCGGGAGCGCGGCAGCAAGGCGCGTCGTGAGCTCGCGAATGCAGTCGATCAGCTCCGGCGGTGATTGGACCTCGAAGGGCAGGGCGAGCAGGCCGAGATGCAGCGCGATCTGGTCTAGCGAATTGGCGCCGGTCTCGACCAGAGTCGTGTGCTCGTCGATCGGCGTGACGGTCGCGACGTTCGGCCCGAAGCGGTCGGCCACCTGCTCTGCGGGGGCATGGACTCGGATCTGCGCCTGGTACCGGTAGCCGCCGTACGCGACGCCGCGGTTCGTGGTCGCCAGGTCCGGTACGTCGCGCGGGGTGAATCGCGGTCCGGTCGGGATCCGCGGCTCGAGCCGGTCGAGGCGGAACGTCCGCCAGTCGGTCCGGTCGAGATCCCACGCGACCAGGTACCAGCGCCGGCCGGTGTGCACGAGCCGATGCGGCTCGGTCGTGCGGGTGGTCGCCGTACCGTCGTGGTTGCTGTAGTCGAACCGCAGTCGCTGACGGTCGCGACAGGCGGCCGCGACGGCGAGGAGTACGTCGGGTTGCACGGACGGACCGCCTGCCGGCGTGACGGCGATCTGCTGGAGCAGCTCGATCCGATGGCGCAGCCTGGACGGCAGGACCTGCTCGAGCTTGGTGAGCGCGCGGACCGAGGACTCCTCGGTCCCGGCGACTGTGCCGGATGCGGCGGCACGCAGTCCGATCGCGACCGCGACCGCCTCCTCGTCGTCCAGCAGCAGCGGTGGGAGCGCCGCGCCGGAGCCGAGTCGGTAACCGGCCACACCCGGTACGGCGTCGACGGGGTAGCCGAGGTTGCGGAGCTTGTCGACGTCCCGCCGGACGGTCCGGACGCCGACGCCGAGCTCGTCGGCCAGCGCGGAGCCGCTCCACTCCTTGGGCTGCTGCAGGAGTGAGAGGAGTTTGAGCAGTCGGGCCGAGGTCTCGAGCATGTCCTTGATTCTGTCAGCTGGTTAGGACTGAAGGTGTCCTAGGCGGGTGACAGAGTTGTGGACATGATCAAGCCCTTCACGATCGACATTCCGCAGAGCACGCTCGACGACCTCGCCGCCAAGCTGGCGAGCGCCCGCCTTCCCGCGCCGCTACCCGGTGACGACTGGGACACCGGCGTACCGGTCTCCTGGCTGTCGACGCTGGTCGACTACTGGCGTACCTCGTACGACTGGCGCGCGGCCGAGAAGGAGCTGAACTCGTACCCGCAGTTCACCACCGAGATCGAGGGTCAGCGCATCCACTTCCTCCACGTCCGGTCGGCCGAACCGGACGCACTGCCGCTGCTGCTGACCCACGGCTGGCCCGGCTCGATCGTCGAGTTCCTCGACCTGATCGGCCCGTTGACCGACCCGGTCGCTCATGGGGGACAGGCCTCGGATGCCTTCCACGTGGTCATCCCTTCTCTGCCCGGGTTCGGGTTCTCCGGGCCGGTGTCCACGAGTGGGTGGTCCAGGGAGCGGGTCGGGCAGGTGTGGGCGCTGCTGATGGAAGAGCTCGGGTACGAGCGGTACGGCGTACAGGGTGGTGACATCGGTGGCGCTGTCTCGCCGGCGGTCGCGCGGGCGGCTCGGGACCGGGTCGTCGGTGTGCACACGAACGGCGGCCCGTCGCTGCCGCCGTACCCGCTGCCGGAGGAGGAGCTGAAGACGCTGACGCCGCTCGAGCAGGACCGGATCGCGCGGATCGGCGGCTTCCTGCAGAAGGAGTTCGGCTACATCTCGATCCAGTCCACCCGGCCGCAGACGGTCGCGTACGGACTCGTCGACTCGCCGGTCGGGCAGCTGGCCTGGATCATGGACAAGTTCATGGCCTGGACGTGGCCGGCCGAAACCTTGCCTGAGGCAATCATCGCCAAGGATCGGCTGCTGACCAACGTGATGATCTACTGGCTCACCGGCACCGCCGGCTCGGCGGCGTACGTCGGTTATGCGCAGCAGGAGGCGTGGGGGACCAAGCTGGAGAACTCCGGCGTACCGACCGCCGTGCTCGCGTTCGCGCACGACGTACCGGTTCGCCGGTACGCCGAGCGCGACAACAACATCACCCGCTGGACCGACGTCGACCACGGCGGGCACTTCGCCGCCCTGGAAGAGCCGGAGATCCTGGTCGGTGACGTTCGCGAGTTCTTCAGCTCACTCCGCTGAATAGTCGGTCGAGGTGGTCAGGTGCGCCCAGGCGGCGGCCTCCTCGGCGCGGGACCTGGACGCGCGGTCGGCGTGGGTGAGCGCGTCCTTGCCGAGCAGGAGACGCAGGGGAGGGTTGTCGAGGCTCGTGACGTGCACTATCGCCTCGGCAGCCTTCGCCGGGTCGCCGGGCTGCTTGCCGTCGGTCTCCAGGCGGTAGCGGTTCATCTGGCCGACGGTGGAGTCGTAGTCCGGGTGCACCTCCGCGAGTTGCATCGACGAACCGCCCCAGTCGGTGCGGAAGGCGCCCGGCTCGACGATCGTCACCTTGACGCCGAACGGCCGGACCTCGTTGCTCAGCACTTCGGAGAAGCCTTCGACAGCGAACTTCGCAGTCTGGTACGCGCCCATCCCGGGCGTGCCGCCGACCCGTCCGCCGACCGATGAGAACTGCAGGAAGTGCCCGCTCTTCTGCTCGCGGAACACCGGCAGCGCCGCCTTCGTCACGTTGACGACGCCGAAGAGGTTGGTCTCGACCTGCGCCCGGAAGTCGTCGTCGGGAGTCTCCTCGATCGGGGCGCTGTTCGCGTAGCCGGCGTTGTTCGCGACCACGTCCAGGCCGCCGAACGCGTCGAGAGCGGTCTGTACGGCGGCGCGCGCGGCCGCCGCGTCGGTGACGTCGAGGGCGACGGCGCGGATCTGCTCGCCGTACTTCGCGACCAGGTCGTCGAGCTGCTCGGGCTTGCGCGCGGTGGCGACGACCCGGTCGCCGGTGGCCAGCACGGCCTCGGTGAGAGCGCGGCCCAGGCCGCGGGAACTGCCGGTGATCAGCCAAATCTTGTTCATGATGCATTCTAACCAACTGGTTGGTTGGTTAATTCCCGAGTCGACCAACCAGTTGGTTAGCCTGGTCAGATGCAGCAACGGAACGCCGACCGGACCAAGGCCCGCATCCTGGCCGCCGCCATCGAGGAGTTCGCCGCGCGCGGGATCGCGGGCGCCCGGGTCGACCGGATCGCCGAGGTCGCCGGATGCAACAAGGCCATGCTCTACGCGTACTTCGGCAACAAGGACGAGCTGTTCGACGCAGCGTTCAGCGCCAACGTGGACGAGTACCTCGACGAGGTCGGGTTCGACGTCGACGACCTCCCGGCGTACGCGGGGCGCGTGTTCGACTACTTCGAGGCGCATCCGGACCGGCTCCGGCTGTCGACGTGGTACCGGCTGGAGCGGCCGGAGGGGCAGCCGTTGGAGGCGATCGTCGCGGTCAACCACAGCCGGCTGGACGAGCTGCAGCGGGGGATGCGGCGGCGGGTGGTCACGCGGCAGTTCAGCGCAGTCACGTTGCTGTCGCTGATCCAGGCGATCGCGACGAGTTGGTCGTCGATGAACCCGGAGTACGGCGCCGACGTACCGAGCGCGACGGTGCGGCGGCGGGCGGTGGTGACGGCCGTGGAGAAGATTCTCAGCTGATTCATTGGTTGGCCCGATGGAGTTCTCAGTCTGGCGAGCTCTACTCGTAGGCAGAGGGAACTGGCTGAGGAGGGCACGGGAGATGAACGAGAGCGCTGGACCTGGACCGTACGACGGTGGGCAGTACGGAGGTTGGCCGCCGGCGCATGGCGGGTATCCGCAGTACAACCCGCAGAACGGGCCGTATCCGCAGTACCAGCAGGGGCCGCAGTACAACCCGAACTACCCGTTCCCGCCGAAGCCGCCGAAGAAGCGCGGCCGGCGGTTGCTGGGAGCCGGGGTGCTCGGGCTGGCCGCTGTCGTGGTCGCCGGATCGGTTGCCTGGGGCATCGACCAGCACAGCGCGGCGAACCCGTCGCAGCTGTCCCAGACGGCGTTCGACGCGTCGGCCGTGGCGGCCAAGGTCTCGCCGGGGCTGGTCGACGTGAACACCGTGCTCGGATACGAGAACGCCCGGGCGGCCGGGACCGGGATCGTGCTCAGCTCCGACGGTGAGGTGCTCACCAACCACCACGTGGTCGAGGGCGCGACATCGATCACCGTGACCGACATCGGCAACGGGAAGACGTACACCGCGAGCGTCGTCGGGTACGACGAGCAGCACGACATCGCCGTACTGAAGCTGAAGGACGCCTCCGGACTGGAGACCGCGAAGACCGGGAACTCCGACCAGGTGAAGCTGGGCGACCAGGTCGTCGGCGTCGGGAACGCGGGCGGCACCGGCGGTACGCCGAGCTACGCGGCCGGCAAGGTGACCGGACTGAACCAGGCGATCACCGCGACCGACGAGAACGGGCAGGACCCGGAGAACCTCACCAACCTGATCGAGACCGACGCGAACATCCAGGCCGGCGACTCCGGCGGGCCGCTGGTGAACGCGAGCGGCGAGGTCGTCGGGGTCGACGTCGCCGGCGGGAACGGGAACAACGGCGGGCAGGGCGCGCCGGGTCAGACGGCGGTCAGGTCCGGGGCCACTGCGACGGCGACGTTGGCTGCCGCTGGGAACGGGAGCGGCTACGGCGATCCGTTCGGGAACGGGAATGGGTTTGGCGACCCGTTCGGCAACGGGAACGGCTTCGGTGACGGGTCGGGGTCGCAGAACGGGTCGGGCAACGGCTCGGGCAATGGCTCGGGCGACGGTTCTGGCTCGGGCAACGGCTCGGGCAACGGCTCGGGTGACGGGTCTGGGAACGGGTTCGGGAACGGGCAGGGCGGTTCGGGCAACGGGTCCGGGACGACCACCGAGGGGTATGCGATCCCGATCAACCAGGCGCTGGACATCGCGCAGCAGATCGAGAACGGGAAGTCGTCGGACGTCGTACACATCGGCGCCTCGCCGATGCTCGGAGTCTCGGTCGTGACGAGCCAGGGCACCACCGGCGCCGTCGTCGGCGACGTACTCGCCAACGGCCACGCGGACGACGCAGGCATCGAGGCCGGTGACGTGATCACCTCGTTCGCCGGTCACACCGTCGACTCGCCCGACGCGCTGTCGACACTCCTCAACAACCAACACCCCGGCGACAAGGTCGAGGTCGGCTGGGTAGACCAGTCCGGCCAGACCCACAAAGCCACCATCGAACTGATCACCGGCCCGGTCCGCTAACCCCAGCGCCACCCCCCGCTGCCGGCGGACCGCCCGATCGGGCCCGACGCTCCCCTCCCCCTCGGAGCGCCCGGGCCCGATCTTTTATGTCTGGGTCAGGAAAGGAAGCCGGTGCGCCAGGTTGGGTGGGTGGGGGACCAGCCGAGGGTGTGGGCGTGGGTGTTTGTGGCGCCGCGTGCCCACGGGGTGCGGGAGGTGCTGGTGGGGGATGGTGGGGTGGGGGCGCCTACGGCTTGTGCGAAGACGGGGAGCCAGGTGGTGGCTGGGGCCGGCTCGTTGTCGACGATGTTGACGGGGCCGGAGGGCCAGGTGAGGGAAGAGGCGGCGGCTGTGGCGGCGTCTTGGATGTGGAGGAAGCTGGTGATGTCGGCGTTGGTGGGGAGGTTGCCGGCGGTGGCCAGGTCGGCCATCAGGCCGCCTTTGGTGTACCAGGTGTCGGGGCCGTAGAGCATGCCGTAGCGGAGGAGACCCACTCGGGTGCTTCGGCGGTGATCGCCTCGAGCGTGCGAACAGCGTCGACCATCCCGCGGCGGCTCTCGTCCGCGGCGTTCACGTCCAGCGGCGTGGATTCATCCGCCGGCGCCGAACCCGGCTCGTACGCCCACGCGACGCTCTGCGAGATCACCCGCTGTACGCCGGCCGCCAGCGCAGCGTCGACCAGATTCCGGGTCCCCTCCCGGCGGATCCGGGCGTTGGCGGCGAAATCCCGCGAGGTGAGATCGGTCAGCTGATGCATGACCACCTCCGGCCGAGCAGCCGCAACCACCTCGCGGAGCGCGGCAGCGTCGTACACATCACCCTGCACGGTCGTCACCCCAGGCACCCGCGACCGCCGGGACAACGCGATCACCTCGTGGCCCTCGGCAACGAGCAACGGAGCCAGCCGACGACCGATGACGCCGGTCCCACCGGCGATGAAGATCCTCATACAACCAACCTAGGCACCCACAGGCCCGGCCCGATGGTCCAATCCGCGGCCATTTCGCCGGGCCATTTCCATCAGGGGTGAACAAGCGTTTACCATGCCTGAGAAACCTGAGTAAACAACTGCTCACCCCTGTGAGGACCTCAGCTTGACCGTCCGCCCTGCCGCTCACCCACGCCTGATCCTGGCCGCGCTCGCGTTCTGCGGCGTACTCGTCTCGATCAGCCAAACCATCGTCGTACCCCTCCTCCCTTCCCTCCCGCAGATCACCCACAGCCCGGCGGCCGACGTCAGCTGGCTGATCACGATCACCCTGCTCACCGGCGCCGTCTTCACCCCGCTCCTCGGCCGGGCCGGCGACATGTACGGCAAGCGTCGCGTCCTGCTGATCGCCCTGTCGTCGATGGTGATCGGCTCGTTGCTCTGCGCAATCAGCTCGAACCTGACCGTGCTGATCGTCGGCCGCGCCTTCCAGGGCGCCGCGGTCGCCGTGGTCCCGCTCGGCATCAGCATCCTGCGCGACGAACTGCCGCCGCGGCGGGTGATCCCGTCGATCGCGATCATGAGCTCGACCCTCGGCATCGGCGCCGCATTCGGCATCCCGGCCGCCACGCTCGTCGTCGAGTACGCGAACTGGCACACGATGTTCTGGATCAACCTCGGCCTCGGCCTGCTCGACATCGTCCTGGTGCTGCTGATCGTGCCCGAGTCGGCCGTCCGGACCAGCGGCCGCTTCGACATCGTCGGCGCGATCGGCCTGAGCGCATTCCTGGTCTGTCTGCTGCTCGCCGTCTCGAAGACCAACTCCTGGAGTGCCGAGCGACTCATCACGCTGTACGCCGTCGCCGTGCTGCTGGTGCCGATCTGGGGATGGTACGAACTGCGCGTCAAGAGCCCGCTCGTCGATCTCCGCGTATCCGCGCGACCGGGCGTGCTCTTCACCAACCTCGGCGCACTGCTGATCGGATTCGCCTTCTACGCCAACTCCCTCTCCACAGCCCAACTCGTCCAGGAGCCAACCTGGACCGGCTACGGACTAGGCGAGTCCATCGTGGTCAGCGGCCTCTGCCTGCTCCCAGGCGGCGTGGCGATGGTGCTGCTCTCCCCGGTATCGGCCCGCATCTCCAACGCCCGAGGGCCGAGGTTCACGCTCGCGATCGCGTCGGTCCTGATGGCGGCCGGGTACGTCGTCCGCCTGTTCACCAGCCACAACGTGGCCGGCATCGTCATCGGTGCGACAGTCGTTTCTGCCGGAACCGCCGTTGCGTACTCCGCGCTCCCGGCGCTGATCATGCATGCTGTGCCGGTGACCGAAACGGCCGCCGCGAACGGCCTCAACACGCTGATGCGCACGGTCGGGCAGGCGATCTGCAGCACGATCGTCGCGACCGTACTCGCCAACGTCACGATCGCGAGCGCCGGCCGGGTTGCGCCCGCGCTCTCGGCGTACCTGATCGTGTTCGTGGTCGCGGGTATCGCGGCTCTGGCGGCGGCAGGGCTGGCGTTGCTGATCCCGGTACGGCGTCGCGAGCCGGCGTACGAGGTGGCGGTGAAATGACCGATCCGGGGCGGACCACGATCCTGCGAGCAGCCCGCAAGGCCTTCGCACGCGAGCCGTACGACGCGGTCACGCTGCGCGGGGTCGCTGCGGACGCAGGCGTGAGTGCCGCCCTGATCGTCAAGTACTTCGGCGGCAAGGAAGCGCTGTTCGAGCGGGTCGCCGACTTCACCGAAGCCGCCCAGTTGCTGCTCGCCGCACCGAACGAGCGGCTCGGCGAGCACGCCGTACGGACCCTCGTCGAGTACCGCCGGGCGAACGAGCAGGACCTGCTCGTCCGGGTCGTGTTCGCGGCCGGCAAAGGTGATGAGCGCGCCCAGATCCGCGAGCACTTCCGCGACCAGGTCACCCGCGCCTTCGCCGCCCGGCTGACCGGCGCGGACGCCGACCTGCGGGCCGCGCTGATCACCGGCCAGTTGCTCGGTCTCGGGGCCGCGATCGCGATCGACACGAGCGGCCCGATCGCCGCGGCCGACCCGGCGACGATCGTCGAGCTCTACGCCCCGGCACTCCAGAGCCTTATCCACTAGTTGAACACCCGTCCTAAAATGTGGACATAGGGCTTGGCGTCAGGTGTGACGCCACTAACATGGAGCATCCAGGCCGAGAGGCGCTGCAACGGACCCCGGGTCCGCCACGCTCGTCCTGGGGCACGACTGCAAGGGCGCCTCCGGAGAGTCTTCTGGAGGGGTTGGCAGATGAGTGAGACCGCGCTGCGCGAGCTGCTGGATCAGCGGATCGTCGTGCTCGACGGTGCCTGGGGCACGATGCTGCAGAATGCCAAGCTGAAGCCCGAGGACTACCAGCCTGAGCGCTACAACGACGCGACCCACGACGTCACCGGCGACCCGGACCTGGTGAACCTGACCCGGCCGGACGTCATCCTCGACGTCCACCGGCAGTATCTGGCGGCCGGCGCCGACATCACCACCACGAACACCTTCACCGCCTCGAGTATCGGCCAGGCCGACTACGGTCTGCAGCAGCACGTGCGCGAGATGAACCTGGCGGGTGCGCGGCTCGCCCGGCAGGCGGCCGACGAGTTCGCCACCCCGGACAGCCCGAGGTTCGTGGCCGGTTCGATCGGCCCGCTGAACGTCACCTTGTCGCTGAGCCCGCGGGTCGAAGATCCGGCGTACCGCGCGGTGAACTTCGAGCAGGTCAAGGCGACGTACGCCGAGCAGATCGCCGCGCTCGCCGAGGGCGGTGTCGACCTGCTGCTGATCGAGACGATCTTCGACACGCTGAACGCGAAGGCTGCCGTCGCCGCGGCCCGCGAGGTCGCGCCGGAGTTGCCGCTGTGGATCTCGGTCACGATCGTCGACCTGAGCGGCCGGACGCTGTCGGGCCAGACCGTCGAAGCGTTCTGGAGCTCGGTCGAGCACGCCAACCCGCTGGTCGTCGGCGTCAACTGTTCGCTCGGTGCCGCGGAGATGCGTCCGCACGTCGCGGACCTCGCGCGCTTCGCCGACACGTACGTCGCCTCGCACCCGAACGCCGGCCTCCCGAACGCCTTCGGCGGGTACGACGAGACGCCCGAAGAGACGTCCGCGATGCTCGAGGAGTTCGCGCAGTCCGGGCTGGTGAACATCGTCGGCGGTTGCTGCGGGACGACACCGGCCCATATCAAGCAGATCGCGGCCGCGGTGCAGGACCTGGAGCCGCGGACCGTCGTACAGAGTGATCACACGACCAGGTTCTCCGGGCTCGAGCCGTTCAAGATCAGCGCGGACACCGGGTTCGTGATGATCGGCGAGCGGACCAACGTGACCGGGTCGGCGCGGTTCCGCCGGCTGATCGAGGGCGACAACCACCAGGCCGCGGTCGACGTGGCGCTCGAGCAGGTGCGCGGCGGCGCGAACCTGCTGGACGTGAACATGGACGCCGACCTGCTCGACAGCGAGCAGGCGATGACCACGTTCCTGAACCTGATCGCGACCGAGCCCGAGGTGGCCCGGATCCCGATCATGGTCGACAGCTCGAAGTGGTCGGTGCTGGAGGCCGGCCTGAAATGCGTGCAGGGCAAGGGCGTGGTCAACTCGATCAGCCTGAAGGAGGGCGAGGAGGAGTTCCTCGAGCGCGCCCGGAAGATCATGGACTACGGCGCCGGCGCGGTGGTGATGGCCTTCGACGAGCAGGGCCAGGCAGACACCGTCGAGCGCAAGGTCGCGATCTGCGGTCGTGCGTACGACCTGCTGACCGGGATCGGCTTCCCGGCCGAGGACATCATCTTCGACCCGAACGTGCTGGCCGTCGCGACCGGCATGTCCGAGCACAACGGATATGCGAAGAACTTCATCAACGCGCTGCCGTTGATCAAGGAACGCTGCCCGGGCGTCCACATCAGCGGCGGTATCTCGAACCTGTCGTTCTCGTTCCGCGGCAACGACATCGTCCGCGAAGCGATGCACTCGTCCTTCCTGTACCACGCGGGCAAGGTCGGCCTGGACATGGGCATCGTCAACGCCGGCCAGTTGGCTGTGTACGAAGACATCCCGAAGGACCTGCTGGAGCTGGTCGAGGACGTCATCTTCGACCGCCGCGACGACGCCACCGACCGCCTGGTCGCCTTCGCCGAGAACGTGAAGGGCAAGGGCACCAAACGCGAGATCGACCTGACCTGGCGCGAGGGCACCGTGCAGGAGCGGCTGTCGCACGCATTGGTACACGGCATCGTCGACTACATCGAGGCGGACACCGAGGAGGCGCGTAAGCAGCTGCCGCGTCCGCTCGAGGTGATCGAGGGTCCGCTGATGGACGGTATGAAGATCGTCGGCGACCTGTTCGGGGCCGGCAAGATGTTCCTGCCGCAGGTGGTGAAGAGCGCGCGGGTGATGAAGCGCTCGGTCGCCTACCTCGAGCCGTTCATGGAGGCGGAGAAGGAGCAGGCCCGGCTCGAGGGTCGCGCGGAGATGGTCCGCGGCCAGGGCAAGGTCGTGCTGGCGACGGTCAAGGGCGACGTCCACGACATCGGCAAGAACATCGTCGGCGTCGTGCTCGGCTGCAACAACTACGAGGTGATCGACCTCGGCGTGATGGTGCCGGCGGCAAGGATCCTGGACACGGCCGTTGCCGAGGGCGCCGACGCGGTCGGGCTGTCCGGGCTGATCACACCGTCGCTCGACGAGATGGTTGCCGTAGCCAACGAGATGCAGCGGCGCGGGCTGAAGTTGCCGCTGCTGATCGGCGGTGCGACCACGTCGAAGCAGCACACCGCGGTCCGGATCGCACCGGCGTACGAGAAGACCACTGTGCACGTGCTGGACGCGTCGCGGGTGGTTGGCGTGGTGTCGGATCTGCTCGACGAGACCCGTGCGGAAGAGCTTGCTAAGAGCAACAGTATTGAGCAGGAGCGGCTCCGCGAGCAGCACGCGAACAAGCAGCGCAGCCCGCTGCTGACGCTGGCCGAGGCGCGGGCGAACAAGGAGCCGGTCGAGTTCGGCGAACTGCCGGTGCCGGCATTCACCGGTCTGCGCCGCGAGACGCCTTCGCTGGAGACGCTGCGCGCGATGATCGACTGGCAGTTCCTCTTCCTGGCTTGGGAAGTGAAGGGCAAGTACCCGGCGATCCTGGACAACCCCGTCGCGCGGGAGCTGTTCGACGACGCGAACACCTTGCTGGACGAGATCATCGCGAACGGGTCGTTCCGGGCCGAGGGCGTCTACGGTTTCTGGCCGGCGCACAGCTCAGGGGATGACATCATCCTCGACGGGTTGGACGTGTCGTTCCCGATGCTGCGGCAGCAGACCGAGAAGCCTGCCGGGCGGCACAACCGTTGCCTGGCGGACTACGTCGCGCCGGCCGGTGACTACCTCGGCGGGTTCGGGGTCGCGATCCACGGTGCCGAGGCGCTGGCGAAGTCGTACGAGGAGAAGAACGACGACTACCGGGCGATCATGGTGAAGGCGCTGGCCGACCGGTTGGCAGAGGCGTTCGCCGAGTGGATCCACCTAGAGGCGCGGAAGGCGTGGTTCGAGCCCGACGTACAGCCGGTGCTGGAGGATCTGCACGCGGAGCGGTTCCGCGGGATCCGGCCGGCGCTCGGGTACCCGGCGAGCCCGGACCACACCGAGAAGAAGGAGCTGTTCGAGCTGCTCGAGGCGGAGAAGCTAGGTCTCGGGCTGACCGAGTCGTTCGCGATGACGCCGGCCGCCGCGGTCAGCGGCCTGATCTTCGCGAACCCGGCGTCCCGCTACTTCAGCGTCGGCCGCCTCGGCCGCGACCAGATCGAGGACTACGCCGTACGCCGAGGCCTCTCGGTCGAGGAAGTCGAACGCTGGCTCCGCCCCAACCTCTCCTACGACCCGGCCTAGCCGCCGAGGCCTCGCTGCTCGCGACCGGGCTGGATCGTCGACGGCCCGGTCGCGCTGTAGCCGGCGCCGGCGGTGATCGCGCCGCTCGCCGAGGCCAGGGCGGAATCCTCGATCAGCCTGCGGAGTTGAGGATCGATCCGTTCTGACGCGGCCTGGACGGCAGCGGCCGCGAGCGACGGGTCGTTCTTCGCGACGGCCTCGGTGAAACCGTTCCGGAGCGTGACCTCGGCCCGGAACAGGTCTCGCGGCGACAGCTCGTCGGTGCCCGGCAGCAGCGAGAGGATCTCGCCGTACCGCTCCTCAGGCTTCACCGAGATCAGCCAGTCGGAGAGCGCGGCGTAATCCTCGGGCTCGGCCGGTGTGCCGCCCTGCTGCCGGACGATCTCGGCCATCAGTGCGCGCGCTGCCGCGGCCGCCGCCGGGTTCCGCCCGGCGAAGGCGAAGTCCGGCACCTCTGCGGCCGGGAGGAACTTTCCGGATTCGGTCTTCGACCAGAGCTGCGGCAGTCGTTCCTGCGTCCAGACGTCGGCCAGGCCGTCGTCCAGATCCGCTTCCGGCTGGTGAAGTCCGCCGATGTTGTCGAACAGCGGGCTGCTCAATCCGACCGACTGCGACATCGTGTGCGCGGTGGCCTGGACCAGCCGTTCCCGGTCGCCCTCCACCGGCTGCCCAGCGCCATACCGGCGGACCGCGTCGGCCAGTTCCTCCGGCAGGACCAGGGGACTGTCGTTCGACCGGAGCGCGTCGACTGCGTTCATTCCCGGGCGGTCGTTCGGCCGGACGACGAAGTCGATGCCGCGCCAACGGACGAGGCGATCGGTGGTCTCGCTGACGGCTTCGACGATCGAGTCTCCCCACGGGAAGCACGGATCGTTGGTCTTGACCAGGCCAGTGGCCATGGCGTGTTCTCCTTCGTGAGGGAGGCCGAACGGAGCAAGCGTAGGGGTGCACCGGGTTCATTTACGCTGACCGCATGACTGTGATCGTGCGACCTGCCGTTGCCGGTGATGCTGATGCTGTGGCGGCGATCTGGTACGCCGGTTGGCGGGACGGGCATCTCGGGAATGTGCCGGACGAACTGGTCGCCTTCCGGACCGAGGAATCGTTCGGAACGCGTGCTGCACAACGGGTTCCGGACACCACCGTTGCCTTGGCCGGGGACGAGGTCGCCGGGTTCGTGATGGTCGTGGGGGACGAGGTCGAGCAGGTGTACGTGTCGCGCGATCACCGCGGATCGGGAGTAGCCGGGACGCTACTCACCGAAGCTGAACGGCAGGTGAAAGCAGGAGGGCACGGCGAAGCCTGGCTGGCCGTGGCAACCGGGAACGCGCGGGCCCGCCGGTTCTACGAGCGCAGCGGCTGGAGCGACGGCGGCGCGTTCGACTACCCGGCCGCGGTGGAGGGCGGGACCATACCGGTCCCGTGCCACCGTTACGTGAAGTCGGTCTGAACAGACGCAGGATTCCCCTGCAATTCAGGCTGACGGGCGGTCAGCCCGGCCGGACCGGGGTTAGTTTGCTTTGGCAAGCATTCCCGTACTCCGAAGAAGGTCACCATGGCATTCCGTTCCTGGCGCCGGCCGTCCCGCCGGATGGTTCTGACCAGCGTCGCAGCAGTCGCGATGACATCGGTCGTCGGCGGGGTCGCGTACTCGGCCGGTGCCGCGAACCCGCAGCCGGGCATCCAGACGTCGACACCGCGCAGCGAGAAGCAGGTCACGAACATCGACGTACTGCGTCAGCAGTTGCGCAACTACTACGGCGATCCGCTCGGCAGCGGCACGTTCGCGGACGACAGCAACTACGCCAAGGAAGCCCGTTCGGTCGCGGCCGCCGGCTCGCGGTACCTCGCCGCGCCGCACCACACGCACAAGACCAAGGCGATCCTGCTGGACGTCGACGACACCTCGCTGGCGACCTGGAACTACGAGATCTTCAGCAACTGGGCGTTCAACCCGACCACCAACGCGGACTACGTGCTGAACCAGCGATTCCCGGCCGTACCGGGCATGGTCGACCTGGTGAAGAAGGCCTCGCGCCAGGGGTACGCGATCTTCTTCCTGACCGGCCGCGGCGCCGCGCAGGAGCCGGCGACGCTCGGCAACCTGACCTCGGACGGCATCGGCGTCGACGCCGGCTACCCGCAGCCGACGACGCTGAGCAACGGTGAGGACGGCCTGTTCACCAAGCCGGCCGTCGCCGACTACCCGGACTACCTGAAGAAGGCGTGCGCGGCCGACCCGAACGGCTCGTGCACGACGATCCACTACAAGTCGGCGACCCGCGCGCATATCGAGTCGCTCGGCTACGACATCGTCGCGAACTTCGGCGACCAGTTCTCCGACCTGAAGGGCGGCTTCGCGGACCGTACGTTCAAGCTCCCGAACCCGAACTACTACCTGCCCTGATCACGGGGTAGGGCGCCGTACAGCAGGGTGCGGAGCGAGTCGGTGAGCGCCGGCTCGAACCGCATCCGGATGGCGCCGAGGGACGGGTCGGCCTCGTACGCCGCGAGGATGGCCGGGACGGGATGCGAGTGGGACCAGATGGCGCCCGCAAGCAGGCTGGCAGTCGCGATGAACTGACCGGCCCCCTCCCGGCCCAGCTCGGGCAGTACGCCGACGACCGCCGCGATCATGTCTTCGTACGCCGTCGCGGCCGCGCGCTTGAACGTCAGCGCTGTCTCCGTGGTGATGTTGCGCTCCAGAACGCCCGCCTGCGCACTGATCAGGTCGCAGAGCACCGGCCGCTCCGACAGCGTGCCGACGATGGCCGTGATCAGCTGCTCCGCCCGATCATCGATCGACAGCTCGGGTAGCGCGTCGCCGACCGCATCGTTCAGATCCTTCACCCAGGCCGCGAGCTCGCTGCTGGACAGCTCGAGCAGGACGGCCTCGCGGGAGTCGAAGTAGTTCAGCACGTTCGACTTCGCCAGGCCGACGCGGCGACTCAGCTCGTTCAGGCTGACGTCGGCGACCGGCATCTCGGTCAGCATCGTGGCGGCCGTCGCGAGGATCGCCCGCCGCCGCTCGGCCCGCTGCTCCGCGCTTCGCGCGCGCTGGAATGTCGTCACGCTCACATTCTACAGACCATCGGTCTGTTGTTATCACACCGATGGTCTGATAACGTCGTAGCCATAACAGACCATCAGTCTCTTACGGAGTGTGGATCATGTACGACGTTCCCGATCAGACCGGCAAGCTCGTTGTCGTGACCGGCGCCAACAGCGGCACCGGCAAGGAGGCCACCAAGCGGCTCGCCGCCGCGGGCGCGCGGGTTGTGATGGCGGTCCGGACTCCGGCCAAGGGCGAGGCGGCGAAGGCCGAGATCCTCGCCGAGCACCCGGGCGCGCAACTCGAAGTACGGCGGATCGACCTTGCTGATCTGGCCTCGGTCCAGGAGTTCGCCGAGAAGCTCGCGGCCGACGAGTCGCACCTCGACCTGCTGGTGAACAACGCCGGCGTGATGCACCCGCCGACCCGGCAGACCACGAAGGACGGCTTCGAGCTGCAGTTCGGCTCGAACTACCTCGGCCCGTTCGCGCTCACGGTCCGCCTGCTGCCGCTGATCCTCGCCGCTCCGGCGCCGCGGGTCGCGACGATGGCCAGCGGTGCGGCCAACTTCGGCAAGATCAACTTCGACGATCTCCAGTGGGAGCAGCGTTATCGCCGGATGGCGGCGTACTCGCAGTCGAAGCTCGCCGACCTGATGCTGAGCAACCACCTGGCCAAGCTCTCGACCGATCGCGGCTGGGGTCTGCTCAGCGTCGCCGCGCACCCGGGCTACACCCGCACCAACCTGCAGAGCGCAGGCGCCAGCCTGGGGCGCGAGCGTCCGTCCGTTCTCACCGAGCTCCTGTTCCGCTTCAACCCGCTTCCGTCGCAGGGCGTGGAGGTCGGCACCGAGCCGGTGCTCTTCGCCGCCGCCGATCCCGCGGCCCAGCACGGCGCGTACTACGGTCCGTCCGGTCGCTTCGGTCTGGTCGGTCCGACCAAGCAGGTCGACGAGCCGAAGGCCGCGCTCGACACCGCCACCAGCGCCCGGCTGTGGAGTGTCGCCGAAGGCCTGACGGGGGTGTCGCTCCCGTCTATCCTGCCCAAGTGAATGAGTGGTCGGACGGTGGGGTCTACGAGTCGTTCATCGGCCGCTGGAGCCGGCTCGTCGCGGCGGAGTTCGTCGACTGGCTGCAGCAGCCGGCGGCTCTGCGCTGGCTCGATGTCGGTTGCGGTACGGGCGTTCTGACCAACACGATCCTTCGTGCGGCCGAGCCGGCCGCGGTGCTCGGGATCGACCCCTCGGCGGGCTTCGTCGAGTACGCCCGGCAGGCCGTCCAGGATCAGCGCGCGAGTTTCGACGTACGCTCGGCGGCCGAGCTGCCGGACGGTCCGTTCGACGTGGTGGTCGCCGGGCTGGTGCTGAACTTCATCCCCGAGCGGGTCGAGGCGCTGCGCCGGATGCGGGAGATCGGGTCGACGGTCGCGGTCTACGTGTGGGACTACGCCGAAGGCATGCAGTTGCTCCGCTACTTCTTCGACACGATGCTCGAGCTGCGCCCACAGGATGCGCACCACGACGAAGGCTCCCGCTTCGGTTTCTGTACGGCGGAAGGGCTCGAAGGGCTCTTCCACGAGTCCGGATTCGGCGACGTGCGGACGCGCGAGATCGTCGTACCGACGGTGTTCACGTCGTTCGACGACTACTGGCAGCCGTTCCTCGGCGGGACGGGCGTGGCGCCGGCGTACCTGCGCAGCCTCGATCCGGCTGACCAGGAGGCGATGCGCGAGGGCGTCCGCGAGCGGCTGCCGATCGAGGCGGATGGCTCGATCAGGCTGACGGCGCGGGCGTGGGCCGCGATCGGTTGAGGTAGTCGTCGCGGAGGTAGCCGAACAACAGGTCGTCGGTCCACTCGCCCTTGAACCATGAGTTGGACAACCGCAGGCCTTCGCGCGTGAAGCCGACGCGCTCGAGCAGCCGGGCCGATGCGGTGTTGCGGGCATCGGCTTCGGCGGAGATCCGATGCAACTCCCGCTCGACGAAGAGGTGCTCGAGCAGCCCGCGCACGGCTTCCGAGGCATACCCCATTCCTTGGTACTCCGTTGCGAGCGTGAAGCCGAGCTCGGCCTGCATCAGGTTCTCGTGCAGGTTCAGACCGAGGTCGCCGATCAACACACCGTCCAGATCGACGGCGTACTGGAACCAGCCGGGCGCCTCCGGATCGCCGCCCGCGAACCGCTCGACCGTCTCCTGGGCGTCGGCGAGCGGCACCGGCGCCTCCCAGCCCTGGTAGTGGGCGACGTCAGGATCCGAGCGGTACGCCGCGAAGCGCTCGGCGTCGGCCGGCAGGAAGCGGCGCAAGGTCAGCCGTTCGGTACGCACGAACATCGGGCCATCATGTCAAAACCGCGCGCTCGACTCCGTCCTATCAGTGGAGAGGAGTGCGCCGATGAAGTTCCTACTGCTCCTGCAGGGTGATGGTGAGCCGCGCCTGCAGCGCGACGAGTTCGAGCGAGTTGCCCACGACGCCGGCGAACTGGTCGGCGGCGAACTGCTCGCCGATCCGCAGCTGTCCGTCCAGCTCCCCGAGTGCGAGCCGAGCCAGATCGACGGGTACTACGTGATCGACGTGGAGACCCGGGAACGAGCGATCGAGCTCGCGCGCCTGCTGCCAGACGCGCGAGCCGCTGGTCGCTCCGTCGAGATCCGCGCGGTCATGCACCCGACCGCTGCGGACTTCTAGACCACCGTGAACCACATGCTGGTGGCCATCGCCGTCTCGGTGACGCTCTTGCGTTCCAGCCGGACCGTGTGGCCGCCGGGGTAGTCGAAGAGACGGGTGCCGTCGCCGAGCATCGTCGGCGCGAACAGGAGCAGGACCTCGTCCAGTTCGCCGGCCTCGATGCACTGCTTGGCGATGTTGGCGCCGATCACGTTGACGTACTTGTCGCCGGCCGCCTCCTTGGCTTGAGCGAGCGCCTTGGCGAAGTCGTCGACGTACGTGACGTCGGGTTCCGCCTCGGCCGGCGGGCGGTGGGTGACGACGTACAACGGTCCGCTCCACCCGCCGCCGAATGCCTGGCCCTCGCCGGATTCACCCTTGAACGGATCGTCCCCGTCGTGCGACCGGCGGCCGACGAGGATCGATCCGATCCGCGGGATCAGCTCGTCGACCTCCGGATTGGGGCCGAGGTACGGGCGCATCCACTGCATGTCACCGTCCGGCCCGGTGATGAAGCCGTCCACCGACATCGTCACCGAGTACAACACCTTCGCCATGAATCCTCCTGCTCGTTTCGTTGGTAGGTGTTGAGACGAACGAGCCGGAGAAAACTCATCGCGAGGCCGGCAAGACGCCCCCGGTGCAGCGCTCGGCGGATTTGCTGGATAGCCTTCCGGCAATCCCGCTTTTCGGATGACGGAACGAGGTGGAGCAGGCCATGCCGGATTACGGGCAGCTGGACCTGATCGACCTCGACCGCGCGTCCCAGGCGCGGGTCTACGACCTGCTGCTCGGCGGCAAGAACAACTTCGAGGTCGACCGGCGGTTCGTCCAGGAGCTGCTGAAGATCGCGCCCGAACTGCCCGAGCTGACCAAGCAGAATCGGCGCTGGCTGGCCGAGGTGATCGGCCGGATGACGACCGAGGGCGGGATCGACCAGTTCCTCGACCTCGGCGCCGGTCTGCCCACCGCGCTGAACACGCACGAGATCGCCCAGCAGGCCAACGTCGCCGCGAAGGTCGTGTACGTCGACCACGACCTGACCGCGATCTCGCACGGGCAGGCCCTGCTCGCCGACGACAAGCGCACCTTCTTCGCCGGAGTCGACCTGAGCGATCCGGCCGCCGTACTGAACCACCCGGACGTGACCGCGGGACTCGACCTCACCCGCCCGGTCGGGATCCTGCTCGGGCTGGTCCTGCACAACGTCCCGAGCCCGAAGGCTGTTCGCGTCATCGCGGATTACGTGGCCGCCGTACCGTCCGGCTCCTACGTTGCACTGACCAATCCGCTCAACCCGCGCGACGGCGGTCGGCTGGCGGAGTTCTCGACCGCGATCGAGGAGAAGCTGCAGGAGCCGTTCCCGCAGATCCGGTTCCGTACCAGGGCCGAGACCGAGGAGCTCCTCGGCGGGCTCGAGCTGGCCAAGCCCGGGCTCGTCGATCTGACCGCGTGGTGGCCGCACGACGAGCAGACCCTCAGCTCCACCGGCGCCGGCCAGCTCCTGATGGTCGCCCTGGGCCGCAAGCCGTAGAAATTTCACTGGTGTCCGGCCGTCGGCCGGACGATGATGGGTCGCATGTCTGCCAAGGCTGCTGCCGCTCACTGATCGCATCGCGCCCCGATGAACCCTGGCGCGCGACCTGATCACGCCCGTCCCGCGGACGGGCTCCGTAGCGTGCAGTCCTTCAGCCTTGGAGCTTGTGTATGAGTACCCAGTTCGAGGTCGCGTGTGACGAGTCGGGGTTCTCCGGGACCAACCTGCTCGACCCCGCCTCACCCGTCATCACCCACGCCAGCGTCGACCTCGACGAACCCGCGGCGGCAGGCATCATCGCCGTACTGCGAACCCGTCTGCGCCAGCGCACCGAGTACAAGTCCAACCAGCTACTGCGACCCGAGCAGCGCCCCGCGCTCGAGTGGCTGCTCACCACGCTCCGCGGGCATGCGCACGTCCACATCATCGACAAGACGTCGTACGTCGCGGCGCGGGTGCTGGAGCTGTTCACCGAGGAGCCGTCGTACGGCGCGGGGACGAGCCTCGGGACGGATCACTCCGAGGCCGTGGCGACGTTCCGGCAGCGGACCGGGTTCCTGACGGCGTTCGTGGATCTGGCCCGGACCAAGCGGGTGCGGCTGATGGATCACGAGGCCGTGGATCGCTTCTTCGCGACGATGCCCTCCGACGTACCGGCGTTGCGTGCGGTGACTCGCGCACGGGTCGAGAAGGTGATGCAGCGGCTGATCGACGAGGATCCGGAGATCCCGCCACCTCTCGAGCCGCTGGTGCCGGCGCTCGCGGAGACTGTCTTGTACTGGAGCGCCGGCCATCGATCGGTCGCCGTGGTACACGACGAGCAGAGTGCGCTGACCCCTGGTCGGGTGGCGCGGCTGGGAGCCTTCCTGGCCGAGCAGGCGGAGCCACCGCCGTTGCAGTCGTTCACACAGGTTGATTCCAAGCACGATCCGCGGGTGCAGGTGGCGGACTTCCTTGCCGGGATCGCGCGGCGTCGTACGCCGGATCTGGAGGAGCTGTTGGAGCCCTACACCTGTGCGGCGACGAAATCTTCCCAGGTGTGAGTGCCGCGATCGGCGCCGCTGAGGCTGAGGTTGCCGCCGGCGCGGTACACCTTGCCGGCCTTGCCGGGCACGTGGATCGGCAGCGACAACCGGTGCTTGCCGGTGGCGTGCAGATAGTCGTGAGCGAGCTCGGACAGGCTGTAAACCTTCGGGCCGACGAGGTCCGGGACGAGGCCCTGCGGCTCACCGAGTGCGAGCTCGACGAGGCGCTGGGCCACGTCCCGCCCGTCGACCGGCTGGAACCGGACGCCGCCGGGCATCGGCAGGACGGGCATCTTCGCCATCATCCGGACCGTGTTCCAGGCGAAGTCGTGCAGCTGGGCGACCCGCAGTACGGAGGACGGGACGGACGACTGCAGGACGGCCTGCTCGGCGCCGAGCTTGGACCTGAAGTACGTCAGCGGGAGTTGGTCGACGGCGGTCACCGAGATGTGGACCAAGTGGCCGACCCCGGCCTGCTCGGCTGCCTTGACCAGGTTGCGGGTGCCGATGTCGTCGCCCTTCGGCCCGCCGGCCAGGTGCAGGATGACGTCCACGCCGTCCACCGCCTGGTCCAGGCCGTCGCCCTTGAGCAGGTCGACGGCCAGGTACTCGACACCGTCGCCGCGGTCGTGCGCGTGCCGGCTCAGCACCCGGACCTTGGCACCGGCCGCCTGCAGCAGCGGTACGGCGTGGCGTCCGATCGTTCCGGTCCCGCCCGTCACCAGAATCGTGCCCATGATGTGTTCCTCTCTTCGCGTCTAACCGGCTGACGGAACCCGGCGGGGCGAGTGTGACCGGATGTGAGCTGGAATACATCGAGGAGAAATGTCGAGGTCTGTCGAGGGCCTCCGACGTCATCGGTGCCGGGGCGCAGTACGGCGTACCGGCTGAGACTGGAGGTCAAAGATGAAGTACGTGGTTCTGATCCACTCCAACCCGCAGCCGTGGGGTCACCCGACGATCGACTTCACCGAGGTGGGGCGCTCGATCCCGGCGGACGAGCGGGAGGCGATGGGCAAGGAGTTCGACGCGATGCTGGCCGAGCTGTCCGCGTCGGGCGAGCTGGTCAGCGGGCTGGCGCTCGACGCTCCGTCGACGACACGCACGTACCGGTGGGAGGGGAAACGACCGGTCAGCACCGACGGTCCGTACGCCGAGTCGAAGGAGCAGCTGGCCGGGTTCTTCGTGCTGGACTGCGCGACGCGGGAGCGGGCCGAGGAGCTGGCGGCCAAGTTCGCCGGGCCGGGCGACGTCATCGAGCTCCGCCCGGAAATGATTTTCTGAGATGAACGGCACCGGGATCCGGCTGAGTTCGCCGACGATCAACTGCCCGGACGCGGCGGCGCTCGGCCGGTTCTACGCCCAGATCACCGGCGGGAAGGTGGTCTACACCGACCCGGTCTGGGCGGCCGTCGACGGGCCGGGCGGGCGGATCGACTTTCAAAGCGACCCGGCACATGTCGCGCCGACCTGGCCGGATCCCGCGGTGCCGATCCAGTTCCACCTCGATTTCTACGTCGAGGACCTCGCGGCCGCCGCCGAGTTGGTGCTCGCGGCGGGTGCGACGCAGTACGAACATCAGCCGAATGCCGATCACTGTCTGGTGTTCGCGGATCCGGCCGGGCATCCGTTCTGCCTCTCGACGTGGGATTTGCTCGAGAACCAGTGATTCCGGACAGTAACGCGCGGTGTGACGTATTTCGGGGATTCGGAGTGACGTACGCCGTACCGCAGTTGCGGAAGGTCCAATATTCTTTGGGACTTACCGAGGGTCAGGAGGGTGCCGTGACCACTGTCTTGCTGATGGGGCCGCCGGGGGCGGGTAAAGGGACGCACGCGGGTCACCTGGCCGACCATCTCGGGGTGCCGGTCATCTCCACCGGTGATCTGTTCCGCCGCAACATCGCGGACGACACCGAGCTCGGGCGCACGGCCAAGCGCTACCTCGACGCGGGCGAGTACGTACCCGACGAGGTGACCAATGAAATGGTTCGCGACCGGCTCGCCGCGGCCGACGCCGCCGCGGGCTTCGTCCTGGACGGCTACCCTCGCACGCTCACCCAGGCCGGCGTGCTGGACGACATCCTCGACGAGCAAGGGCGCGAGCTCGACGCGGCCCTGGTCCTCCAGGTCGCGGTCGACTCGCTGGTCCACCGGCTCCTCCGCCGCGCCGAGATCGAGCACCGCTCCGACGACACCGAAGAGGTCATCCGCCGCCGCTTCGAGATCTACCACGAGCAAACCGCACCCCTGATCAACTTCTACGCGAACCGGGGCATCCACCACGAGGTAGACGCCTCCGCCGACATAGACACCGTCCGCACCCGCGTCTGGCAGGTCGCCGTAGAACTAAAACCCGCCGCCTGAACCAGTTGCCGTGCGCACCTTCACTGTTGCCAGGTGGGGGCTACTGATTTGCGGTAGGTGCGGCCGAAGAGGCCGGCTATGAGTGTGAGGACCGGTTTGGGGACGGTGTGGGTGATGGCTTCGGATTCCTCCGGTCCGGCGCCGTCGAGGGCCCAGGCGAAGAAGGTGCCGCCTTGGACCGGGCCTACCTTGGCGAACTCGCGGCCCATCGCCTTGATCTCGGGAGCGTCCTTCTTCGCGAGGTAGACGGGCTCGATCTCCGCCTCCTCGTGGTCCAGGTGTACGACGGTGACCCGTCGCAGCTCCAGCATCGCGGCGTGTGCGGCGGCCGCATCCGTCGCGCTCGCGGACTTCCGCAGCTTGCCCATCGCCGTCCGGGTCGCGGCGAGCGCGGTCGCCATCGTGTCGTGCTCGGCATCCAGTTGCGTCAGCAGGTCCCGGCTCACACCGACCTTCTCCAGCGCCGGCCACGCGATCTCGTGCTCGCCCTCGTGATGCCGGACGAGCTGCTCGTCGAAGTTCTGCCAGGCCACCGCCAACTGCTCGGCCCGCCGCCGGTCCGCGTCCCGGAACCGGTCCAGTGCGTCAAGGAAGCGATCGAGGTCGCGCCGTACGGCGGCGTGGATCGCCTTGTTCATGCTCATTTCCCCCATGACCGGGAGTATGCGCCCCGGGAACAACCGTTGACCAGCGCAAGTTGTTGCTGAGTATGCATGGTGAGTACAAGGTGCCCGGTGGGAAGCTCGTCGTCGCGGATCTCGATGTGGTCGACGAGCACGTCCGGAACGCGCAGATCTCCGGCGACTTCTTCCTCGAACCGGACGATGCGCTCGAGCGGATCAACGGCGCCTTGGCCGGCTTGCCGATCGCGTTGCCCGCGGCCCAGATCGCGGCGCGCGTGCGTGGTGTGCTGGGCGACGGCGTCGAGATGCTCGGCTTCTCCCCGGAGGCGGTCGCGGTCGCCGTACGGCGTGCGTTGACCGGGGCAACGGGTTGGCGCGATCACGAGTGGGAGTTCGTGCACGACGTACCGCGGGAGCCTGCGCTGCAGATGGCGCTCGACGAAGTACTGACCGAGCAGGTCGGATCCGGTGAACGTCCGCCGACGCTGCGTGTCTGGGAATGGGCCTCCAACGCGGTGATCATCGGCAGCTTCCAGTCGCTGCGCAACGAGGTCGACCTGGCCGGCGCCGCGCGGCACGACGTGACAGTGGTACGGCGGATCAGCGGCGGCGGCGCGATGTTCGTCGAGCCTGGTAACACGATCACGTACTCGCTGTACGTTCCGGAGTCGCTCGTGTCCGGCCTGTCGTTCATCGAGTCGTACGCGTTCCTCGACGACTGGGTCATTGGTGCGCTCAACGATCTCGGCATCGCGGCGACGTACCAGCCGATCAACGACATCACTTCGCCGGCGGGCAAGATCGCGGGCGCCGCGCAGAAGCGGTTCGCGGGCGGCGCGGTCCTGCATCACGTGACGATGGCGTACGACATGGACGCCGGCAAGATGCTCGAAGTACTGCGGATCGGCCGTGAGAAGCTGTCCGACAAGGGGACGACGAGCGCGAACAAGCGTGTCGACCCGCTGCGCAGCCAGACCGGCCTCGACCGTACGGACGTGATCGAGCGGATGGTCGGAACGTTCCGGAACCGCTACGGGCTTGCGTCGGGCGCCATCGACGCCGCGACCGTGGAGCTTGCTCAGGAACGGGTTGCGGAGAAGTTCGGCACCGAGGAGTGGCTCACGCGGGTGCCGTGATCGGTACGGCGTTCCCGCTGACGCGCACGCGGTTGTCCTCGTCTGACAGCTCAACCGTGATGAGGCTGGGCCGACCGAGGTCGTCTCCCTGGTGCAGCGTGATCGTGGGCTGCCCGAGCCCGAGCTCCCGCAGGTAGGCGCCGAACGCGGCCGCGGCCGCACCGGTCGCCGGATCCTCGACGACACCGCCGACCGGGAACGGATCCCGCACGTGGAAGACGGTCGGCGACTCCTGCCAGACGAGCTGCAGCGTGGTCAGATCGCGCTCGAGCATGTACGCGAGCAGGCGATCGAAGTCGTAGTCCAGGTCCGCAAGTCGTTGCCTGGTCGCCGTACTCAGCACGAGATGCCGCGCCCCGGCGTACGCGATCCTGGCCGGCAGATCCGGGTCGAGGTCGGTGGGCTTCCATCCGAGCATGTCGAGCACGTCCGTCAGATCACCAGCCGGCTCGACTGACGGCTCCACGCTGGTGAGGGTCGCGCGCAGCCCGTCGTCCACAGTCACCGGGACGACACCGGCCGGGGTCGAGAACACGAACTCACCCGGCCCGTTCCGCTCCGCCAGCGCGACCGCGGTCGCCACCGTCGCGTGCCCGCAGAAGGGCACCTCTGCCTTGGGCGAGAAGTAGCGCACCGATCGGTCGATCACGAACGCGGTCTCGGAGTACCCGACCTCCGCGGCGATCGCCTGCATGGCTTGGTCATCCAGCCCGCGGGCATCCAGCACCACCCCCGCCGGATTCCCACCAGCCGGGTCGAGCGTGAAAGCGGCGTACCGGAGCACAGTCGTCATACCGACAATTGTGGGTATGGAGATCGGGTACGTCATCTTGTATGTCGGGGACCTGGAACGGTCCGTGGCGTTCTACCGGGATGTGGTAGGGCTGGCGTACAAGTTCACGGATGCGGGGTACGCGGAGTTCGACGCCGGGGGAGTGCGGTTCGCGTTGTACGAACGGCGGCGGGCGGAGTGGTTGACCGGGCATGACGTGACGCCGGGTGCGGGCGGGGAAGTGGTCGTCATGGTCGACGGCGTGGATGCGTACGCCGAGCGGCTGGCGGCGGCCGGCGTACAGGTGCTGAGCGGGCCGGCGGACCGTCCGTGGGGACATCGGACGGTCCACGTTGCCGACCCGGATGGTTTTGTCGTCGAGTTCGCGGAGGAGATCCCGCGGGCTCGTCAGCGGCGGTAGTTGTGCCAGCGGCGCTTGGACATGCCGCTGATCAGGACGATCCAGAACACGCCCCACAACAGCCACGGTGCGGCCAGTGCGAGCGAGCTGATCACCAGGCCGAGCATCAGGAACGGCATCAGCATCAGGATCGGCGGCGGCGGGCCGGGCCTCCGGCGTACCCCTGCCGGGCCGCGTTGTGCGACCTGGAGGTCCATGGAGGTCGGCAGATCGTCGAACAGCGGATCGAGCTCGTCGTTGTACCGCGATCGCGTCGCCTGCTCGCTGCGCTCCTCGAACTCCGCCTGCGTCAACCGCCCGGCAACGAAGTGATCGCTGAGCAACGACACAGCCTGGTCCCGCTCGGCGTCGCCGATCCGCACCCGCTTCACAGGTACGTCGTCGCGCCGCCGAGCGCCAGCCTGCTCGCGGTCGTCCTCGGCGCGGTTCCAGCCGGCGGTTCGTGGGTCGTCCCAGCTGGTCTCGCGCCAGTCACCGACCCAGCCGGGACCATGCCATTGACCGCCCCAGCTCTCGCCGCCCCAGCCCTGCCATTCGCGCCCGCGGCGGTTGCCGCGAGCGCCGGGACCGCCCCGATGGGGTCGGCCCCGGTCGGCCGCTGTCATGCCCGGTCCTGCTCGTTGTTCTCCGGGCTGTCGTCGTCCTCGGCGAGGATGCCGTACAGCTTGCGCCGCAGGTCACCGACGGCCTCGCGGGCCTTCGCCTGCTGTTCCGGCGTACCGCTGGCCATGATCTGCCACATCGCCGACGCCACCTGCCCGAGCACCGGCTTGAACCCGTTCTCGTCGTCGCCAGTGGGAGCGCTCATCGCCTCCCACGGCGCGGACACCTCGTCCTGGTGCGCGGCGACGTACGCACGACCTTCGTCCGTCAGCTGGAACGTCCGCCGGCCGACCTCGGCGTCAGCCGTCACCAGGCCCTCGTCCTCGAGCTGCTGCAGCGTCGGGTAGATCGAGCCGGGGCTCGGCTTCCACACGCCACCGCTGCGCTCGGCGATCTCCTGGATGATCTGGTACCCGTTCATCGGCTGCTCCGCCAGTACGGCGAGGATCGCGGCCCGAACGTCACCCCTGCGGGCCTTCGGACCGCGCCACCGCGGCGGCGGGCCCCACGGCGGACCGAACATCTGTCCGCCACCGAACATCCCCCACTGGGGACCGAAGTGCTGCTGTTGCCGATGGCCCTGGTGCCCGCGCCGGCCGGTCATCGCCGCGCGCAGCTCGTCCAGGATGTCGTCGAAGTTCGAACAATGCCGCGCGAACTGCTGCCAAGGCCAGCCCGCGGCGTACGCCGATCCGGTCATCTCGACCACCCGTCCCTACGAAAAGTGATTGCGATAGTTCGACGATATATCGCGAACCATCGCAACCCAAGGGAGTCAGGCGCTGAACTTGAGCTCCTTCGCCGCCGCGGTCAGGACGACCGAATTGTCGACGATGCTGATGCCGGTGAGCTGGGCGCCGAACGGCAGTTCGGGGATCGTGATGCCGCGGGCGAGCTGGTTCTGCAGGGCGGTCCGGACGAACGACGGGATCGAGTCCGACAGCTGTCCGAGAGCCAAGGTGATCCGGCCGTTCTGGACCTTCGGCGTGATCGGCACGTCGGCGTTGAAGCCGCGCAGCGACAGCTTCGCGTGCAGCTGCCCGCCGACCACCTCCAGCGACAGACCGTCCAGCCCGGTGCTGGCCACCGCGAGCCGGCTCAGCTCGCGTGGCGACAGCTGCAGCCTCAGATCGCTCGAGTCGATCGTGACCGCCGCGCCGGCCTGCCCGGTCAGCAGTCCGCGCGGCACCTGTACGTCGTGCAGCTGGACCTTCAGGTCCTCGCCCGGGATCCCGGAGAACGTCGGCCGCTCCATCGTCAGCGTGACCTTGGAGAAGTTTTCCTTGACCAGCTGGGGCAGGAACCCGAAGCCCCCGATCTTGACCGACGTGTCGGCCGAGCGTACGTCGTACTGCGCGGCCTTCTTGTCCGCCATCGAGGCGAGCTGGTTCTCGGCGACGTACGCGGCCGCCCGGTCGACGACGACCGCCAGAACCGCCAGCACCAACACGGTGACCACCAACCGCCGCAACCAGCGGCGCGGTCTCGGTGAACTCATCCTTGCCCTTCCACAATTCGGCGAACCCGGGACGCTAGCATCGCATCAGGGCCGGCCGATCATCTCCCGGAGTGCATCGTCGGTCGCCGTCGGTTTGATGCCGAAGGCAACTGTCGCGGCAGTCGAGTCGAGCACGAACGGCCGCTGCCACTGGTACTGCATCTCCACCATCTCGCGCGCGGCCGGGTCGACCAACCCGGCCAGCTTCAATATCCAGGGCGGCATCGCGGCCACCTTGGCCTTCGGTGCGCCGGCCAGTTCGGCGGCGCGGTCGGCGAGCCGGCGGACCGAAACCGGAGCGGGCGTGGGCACGTGCCAGGCTCGGCCCCACGCGCCCTCGTCGCCGGCGACGGCGATCAGGGTCCGCGCGACGTCACCGACGTACGTCCAGCTGTGCGGCGCGTCCAGGTCGCCCGGCATCATCCCGCGCTTACCGGCGATCACCTTCGGCAACACGGTCACGCTGAACGGCGACACCGCCCCGGCCCCGAGGTAGTCCGCCCCGCGAACCTCCGCAGTCCGAATCCGCCCGGCCTCATGCGCTTCGAGCGCATCGGCCCAGAGCCTCGCGCGCACCTGTCCCTTGACCGTGTTGGGCAGCAACGGCAGCTCCTCGGTCATAGGCCGGTCCACAGCACCGTACCCATAGAGGTTGCCCGTCGTCACAAGAGTCGCACCAGACGCCTCAGCCGCCGCAATCAACGCTTTGCCGAGCGGCGGCCACTGCGCAGCCCACTTGCTGTACGCCGGTCCCGCACACGAGTAGATCGCCGTCGCCCCCTCGACGTACTCCGTCAGCCCCTGTCCAGCATCCACCGCAACCCGCTCGACCCCATCCGGCCCACCCCCAGACCGCGTGATCACCCGAACCCGCTCCCCCCGCGCCACCAGCAACCGAGCAACCACGCCCCCCACAGCCCCAGCCCCGACTACTACGTGCACGTCAGATCCCTCTCGCCTATCCATGATCTAGCTCTCGGTGGGTACAGGATGGCTTATGACGACGCGGCGGGCAGGTGCGGCGGCTGTCGTTCGGACGCGGGGTTGGCGGTTGTTCCGTGGTGTCCTGGCGATGCTGGTGTTTGCGCTGCCTGTGGTGTTTCTCGGGCTGGCGGTGCGGCAGCAGTTCGAGCCGTTGATCAGGGCCGACAACGCGCTCAGCCGGGCGGCCACCGGGTTCAGCCTTCGGCACGGGCTGGTGCCGGCGCTGACTGTGCTCCAGGCGGTCAGTCAGCCGTTCGTCGTGTACATCGTCGCGACCGGGGTGGCTGTCTGGGTGTGGACGTCGAAGAAGCTCAAGGGCCGGGCGTTGTGGGCGTTCGTCACGATGATGGTCGGTTGGGGAATCGGCGGCATCTCCAAACCGATCGCACAGCGTGCACGGCCCGTGGTCGACGGTCAGGTGCCGCATGCCCACGGCTACTCGTTCCCCTCCGGCCATACGCTGAACATCACGTTGGCGGCCGCCGTCATGGTCTTCCTGCTCTGGCCGCTGCTGTCCACGGCCTGGCGGCGCGTCGCCGTCGTACTCGCGATCGTGGTGCCGGTGATCGTCGGTCTGGACCGGCTTTTCATCGGCGCGCACTTCCCGTCCGACATTCTCGCCGGGCACATTCTCGGTCTAGGCATTATGTTCGCCTCATGGATCGGGTTCATCGGCAAGACGGCGTCGACCTCCTCACCAGGACCGTCGCACCCGGCGTAGCACTCGGTGGACTCATCATCGGGATCGGGCTCGCGCTCAAGGGACCACTCGACGGGCTCTCCCACAGCGAAGAGGCGGTGAACAAGGATCTTGCCGCCAACCGGACCGGCACCTGGGACACGATCACCGCGATCTGGTCCCAGATCGGCAACACCGCCGGTGTGATCGCGGTCTGCATCGTCGTCTCGTCGCTGCTGCTCTGGCGAACCCACGACCTACGCCTCGCCCTCGTCGCACCGATCGCGATCGCCATGCAAGGCCTGATCTTCCTGATCGCAGCCAGGGTCGTCGATCGCGACCGCCCCCAGGTCGACAAGCTCGACGCATCCCCACCAACCGCGAGCTACCCCAGCGGCCACACCGGCGCCTCCACCGGCCTGTACGTCGCCTTCGCCCTACTCGCCCTAGGCATCGAACGCGCCTGGCTGCGTTGGACAACCGTCATCCTCTGCCTGGCCATGCCGCTGCTCGTGGCATTCGCCCGCCTCTACCGCGGCATGCACCACGTCACCGACGTGGGCGCAGGCTTCCTCAACGGCTCCATCTGCGCCCTACTCGCCTACGCCTGGTACCGCCACTGCAAGTCCCGCCGCACATCTCGCCGCTGAAGGGCTAGCTCTGCACGAACTCGTAGGTGTAGAAGACCAGGCTGTCACCGAGCTTCCGGGTGTTGACCAGGTGCAGCGGCTTCTTGTCGCTGGTCTCGTCGAAGAGACGCCGGCCGGTTCCCAACATGACCGGGAAAACTACCAGCCGTAGTTCGTCGGCCAGGTTCTCTTCGATCAGCGTGCGCTGCAGCTGATAGCTGCCGTAGACCAGGATCTCGCCGTCCACCTTCCGCTTCAGCTCCGAAATCTCCTTCACCGCATCGCCGCTCAGAACCGTGGCATTGGTCCACAGAGGCTCGTCGAGAGCCGACGAGACGACGTACTTGGGGAGACTGTTGATTCTGTCCGCCCACTCCGGGCTTACCCGGACAGCCGCGCCGACGCCCGACACCATCCGGGACGCGAACCACTTACTGCTCCGCGCGCCGAGCAGCAGCGCCTCCACATCCAGCGCTTCCTGCGTCTCGCGGGCCTGCCAGTCCTCGAGGTCCTTGCTCCCCACGAACTGGTGGAACCACCCACCCCGCTCGAAGCCCTCCGAACCATCCGGGTCCTGCACCACACCATCGAGGGTGACATTCGAGCTGATGACGATCTTTCCCATCTCCGTGCTCCTTTGACGATGTTGTCGGCTATCACTGCTGTAGACGACGCCGTCATCAGAAAGGAGGCGCTGCGCGACCGCCCCGTTCGCGCCTTGGTTGGCGTCCATACAGGATGGGACTGCACACAAGGAAAGGTGTGGCGGGAGTGGAGCTGGCGAGAACGGACCTGATGTCGAGGGCGCAGGCCGGCGACGGAGACGCCTTCCGAGCACTGACCGAACCGCACCGCCGCGAGCTTCAGGTGCACTGCTACCGGATGCTCGGATCGTTCCAGGATGCCGAAGACGCTCTCCAGGACACGATGCTCGCCGCTTGGCGAGGCCTCGAACGATTCGACGGACGCGCCTCACTCCGCACCTGGCTCTACCGCATCGCCACCAACCGCTGCCTCGACACACTGCGCTCTGCTCGCCGACGTCCTGCCAAACAATGGGACATCCCGGGAACCGAACCACCAGAACCCACTGGACTCGGCGAGATCCACTGGCTCGAGCCCTATCCCGACGCCCTGCTGGACGGTGGGATCATTGTGCCGCTCGGTCCGGAGGCGCGCTACGAGCAGACCGAGTCCATTTCCCTGGCGTTTGTGACCGCCCTGCAGATCTTGCCGCCTCGCCAGCTCGCCGTCCTCATCCTGCGCGACGTCCTCGGATTCCACGCGGACGAGGTAGCCGACATGCTGGATACCACCGTCGAATCGGTCAAAAGTGCCCTCAAACGCGCGCGTGCAGGAATGCAGCGCCGACTGCCGGTCATGACTGCTCGAGAGCAACCGCCTGCTGGCGACTCTCCTGCCGAGGACGCGATCGTGACGAAGTTCGTGAGCGCTTACGGATCTGCCGACATCGACGCACTGGTGGCTCTGTTGACCGACGACGTCTTCATGTCGATGCCACCGATGCCGCTGGAATACCGCGGCCGGGACAGTGTTGCCCGCTTCTTCGAGTTCATCTTCGGCTCGGTGGAAAGATTCGAACTGGTACCGACGCGAGCCAATGGTCAACCGGCATTCGGGGTCTATCGACCTACCCCCACCGGCACCCACGGAGTCGGCCTCTTCACCATCACCCTCACCGGCGACCGAATCAGCGCCATGACGCGCTTCGAAGACACCGTCCTGTCGATCTTCGGCCTGCCGCAATCCCTTGTAGCGGTGCCCCCAGCAGGATTTCAGTCCGGCCGTTCTTGACTTCACTCCGCTTTGTGGTCGCCTGGTCTGCAATCCGCTGTTCATCCGCGGCGGACGACGCGAGGCGGGGGCGGATCGACAAGTGTCGTGGCATAGCCGGGTGGCGTGATGCTGCGCCCCGGGGAGGCTGGTTCGAGGGAGTCGATCATGGGTGAGCCGTTCAGGGGAGTTATCAACACCGACATCCGTGACTCGGTGCCTGATTGGTCGCCGTTCGAGCCGCCGAAGGCGTCTGATGGCGCGGCGAGCGTGGTGTACATCGTGCTCGACGATGTGGGGTTCTCGGCCATGAGTTGCTACGGCGGTCCCGTCGAGACGCCGAACATCGAACGGATCGCCGGCGCCGGGGTGCGGTACACCCAGTGGCACACGACGGCGCTGTGCTCGCCGACGCGCTCCTGCCTGCTGACCGGCCGCAACCACACCCGCAACGGCATGGCGTGCATCACCGAGTGCGCGAGCGGGTTCCCCAACGCCAACGGGGTGATCCCGCCCGGGAACGGCCAGATCCAGGAGATCCTCGGCGCCCAGGGGTGGAACACGTACATGGTCGGCAAGTGGCACCTGTGCCCGGAGTCCGAGATGAACCTGGCCTCCTCGCGGCGCAACTGGCCGAGTGGCAGGGGGTTCGAACGGTGGTACGGGTTCCTCGGGGCCGAGACGAACCAGTGGTATCCGGACCTGGTCTACGACAACCACCCCGTCGACCCGCCGCGCTCGCCCGCGGACGGATACCACCTCACGGAGGACCTCACCGACAGGGCGCTGGAGTTCATCACGGACGCCAAGGTGATGGCTCCAGACAAGCCGTTCTTCCTGTACTACGCCCCGGGCGCCTGTCACGCCCCGCACCACGCGCCGAAGGAGTGGATCGATCGCTTCAAGGGACGCTTCGACATGGGCTACGAAGTCCTGCGGGAGCAGACGCTGGCTCGTCAGAAGGAGATGGGCATCGTCCCGCCCGAGACGAACCTGCCGCCGCTGAATCCGATCGGGACGCCCGAGAGCCGCACCGGCCCGAACGACCAGCCCTACCCGGCCCTCGACTACACCAGGCCGTGGGACTCGCTGTCCGATGAGGAGCAGCGGCTGTTCAGCCGCATGGCAGAGGTGTACGCCGGCTTCCTGGCGCACACCGACGCGCAGATCGGCAGGCTACTGGACTACCTCGAGGAGACCGGCCAGACCGAGAACACGATGATCATCGTGGTCTCCGACAACGGTGCCAGCGGCGAGGGCGGCCCCAACGGGTCGGTCAACGAGAACAAGTTGTGCAACGGGATCCCGGACGACCTCCAGGAGAATCTCGCCAAGCTCGACGAGCTCGGCAGCCCGGCGACGTACAACCACTACCCGAACGGCTGGGCGATGGCGTTCAACACACCGTTCAAGATGTGGAAACGCTACGAGTTCGAGGGCGGCACGTCGGACCCGTGCATCATTTTCCTGGCCGCACGGCATCGAGGCCAGGGGCGAGCTCCGCGAGCAGTACCACCACGCCATCGACATCGTTCCGACGATCCTCGACGTGCTCGGTGTCGAACCGCCCGAGACCATCGGCGGCCACCAGCAGACCCACTTCGACGGCATCAGTATGCGCTACAGCTTCGACAGTGCGCCGCTGCCCAGCGCACGTCAGACGCAGTTCTACTCGATGCTCGGCTCACGCAGCATCTGGCACCAGGGCTGGAAGGCCGTCACGACCCACCCGACCATCAGTGGCTGGAGCAACTTCGGCAAGGACACCTGGGAGCTCTACCACACCGACGTCGATCGCGCCGAGCTCCACGACCTCGCCGCCGAAGAACCCGACCGCCTACGCGACCTGATCAACCTCTGGTACGCCGAGGCCGGAGCCAACGGCGCCTTCCCGCTCGACGATCGCGGCGCGCTGGAGCTCATCACGACGCCGCGACCGGTGCTCTCGCCGGCGCGCAACCGCTACGTCTACTACCCGGGCGTCGCCGACGTACCGGAGTCGCAGGCGGTCAGCATCCGCAACCGTTCCTATTCGATCGCAGCGGTCGCCGACATCTCCACGCCCGGAGCGCAGGGTGTGCTGTTCGCGCACGGCTCGCGTTTCGGCGGCCATACTCTCTACGTCAAGGACAACCGGTTGCACTACGTCTACAGCTTCGTGGGCAGCTTGGAACAGAAGATCGTTGCCGACGAGGAGCTGCCGACGGGCGAGGATCTGATCCTGTCCGCCGCCTTCGAGAAGGACGGCGAGGACCCGCCCGGCGTCTCGGTCGGAACGCTGTCGCTCTTCCATGGCGACGTCAAGGTCGGCGGGGGCCGGATCAAGACCCAGCCGGGCAAGTTCTCGCTGGCCGGCGACGGCCTGTGCGTCGGACGCGACAGCAGCGACCCGGTCACCCAGGACTACCCCGGCCACGCACCGTGGTTCTTCACCGGCGGGACGATCAAACGCGTAGCCGTCGATGTCAGCGGCGACCCGTACGTCGACCTGGAGCGCGAAGCCGTCGCGATGATGTCGCGCGAGTAGCGCGACAGTCTGGCGGCTGGGCCGTGAGCCCGGATCCACGGTCTGCGGATCAACCGGCGGAGGGGGAGCTATGACTGTGAGTACTGCGGGTGGCAGGTCGGCGAGCCCTGCCGTACCGGAGTTCCGTCGAGACGCGAAGCGGGCCGGGACATCCGGGCAGTTGAGCCATGCGGACCGGGTCGCCCTGGGGAAGGACGCCCGGAGGGTGACTCCGCGGGAGGCGCATGCGGAGTTCCAGCCCGGGCCGCGGGATCCGGTGGGGCTGTTGCTGGAGCAGTCGAAGTCGCGGGTGCCGGACCTGGTGCCGATCCGGCACGGGCGGATGCTGGTGTCGGCGTTCACCTTCTACCGGGGGGCTGCACTGCCGATGGCGGCCGACCTGGCCACGACGCCCACGTCGGGGCTGCACGCGCAGTTGTGCGGAGATGCGCATCTGTCCAATTTCGGCGCGTACGCCTCGCCGGAGCGGGAGCTGGTCTTCGACGTCAACGACTTCGACGAGACGCTGCCCGGCCCGTTCGAATGGGACGTCAAGCGGCTGGCGGCGAGCCTGGCGGTGGCGGGTCGGGACAACGGATTCGGAGGCAAGCACCGCCGCAGGATCGTCCTCGCGGCGGTGAAGGCGTACCGAAAGGCGATGCGGAGGTTCGCCAAGCAGACCTACCTGGAGGTCTGGTACACCCACCTGGACATCGAAGAGGCGATCGGACAGTTCCGGTCGCAGATGAAGGCCAAAGGGTTCAAGGCCACGGAGAAGATGCTGGCCAAGGCTCACACCCGCGACAGCACGCAGGCGCTGCGCAAGCTGACCACGGTGGTCGAGGGCCGTCGGCGGATCATCAGTGACCCCCCGATGGTCGTTCCTGTCGAGGAGGTCTTCCCCGACGTACAGGCCAGTGCGGCGTACGAGGAGATCCGCACTGTGCTGGGCAGGTACCGGCGCACCCTGCAGTCGGACCGGCGGCACATGCTCGAGCAGTTCACGCTGGTCCAGGCGGCTCGCAAGGTCGTCGGCGTGGGCAGCGTCGGCACCCGTGCCTGGATCGTGCTGATGGACGGCGGGGACGGAGTCGAACCGGTGTTCCTGCAGGCCAAGGAGGCGCAGCGATCGGTTCTGGCGGACTACTGCGGGCGCAGCCGGTACCGGAACCAGGGCGAGCGTGTGGTCGCCGGACAGCACCTGATGCAGGCCGAAAGCGATATCTTCCTGGGCTGGACCCACATGCCTGGTCCGGACGGAGTAGACCGCGACTATTACGTCCGCCAACTCAAGGACTGGAAGTTCTCCTTTCCGATCGAGCAGACGGCTCCCTCGGGCATGGATGTCTATGCCCGCATCTGCGGACAGACCCTGGCCCGCGCTCATGCTCGCTCCGGCGATCGCGTCGCCCTGGCCGCCTACCTCGGCGGATCGGATGCCTTCGACCAGGCCATCGCCGACTTCGCCGAAACGTACGCCGACCAGAACGAGAGCGACTACGCCGCGCTCAAGAGCGCCGTCGAAGACGGTCGAGCCCGGGCGACCACCGACATCTGAAACCGAACCCGGGCGACCCGGCCCGGACGGCCGAGAAGGAAGGGACGCGCGCCATGGCAGAACCCGCCATCGATCCGGATGCTGAGCACAGGGCCTCACTTGGGCGCCGGTACTTCATCCGGTTCGAGGAAGACACCCTGCGGCAACGGCCGTTGTGGATCCGGCTGATCATCGAGTTCCTGGGCACCTTCGTCCTGGTGACGGTGGCGGCCGGATCGGGTGTGATCAACCAGTACGTGGGCAACGAACCGATCAGCAGGACCGCGGCGGTGATCGCGCCGGGGGCTGTGGTGATGGCAATGATCTACGCCTGGGGTCCGCTGTCGGGACTCCACATCAACCCCGCTGTGACCGTCGCGTTCGCCGCCCGTGGAGTGTTTCCCGCCAAATGGGTGGTGCCGTACTGCGTGGTCCAGTTCGCCGGGGCCATCTGTGCCGCGCTGTTCCTGCAATTGATGTTCGTCAACGCCGGCGCGGGCGGGAACTACCCGATCGACAAGCCCGGCGGGGAGTGGAAGTCGCTGGTGATGGAGGTCGTCCTGACCGCGATCCTGGCCAGCGTCATCCTCAACACTGCGACCGGGGGCCGCAGCATCGGGCACAACGCGGCGATTGCGGTCGGCTCGACGGTCGCCCTGCTCGGCCTGTTCGCCAGCCCGATCAGCGGCGCGTCCATGAACCCGGCCCGCACTCTCGGGCCCGACATCATCGGTAACGACTACACGGGCTGGTGGGTCTATGTCGCCGGCCCGGTGATCGGGGCCGTCATCGCGGTGGCGATCATCGGAGCGGTGCGTGGGCTGCCCGACAAGGACGAGCGTGAGGCCGCGGAGGGCGGTGCGCTGCCGATGACCGCCACCAGTGAATAGACAGCCACACAGACAGATGGTGCGCGAGCGGAAGGGGCGCGACATGAACGCCGAGTTGCTGTCGAGCTGGCGGGATGGTCCCGCCAAGCAGGCAATCGTCAACTTCGTCGAACGAGCCCGCGGAGAGGACGGATCCGCAGCTGCAGCGGTCGAGGAACGGGTGGCAGTGTTCGACAACGACGGCACCTTGTGGTGCGAGAAGCCGATGCCGATCCAACTCGACTTCGTCCTCCGCCGTCTCGTCGAGATGGCGCAGGCGCAACCCGAGCTGCGTGAACGCCAGCCATGGAAGGCCGCCTCGGAGCGGGACTACGGCTGGTTGAGTGCCCTCATAGCAGAGCACTACGCGGGGAACGACACCAATGTGAAGACGTTGGCGGCCGGCATCCTGGCGGCCTACGCGGGGATGAGCGTCGACGAATTCGAGAAACGCTCTGATGACTTCCTGCGAAGCGCGCAGCATCCGACCCTCGGTCGCGGCTATCTGCAGTGCACCTACGCACCGATGGTTGAGCTGCTCGGCTACCTGGAGGCGAACGGATTCGCGAACTACATCGTCTCGGGCGGCGGTCGCGACTTCATGCGGCCCATCAGCCAGGACGTGTACGGCATCCCACGTGAGCGGGTCATCGGAAGCAGTACCACCTTCACCTACACCAGCGACGGGCCTGGCGGCACCATCACCCACAGACCTGAGGCCGACTACCTTGACGACGGGCCGGAAAAGCCGGTGCGTATCTGGAACCGCACAGGCCGCCGCCCAATGCTCGCCGCGGGCAATTCCAACGGTGACATCCCGATGCTCCAGTTCACGCATCACGCCTCCAAGCCGACGCTGCGCCTACTCGTCGTCCACGACGACGCCGAGCGTGAGTTCGACTACACCACCGGCGCCGAGCAGGCGCTCAAAGAAGCCGAAGCCGCCGGCTGGACGACCGTCAGCATGAGAAACGACTGGACCACCGTGTTCTGAGCGGTCGCAACCACCACAGATGGCTCCTGGTCCGGGGCGCGGATCACGTCGCGGCTGTGGCGGCCGGCGCGGGGAGTCGGCTGGTGGTGACGAAGGCCACCGTCACCGCGACCACCACTTCGGGAGTGACGGAGAGACCGTCGGCCCCGAGCAGCAGCGTGGCGAGCAAGACCGACGTCAGCGGCAGCCGGAGCATGACTGCGCACATGGCACCGATACCCATGCCGATCGCCGGCGCGAGACTCAGGCCGGGCAAGCCACTGACCGCGATGCCGACTGCCGCACCGATGAACATCGAGGGAAAGACCGGCCCGCCGCGGAACGCGCTGAGCGAGAGCCCGTACATCAGGCTCTTGCCCACGATGAGCACGACGAGCACCGCGAGCGAATAGCCGGACGCGTTCTTGACCAGGTCGGGCATCGCATCCTGGCCGGAGAACAGGATGTCGGTGAACTGGTGATCGGTGATGAGCTGATAGCTCATGGCGGTCAGGCCGATGAGGAGGCCGAGTACCAGGGTGACGAGAACGCGGTTCAGGTGCACGATCGGGCGCAGCGACAGCGCCATCCAACGGATCAGCCAGCCCAGGAGCGCAGCGACGACCCCGACAGCCAGGGCCCAGCCGAGCGATGCCACGGTCGGGGCCACCTCCGGGGGGACCGAGGTGAGTGCGAGCGAGAAGTTGCCCAGCCCGGTCCAGGCGTCGAGGCCGACGAATGCCAAGGCGCCGATGCCGGAGGCGAGCAGCCCCGGCAGCGCGACCAGGCTCAGCGTGGCACCACCGATGCCCGCGGCTTCCATGATCAAGAACGCACCGAGGACCGGGGAGCCGAGCAGCGTGCTGATTGCTGCGAAGCTTCCGGCCGCCGCCATCATGGTCAGCGCCATCGGAGGCGCGTCCTTCTTGGCCAGGTGCACAGTCAGGGCGGCCAGACCTCCACCGATGGCGATCAGGGGTGCTTCCGGTCCGAGTACAGCGCCCAGGCTGAGGGTGGCGAGCGCTGCGAGGAGGATGCCAGGGAGCTCGCGGCCGGTGGGTGGGCCACCACCGGCGTGGAACCCGAAAGCGGGTGAGTGCCCTGCGTTGCCTGGCAGGTATCGGATGGTCAGTGCGGTGAGGAGCCCGCAGAGGACCAGCCAGGGAACAGGCCACCAGGCAGGTACTGCGCCTTCGATGAGCTGACCCGGTAGGTCCACGAAGATGTAGGTCTGGAGGTGAGAAACCGCCGCCAGGAAGCCGTAGGCGATAACCGAGATCGGAAGACCCAGAATCGCTGCAAGCACCAGCGCCGACAAGTAGGCTCTCGACCGGATGACCGCGACCGGGTCGATCGCCGGCGTACCACCGGAAGGACCGGAGGCGGGAGGGCCAGAAGGTGGCGACGCTGAGGCTGGGTGGCCATTCGACTGGGTCATCAGACTCTCGTCGCCCTCCCCGCGGCATGGGGTCCTGACCCGCACCACTATGGCCGCCACCGCCAACGGGGTTCCTCATCCACGCGGGGTGAAAATCCTCGACCCCCGCGGTCATGCCGATGTCCTGAGACATCACACTGTGCCCCCGGCAGGATTCGAACCTGCGACGCACGGTTTAGGAAACCGACGCTCTATCCCCTGAGCTACGGGGGCGCACGCGGGGACAGCTTAGCGGTCAGCCGGTCAGGGCCGTGACGCCTAGGTGGCCGGTGATGGATTTGTAGCGTTCGGCGTAGAGGGTGGTGCAGCGGGAGGCGGCGCAGCCGGCGCCGGCGAAGGCCAGGCCGCGGATGGTGGCGGAGGCGGTACCGCGGCGGGTGTAGACGGGGCCGCCGGAGTCGCCGCCGATGATGGCGACCAGTCCGCCGCGGGTGGCGCGGATGACGTACGTCGTGCAGCCGTCGGCGTCGCAGTACTTCGCTGAATTCGAGCGGACCGTGAGGCCGCACAGGGATGTGCTGAAGCTGCCGGACTGGCAGACCACCGTGCCGACGCCGGGGTCGCCGCCGCCGGTGACGGTGCGGGTGTTGGCGGTGTCGCCGGGGCCGTCGGTCCAGATCTTCGCGCCGTACGCGCTGCCGGTGACCAGCGACTGGTCGTAGTCCGGGTAGTTCGTCCGGAGCGTCGTGGTGCCGTAGTAGTTGGTGCCCGACTTCCACACCGTGCCAGCCGCACCGCAATGGCCGGCAGTCACCGATCCGCGCTGCCCGTTGGAGCGCCGTACGACGGAGAAGCCGGCGGTGCAGTTCTTCGACGCGGACGTGATCCGCGCACCGCCCCAGTGGCCGCCCTTCGGGGTGTCGCTCAGGCGAGTCGTCCGCGCGAGCGAGCCGGCGACGACCTGTACGCCGGACAGCTTGCGGAGGCCGGCCTGGGACGTTGGCGACGTGGTGGCCTGGTCGTATTCGACGACGACGTTCTCGGTGACCGGGTCGAGGTCCGCGGCGAACGTCGTACGGCCGGCGTCGGATGACCAGTCGCGGGCGCCGACGGCGTTCCAAGCGTCGGCGATCGACTGGGCCGAGCGGCAGCTGCGCTCCACGCCGACCATCTGCTTGCCGGCCGCCGGCAGGCTGCGGGCCATCGCGGACTGGTACTTCTTCTCGTCAAGCTTCGCGGAGTCGACGACAACCTTGTAGCCGGTCGCGGCCGAGCCGACCACGCCGATGACGCCCTGGCTCAGCCCGTACGGCAGGCCGGACGTGGGACGGCCGGTCGCGTCGAGCGGCTCGAGCGAGCTCACGGCGGCGGAGATGCCGTCGCCGAGCGACTCGCCGAGCGGCCGCGCGTCGGACGCGGAGGTCGGTTGCGACAGCCGCTTCGCCTCGGTCGAGCTTGCACTCGGCTGTGCGTGAGAACACACCGCGGCACCCACGACCGCACCCGACGAGGGCACGGTGAGGACAACTGCGAAGAGTGAGGCTGAACCGAGGGTGAGCAGCGGGACGGTGACAGAGAGTCGCACAAAGCTCCCAAGATCGGTGGACCGGCCACTAGATGGTGTGGTCAGAGACTCCGTTCCGTCAAGCGCCGATCACCGTCCGCGAGCAATTGCGACTACCGTGCGCGAGCGTAACTCGCAAGTTGACGCCCGTCGGCGCCGAAGAACTTCAGCGTGTCGCCGGCCATCGCGACCCGCTTGGCAGACGTCAGTACGCCGGTGTGCGGGACGTTGTCGCAGCCGATCAGGTGCTGCAGGCCCGGCGTCGCGGTGAACTCACCGCGCTGGCCGATGCTGTAGGTCCCCTGGAGTCCGTTGCAGCCGTCCGAACCCGACCACGTCCCGTCCGGGTGGAACACCAGCACCGGATCCTGCGGCCGGGCCGCCTTCAGCACCTTGAATCCGGCGATCTGCAGTGGTCGCCACGTGCCGGACACCGTCTGGGCCGTCAGCGGCTTCGGCGTGGGTGTCGCCGAGACCGGCGCCTGCCCACCGGCGACCGGCGGCTGGGAGGGTTTGCTGTTCGAGCCGGCCAGCCCGAAGCCCACGACGGCGATCGCCGCGACCGCGACGGCGGCCGCACCGGAGACGATCCACGTACGCCGCTGGGCCCGCTGCGCGCCCGTCGTGGCGCGCTCGGTCAGGCCGGTGGACTCTGGCACCGAGGCGGCGGCGCGTTCGAACGTACCCCGCAGGTCATCCTCGAGATCGGTGTTGCTCACGACAACCTCTCATCAATGCGATTGGTCTTCTTCGATTCCCGCAGCGAGGCGAGCGCCCGGCTCGCGGTCGCACGCACGGAGGACGGTTTGATGCCGAGTACGTCGGCGATCGTCTGGTCGTCCAGGTCCTGGTAGTAGCGCAGGACCAGCACGACCCGTTCCCGGGCGGACAACGTGGCAAGTGCTCGCCAGAGGTCATCGGAGTTGGCGATGTCCGTGGCGTGATCGGGTACGGCGCCCTGCGGGTCGATCTCGGCCGTCGGCGCCTCGCTGTACGAACGCCGCCGGGTCATCGAGAGGAACTCGTTCACCAGGATGCGCCGGACGTAGTGGTGTGGGTCGTCGACGTTGCGCACCTTCCGCCAGGAGCGGAACGCCTGCATCAACGCGATCTGCGCAAGGTCCTCCGCTCGCTGGTAGTCGCCGGAGACCGTGAACCCGAGCCGCACCAGTTCCTGTCCACGGGCGGATACGTACTCCTCGAACTCCACGCGCCACTCCCTGGCTGGGCGTACAACTTCCTCACACCTATTAGACGCATCGATGCGCCCACGTGCTGCAACCGTTGGCGCACAGTTCCGTCTCTAGTCCAGCAGGAACGCCCGGACCGCTTCCTGCCCACGGGGATCCCGTTGCACGCTGTGCCCGCTGCCGGGGATGACAACCAGCTTGGCGTCCCGCGAGTGCTCCTGCTCCCATCTGGACCAGTCCAGTGGACAGAACAGGTCGTTGCTCCCGTGCAGGATCAGCGTGCGTGGCAACAGTTCCCGTGCGGCCGGGTACGTCGACACGCGGGCGGCCGGCCAGCGCAGGCAGCCCTGGATCATCAGCTGGCTTCGCGCGGTCGCCACGTCGTACGGGTACAGCCGCTTCGCGTCCAAGCGTCGTACGGCGTCGTTGAGAGCGGTCTCGCGATCGGGCTTGCCGAACCACGGGAAGCGGAGATCTGAGCAGAGGGTGGCCATGTGCAGTCCTGCCGAGAGCGTGCTGTATGCAAGGCCTCTGCTGCTGGTTTGCTGGAGGAGCTCCTTCAAGCCGGTGTCGTCGCCGGCGCGTGCGGCGTGCAAGGTGGCCGGAATCCCTTTGAGCGTTGGGTTTACCGAGTTGAGACTCGCGACCGACAGCGTCTCCATCAGGTCGTCCCGCTCACACCGTGCTGCACCAGCCAGGCCAGGTCCGCGACTGGATCCGTCGTACACGTTGGATCCTGACGGCACGCGGCCTTGAGTGTCGGACCGGTCGCCGCCATCAGATCGACGCCCATCGGATCGAACCCCTTGTGCGGTACGACGGAATCCAGCACGAGCGACTGCACATGATCCGGATACTTCAAGCCGTACTGCGCCGCCGTGAAGCTCCCGTACGACGTCCCGTCGAGGGTCAGCTTGTCTACCTTCAGGGACTGGCGCAGCTGCTCGATGTCATCGACGGTGTCGGGTGCGCCGTAGTACCCGAGGCCTGCGCCGATCCGCTGAGCGCACTCGTCGACGGCGGTCGGGGGCGGTGTGAGGAAGTCCGAGCCGCCCACAGTCTCTTGTAATGAAGGGCAATTGATGCCGTCCGGGCCCGTGCCGCGTTGGTCGAGCATGACGAGCCGGTACTCGCGCAGTACGTCGGGGTGCACGTTGCGCTTGAGGCTGGGGAGGAGCGGTACGCCGGGCTGGCCGGGGCCGCCGGTGAGGAGCAGGAGAACACCGCGTGGTGCATCGACGTTGTCGGCCGCGATGACGGCGAGGTCGAGGGAAGGGCCGTCCTGTCGTTGCCGATCGACCGGGACGTGGAGTGTCGTGCAGGTGAACCCCGGCGTGCAGTCGGCAGCACCTGTCGGCGCCGAGCAGGCGCTGGTGGCGAGGACCAGCGCGCCCAGCAGCCGGATCGTTCGCATGCATCAGCCTGCGGCAACGCGCCGGCCGCCGCAACCTGCCTCGCGGGTCGACCTGTGGAGGGACCCGCAAGGCAGGCGCGGGTTGACCCCGCTTCGGACGGCTTCGGGGTGCACGTCCGGCGCGGGGGGTCAGCGGAGGCCGAGTGCCTTGGTCAGCTCGCCGGTTACCTGGCGCGGCGCCGGCAGGGTGCCCGGCTTGCCCGGACCCTCCAGGGAGGTCGCCACCAGGCGGTGGCAGCCGAAGGCTTCGGCCGTGATCGACAGCACGCCGCGGTCGTTGTCGGTGAACCGCATGACGTAGGTCGGGCCGAGTTCCTTGGTGCAGATGCTCGGCTTCTTGGCGACTGGTTTCGCCGCGTTGACCAGCGCGAGCAGGTCGGTCGCCTGCTTGCCGGTGCGCTTTGTGGTGACGGTCGCGTAGTCCTGCCCGGACGCCGCCGCGTCGTACTGGCAGATCGTCACGCTGACGGGGTGGAACGCGGAGGTCGCGGCACCCTGGCCCCAGACCGCCTTGTCGGCGGCGGCGCGGACGGCCGCGATGGTCTCGGGGCAGTCGGTGCTCGGTGTGCCGCTGGGGTTGGGTGACGGCGTGGGGGTGCCGGGGGTGGTCGGCGTGTCCGTGGGCTGGGCGGCGGGCGGAGAGGTGGAGTTCTCGTTACCGCAGGCGGCGGCAACTCCGAGAACAGCCACGACGAGCGTCGCACCGATCAGGCCCCGTGTCCGTAATGCACTCACGACTCGGTCCTTCCGGGTTGGCAAGGTCACCCATGATGCTGGAAAGGGGTCACGTCGTGCGTGCCAGAACATCACGGCGGCGCGTCGTTCCGGTCACGCCGCCGGATCGTTCGGCAACCGAGGCAGAGCTGTAACGTCCGCGCGCTGGTCGCGAGTATCGCTCGCCGGGGAGAAATCACTCCCGGAGCGCCCCGGCGACTCGGTAATCTGGGGACATGACGAGCCCGTATGAAGACGACGAGCCGCTGTTGCCGGAACAGACCCGTGACGACGACCCGCGTACCTGGGGTGAGAACGACTTCGGCAGCGACGACGACGAGCGCATCCTGAACGAGGTTCCCCCGCACCACGGATGACCCTGCTCCTCGTCCACGGCGGCCTCTGGGAAGCCATGGACGCAGCCAGGTTCTGGGGTACGCCGGGAATCACCGCCGGACTCACGTCGTACGGCGTGGAGGTGCTCGCGCCGGACCGTCCGCAGTGTGCAAGTGCGTGGGACGTCGAGGTCGAGGCCCTCGGTGAACTCCTGGCGAAACGTGCCGGTCCGGTAAGAATCGTTGGCGCCTCCAATGGGTGTACGGTCGCGGTCCTGCTGGCATTGAGGTTTCCGGAGCTGGTCGATCGCCTCCTGCTGGCCTGGCCCGCGACCGGCGACGACGCCGCCGCGAACGAACGTGCCCGGACGGGGTTGGTGACCCGCGGCTGCCCGCCCGACGCCGTTGAAAGCCTGCTGGCCGGCGGCATCCTGCGCGGTGTGACGGACCAGGAACTTGCCGCTCTGACACGTATTCGGGTGGCGGTGCTGCCGTCGGTACCGGAGAATCCGTCGCATCAGCGGAAGACGGTCGACGCGCTGTTGCGGTCGATCCGGGGGAGTCGTGAGCTGGCAGGGTGTCCCGAACCGCCGACGCCCGCCTTCCGGAACAGCACGCAGTACCTGGATCAGCTGGTGCGAACGATCGTGGAGTTCGTCAACTGAGGGGGAGCGCGTGGAACTTCGGGGGTTTTCCGACGGGTACGGCGTCGAGGTCGCGAGCTGGGCCGTCGATGCGAAGGAAGTGGCGTTGCTGTCCGGGCGGGTGGAGTACCCCTTCCCGGATGATCTGCGGACGAGCTGGCGGACGGTCGAGGAGGACATCCACTCCTATCTGCTGTTCGACGGCGAGCAGCCGGTGGGCTACGGCGAGATCTGGCTGGACGACGAGGAGGACGAGGTCGAGCTCGCCCGGATCATCGTGGATCCGAAGCTCCGGGGTCGCGGGGTCGGCGGAGAACTCGTCAAGGCGTTGCTCGGACCGGCACTGGACGCCGGCTATTCGGAGGTCTTCCTGCGGGTCCGCCCGGAGAACGCGGCGGCGATCCGCGCCTACCACGGCAGCGGTTTCGTCGACGTGCCCGCGGCCTTGATGGAGGAGTGGAACGACGGTCAGCCGGTCCCGTACCGCTGGATGCGGTACGCCGGTGAGCAGGTGGACGCCGGCGAGCTCAGGGGCTGAGGTTTACGCGCCCACCTGCAGCGACGGCAGGCCTTATGGCTGGCGGGTGCGGAGCAGGTCGCGGATCTCGGTCAGCAGCTCCTGGTCGGCGGTGAGCGGAGTGGTCTCCGGCTCGGGCTCCTCGCCGCGCCTGCGGCGCTCGGCGAACTTGTTCAGCGGCATCACGATGAAGAAGTAGATCGCCGCGGCGACGAACAGGAAGTTCAACGCCGCCTGCAGGATGAGCCCGATCGAGAACTTCGCGCCGTTGATCTCGAAGTTCCAGACGCCGCTGATATCGGTCTTGCCGAAGATCGCGGCGATGAACGGGTTGATGAAGCCGTCCACGAGCGCATTGACGATCTTGCTGAACGCTGCGCCGATGACGACGGCGACCGCGAGGTCGACGACGTTCCCGCGCATGATGAATTCTTTGAAGCCCTTGAGCATGTGGGTTGCCTCCACGAAGCGGGTGGTTTGTACCCGAGAAACGTAGGGCCGAGGGCTGCCCAGAGCGAGGTACCGCGCCGCGCGGCAACGCATCGTGCCCTCAGCTGTCCGCTGAGTGATCAGCCCGTGTCGGGCGTCAGCGCGACAGTGATGCGCGAGTTCGTACTGGCCTGGGCCAGTCGGGTCGCGATCTCCGGCGTTGCCGCGACCACGATCAGCGCGCCGGCCGTGGCCGACCGAGGCGCCGGCAGAGCGATGACGGGAACGCTTCGGGCAAGGAGGCCTGCAGCGGCCGTACTCGTTGCGGCGTACAGATTGATGTGGTCGCCGACCCGTAGGAGAGCGCTGATGTCGGCGTCGTCGACACGGAACGGGTAGGCAAGCGAGCCGGACGGCACGGCTGGTGGCGCCAGGAATCTGGCGTCGGTGAGTGGCTCGCCGGCTCTGACCGGTCCGCTCAGCAGCCGCGAGGTCAGATCTGTGCCCGGTCTGAGGGCGCCAGCAGGCACCGCGCCCGGCGGTAGGTCGACGGTACGCAGGTCGTCGTGCGTGGGCACGGCGCCGCCGGTCAGGTCGCGGGCGGCGGCCAGCACCGCGACTGTCGGCGGTGGCCAGGGGGAGAGGGCTAGAAGGCCGAAGTAGACGGCGGCCGCGGCGGCAACGCCGGCCAGGAGCCGACGGTGCCAACGGGCGGCGCGGAGTAGATCACGAAGCGGGGAAGGGATTTTCATGCCGGAGAAGATACGAACTTCTCCGGCGTCCCTTCCGGTTATCCACAGAAAAGATTCAGGCGGCGCTGGTGCTCGAGGAGGACGAGCTTCCCGAGGAGGAGCTGCCCGACGAGGAGTCCTTCGAGGTCGACGACGACTTCGACGACTCGGACGAGCCGCCGGAGCCGGCCGAGGACGACTCGGACTTCGCCGGCACCGAGCTCTTGCCGGACGACCGGCTGTCGGTCCGGTAGAAGCCGGAGCCCTTGAACACGACCCCTACGGCGTTGAAGACCTTGCGGAGGTTGCCCTGGCAGTTCGGGCACACGGTCAAAGCATCGTCCGTGAAGCTCTGGCGCACCTCGAGCGCTTCACCACAGTCGGTGCACTGGTACTGGTACGTCGGCACGGTCGGTTCCCTTCAAGCCGCTGGCACTCCTACTACCCGACTGCTAATAATGCGCCAGCGGCCCGAAGTATTCCAACTCAGCCCTGTCGGCGCACCGTGAAGTTCCAGCATCCGGCCACCACATTGCGCACCTGAACGGTGTCCACGGCCGGATCCCCGAACAGTAGTTTGAGCTCCGTTTCGCTCGTCCCAGGCTCTGCGACGACACCGTCCAGCATCTGACCGGCGGCGTCGTACGGCCGCAGTACCGCCTGCCGGTCCTGGAAGTCGATCGGGAAGCCCTCGTCCGGACCCGGGCAGTCCGTCACGTGCACGAACACCGGCCCGACCTCGGCGTACGGGCCGCCGACAGTCATCGGCCGGTGTGCGACCAGCGCGATCCGCTCACCGGGGCCCGCGAGCGTCAGGCAGCAGCGCAGCGGCTCGCCGCCTTCCGACGTCCGCGAAACGACGGCGTTTCCGAAATCGTCGTAGCTGTTGCAGCGAATGCGGTCCAGCTCGGAACCGGGGACGCCCTCATACCTCAACTCTGCGTTCATGTCGAGGGAACGCAGAGCAACGCAAAGTTGTGAGGGACCCCATTTGGGGTGCGCGGGCGGATTCTCTACGGTTGGTCCGTGCCTCGCCTGCTTCGACTCGTCGTCATCAGCGGAATCGCCCTCGCCACGGTCCTCGTGGTGATCGCCGGGACCGTGATCTTCGTCGTCCGCCACTCGTTCCCGACGTACGACGGATCGATCGATCTGAATGGTCTCGACGGCGACGTCAACGTGGTCCGGGACGCGAACGGGATCCCGCAGATCTACGCCGACACCCCGGCCGACCTGTTCGCCGCGCAGGGCTATGTGGCCGCGCAGGACCGGTTCTTCGAGATGGACTTCCGCCGGCACGTCACCGCCGGCCGGCTCAGCGAGCTGTTCGGCAAGGACGCGCTCGAGACCGACAAGTTCGTCCGGACCCTCGGCTGGCGGCGCGTCGCGGAGCAGGAGCTGCCGCTGCTCAGCCCGAGCACCCGTGAGTACCTCGACGACTACGCCCGCGGCGTCAACTCGTACCTGTCGAAGCACAGCGGCTCCGGCCTCAGCCTGGAGTACGGCATCCTCTCCCTGCAGCCCGGCGGGCCGAAGAACTACACCCCCGAGCCCTGGACCGCGGCGGACTCGCTGTCCTGGCTCAAGGCGATGGCGTGGGACCTCGGCGGCAACCTGGACGAGGAGATCACCCGGACCAAGCTGCTGGCCGCGTTCCCGGCCCGCAACATCGAGAGCCTCTACCCGCAGTACCCGTACGACCGGAACCAGCCGATCATGTCCAGCGGCTCGATCGGTACGGACGGCAAGTTCACCACCGCGCCGGTGAGCCCCGAGCTCCGCCGCGGCATGCTGACCCAGGACCTGCTCAAGTCACTCGACTCCGTGCAGAGTGTCGCGAAGGGGCTGCCCGAGCTGCTCGGCCAGGGCGACGGCGTCGGTTCGAACTCCTGGGTCGTCTCCGGTGACCACACCACCACCGGCAAGCCGCTGCTGGCCAATGACCCGCACCTGGGCGCGACCATGCCGGGTATCTGGACGCAGGTCGGTCTGCACTGCAACAGCGTCGGTAAGGCCTGCCCGTTCGACGTCTCCGGCTTCAGCTTCTCCGGTCTGCCCGGTGTGGTGATCGGCCACAACAACGCGATCTCCTGGGGCTTCACCAACCTCGACCCCGACGTACAGGACCTGTACCTGGAGCGGATCGACGGCAACAACGTTCTCTACAACAACAAGTGGCGCGCGATGGCCACCCGCGAGGAGACGTTCAAGGTGGCCGGCGAGGACAAGCCGGTGAAGATCACCGTCCGCGAGACCAGGCACGGTCCGCTCATCTCCGACGTCGGTGAGGACGAGCGCAAGGTCGGCGAGCAGGCCGCGGCACAGGCGAAGTACCCGACGGCGTACGGCGTTGCACTGCAGTGGACCGCGCTGAATCCGGGCAAGACCGCCGACGCGCTGTTCGCGATCAACACAGCTCAGAACTGGACCGAGTTCCGCGCCGCCGCGCAGCAGTTCCAGGTCCCCTCGCAGAACCTGGTGTACGCCGACACCGACGGCCACATCGGCTACCAGTCGCCCGGACTGATCCCGATCCGCGCAACGGGTCGCGGGGACTGGCCCGTGCCCGGCTGGGACCCGAAGTACTACTGGAAGGGCTACATCCCCTTCGATGCGTTGCCGACCGAGTTCGATCCACCGGGCGGGATCATCGTCACCGCCAACCAGGCAGTGGTGCCGAACACGTACACCTACTACCTGACGAACACCTGGGACTACGGCTATCGAAGTCAGCAGATCCTCGATCGGATCAAGTCCGCCGGCAAGCTGGACGCGAACGCGATGGCGTCGATCCAGCTGGACACCAAGAACAAGGCCGCCGAGATGCTGGTGCCGTACCTGCTCCGGATCAGCATCGACGACGCGTTCGAGAAGCAGGGCCAGGACACCCTGCGGAACTGGGACTTCACCCAGCCGCCGGACTCCGCCGCGGCCGCGTACTTCAACGTGGTCTGGCGCAACCTGCTCGCGCTGACCTTCCACGACCAGCTCCCGGACGGCACCTGGCCGGACGGCGGTTCGCGCTGGTTCGAGGTGATCCACACGCTGCTCGGCCAGCCCAACAGCGGCTGGTGGGACAACATCGGCACTCCGCAGAAGGAGAGCCGCGACGACATCCTGCGCGAGGCCCTGGTCAACGCACGGACCGAGATCACGCAGAAGATGGCGCGGGAGCCGGTCAATTGGCAGTGGGGCAAGCTGCACAAGCTCACACTGACCAACCAGACGCTGGGCAAGTCCGGGATCGGACTGGTCGAGAAGATCTTCAACCGCGGCCCCTACCAGCTCGGCGGCGGTACGTCGATCGTCGACGCGACCGCCTGGGACGCCTCCGAGGGGTACGACGTGACCGCGACCCCGTCGATGCGCATGGTCGTCGACCTGTCGGACTTCGACCAGTCCCGCTGGGTGAACCTGACCGGTGTGTCCGGGCACGCGTTCTCGTCCAACTACACCGATCAGACGAAGTTGTGGGTCAAGGGCGAGACGCTGCAGTGGGCCTACACGAAGGGCGCCGTCGAGGCGACCCGTAAGCACTCACTGACCTTCACCAAGCCGGACCGCTAGCTGTCACCAAGCGGGCGCGCTGGCCTCGGCGAACAGTTCCTCCGGCCAGGTCCAGAGCGCCCGCTGGGTCAGCAGGATCGAGATCGTCCCGTCTGCGGGCGTGGTCGACCAGAGCGAGCCCAATCCGCCTGCCCAGCCGTACCGTCCGCCACCGACGGACATGCCGTAGCCCCAGCCGGTGTCCGGTCCGAGGAAGCCGGCCGCGCCTTCGCGCTGCGCCGGCGTGAGCTGGTCGGTCGTCATCTCCGCGATGGCAGCCGGTGAGAGCAGGCCGCCGTTCAGGAGCATCCGCGTGAAGGCGTGGAAGTCGTCGACGGTCGAGACCAGCCCACCACTGGCGTCCGGGAACGGCGGCGGCGTCAGCCATTGGCTGCCATCAGCCGGATCCAGTACGTCGTCCCCGACGTACGCCGTGGTCAGCCGAGCGGGATCCATCGCCGTGAACCCGGTGTCGCGCATTCCGAGCGGTTCGAAGATCCGCTCGCGGAGGAACTCCTCCAGCGGCTGACCTGCAACCCGTGCGATCAATACGCCGAGCACGTGTGAGCCGGTCGAGTACAGCCACTGCTCGCCCGGCTGGTACTGCAGCGGCAGCGTCGCCAGCCGCCGCATCCACTCGTCCGGCTCCAACCCGGTCCGCGGTACAGGTGGTCCGAACGTGTGGAGGTCGAGCTCCTCCTCACGCTGCCGCAGCGCCGGGTTGTCCGACTCACCCAGCCCGAGCCGGAACGTCAGCAGGTCCCGCGTCGTGATCGGCCGCGCCGCCGGCACCGTGTCGTCCAGAGGCCCGTCCGGCTGCCGCAGTACGACGGGATGCGCCAGCTCCGGCAGTACGTCGGCAACCGGTGCGTCCATGGTCAGCCGCAGCTCGTCGACGAGGATCATGGTCGCGGCGGCAACGATCGACTTGGTGAACGACGAGACCCGGAACAGGCTGTCCCGCTGCAGCTCCGGCCCGTCGTACGCCGTCCTGCCGAGCACCTCGACCCGGGTTTCGTCACCGCGGCTGATGAGACTGATGAGTCCGGGTACCACGCCGTTGTCGACGTACGTCTGCAGCATCAGCTCAGTCCACCAGCGAACGGCATCGCGCGCCACTGGGTCGCGAACATCCGGATCCCGTCGGCCAGTTCCGGGATCAGCGGGACCAGCGGGGTGCAGACGAGGACCTGCAGGGCGCGGGCCAGGTCCATCACCTGCTGGATCTTCGGGTCGAGCGTCGGGAGCCCGCGAGCGTGCGCGCCGTCGTCGTACGCCCGGTACAGCTCCGGTCCGAAGCCGGCGACGTCCCACTCGATCGGTCCGAACGTCGCGTCCTCGAAGTCGGCCCAGAGCGGGCCGTCGACGGTGGTGATCAGGTTCCACGCCGGGGCGTCGCCGTGGATCGGCTGCACGGTCGCCGACGGGAAGACCGCCTCGAACCCGGCCCGGCTGGTCAGAACTGGCTCCAGCACCTTCCACTCGGCTCTGGCTCGGTCGAGGTCGTCCTGCTCGAGCAGACCGGGCACAGCCTCGACGGCCTGCAGACCTGGACCGATCAGCCGCAGCGGGGTCATCCAGGCGAGTTCACCTGGGTAGTCCGCGAGCTGGGCGTGCAGCTCTGGCACGCGAGCCGTGGCAGCGAAGTAGTCGGGCTCGGCGGTCTGGTCCACTTCCACGTACGTCCAGAAGGTCATGGACAACCCGTCCCGCTCCACCGGCCGCCGCGGAACCACCGGAGTCGGCTGGACGACGGGCACGCCCTGCGTGGCCAGCCAGGCAGCGATGTCCAGCTCGCGCTGCTGACGGCGTACGGCGGGCTCGGGGTCCTTCATGCCGTCCGGGAGGTTCATCGGTACCCGCGCGACCACAGGCGACGGCTGCAGATGAACGACCGTGGAGAAGGCCGTGTAGAGCACCCGAGGGTCGGTGACGGTCAGGCCGAGGGAGCGTGCGGCTTCGACCGCGGTCTCAGTCATCTCCTGATCTTTGCAGCGGGATCAAGCGAGTTGGTGTGAGCGCAGCGTCCACCGGGTGGTCGTGCGCGTCGGACGGCAGGGCATCCACGATCTCGGTGTCGTACACGGCGGCCCAGACCGGCGTACCAGGTCGGATGCGGCCGAGTGCGCGGTCGTACGAGCCGCCGCCACGGCCCAGACGTACTCCGTTGCGGGCGACGGCCACGGCGGGGCAGATGACCAGATCGGCGGTGGCGATGGCGTCCGAGCCCAGATCGGTCGGCGGCTCCGACAGGCCGAGCCGACCGGGCACCAGGTCAGCCGCGCCGGGTGCAATGCCCCAGCCGAGGTCGTTGTCGGCGTACAGGATCGGCAGCAACACCTCGCGGTCGGTCGCGAGCAGCCAGTCGATCAGCGCGCCGGTCTGCGGCTCCGGGCCCATCGACACGTACAGAGCGACCCGGTGGACGTCGGGCAGCACCTGCTTGGCGCAGGTCAGCAGCCCTTCCGCATGGGGGCGCTGCTCCCGGGTACCGAGGAAATGTTGCCGCGCCGTGGCCTTCGACTGAAACACGAACTGATCGTATGAGGGTGACGCGGGCAACACTCGGATTGGTGGCTGTCCCCTAGGGTTGGTGCATGGGTGAGGTGGGTCTCAGACAAGCGCAGGAGAAGATGCGTGCAGCCGGTGCTGCCGACGTTGCAATACGCGTCTTCACGCACTACTACCAGCTGCTCGAATCGGGGCAGCAGGGGAAGATCCACGAGGCCGACATCGAACCGGTCGGCGAGCTGCCGCACCTCGATCACCTGGACACCGATCCGGACGCCATGCGCGCCGCGCTCGCCGAGACGGTGGTGATCAAGCTTAACGGCGGCCTCGGTACGTCGATGGGCGTCACCGGCCCGAAGTCCGCGCTGGCGGTCAAGGACGGGCTGAGCTTCCTCGACATCATCGCCCGGCAGATCCTGAGCACCCGGCGCAAGTACGACGTACCGTTGCCGCTGGTGCTGATGAACTCGTTCCGTACCAAGACCGAGTCGCTGCAGATCCTGAGCGAGTACGACGGCCTGGCGATCGACGGGCTGCCGCTCGATTTCATGCAGAACATGGAGCCGAAGTTGCTCGCCGACGACCTGACGCCGGCCGAGTGGGAGCCGGACCCGGAGCTGGCCTGGTGCCCGCCGGGCCACGGCGATCTGTTCACCGCGTTGGTTGCCTCCGGCACCCTTGATGCGCTGCGCGAGCACGGCTTCCGGCACGCGTTCATCTCGAACGCCGACAACCTCGGCGCGACACCGGATCCGCGGATCGCCGCCTGGATGGCGGAACATACCGTACCGTTTGGTATGGAGGTCTGCCGGCGCACCAGGTCGGACCGCAAGGGTGGTCACGTCGCGGTGCGCAAGTCCGACGGCCGGCTGATCCTGCGGGACAGCGCACAGGTCGCCGAGGAGGACACGCAGTACTTCCAGGACGTCACCCGGCACAAGACGTTCAACACCAACAACCTGTGGATCGACCTGGACCGGCTCGCCGAGCTGATGGACGGACACGACGGGATCCTCGGCCTGCCGATCATCGTGAACCGCAAGACCGTCGACCCGGCCGACCCGTCCTCGCCGAAGGTGATCCAGCTCGAGACCGCGATGGGTACGGCGATCGAGACGTTCGAGGGCTCCCAGGCCGTGATCGTGGACCGCAGCCGGTTCAAGCCGGTGAAGACCACGAACGACCTGCTCGTACTGCGTTCCGACGTGTACGAGCTGGACGAGGCCGGCGACCTGACCACGACGCACGAGGGCGACGAGCCGTACGTCGACCTGGACCCGGAGTTCTTCAAGATCCTCGCCGACTTCGACCTCCGGTTCGCGGCCGGGCCGCCCTCGCTGGTCCGGGCCGACCGGCTCGAGGTGCGCGGCGACGTTGCCTTCGGCAAGGATGTGGTGGTGGTCGGGGACGTCGAGGTGGAGGCGCCGGCCGGTGAGCGCCGGGTCATCCCGGACGGGACCGAACTGAGCAACTGAACGCTTCGGGGGGAGTGCGATGGACGACCTGCTGATCAGGCCGTTGGAGCCGTCCGACACGGATGAGGCCGCCGCGGTGTGGTGGCGCTCGCGGCACGCTGCCGATTCGCAGCTGCCGCCGGCGATCCATACGGCCGCGGAGGTGGCGACCTGGTTCGCGGACGTGCTGCTGCCGGACGCGGAGACCTGGGTGGCGCTCGACGACGACCGGATCGTCGCAGTGCTGACGCTCGACGGCGACGACCTCGACCAGCTGTACGTCGTACCGGAGGCGGCCGGTCAGGGCATCGGATCGACCCTCGTGGACCTCGCCAAGGACCTCCGGCCTGGCGGACTGGCGCTCTGGACCTTCCAGACCAACACCCACGCCCAGTCCTTCTACAAAGCCCACGGCTTCGTCGAGGTACGCCGTACCGATGGCGCTGCCAACGAGGAACGTGCGCCCGACGTGCGGATGACCTGGGGCAACCACCCGGAGGGTGTGGATTAGGGTCAGGCTCGTGAGACGGAGTGTTGATGAGCATCTGGAGGCTGTACTCGGCCGTGTGACGCCTCTGCCCGCGTTCGACCAGCCTTTGATGGACGCGGTCGGGCTGGTGCTGTGCGAGGACATCGTCTCGGGGGTGAGTCTGCCGGGGTTCGACAACTCGGCCATGGACGGGTACGCCGTCCAGGCCGCTGACCTGGTCGGCGCCTCGGACGAGAGCCCGATCGCCCTGCCGGTCGTGGGGGAGTTCCGGGCCGGCCGAAGCCAGCCGATCGTGGTGACGCCCGGTACCTGCGTGCGGATCATGACGGGTGCGCCGATGCCACGCGGCGCGGACAGCGTCGTACCGGTCGAGTGGACCGACGGTGGGACGGTCAACGTCCGCATCACCCAGCAGCCGCCGGTCGGTGGTTCGGTACGGCATGCCGGTGAGGACGTGACGGCTGGAGTGCAGGTGCTGGACCGCGACACGATCCTGGGGCCGCGGCAGATCGCCGTACTCGCTGCGGTCGGCCGGGCGCGGGTCAAGGCTCGGCCGCGGCCGCGGGTCGTGGTGATCTCCACTGGTGCCGAGCTCCGTGAGCCCGGGAGCCGGCTGGGCGACGGGCAGATCTACGACTCGAACAGCTACACGATGGCCGCGTGTGCGCGGGACGCCGGAGCGGTTGTCTACCGCGTCGGCATCGTCGACGACGACCCCAAGCGGATCATGGACACGCTCTCCGACCAGTTGGTGCGGGCTGACCTGGTCATCACCACAGGTGGTGTCAGCATGGGCGCGTACGACGTAGTGAAGGAGGAACTGTCCAAGCTGGGCACTGTGGACTTCCCGCAGGTTGCGATGCAGCCGGGGAAGCCGCAGGGGTTCGGTGTGATCGGTGAGGACGAGGTGCCGATCTTCACGCTGCCGGGCAACCCGGTGTCGGCGTACGTGTCGTTCGAGGTGTTCGTCCGGCCCGCGCTGCGCAAGATGATGGGGCAGATGCCGTACCGGCGCGCACTGGTCCCGGGAGTGACGCTGGACGGGTTCAGCTCGCCCGCGGGGCGGCGGCAGTTCGTCCGCGCCACGGCCACCTCCGGCGACCAGGGCTGGATGGCCAGTACAGTCGGCGGGCACGGCTCGCACCTGCTCGGCGGGTTGAGCCGGGCGAACGCACTGATCATCGTGCCCGAGGACGTAACCGCGGTCCGGCCCGGCGATCAGGTAGAGCTGATGCTGCTGGACGAGGAGACCGGATGACCGAGCCGCCTGCCGGGCTGACCCATGTCGACGAGACCGGGGCCGCGCGGATGGTCGACGTGTCGGCCAAGGACGTGGGGAGCCGGCGAGCTGTTGCCAGCGGCAAGGTTCTGGTCTCGGCCGAGGTGGTGACGGCGCTGCGGGGCGACGGCGTACCGAAGGGTGACGCGCTCGGTGTCGCCCGGATCGCCGGGATCATGGGCGCCAAGCGGACGCCGGACCTGGTTCCGCTGTGCCATCCGATCGCGATCACCGGCGCCAAGGTCGACCTCGAGGTCGCGGACGACGCCGTACTGATCCGGGCGCAGGTGAAGACGACCGACCGCACCGGTGTCGAGATGGAAGCTCTGACCGCGGTTGCCGTCGCCGGGCTGGCTGTGATCGACATGGTGAAGGCGCTGGATCCGGCGGCAGTGCTGACCGACGTACGGGTGGAGTTGAAAGAGGGCGGCAAGACCGGGCACTGGGAGCGGCCGTGAGAGCGCTTGTCGTCAGCGTGTCCAACCGTGCGGCCGCTGGGATTTACACCGACACCACAGGTCCACTGATCGCCTCGCGGTTGGCGGACTGGGGCTTCGAGGTGTCTGGGCCGTCTGTCGTCCCGGACGGCTCTCCGGTCGGTGATGCGTTGCGTGCCGCGGTCGAGGCGTCGTACGACGTCGTGCTGACGACAGGTGGCACCGGGATCTCGCCGACCGACGAGACGCCCGAGCAGACGGCCGCTGTGCTGACGAAGGTCGTGCCGGGGATTGCCGAAGCGATCCGGGCGTACGGCGTCGCCAACGGAGTACCGACAGCCGCACTGTCCCGTGGACTGGCCGGAGTCGCAGGTACTACGGTCATCGTCAACCTGCCCGGCTCGCGTGGCGGGGTGAAGGACGGTCTCGCCGTACTGGAACCGCTACTGCGACATGCGGTCGAGCAGGTACACGGTGGGGACCATGTGCGGACGGACACCGACTGATGGCGATCGTGCACTGGCCTGTCGAACTGCAGCACGGACAGGTCGGACTGCGCCCGTTGCGGGCAGGCGACGGTGGCGAGTGGGCCGCTGCGCGCCAGCGGAACGTCAGCTGGCTGCGGCCCTGGGACGCGACCCAGCCGCCCGGTGCGGAGGACGGTGCACGCACCTTCCGAGCCATGGCACGTGACTGGAACCGGCAGGCGCGGTACGGACGCATGCTCCCGTTCGTCATCACGTACGGGGGTGCAGCCGGCGTCGGCGCGCGGTCGAAGTGGCCCCTGGTCGGACAGCTGACGGTGTCCGGCATCACCTACGGCTCGGCCCGCTGGGCGAACCTCGGCTACTGGGTCGACGAGCAGTACGCCGGTCGCGGGATCGTCCCGACCGCCGTCGCGATGGCCGCCGACCACTGCTGGTTCACCCTCGGCCTGCACCGGATCGAAGTCGCGATCCGCCCGGAGAACAAGGCAAGTCTGCGCGTGGTGGAGAAGCTCGGCTTCCGGTACGAAGGCGAGCGGCCGCGGTTCCTGCACATCGACGGCGACTGGCGCGACCACCGCATCTTCGCGCTCAACATCGAAGAGGTCGGGCCCGGTCTCGTAGCGCGACTGCGCTGACTACGGTGCGTGCTATTCACATCAGTCACACGAGTCTTCTTGCGACACACCGTCTCACGTACCTCATCTGGCCCCCGCCGCACCTTAGCGTCGTCGCATGGGGACGACAGGGCTGATCTATGTGGCGATCGTCGCCGCCTGGGCCGCCTACCTCGTCCCGATGTGGCTGAAGCGAGGCGACGAAGCGCGGCGGCAACCGGTGGTGCCGTCATCCGCCGAAGCGCGGGTGCTCTCCCGCGACCCGTCGCGACCGCGGTACGTCGTACGCCCGCCCGGAGCGACCGCCGCCGACGACCCGTCGCCGCCGCAGCGGTACGTCCCCAACCGAGCCCGCCGGGTGGCCGCAATGCGCCGTCGGCGGGTGCTGTCGATCCTGACCCTTTCGCTGCTGTCGGTCGTTGCACTAGCCGGACTCGCGATGGTGCCGTGGTGGTCGGTGGCGATTCCCGGCGCGTTCATCCTCGGCTTCGTCGTACTCACCCGGGTGCAGCTGCGGCGGCAGGCGCGGACCCGTGCGCGGCTCGCTGCCGAGCGGCGTACTCGCATCCAGGCCCAGCACGACCGCGGCCCGGCCGGGAAGCCCGCACCGTCGCCCGACGAGGAGATGACCATCGAGGTCAAGCTCCCCGAAGCGCCGGCGCCCGCCAAGCCCGCCGAGAAGCCTGCTGTCGAAGGACTCTGGGACCCGGTCCCGGTGACGCTTCCGACGTACGTCCTGAAGGAGAAGGCACCCGACCGGACGGTGCGCACGATCTCCCTCACCGACGACGAAGTCTTCTCCAGTGCGCGGACGACGGACCCCGCCGAGAAGCCCGTCGTCGCCGAGCCCGCCGAGCCCGAAGAACACGAGGTGAAACGCGCCGTCGGCGACTGATATCCGGTTTTAGAACCCGGGGCTCTACGTGTTAGAGTTTCGCGGTCGCCAGGGAAACCAGGGCGACCAGCTCGGGGCTGTGGCGCAGTTGGTAGCGCGCTTCGTTCGCAACGAAGAGGCCAGGGGTTCGAATCCCCTCAGCTCCACGAGGGCGATGGGCGAGGTGTGTCACGCAGCTTCCTGCGTTGACCGCCTCGCCCTCGTCATTTGTGCGGCTTCGCTCCGCTCGCCGCCCCACGGGGGCTCCGCCACCCGCACCCCCTTGCGCCTTCGCTTCGCTCGGCTCCCTGGGTCGGGTTGGGCGGTTGGCTTGGCGGCGGGGCCTTCGCTTCGCTCGGCTCGGAGGGGCAGAACGGCATACCGTACAGCGCGTGCTGCGGTGGATGTGCTGACAGTCGGACGTCTCAGGCCGCCAACAATGGGTGAGCGGCAAGTCGTGGGCTGATGCCGGTGCAGAGCCGTCGGCCAAAGGCATGCGCCGACGCGGCTGTGCGAGCGTTCGTGTGGTGTGTTGAACGTCGGAGCATGGGACAGATCCGTGTCCGGCAGATCCCCGCACTACGAAGGCGGCGGGAGGTTGCCGTACCGTTGCTGCGGGGCTTGGACAACAGAAGCGCTGGCGACCCGGTCGGTGTCAGCCTGCACACCACGGCGTCCAACGTCAGCACGATCCTGCGGAAGTACGAGATGGACATGTCTCGCGCGGGGTCGCCGATGGCGTACGTCGTTCCTGGCTCGCTGACTACCAGCGGCTGGCTAGCGGACGCGGTGCCTTCGGGCGGGGGACAGCAGGTCAACGGCTTCGAGGAAGGATCGTTGGCGGTTCACAACCGGCCGGCGTGATCGCCGGCGTCGGAGAAGATTCGGATCAAGCTTGATGAGGTGGATTCGGTAGGTCTCGTGTTCCCGCTCATCCTCGGTCTGAATAGTGCAGGTCAGCCCGCTGTCGGCACATAGACGCTTGAGGTCAATGCCGTTTCGGTCCAGGACATCGGACGTGGCCATGTAGCAGCGTCCGTCAGGCTCAAGCAGGCCGGGTAGGCGCTTGACCAAGTCCACCGTGGTTCTGAGTGCGGGGTCGAAAATTGCACTGCGGAGATAACCGCGCGGGCTCCCGGGCAGCAGGGGAGGGTTCGCTATGACGAGATCGAATGAGCCGCACCTGCGGAGTACGTCTCGGGCTGTGCCGAGCTCGATGTCCACAATGGTCTCCACGCTGTTGCGAAGCACGTTGTCACGTGCACAGGCGACAGCCAAAGGATCGAAGTCGAAGCCCAGCACGCGCGCCGCGCCGTTCAGCGCCGCATCGATGGCAAATGCCCCACTTCCGGTGAATGCATCCAGAACCGTGCCGCCCTCGACATACTTGATTGCATCTCGGAGAAGCGGTGACACTCGAGTCAGCGTCGGGCAGAAGACACCGTCGGTGATTTCAAGAGCGGCGCTTCCGAACCTGGTCTGATGCGGATAAGTCAGGGAGCGGTGCTTGTCGATCAATATTGCGGCTGGTTCGATGTTGTAGGCCCGGCTGAGCGTGCCGGCGCGAGGCTTCACTCGTGGTGGTCCTCGCCGCCGTTCTCACTCGGTTCTGTCTCGGTTGACTCTGCGTCGCCGGGGTCGGCCTCGTCCAGGTACCGCTCCAGTTCGGGGATGGTTGTTCCGGTTCGTTCCTTCATGTCCCGGTAGAGCGAAGCTTTGATCCTTGCTTCCTCTTCAGGTGTCAGAGGATCGTCCGGGATCACATCGAACCCGAAGTCCTCCGGGTTAATGTCTCCGGTCAGCTCACCGGGGAGTGGTCTCGAGATGCGAATCATCAGTTGTTCCGTTCTGGGGGCCGCTAGATGAGCTCGCCGACGACTAAGGCGAGATCGCGGACGTTGTCGAGGTACAGCTCCTGGTTCCCTATCCTGGGGGACGCATTCTTGACGCTGATTGTTACGGTGCCGATCGCTTCACCCGAATCGGGGTCCTGAACGACTTTCGCGACCACCTGCCCGTACAGGTTCGCGAGCTTCTTGGCGTCCGGGAGTTTCAAGTTGTGCGTAATTCCTTGGCCCTTGCTTTCCCACTCTTTCTCCGTGACCGACTGCAACGCGCGCCTATAAGTCGGGTCAGAGGTCCGAAGTTTCAGAGTCTCGCCGCGGTCGTTGTTCAGAAGACAGACGCCAATTAGACCCCTCCCCATCCGGAAAGGGACGCCGCTGGGCGGTTCCTTGACGAGGCCGACTGCGGCCAAACGCTGGAGCTTCGGGCGGATCTTCAGCCAGGCGAGCCAGGTCAGCCCTCGTCGTTGCGCGACTCGCCGCAGGAGGCCGCGCACGGCGTGGGGAAACAGCCGTCGGTACCACGGTGGAACGCCCCAGACGTGGACCCGGATCTGAAGGAGATCGTTCGCCACCGGCTTGTCTTGACAGAGCCTGATGAGAGTCTGCTGGGCCATACGCTCGACTTGGTGCTTCCGGTGGTCCCGTGGAGCCGTCAGCCACTTCTGTACGCCATTGAGCCGTTGAACACCGACCGCGACCGCGAGCACGACGGTGGTGGCGAACTGCGTAGTGTCGGTCTGGCCTGTGACGCTGCCCCGCACACTGAGGATCGCAGCCGCGACCACGATGATGAATGCTCCAAGAACAGCCAGCCTCACGTCGTCCCCATCCTCCCGAGCGCCTCTTAGTGCAGGCTGAGGATGGTGATGGAGGGCGCGCGGCGCAATGGCGATGGTCGCGAGACTCCCCTGCCTGGCAGAAACAGTATCGCTGCGGAGGAGTATTGCGTTACACATTGTGAAATTCCCAGGTGGAATCAAATGATTGATTCCACTCAAGGCAGAAATGGCGGAGGCGTCGAGTGGCGGCGCGCAGGTCGCACGGTGCGCTGTCATCTGTCCTCCCGTCCGCGTCGATCGCCATAGCTACAACGGAGTCCATTGGCGCCAGGTAACGCAGGTAGAGCTCAGTGGTGTCTCAATCTCATCACAAGCATAGTGCGCGAGGTTTCAATTATCCTCGTAGCTGGCCTGAATTCTTCCCGGGCGATGGGTCAGGGGGTTGCGCCGCCTAGAGCCAACTCGAGGATGGTGTCGACCTGAGCAGTCGAGACGGGGCGGGTGTGGAGGAGTAGGCGGTAGTAGAGGGGGGCGTAGAGGAGTTCTACTAGGTCTGCCAGGTCTACGTCTTGGCGGAGTTCGCCTGCTGATTGGGCCTTGGATAGGCGTTCTATGCAGAGGTCTACTCGGGGCTTGATGATGGAATCGACTACTGCTTTGGCGATGTCGGGGTCGCTTTGGGCAGCCGCAATCAGGCCCTTGCTGTAGGCGGCGAACATGGGGCTGGCGAAGGCTTGGGCTACCTGGGTCATCTGGGTGCGGAGGTCGGCTTCCAGGTTGCCGGTGTCGGGGAAGTCGAGGGTGCTGCGGCCGCGTTCCTCGATCGCCTCCAGGAGGATGGCGGCCTTCGACGGCCACCAGCGGTAGATCGTCTGCTTGCCGACGCCGGCGCGTTTGGCGATGCCCTCCATCGTGAGGCCGGCGTACAGCTGCTCGCCGCACAGCTCGAGCGCTGCGTCCAGGATCGCCTGGCGGGCGCGCTCGCTCCGGCGGTCGGGATTGGGCGCCGAACGGGGCGCGGGGGTCGAGGGTGTCGCCATGTCCGGAGCTTACACGAGACGAGACGTTGTGTCTTGACAGTGACCTCCAACGAGACTTAGCGTCTCGTCATGAGACGAGACGTCTCGTCAACCACAAGAGGGGATCAAGACCGTGTCCGAAGCCGTGGTTCGCAGGTATGCAGGACTGTTCGGGGTCATCGCGAGCGCGCTGATCGTCGTCCAGGTGCCGCTGTACTTCCTCTACTCCGGTGCTCCGCCGGACTGGAACATCCTGACCCGCAGCCTGATCGGGATCGTGGGCTGCGTCTTCTACATCCTGTTCTTCACCGGACTGCGCCAGCTGATCCATCAGGTCGACGTCGCGTCGGACTGGATCGCGGGCGTGATTCAGACGGCGGGTCTGTTGTGGGTCGCGATGGTGTTCGTGCCGCAGTCGATGGAGGCCGGCGCCGCGATCGTCACCGACCACGACATCGACACCACGAAGGAGGGTCCGTTCGCGGGAGCGCAGTACCTGATGCAGGGGCTGATCTCGCGGCTGCTGATGGGGTTGTTCCTGATCGCACTCGGGATCGTCGTCTATCGGTTGCGGTTGCTGCCGAAGTGGGTCGGCTGGTCCGCGTTCGTGCTCGCGGCGATCAACCTCGCCTTCGTGCCGGCGCTGTACTTCGGTGACGACCCGGCGAACTTCTACAGCGCCCAGGGCTGGGGTACGACGGCCAGCATGGGCGCACTGTGGAGCCTCTGGACCCTTGCCGTGAGCATCAGCGTCCTCCGCAGCTCCCGCCGGGCTGCGGTCCACGCTCGGCCCACGCGCGCTGCGGTCCCGGCCGCGGCCGGCTGAGCTTTACGCAGTACGTGCCTGAGGCAAGGATCTGCCTCAGGCACGTACTGTTCTCAGCCCAATGAAGCGCTGGCTGCGCGCAGCTCTGCGAGGGCGGCCAATGCGTGTGGCGCCAGCCCGGCCTCGTCGTGTTCCAGGTGCATCCATTCGGTGTAGCCGCGCTTGAAGGCCAGGACGCCCAGCTCGGCGGCCAGGTGGGCGACGGGGTCCGGGACGCCGCGGGTCAGAAGAGCGTCGGTCATCGCCTTTGCGAGGCCGACGCTCTTCAGCGCATCACGTTCCTGGAGTTCGGTGCTGGCGGCGACGGCAGCCTTCAGGCGGGGCCCGAGCTCACGGTTCATCGGCCCCATCGCGCTCGAGGCGCGCTCCAGTCCGGCGGCGATCGCGTCGACCGGACCTGCATCCTCGGGTGCGTCGGTGATCCCCTCGACCAGCAGGCGGCACAGGGTTTCCTGGCCGGCCACGAGGAGTTCGCGCTTGTCGGGGAAGTGGCGGAAGAAGGTGCTCTTCGTGACTCCGGCCCGTTCGGCGATCTGGGCGACCGTGGTCGCGTCGTAGCCCTGGTCGGCGAAGAGGTCCACGGCGGCCAGGACCAGTCGTTCGCGTGCACCGGGTTCCCATCGCGCCATACCCTGATTGTAGGTGATGGGACCTTTGTCTCGTCAGTGCTACTGTGATGGGACAAAGGTCCCATCACGTTCAGGAGTGTCTGATGCAGGTATTCATCACCGGTGGAAGCGGGCTGATCGGGTCGGCTGTGGTTGCGGAGTTGCTGGCGAACGGGCATGCGGTTCTTGCCCTGGCTCGGTCCGATGCCGCTGCGGCTGGGTTGAAGGAGGCCGGGGCTGCGGTTGTTCGCGGGAGCCTTGCGGATCTGGAGGTGCTTCAGGCTGGTGCCGCGGAGTCCGGCGGGGTGATTCACCTTGCCTTTAGCAACGACTTCAGCAGTCCGGAGGCGGTGGCGGCGGGGGTTGCCGAGGAGGGGGCCGCGCTGGCGGTGTTGGGGGAGGCGTTGGTGGGGAGTGGGCGTCCGTTGGTGACGGTTTCGGGTACGCCGTGGGTGGCGGGGCGCGTGGCGACGGAGGCAGATCCGTTGCCGCTGGACGGGCCGGTTGGTGGGCGTGGGCGTTCTGTCATGGGTGTGCTGGGTCTTGCGGAGCGCGGTGTGAGGAGTGCCGCCGTACGGATGCCGCGGACTGTGCACAATCAGGGGACCGGCGGGTTCGCCGGCTTGCTGACCGACATCGCGCGGCGCGCTGGGGTGTCCGGTTGCCCCGGTGACGGCACTCAGCGCTGGCCGGCTGTGCATGCGCTGGATGCGGCTGTGCTGTTCCGGTTGGTTCTCGAGAATGCGCCGGCCGGCACGGCGTGGCATGCGGTGGATGACGAGGGTGACGCCGTACGGGATATCGCTGCGGTGATCGGTCGGCGGCTCGGGCTGCCGGTCCAGGCTGTGCCGGAGGAGACGTACGGCCCGCTCGGTCCGATCTTCGCGACCGACCAGCCGGCGTCCAGTGTTCACACCCGGGATGTGCTCGGTTGGAAGCCTGAACACCCGAATCTGCTGGCGGACCTGGAGAACCTTCAGGCCTGAGTTGTCTCAGGTTGAGAATCGCGTCAGCTAATCTTGACTCGTTCCAGAAAACGCGGAAGACTGCGACGCGTGCCGACGGTGGATGAGCTCCAGGGGTTGTTGCGTGGGGTCTCGTTGCGGGTGACCCGGCCGCGGGTGGCGGTGCTGGCCGCGGTGTACGAGCATCCGCATGCGGACACGGACTCCATTATTGGTGCCGTGCGCAACGAATTGCCCCAGGCGTCGCACCAGGCGGTCTACGACTCGCTGCACACGTTGACGGCGGCGGGCCTGGTGCGGCGGATCCAGCCGTTGGGGTCGGTGGCGCGGTACGAGTCGCGCGTGGGTGACAACCACCACCACGCCGTCTGCCGGTCGTGCGGTGCCATCGCCGACGTCGACTGTGCGGTCGGGCACGCGCCCTGTCTGACCGCGTCCGAGGATCACGGGTTCGTCATCGACGAGGCCGAGGTCATCTATTGGGGCTTGTGCGCCGACTGCTCACGCCGTACCTGAATCTTCCATCGAAAAAGTCCAGTCCTGGAAGGAATCTGATGTCCGAGATCCATGAGCCACTGCCCGGTGAAGGCAGCGAGGAGAGCCGCGGCGAAGAGGATGCGCAGGCGTCCGGCGGTTGCCCCGTCGCCCACGGTCAGGGTGCACACCCGACCAGCGGGAACGCGAACCGCGGCTGGTGGCCGAACCAGCTGAACCTGAAGATCCTGGCCAAGAACCCCGCGGTCGCGAACCCGCTCGGCGAGGAGTTCGACTACGCCGCCGCGTTCCAGAGCCTCGACCTGGCCGCGGTGAAGGCCGATATCGCCGAGGTGCTGACCACCTCGCAGGACTGGTGGCCGGCCGACTTCGGGCACTACGGCCCGCTGATGATCCGGATGGCCTGGCACAGCGCCGGCACCTACCGGATCAGCGACGGCCGCGGTGGCGCCGGTGCGGGTCAGCAGCGGTTCGCGCCGCTGAACAGCTGGCCGGACAACGCCAACCTGGACAAGGCGCGCCGGCTGCTCTGGCCGGTGAAGAAGAAGTACGGCCAGAAGATCTCCTGGGCCGACCTGCTGATCCTGACCGGGAACGTCGCGCTCGAGACGATGGGCTTCAAGACCTTCGGGTACGCCGGTGGCCGCGCGGACGTGTGGGAGCCGGAGGACGACGTCTACTGGGGTCCCGAGACCACCTGGCTCGGCGACGAGCGCTACACCGGCGACCGTGAGCTGGAGAAGCCGCTCGGTGCGGTCCAGATGGGTCTGATCTACGTGAACCCGGAAGGCCCGAACGGCAACCCGGACCCGATCGCCTCGGCCCGCGACATCCGCGAGACCTTCGGCCGGATGGCGATGAACGACGAGGAGACCGTCGCGCTGATCGCCGGCGGCCACACCTTCGGCAAGACCCACGGTGCGGCCGACCCGGAGCAGTACGTCGGCGCCGAGCCGGAGGGTGCGCCGATGGACCACCAGGGTCTCGGCTGGCGCAACACGTACAACTCCGGCGCCGGTCCGGACGCGATCACCAGCGGCCTCGAGGTCACCTGGACGACGACGCCGGCCAAGTGGGGCAACGACTTCTTCACCATCCTGTTCGGCTACGAGTGGGAGCTGACGAAGAGCCCGGCCGGTGCGAACCAGTGGGTCGCGAAGGATGCCGAGGAGATCATTCCGAACGCGTTCGACCCGAACAAGAAGCAGAAGCCGACCATGCTGACGACGGACCTGGCGCTGCGGTTCGACCCGATCTACGAGCCGATCTCGCGCCGGTTCAAGGACAACCCGGACGAGTTCGCGGACGCGTTCGCGCGGGCCTGGTTCAAGCTGACCCACCGCGACATGGGTCCGGTCGTCCGGTACCTCGGCCCGGAGGTTCCGAGTGAGGTGCTGATCTGGCAGGACCCGCTGCCGGCCGTCGACCACGAGCTGATCAACGCCGACGACGTGACCGCGCTCAAGGCGGCGATCGCGGCCTCGGGGCTCTCGGTCTCGCAGCTCGTCTCGACCGCGTGGGCGTCGGCGTCGACGTTCCGTGGCAGTGACAAGCGTGGTGGCGCCAACGGTGCGCGCATCCGTCTGCAGCCGCAGGCCGGTTGGGAGATCAACAAGCCGGACGAGCTGGCGCAGGTACTGCGGACGCTCGAAGGCATCCAGCAGTCGTTCGGCAAGCCGGTCTCGCTGGCCGACGTGATCGTCCTCGCCGGCGGTGTCGGTGTGGAGGTCGCAGCGAAGAACGCTGGCTACGACGTCGTCGTACCGTTCACCCCGGGTCGTACGGACGCGTCGGCGGAGCAGACCGACTCCGACTCGTTCGCCGCACTCGAGCCGGTCGCGGACGGGTTCCGCAACTACTACGGCAAGGGCAACCGGCTCCCGGCGGAGTACCTGCTGCTGGACCGGGCGAACCTGCTCACGCTGAGCGCGCCGGAGCTGACTGTGCTGGTCGGCGGCCTGCGTGTCCTCGGTACGAACTACGACGGCTCGAAGGCCGGCGTACTGACCGACAACCCGGGCACGCTCACGAACGACTTCTTCGTGAACCTGCTCGACCTCGGCACCGAATGGCACGCCGCGGACGACAGCCAGGAGACGTTCGAGGGCTCGGTCGACGGCAAGGTCAAGTGGACCGGCACCCGCGCCGACCTCGTCTTCGGCTCGAACTCCGAGCTCCGCGCCGTCGCCGAGGTCTACGCCGCCGACGACGCGAAGGACAAGTTCGTCACGGACTTCGTCGCTGCGTGGCAGAAGGTCATGGAGCTGGACCGCTTCGACCTGCGGTGAAATAAGCGCAAACGGAACCGGCTCCCCCTGCCAGGGGAGCCGGTTTTGTGCTGTGGATAAGTCTGGGCAGGCCACTGCGGCGTCGTAGAGTCGGGGTGTGGCTACAGATGGTTCCGGGATTCGGTCGGTGGAGGACGTACGGCGTGATGTCGTGGGGGTGCTGACCCGGTTCCGGCGTGGGCGGACGATGCCGTTCAGTTTCGGCGACGCCGGGGTGCCGGAGGCGGTGCTGCTCACGTACGACCAGTTCGAGGATCTCGGCGGGGAGTCGAAGTTCGAGCGTCGTGCTGGTGTCGTTGCGGCGCAGACGGTGGCGGATGAGCTGGCGTCGATGGTCAGCGCGATCCGGGCCGGCTCGTTCGCGCCGGTGGTGTGGGGTGATGACGGCGCGCCGGAGGCCGTCATCATGTCGACCTCGCAGTACCGCCAGTTACGCGGCGACGACGAACCCCCGCCCGGCACGATCGACGATCCGACACATCGTGTCTATGCCACGGAACCGCTCCCGACCAGCCGCGCGATGACCCTCGACGAAATCGCGGAGATGATGGGCCCGGAGGCGGTGAAAGACCTTCAGGAACTCCGCCGTGCCGACGACGAGATCCCGTGAGCGGCGCGCAGCAGTACGAGGTCATTGTCAGCGACAAGTTCGCTGAGGACCTGAGACGGCTGGCGGCCGACGCACGCGCCGACCCGAGCAGGGTGTTTCTTCGGCAGCAGGTGATTGCTCAGATGAAGCAGTTGGCCGAGGGGGCCACGGACGGGCGCCATGCGCTCGGATACGAGTCCGGGAAAGGGGATCTGCGGGACTGTGTGACCGCTTATCTGCAGTCTGATCCGCAGGCGAAGGCTGATTATCGGTTGGTGTTTCGGGAGATGCCGGCGGTCGCGCCTGGGGAGTTGCCGCGGCGGGAGTTGTTGGCGGTCAAGCCGCGGCGCGGTGCTGGGAACATCTACGAGCACACGTGCGCACGGCTCAATCGGAATCTGCATGACCGTCAACCGGGTTTGAACGCCTTCGGTGATCGGATGCCCAGTCTCAAGCAGAACCAGGCCCAGCGGCAGGCTGAGCTCGATGCCAACCGCGCGATCGCCCACGCCTTCCCGGGACAGGTGCCTTTGGCAACATCGCGCCCGTTGGCGGCCTCGCAGTTCGGCAACCGGCGGGCGAACTCACCACCGCCCCAGGGCCAGGGTCTCGACCGATGAGTGCGGGTTCGCTTGTTCGGGGGTACCTGACGTGTCAGGCTAGGTGGGTTTTGTTCTCGGGCGAAGGGGTCTGCCATGCGGTTTCATCTCGAGCGGGAGTCGGTGGGGGACCTTACGTTCAGTGACGTGTTCCTGGTGCCTAATCGGTCTCGGGTCGCGTCGCGGTTGGATGTTGATCTGTCGACCGGGGACGGGAGCGGCGCCTCGATTCCGGTGATCGCTGCGAATATGACCGCGGTGTCGGGGCGGCGGATGGCGGAGACGATGGCTCGGGGTGGCGGGCTGGCGGTGATTCCGCAGGACATTCCGGTGGATGTGGTGGCCGACGTGGTTGCTTGGGTCAAGCAGCGGGACCCCGTGCACGACACCGCGCTGACGCTGCCGCCGACGGGGACCGTGGGTGAGGCGTTGAACCTGCTGCCGAAGCGGAATCACGGCGCGGTGGTCGTGGTCGATCACGGGCGGCCGGTCGGGGTAGTGACCGAGGCGGACTGTGCCGGCGTCGATCGGTTCACCCAGCTCGAAGGGATTATGTCCCGCGAATTGCTGACGCTGCCGCAGGGGACCGATCCGGAGGCGGCGTTCAATCAGCTGCACGACGGGCGGCATCGGCTCGCGCCGGTCGTGGATGCCAACGACCAGATTGTCGGCATCCTGACCCGGCAGCGCGCGCTCCGCGCCACCCTGTACGACCCGGCGCTGGACGCGAACGGCAAGCTCCGGATCGCCGCCGCGATCGGGATCAACGGGGACGCCGAGCAGAAGGCGAAGGCGTTGCTCGACGTCGGCATCGACGTACTCGTGATCGACACCGCGCACGGTCATCAGGAGCGGATGCTCGAGGTTGTCGAGCGGGTTCGCGCGCTGGGTCCGACGGTGCCGATCGTGGCCGGCAACGTGGTCACCGCCGAGGGCGTCACGGATCTCGTCAACGCCGGCGCGGACATCGTGAAGGTCGGTGTCGGGCCGGGCGCGATGTGTACGACGCGCATGCAGACGGCGGTCGGTCGTCCGCAGTTCTCCGCCGTACTCGAATGTGCGACGCGGGCCCGTGAGCTCGGCAAGCACGTCTGGGCGGACGGCGGCGTACGGTACCCGCGCGACGTCGCGCTCGCCCTGGCCGCCGGGGCGTCGAGCGTGATGATCGGCTCGTGGTTCGCCGGTACGTACGAGTCGCCCGGCGACCCGCACCGGGACAGCCAGGGGCGGATCTACAAGGAGAGCTTCGGGATGGCGTCCGCGCGGGCGGTGCGATCCCGGACCGCCGACGACACGCCGTTCCAGCGGGCCCGGAAGAGCATCTTCGAGGAGGGCATCTCGACCGCCCGGATGTACCTCGACCCGGAGCGCCCGAGCGTCGAGGACGTGCTGGACTCGATCGTCTCCGGCATCCGCAGCTCCTGCACGTACGTCGGTGCCGCGAACCTCGCCGAGTTCCACGAGCGCGCGGTGGTCGGCCTGCAGACGGCCGCCGGGTACGCCGAGGGCAAGCCGCTCGACACCAGCTGGTAGCTGTAATCGTATACAAACGGTCTCACCCGCGGGATGAGATTGAGGGCACAACAAGATCATGCGGCGGGCGATGGTCACAGTCGGCGTTCGGTGGCACCGTGTAGTCAGCGGGGGGAGGATGGGACACCGGAACAACCGTCGGGGGGTCGCCGATCTCGCAGGGGGCGTGGGATCGATCGACGCGGGGGCTCAACGTTTACAGGTGTCCCACTTCGTGGTCGCGGGTGGTGCAGGAGGGCTCGGCCGAGGCTTGGGAGGGCGACTCGGGAGCTCACACTCACCGCCCGCGACTGCAGTTTGTCCACAGATCGTCGCGCATCGCTTGGCAAGCCGCGGGTTACGGCGGCATAGTCAAGGGATCGATGCTGCCGTGGTGTGTGGGGAGCCGACGTTGTGGAGTCAGACAAGGTTGCCCCGCTGCGGGTTGACGCGGAGACCGCGATCATCCTGCGCGAGGCCTACCACAAGATCGAAGCGCTCTTCCGCTCCGACCACTACGGGCTGTACGACTACGTCCGGGTCGTAGCCGGGAAGGTCGCGCGCGTCGACGCGTTCTTCGTCGGGTTCCTGCAGGGCAGCAACCGGGTCCGCTACCCGTACGGGTACGACGTCGGCCACTACGTCAGCCCGGACACCCACAACTTCGGGCCGAACGGGCAGACCGCGTGGGTGGTGAAGCACCGGCAGACGTACCGGTTCGCCTACGACAACGGGTTCGCGCTGCATGCCGGTGTACCGGTGGGGGATCTGGGGCGACGGTCCGAGGACGCGGTGACCGTGCCGATCTTCCGGCCGGCCAAGGACGGGCCCGATCAGCTGTTCGGGATGCTGTCGATGCAGAGCTACGAGCCCAAGGCGTACGACGACAACGCGGTCCGGGCGTTCGAGTGGTTGTGTGCCGTCGTCGAGCGCGTACTGACCCGTGAAGGCGAGGACCGGGAGGCGTTGCGCCGGCTGCCCGCGGGCGACGTCGGGCCGAATCTGCTGACGTCCGACCACGTGATGGAGTACCTGACGCATCGGGTCGCGTCGATCCGGGAGATGGCGACCGAGGCGGAGAAGGAGCCCGATGTGAGCGCCGCCGTCCGGACGCATCTCGAGCGGATCATCGACGCGACCGAGCACATCCAGTCCGAGCTGATCGAGATGCTGATGGAGACCGACGAGGGGCCCGAGCGCCGGTTCACCAGCCTGACCAAGGCGCAGCAGGCGGTCGCCGTGCTGCTCGCCGATGGCCTCGACAACGACCAGTTGGCCGCAGAGCTCGGCGTCAGCCTCAACACCGTCAAGACGCACCTGAGCGCGATCCTCCGCAAGTACGGCTTGCGTAACCGCGCCCAGGTCAGCGACGACGTCCGGAAGTACCTCGCCCGCTAGTACGACCGCGCGACGTACGCGATCAGGTCGGGCTCGGTGTCGTCGAGCGGCAGGGTGCCGTCCGGGCGTTGGAGGCAACGGACAGTGACGCCTGACTCGGCCAGGCGGTCCTCGCCCTCTTCTCCGACGGCGTCGTACGGCAGGCTGGCCCAGCCGGCCGCGGCCACCTCCACTGCTTCGTCGACGGTCGACACCGCGGTGGTGCGTGCGGTGTGGCGAGCTGTCGCTTCCTGCAACAGATGCGCCTGGTCGGTGTCGATCGCGTAGACGACGGTCGACGTGAGGTCGGAGAGGTTGACGGCGGTCTTCGCAGAGTCGCGGAGGCGCCGTACGACGGTTGCCGCGCCCGCGGCCAGATCGCGCGGGCCGAGCTCGATGCGGATCGGGACGCCCTTGAGCTCCCAGTTGACTGCGCGGCGGCCGAACGGCTGGTCGGTGCGGTCGTCGACCGTCACGCGCAGCCCCGCGGACTCGAGGTCGTCGGCGATGCGGCGGGCGGCTTCGATCGTTTCGTCTCTTACCGCGAGTACGACGACCTGGATCGGCGCGACCGCGGGCGGGACGCGGAGGCCGGCGTCGTCGCCGTGCACCATGATCAGGCCGCCGACCATGCGGGTGGTGCTGCCCCAGGAGGTGGTCCAGGCGAGCTCGCGTTCACCGTTGCTCGACAGGTAGTTGATGTCGAAGGCGCGGGCGAAGTTCTGGCCGAGCTCGTGGGAGGTGCACATCTGCAGGGCTTTGCCGTCGCCGGTCATCGCTTCCAGCGTCATGGTGTTGATCGCGCCGGCGAAGCGTTCGCGCCGGGTCTTGCGGCCGGGGACGACGGGGATCGCGAGGACGTTGACCATGACGTCGCGATAGACGTCGTACAGGATCTTCGTGGCGTACGCGCGGGCGTCCTCGAAGGTGGCGTGGGCGGTATGGCCTTCCTGCCAGAGGAATTCGGTGGTGCGGAGGAAGAGACGCGGGCGCAGCTCCCAGCGGACTGCATTGGCCCATTGGTTGAGGAGGAGGGGCAGGTCGCGGTAGCTCTGGATCCACTTCGCCATGTACTCGCCGATGACGGTTTCCGAGGTCGGGCGGATGACGGCGGGTTCTTCGAGTTCCTTGCCGCCGGCATGCGTTACTACCGCGAGCTCGGGGCTGAAGCCTTCGACGTGCTCGGCCTCACGTTGGAGGTAGCTCTCGGGGATCAGGAGCGGGAAGTAGGCGTTTGCCGCACCGGTCGCCTTGATCCGGCGGTTCATTGCCTCCTGCAACAGTTCCCAGATCCCGTAGCCATACGGTCGTACGACCATGGTCCCCCGCACCGGCCCGTTGTCGGCGAGCTCGGCTTTGGCAATCACATCCTGGAACCATCGGGGGTAGTCCGCGGCCTGTGAGGCAAGCACGGAACGGGAAGCTGTCATGTCGGCCAGTGTAGGAAGACCCCACGATGGCTGCCACGCATTTGCTGACCGGGGCTATCAGCGGACTCTCAGTCGGTGAAGTTCATGCGGGAGTGCGCCGGTGTTCACCACCGGGCCGAAAAGTTGGCCCGTATCCCGCTCGGACTTGGAGGATTTGTGAGAGTACGTCGTGCGCCTGTGATCTCCGCGTGCCTTGCCCTGCTCGGGCTCGCGGTCGGTGTTCCGAACGCCGCCGCGGACCGCGGCCCGGATCCGTACACCTTCGCCGTGATCGGCGACATCCCCTACGGTGCAGCGCAGATCACCCGCTTCCCGAAGGTGATCGACCAGATCAACGCCGACCGGCAGGTCAAGCTGGTCACCCATCTCGGCGACATCAAGGACGGCTCGTCGGTCTGCAGCGACGAGTACTTCGCCCAGGTGAAGACGCAGTTCGACCGGTTCACCGACCCGCTGGTGTACACCGTCGGGGACAACGAGTGGACCGACTGCCACCGCGCGAACAACGGCGGCTACAACCCGCTGGAGCGGCTGGCGAAGGTCCGGCAGGTGTTCTTCCCGCAGCCCGGCCGGACGCTCGGCCGGCACCCGGTGAAGGTCGAGAGCCAGGTCGCCCAGGGCATCCCGGAGGACGTCCGGTTCAGCCGCGACGACGTGGCGTTCGCGGCGTTGCACATCGTTGGCAGCAACAACAGTCTGGCGCCGTGGACGGGCAACACCACGGCCACGCCGGAGCAGACCGCCGAGGTGCTGAACCGTATGTCGGCCGTCATGCAGAGCATCCACGACACCTTCGCGCAGGCGCGTGCCGACCGGGACAAGGCCGTCGTACTGCTGACGCAGGCCGACATGTTCGACCCGACCGTCGCGAACCCGTCGTTCGCGGACTACTACGCGTTCCAGCCGATCGTGCAGGAGATCGCCCGGGAGTCGGCGAACTTCCGCGGCCCGGTGTACCTGTTCAACGGCGACAGCCACGTCTACAACAGCGACAAGCCCCTCTCGGCGAGCTCGTCCTGGACCAAGTTCTACGGCGTGACGACGCCGGCCGAGAACCTGTCCCGGGTCACCGTCGACGGCTCGACCGGGGTGAACAACTACCTGCGGGTGACGATCGACCCGCGCAAGCCGGCCGTACTGAGCTGGACCCGCGTGCCGTTCACGTCCTGAAACGCAAGAAGGCGCCCGGATCACCGGGCGCCTTCTGACCCATCGATCAGATCGACGCCAGGGCGTCGTTCCAGGTCTTGGACGGGCGCATGACGGCAGCCGCCTTCGCCGGGTCGGGCTGGTAGTAGCCGCCGAGGTCGACCGGGCTGCCCTGGACAGCCAGGAGCTCGTCGACGATGGTCTGCTCGTTCGCAGCCAGCGCCTCCGCCAGCGGCGCGAACGCCTTGGCCAGCTCGGCGTCGTCGGTCTGCTTGGCCAGTTCCTGGGCCCAGTAGAGGGACAGGTAGAAGTGGCTGCCGCGGTTGTCGATGCCGCCGACGCGGCGGGTCGGGGACTTGTCCTCGTTCAGGAACGTCGCGGTCGCGCGGTCCAGCGTGTCGGCGAGGACCTGGGCGCGGGCGTTGCCGGTCGCCTGGGCCAGGTGCTCGAAGCTGGCGGCCAGGGCGAAGAACTCGCCGAGGCTGTCCCAGCGCAGGTAGTTCTCCTTGACCAGCTGCTGTACGTGCTTCGGCGCCGAACCGCCGGCACCGGTCTCGAACAGTCCGCCGCCCGCCATCAGCGGGACGATCGACAGCATCTTCGCGCTCGTGCCGAGTTCGAGGATCGGGAACAGGTCGGTCAGGTAGTCACGCAGTACGTTGCCCGTCACCGAGATCGTGTTCTCGCCGCGGCGGATCCGCTCGAGGGAGAACTTGATCGCGTCCACCGGCGCGAGGATCCGGATGTCCAGGCCCTCGGTGTCGTGCTCGAACAGGTACGTCTGCACCTTCGCGATGATCTGGGCGTCGTGCGCGCGGGTCTCGTCCAGCCAGAACACCGCCGGGTCGCCGGTCGCGCGGGCCCGGTTGACGGCCAGCTTGACCCAGTCCTGGATCGGGGCGTCCTTGGTCTGGCAGGCGCGGAAGATGTCGCCGGCCGAGACCGCCTGCTCGAGGACGACCTCGCCGGCCTGGTTCACCAGCCGGACGCTGCCGGTGGTCTGGATCTCGAACGTCTTGTCGTGCGAGCCGTACTCCTCGGCCTTCTGCGCCATCAGGCCGACGTTCGGCACCGAGCCCATCGTGGCCGGGTCGAACGCACCGTTCGCGCGGCAGTCGTCGAGGACCGCCTGGTAGATGCCGGAGTAGCTGTGGTCCGGCAGGACCGCGAGCGTGTCGTGCTCCTCGCCGTCCGGACCCCACATGTGCCCCGACGTACGGATCATGGCCGGCATCGACGCGTCGACGATCACGTCCGACGGGACGTGCAGGTTGGTGATGCCTTTGTCGGAGTCGACCATCGCGAGCTTCGGGCCGGCCGCGAGCTCGGCGTCGAAGGAGGCCTTGATCTCGGCGCCCTCGGGCAGCGTCGCGATGCCGTGCAGGATGCCGCCGAGGCCGTCGTTCGGCGTCAGACCGGCCTTCGCGAGGACGTCGCCGTACTGCGCGAACGTCTCCGGGAAGAAGGCGCGGACGACGTGGCCGAAGATGATCGGGTCGGAGACCTTCATCATCGTGGCCTTCAGGTGGACCGAGAACAGGACGTCGTCGGCCTTCGCCCGGGCGACCTGTGCGGTCAGGAACTCGCGCAGCGCGGCCACGTGCAGGACCGACGCGTCGACGACCTCACCGGCCAGCACCGGGATCGACTCGCGCAGCACGGTGGTGGTGCCGTCGTCGCCGACCAGCTCGATCCGCAGTACGTCGTCGCCCTCGAGCACGGCCGACTTCTCGGTCGAGCGGAAGTCGTCGGTGTCCATCGTCGCGACGTTGGTCTTGGAGTCGGCACTCCAGGCGCCCATCCGGTGCGGGTGGGTCTTGGCGTAGTTCTTCACCGAGGCGGGCGCGCGGCGGTCCGAGTTGCCCTCGCGCAGCACCGGGTTCACCGCGGAGCCCTTGACCTTGTCGTAGCGGGCCTGGATCTCCCGCTCCTCGTCGGTCTTCGGCTCGTCCGGGTACTCCGGCAGCGCGTAGCCCTGGGACTGCAGCTCGGCGACCGCGGCCTTCAGCTGCGGGATCGAGGCCGAGACGTTCGGCAGCTTGATGATGTTCGCCTCGGGCGTCTTGGCCAGCTCACCGAGCTCGGTCAGCGCGTCCGCGATCCGCTGGTCGTCCTCCAGGTACTCCGGGAAGAGGGCCAGGATGCGGCCTGCCAGTGAGATGTCCCGGGTCTCCACCCCGACACCGGCCTGGCCGGCGTACGCCTGGACGACAGGGAGGAACGAGTACGTGGCGAGCGCCGGAGCCTCGTCGGTGTGGGTGTAGATGATCGTCGAGTCAGTCACAGCCCCACCCTAATGGGCCTTCCGGCCGGACCGTCCCCGGCGTGGGCAGGCTCACGCCCCGTGCAGGGCTCGCCTGCGGAGATCAGTCAGTCGAGCTCGTCGGGGTGGGCAAGTGTGATACCGCTCGCCGCCGTCACCGCGCTGGTGAACGCCAACGTGTCGATCGGGGAGGCCGCCGCGACCGTCGCACCGGCCAGCGAGGCCAGGCCTTTCGCGCCCTCCCAGGTGCAGTCCACGAAAACCGCCTTGGTGGCCTTGACCTGGGAGAACTCCACGCCGGACAGGTCGCAGCCGCGGAACACCGCCCCGGTCAGGTCCGCGGAGACGAAGTCGGCGTTCTGCAGCCGGCAGTCGGACAGCTCGACCTTCTGGAACCGCGAGAACCGGAACGACGCGAAGTCGAGTACGCTGTCGCGGATCGTCACGTGCTGGAGGCTGGCTCCGGGGCCGGCGAACCCGATCATCCGGGACGCAGTAATCGCGACCCGGGTCAGCGCCGCATCGGACCAGCGGGCGTTCGCGATATCGCACTGGGCCAGCTCGGTGTCGACCAGGATCAGCTTCTCCAGATCCGAACCGGCCAGCTTGCAGCGGGTCAGCCGGCTGCCGCTGATCTCGACGTGCTCGGCCTCGAGATCGCTCAGATCCACGTCCTCCAGGGCGAGATCGAGCAGCCGTTCCTCGTCGTCCAGGTCGGTCGGCTCGGCTGCGTCGAGGTTGGAACGGAGGCGAGGTGCGGCGATCTTCACGTCTGCGACCGTAGCCGGGATCGCCGACAGTTCATCGCGAGCGGAGGTAGTGGGCTGCGGCGCCGATCAAGGCGGAATGCTCGGTGTCATGCGTCGCGGAGACCGGGAAGTCGAGCGACGACGCGACCAGGTCGAAGGCTCCTGAGATCGAGCCGCCCAGGACTGTGTGGGTTACCCCGAAGCGTTCGAGCCAGGGTTTCAGAGCGTCGGCCAGGTGAGTGAAGGCGGTGACCAGGACTTCGTGCGCGGTCGTGTCGCCGGCGCGGGCCAGGTCGGCGATCTCCTTCACGCCCGGGACCGTCTTCGGGTACGCGCGGAGAATCGCGCGCGCCGAGATCGAGTCCTCCAGCGGCTTCCCGGCGTACGACGTCTTGTAGAGCTCGCCACCCGGCGGGACCGTGTCGCCCTCGCGGACCACGCGGCCGTCGGCGAGGAACGCCGTACCGATGCCGGTGCCGATCGTGACGCCGAGGCAGCGTTCGACGCCGCGGACCTCGCCCGCCGTCCACTCACCGACCGTGAACGCCTCCGCGTCGTTCATGAACAGGAGCCGGTCGATCCCGAGCTCGGCGCTCAACGCGGCGCCGAGGTTGAATCCGTACAGCTGGTCGAACTTGCCCTGACCGCGGTACCAGGCGACCCCCGTGCCGAAGTCGAACGGACCGGGCAGCGCGATCGCCAGACCGTTTGCCAGCGGCAACTTCCGGGCCGCTTCCGCGAGCTGCCCGACCACCACGTCCGGCGGCTCCTGGGACGCGAGCTTGGCCCGGTCCACCTCGGTCACGGCCCACGTCGCCGGCGTCACCACGGCCGCCGTGACGTGGCTTCCCCCGATCTCCAGCACAGCTACATCCATCCGGACATCATCGCAAAGCTCAGTACCGCTCCTTGAACACCTGCTTCCCGGCCTCGTCGTACATGGTGATGTAGATCGGGTCGGTGTTCCCCTTCAGGATGGTGTCGGTGTAGACGCGGTGGACCCAGTAGCCGTCCTTGATCGTGGCGTCCGCGTGCTGCCCGAGGCCCGAGAACGCGATCCGGGTGACTCCCTCCGGCACCCGGCCCGCGTAGCTGTACCGAACCCCCATGCACAGGGTCTTCCGGTCCGCCCGATCGACCGGGACATCGCCGCACGCCATGGTCCAGTAACGCTGGATCTGGTACGGGCGGGTGACGATGCCGACGTTGAGCAGGGTCGCCCCGAACCCGCCCAGCGGCCGGCCGTTGATCGGTACGCCGGCCACGCAGTACGCGTACTGCGATCCGTCCGGCGACCGTCGTACCGTCATCGCGCCGTCCGGGTCGGTCACCTCGACCACTTTGTCCGTCCAAGTGCTGACCACCTGCCGGCGCCACGCGTCGTCGTTCGCGGTCCGGAAGAAGTCGTCGGACTTGGCGCACAGGTCGGTGATCATCGTCGGCTGGGTGGCGGTGGTCGCCGGCTGCGGCTTGGCGTTGCCGAGTTGGCCGATGAGCAGTCCGGCGATGACGGCGGTCGCCGCCGCAACAGCTGTCCCGGCCGAGATCACCACGCGACGGACCCGGGTGCGGTGCCGTCCGGCGGCGAGCAGATCTGCCACGTCCGGAGTGAACGTCGCGGGACGGTCGGCGGCCTGGTCGAGCAGAGTCTTCAGTTCGGTTGTCATCTCAACCCCTCACAGCCAGGTCGGAAAGCTCGGCGAGGGCTGGATGCGTGCGCAGTTTCTCCAGCGCGCGCAGGGTCTGGCTCTTCACCGTCCCGGGGCGGCAGTCGAGGGCAGCGGCGGTCTCGTCGACGGAAAGCTCGTCGAAGTACCGCAGTACGACGCAGGCGCGCTGCCGGGGTGGCAGTTCGGCGAGGGCCTTGGTGATCACGAGGCGGTTCTCGAGTACGGCGAGCGGGTCGGCGCTGTCGGTCTCGTTGGCGAAGTAGTCGTCACCACCGACGACCTCCTGGCTGGACTTGCGCCGCAGCGCGTCGAGGGTGGTCGAGACGACAACCTTCCGTGCGTACGCCGCGACCGCGCCCTTACGCTGGATCCGGCCCCAGACGCGGTACAGCCGGATCAGAGCCTCCTGGGTCGCGTCCTCGGCCCGACGCCAGTCACCGCACAGCAGGTAAGCGGTTCGGCACAGAGAGTTAGCTTGATGCGTGACGAACTCGATGTAGTCCTGCTCGGTCTCCGGTCTCACCCGCGGCTCTCCCCAGTCATGCCGGGTCAAACGTGGTGGGCTCACCAACTGGTTGCACCGATCCGGCAGATTTTTCCCGCTCCCCTGAGGCTAAGGGAACAAGGGCCCGGTCCTGTCCGTAGAGTGACTGGAGCGAGGGGAATGACATGCCGACCGAGAGCAGGACGACGTCCGTGGTCGCGGCGCTGAGCGTCGCGGTGGCGGTGGTCGGTCACGTGCTCGTGGGCGGTGGCGGAGTCCCGCTCGGCGTCGTACCTCCGCTGGCTGCGCTGGCCGGCGCGTGCTGGTTGCTGGGGGAGTACCTCGCCGGGGAGCGGTTGCTGACGGCGCTCGTGCTGGCCGCGGTCCAGTTGTTCGTCCACGTGACGCTGGATTCGGCGAGTATGCACGACGGTATGGCGATGTCGCCGGGTATCGGCGGCAGCTTGATGATGAGCGCCACGCACCTCTCGATCCTGCTGGCCGGTGTGCTCGCGGTCAGCCAGGCCCAGCGTTGGGTCTCGCGCGTCGTACGCATCCTCGCGCGGTTCCTGCCGCGGCTCCCGGTGCTGTATCCGGTGCCTGGGCGCACCCGCCGGTTCGTCGTGGTGTCCTCGCCGGTGCCGCTCGCCGCGTCCTGGCTCGAGTCGAACGTTTCCCGCCGCGGACCTCCCGGCGTACGAGTGATCGCTGCTGTCTGAACCGGTCCACGGGCCGGATTACTCGTATGCCTTGAAAGGTTCTCTCATGCCCAAGAGATTCGTCCTGCGCGCCGGCGCGATCGTCGCGGCGTCCGCGCTGGTCGTGATCGGCGCCGCGGGATCGGCGTCCGCGCACGTCACGGTGTCCTCGCCGGACGCCAAGCCCGGTGGGTACGCGAAGCTGGTCTTCCGCGTTCCGACCGAGTCCGACAACACCAGCACCACCAAGCTGGTGGTGTCGCTGCCCACCGATCACCCGTTCGCGTCGGTCGGTGCGCAGGTGAAGGATGGCTGGAAGGTGGAGAAGAAGGAGGAGAAGTTGCCGGCGGAGGTCAAGGTCGGCGATGTCACGCTGACCAAGGCGATCACCACGGTCACCTGGACGGCGACCGCTGGTGGGATTCCGCCGAACGACTTCGATGAGTTCGCGTTGTCGGTCGGGAGGATGCCGGAGGGGGTGGATTCGTTGAGCTTCCCTGCTGTGCAGACGTACAGCGACGGTGAGGTGGTGAAGTGGGCCGACGTCGCCAAGGACGGTGCGGACGAGCCTGAGCACCCGGCGCCGACGTTGAAGCTGACGGCCGCTATTACGCCGGTCGCCGCGACCACGTCGGAGGGTACGTCGGACACACTGGCGCGCTGGCTGGGCGGTGCTGGTCTGTTGGTCGGGTTGCTCGGATTGGCCTTCGGGCTGCGGCCGCGTCGTACTGCTGTGGCTGCTCCCGGAGAGAAGCAGTAGCCGTGCGTCGACTGATCGCGATTCTGGTGGCGTCGCTGTTCACGCTGGTGGTTTCCACCGGCGTGGCGGCGGCGCACGCCAAGCTCGAGTCGATGACGCCGACCGACGGTTCGTCGATGGCCGCGCCGCCGACGAAGGTGATCCTGACGTTCAACGAGCCGGTCGGGTCGAACGGGACGCAGGTGCAGGTCAAATCGCCCAGCGGCACGAACGTCGCGAACGGCGACGCCCAGGTGGTCGACAACACCGTCACCCAGCCGGTCGGCGCGATGATCGAGGCGGGGAAGTACACCGTCGAGGCCCGCGTGGTCTCGGCCGACGGCCACCCGATCACCATCACCGGCGCCTTCACCGTCACCCACGCCGGCCACCCCGCCACCCAACCTGCGGGCACCCCGACAACCACCCAGGGCAACGGCAACACCGTCACCATCGTCGCCATGTGCTTAGTGATGCTCGTAGTCGTAGCCCTCGCCATCGTCATCGTCCGCCGCCGCCCCGCCGCCTGATGAACACCCACCCCTCACCCGAGGACCCAGCACAGCCTGTGGGTCCGGCCCCCGCCCAACTCCCTCGATCGGGAGCGCGGAGCGCGTGGGTCGTACTCGGGATGGTTGCTGTTGGCATCTTTGTGATGGTGGCGGCTCTGTACGCGGGGGGTGGGGCGCCGCAGCGGGCGGTGGATGGGTTGTTGGGGGCTGGGCTGGGGGTTTCGTGGGCGGTTCCGGTGTTGCGGGTTGTCGCGGATGGGGCGGCTATGGCGACCGGCGGGGCCCTGCTGGCGGTGTTGCTATTTCTGCCCGCGGACGGTGGAAAGCTTGGTAATAAGGCGATCCGGGCCTGTCAGGACGCGGCGTTGGCGGCCGGGATCTGGGCGGTGGCGAGTATCGGCGGGCTGATCGCGACCGCCACGGTGATCCTCGGCATCCCGCTCTCGCATCTCGCCGAGCATGCCGAGCCGGCCGGTCAACTCACGCAAGTCCGAGCGCTCGCAGCAGCCGTCGTATTCACCGCCGTGCTCGCCGTCGTCTTGAGCGGTGTGAAGACGATGCGCGGCGCACGTCTCGCCGCAGTACTCACGATCGCCGCCCTGACCGGCCCGCTCCTCACCGGTCACGGCGCACTGGATCGCACCAGCGCCTGGTCCGTCCTCGCGACGACTTCCCTCGTCGTACACGTCGTCGCCGCGACCGCATGGGTCGGCGGACTAGCCGCCGTACTGCGGTATTCCCGCTCGCGCCAAGCCGTCGAGATCTTCAGCACCCTAGCCCTGGTCTGCGCCGTCACGATGGGCATCACCGGCCTGCTGACAGCCGAAATCCACCTCGGCGGCCGCCAAGAAGGATGGGGCTTGATCACGCAATGGGTGACGACCGGGTACGGCGCTCTCGTGCTAGGCAAGACCCTCGCGTTCGCCACGCTCGTCATCATCGGGCAGCTGCATCGGCAGAGCACGCTGCCCCAGTTGGAGGCAGGTGATCCGGTCGCGTTCCGCCGGCTCGCCGTACTCGAGCTGCTCGTGATGGCCGGCACCATCGGTCTCGCGGTTGCCTTGTCGCGCACGCCGTAGCGGACTCGATGACATGTCAACAGATGTCCGTACAATGTCGTCATGGGTGAACCGCAATGGCTCGACAAGCGTGAGGCGCGGCTCTGGGAGTCGTACCGGGACACGCACCGCGAGCTGATGCGCGCGCTCGAGGCGCGGATGATCAGCAATTCGGGCCTGTCCGGCGCCGACTACGCCCTGCTCCACCCGCTGTCGGAGGCCGAGGACGGCGTACTGCGCACCCGCGACCTCGGCCGCTCGGTCGGATGGGAACGCAGTCGCCTGTCCCACCAGGTCAGCCGGATGGAGAAACGCGGCCTGGTCTGCCGCGAGGAATGCGCCGCCGACGCCCGCGGCTCGATGGTCCGCCTCACCGAACTCGGCCGCACAGCGATCGACGCCGCCGCCCCCGACCACGTCGACGCGGTCCGCGCCTACTTCTTCAACCGCCTGACCCCGGCCGAGCAGGCCCAACTCACCACCCTCCTCGACCGAATAGCCGCCGACCTCCCAGAAACCTGCCCGACCCCGGACTGCGACGACTAGGACACGCCGTCACGGAGAGCGATTGGGGATGGCCCTCGGAAGAATGAGGGCGTCTCGTTCAGATGCGCGCTGGATTTGACAATCGTTTTCACTAACGTGAGGATGTGGCGCGTGTCCGAGGCGTTCAGCAGGCGTGGGTTTCTGGGGATGGCCGGCGCCGCCGGGGTGGCTGCGGCGGTTGGCTGCGGGGCGGACGGTGAGGCGGCGGCGCAGCCCAAGCAGGGTGGGCGGTTGCGCGCTGTGTACGCCGGTGGTGGGGCGAAGGAAGTGCTGGACCCGCACGTGCAGAGCCTGTTCGTGGACATCGCGCGACACAAGGCGATCTACGAGAAGCTGGTCGAGCTCGGGCCTGACCTGAAGCCGGTGCCGCGGCTCGCGTCGAAGTGGGAGCACGACGGGACGGCGACGACCTGGCGGTTCAGCCTGCGGGATGCGAGCTTCCACGACGGCGCGAAGCTGGTCGCGGAGGACGTGCTGTTCAGCCTCGCGCGGATCGCCGACCCCGCCGTACCCGAGCGGGTTGCGCAGTCGTCGCTCGCGACGCTGGATTTCAAGCGCAGCAAGGCCCTTGGCCCGTCGACGGTCGAGCTGGTGCTGACGGCCCCGAACGCCGAGTTCCCGGCCCTGCTCGCCGGCATCGGCACGCAGATCGTGCGTGATGGGTTCAAGGATCCGACCAAGCCTCTTGGCACCGGCGCGTTCCGGTTCGCGTCGTTCGAGGCGGGGCGGTCGATGGTTGCTTCGCGGTACGACGATTACTGGGACGAGCCCGCCCGGATCGAGGAGCTGCACATCCTGTCCGCCGAGTCCGAGGCGCGGGCGAACGCAGTACAGGGCGGCCAGGCGGAGTACGCGAACGACATGACGGCGACGTTCGCGCGGACGGCCGGAAAGGCGGTGCGGGTCGTCGCGGCGAAGGCCAGCACGATGCAGGCGTTCGTGATGAAGGTCGATCAGCCGCCGTTCGACAACCTGGACGTGCGGCTCGCGTTCAAGCTCCTCGCGGATCGGCAGCGGCTGGTGGACGTCGTACTCGCGGGGCGCGGTGAGGTCGGGAATGACCTTTTCGGTAAGGGATATCAGTACTATCCGGCCGATCTGCCGGCTCGTGAGCGGGACGTCGATCGGGCGAAGGCGTTGCTGACGAAGGCCGGGCTGGTGGGGAAGGAAGTCGAGATCTTCACTGCGGATGCGTCGGCTGGGTTCGTCGAGGCGGCGACGTTGTTCGCGGAGCAGGTCGCGGAGGCGGGGGTGCGGTTGAAGGTGACGACCGGGAGCCCGCAGACGTACGCCAAGGATCTGTTGACGAAGGGTGCTATCGGCAACCATCGGTCCGGCGCGATGCCGATCCCGCAGTACTTCACCGATCGGTTGCTGTCGCATTCGCCGTTCAATGTGACGCATTGGCGGCGGCCGGCGTTCGACGCGGAGTTCGCGGCGGCGCGGGCGGTGACTTCGGAGGAGGAGCGGTCGTCGAGGTACGGCGTACTGCAGAAGACGTTGCGCGACGAGGGCGGGATTCTCGCGTGGGGTCTGCCGGACTATCTCGTCGCGGTGTCGGCCAAGGTGCAGGGTGTGCAGGCGGCGCCACCGAACACGTTGGACCAGGGGCGGTTCGACAAGGTGTGGCTGGCCTGAATGCGGTCGTACGCCGCTCAGCGGGCGCTGCTCGCGGTCGTGCAGCTGGCCGTGCTCTCGGTGCTGGTGTTCGTGCTGACGTCGTTGCTGCCGGGGGATGCGGCGGAGCTGCGGTTCACCGAGACGCTGACGCCGGAGCAGGTTGCGCGGCTGCGGGGTGAGCTCGGGCTGGATCAGCCGGCGCCGGATCGCTTCGTGCACTGGTTGGGGAATGTGCTGACGGGCGACCTCGGTACGTCGCTGATCAGCGGGGGACCGGTGGTCGACATCGTGCGGTCCTCGATCGGCGCGACGCTGGTGCTGACGGTGGCGACGCTTGCGGTCGTCGTACCGCTGGCTGTTGCCCTGGGCATCGTGATGGGGACGCGGGAGAACGGTCGGCTCGATCGCGCGATCACCTCGGTGACGCTGGCATTGTCGGCGATCCCGGACTTCGTGATCGCGGTCGTGCTGGTCGCGGTCTTCTCTTTGAGACTCGGCTGGCTGCCGGCGACGTGGGTCGGCGGGGATCTGCTCGCCTCTCCCGCGCTGCTGGTTCTCCCCGTGGCAGTCCTGTTCGGTCGGACCGTATGTCTCCTGTCACGCCAGGTGCGAGCCGGCACGATCAATGCTCTCCATGCCGAGTACGTCGTCCAGGCACGCCGACTCGGGGTTCCGCGGCGGCAGCTCCTGCTCCGTCACGTGCTCCCGAACGCCGCCGTACCAGGCGTCCAAGAGCTGGCCCGCACCGGTGACACGCTTCTCGGTGGGGTGCTCGTCGTCGAAGCCATCTTCGCGATCCCGGGCTTCGCCACCGCGCTGGTCGACGGCGTGGAGACCCGCGACATCCCCACGGTCCAAGGCCTGACCCTCGTCCTGGCAGTTGCAGCCCTCCTCATCAACCTGACCGCAGACCTCGCCTGCAACCGGCTGGTCCCACGAACGGCCCTGCTCCGATGAACCGCCGGGGGTGGATCGCGATGCTGCTGGTTGTTGTGCCGTTGGCGTTCGCGGTCCTCGGGCCGTTCGTGCCCCGCGACCCACGGCCTGGGCTCCCGTACTCGTCCGAGGGGTTGTTGGGGACGGATGGGTTGGGGCGGGATGTGTTCGGGTTGTTGCTGGTGGGTGGGCGGACTGCGTTGGGGATGGCTATTGGCGCGGTGGTGTTGGCGTATGGCGTGGGTGGGTTGATTGGGCTGGTGGCGGCGTCTACGCGGCATCGGTGGTTGGACGAGGGGTTGATGCGGCCGCTGGACGTACTGCTGCCGTTGCCCTCGTTGCTGGTGATCAGTGTGGTTGCGGTCGGGTGGCGGGCGTCGGCGGTGGCGATCATGGTGGCGGTGGCGATGGTCAACGTGCCGACGGTCGCGCGGCTGGTTCGAGCCGCGGCGTTGGATGCGGCGAGTGGGCCGGTGGTTGAGGCGTTGCGGATGCAGCGGGAGTCGTGGTTCGCGATCCAGCTCGGGTACGTCGGACGCTCGGCGCTCGGGCCGGTGGCCGCCGATCTCGGCACCCGGATCACGCTCGCGGTCTTCCTCGTTGCCTCGGTCAACTTCCTCGGCCTCGGGCTGAGCCCGACCGCGCCGGACTGGGCGGTCAGCGTGTCCCGCAATCGCGAAGGCCTCCTGCTCCAGCCGTGGTCGGTACTCGCGCCGGCCATCCTCCTCGTCTCGTTCACCCTCGGCTTCAACCTGCTGGCCGACCGCCTCGTGCACCGGTCGCGTCAGGTGGCGACCGCATGACGTTGGTGCAAGTCGACAAGCTGACGGCTACCGCGGGCTCGGCGATTCTCGTGGACGGTGTCTCGTTCGAGGTCGTCGCCGGTGAGGTGACGGCGCTCGTCGGAGCGTCGGGATCGGGGAAGACGACCTCGGCGCTGGCGTTGCTCGGCGAGCACGGCGACGGCGTACAGCTGAGCGGTCGGGTCGAGGTCGGTGGTGAAGTGGTTGTCGACAGCAACGGGCCTACGGCGGCAAACGTGCGCGGGCGCGGGGTCGCGTACATGCCGCAGCACCCGGGCAGCGCACTCAATCCGGCTCGACGGATCGGTACGACGCTGCGGGAGCTGGCGAAGCTTCACGACGGCGATGTCGAGGAAGCTGTCCGGGCCGCGCAGGTGTCGGGCGATCGCGCGACGCTGAAGAGGTTTCCGCATCAGTTTTCGGGCGGGCAGCGGCAGCGGGTGGCGTTGGCGCAGGCCCTGACGTGTGGGCCGAGGGTGCTGGTGCTCGACGAACCCAGTACCGGGTTGGACTCGATCACCCGCCTGCAACTGGTCCAGGAGCTCCACGAGCTGACCGCGGCTGGTCTGGGTGTGTTGTTGCTCAGTCACGATCTCGAGCTGGTCCGGGCACTAGCGACCCGGGTCGTGGTCCTGGATGCCGGTCGAGTGATCGGCGACGTTCTCCCGCCGTCGCCCGACCGACCCGCCGCGGGAACCTCCACTCCCGGGCAGCCGTTGCTAGAGGCAATGGACCTGTCTGCTTCGCTGCGTCCGCGCGGGCGGGACGTCGTACTGCGTGATGTCGATCTCGACGTCCGCGCCGGCGCCTGTCTCGGCGTCGTCGGCCGCTCCGGCAGCGGCAAGACCACCCTCGCGCGCTGCCTCGCCGGCCTGCACGAGCGCCACACCGGCCGCATCCTCCTCGACGGCGAGCCGCTCCCGGTCCTCCGCAACCGCACCCGCGAGCAGACCCGCCGCGTCCAGTACGTCTGGCAAGAGGTGCGCGGTTCCTTCGACGAACGCCGTCCCGTCGGCCAGCAGGTCGCCCGTACGGCGCAACGCCTGCGCGGACTCGCGCCGGATCAGGCCCACGCCGAAGCCGTCGCCACGCTCGCCCGCCTCGGCGTCGCCGCGATCACCGCGGCCCGCCCGCCGAGCCGACTCTCCGGCGGCGAGCTCCAGCGCGCCGCCCTCGCCCGCGCGGTCCTCGCGAACCCCGACGTACTGATCTGCGACGAGATCACCACCGCCCTCGACGACCACGGCACGGCGCTCGTCCTCGACCTGCTGACCGAGCTGAAGGCCCGCGGTACGGCGCTGATCTGGATCGGTCACGACCTCGGTCTCGTCGCGGCCGTCGCGGATCAGGTCCTCGTCCTCGACGACGGCCGCGTGGTCGAACAAGGTCCGCCCGCGACCCTCACGACCGAACCACACCACGAATTGACCCGCCGGCTGGTAGCAGCCGCGCGGATCGGAAACCCGCACACTCCGCCCGTGCACACAATCGACTCGAGGAGCGAACCGCGCCGATGACGCGACTGCACGACCACCTGGCGGAGGCCATCAAGGACCCCGACCCGATCCGGGTCGGGGACGATCTGATCTGCCTGCGGTTCGAAACCATGAAGGTGTACTCCGCGCTCGGCGCCGTACGCCACCTGCTCGAGACCGGACGGGTACGGCGTGGTGACACGCTGATCGACAGTTCGAGCGGGATCTACGCCCACGCGCTCGCGCTCGCCTGCCACCGGTACGGGATGAACTGCCACATCGTCGGCTCGACCACGGTCGACCGGACCCTGAAGATCCAGCTCGAGATCCTCGGCGCGACCGTCGAGCAGGTGCCGTCCTCGAACAATCTCCAACTCGACCAGAACCTCCGGGTACGCCGGATCGGGGAGATCCTGCGCGACAACCCGACGTACCACTGGATGCAGCAGTATCACGACGACATCCACTACCTCGGGTACCGCGCGGTCGCCGATCTCGTCGCGGAGGTGGTGCCGGACGGACCGCTCTGCCTGGTCGGCGGGGTCGGTACGGGCGCGTCCACCGGCGCGATCGCGGCGTACCTGCGGGAGCGTGGACGGGACGTGAACCTGGTCGGCGTGCAGCCGTTCGGGAGCATCACGTTCGGGGCCGGGCACACGCAGGACCCGGACATGATCATCGCCGGGATCGGCAGCTCGATCGAGTTCCGCAACGTGCGGCACGAGCTGTACGACCGGCTGCACTGGGTCTCGTTCGACTATGCGATGTCGGCGGCGGTGGATCTGCTCCGGACGTCCGGCGTGTTCGCGGGGCTGTCGGCGGGAGCGGCGTACCTGTCGGCGTTGTGGGAGCACAGCTGCGACCGTGGGCGGAAGCACGTCTTCCTGGCCGCGGACACTGGGACGCGGTACGTCGAGTCCGCCTTTGCCCGGCATGCCGAGGCGCGGCCGATGGCGTCGATGCGCCCGCTCGAGATCGACTCGCTGGACGAGCTCTCGGTGCCGTGGTCGGCAATGTCGTGGGACCGCCGCGAGTCGGCACTGGCCCGCCGTGAGGAGTTTCCATCTGCGACGCCGTCGCATTAGTCTCAACCTGTGAGTGGAGCTGCCCGATGACTGTTGCTGACCTGACCGCGGCTGTTCTCGACGGCTCGTACGGCCGTTCGCCCGCAGAGTTCAACATCACCAGCGCCTTCTGGTTGCATCACACCACGCGGTTGCCGGGGGCTGAGGTCACCTATCGCAACTACTACGTGCTCCTCCGCGTGGGCGAGGTCTTCGGCGCCTGCTCGTTCGAGGCCGGGGAGTTGGATCCGTCGTACTGCGCCGACACTTCCGGGCGGACGCTCGCCGACGTACTGTCCTCGGACGACCCGCTCCCGGTGCGGATCGCGGCGCTCGACGCCTATCTGGCCGCGGTCGAGCCGCATCACGTGTCCGCCAGCGCCGAGGAGATCGTCCTCCCGGCCGGTACTCCGGACGTCCGGGCGCGGGCTCGTGATGCCGTCGTGGCCAGTCTTCTCGATGTTGCTGACGGCACCAAAGTCGCGCTGATCGGGGTCGTCAACCCGCTCGTCGACGCGATCACCGACCGCGGCGGCATCTGTCTCCCGTGCGACTTCAACCTCCGCGAGACCGCCTCCGGTCTGGCCGTGTCGCGGGACATGATCGAGGTCGTGGATGCCGCCGACGCGGTTGTCGCCACCGGCATGACCCTGTCCAACGGCAGCTTCGACGTACTCCTCACTCGTTGCCGCGAGCAATCGAAGCCGCTCGCCATCTACGCGCAGACCGGCAGCGCTGTCGCCCGCGCGTTCCTCGGCGACGGCGTGACCGCGTTGTCCGCCGAGCCGTTCCCCTTCTCCCAGTTCAGCTCCCGCCCGAGCAGCCTCTATCGCTACAGGACGGATCTATGAGCACCTCGCAGAAACTGGCCGCCGAAGTCCCCGGCGATCTCCGGATGGCCAGGCGGCTCTGGCCCTTCCTGCTGGCCTCGACGGTGAGTCTGATCCCGTTCACGGTGTTCGGGATGTATCTGGTGCCGATCGCGGACACCGCGGGCGGGAGCGTGGCGGAGATCGGCGGCCTGCGCGGGCTCGGTGGACTGGCGGCGCTGGCGGTCGGGGTCTCGCTGGCGCCGTTGATGGATCGGGTCGCACGGGAGTTGGTGGCCGCGGGTGGGCTCGCGTTGCTGGGGATCTCGGCCGCGTTAGGGGCTGTAGGCAACGTATTCGCGCTGGCGGCGTTCTGCCTGCTGATCGGTGCGTCGACCTCGATCCTGGCGCCGTCGATCGGGGCTGCGGCGGCGGATCGGTTCCGCTCGCCGGCGGCCGCGGGGCGGGCGGCGACGTTGGTGTCCGCAACGACGTCGGCGATGGCGATGCTGGCGGCTCCGGTGCTCGCCGTACCGGGGTTGATCTGGGGTTGGCGGGGCAACCTGCTCGCCGCCTCGGCGATCTCGCTCGCCTTGTCGGCCGCCTTCTTATGGCGCGGCCGTGGGCGCAAGTCGCCCCGGAGCAGGAACGAGCGGGTGAGCTACCTCGCGACGTACCGCGAGTTGGCCCGCGTCCCCGGTGCGCTTCCGCTGCTCGCGGTCGCCATGCTTCGGACCGCCGCGTTCATGGGGTACCTCGCGTATCTCGCCGCGTTCTACGACGACAAGTTCGACCTCGCTCCGGGCTGGTTCGCGCTCGTGTGGTCACTGAGTGGCGCGTCGTTCTTCCTCGGCAATCTCTTCGCCGGGCGTTATCTCGCCACCGATCGCGCGTGGATCAGCCCGGAGAAGCTGCTCCTCGCCGGCATCGTCGTGGCGCTGATCGCGGTCGCGGCGTTCTACTTCTCGCCGACCCTGCCACTCACGCTGCTGCTCACCGCTCTGATGGGCGCGAGCCACGCGACCGTCGCGGCCTGTGTCACCACGCTCCTGGTCCGTCGCAGCGGCGACCTCCGCGGCTCGGCGCTCAGCGTCAACGCGGCCGGCATGAGCCTCGGTACGTTCCTCGGCGCCGCGATCGGCGGCCTGGGCCTCGGCCTCGGCGGCTACCCGGGTACGGCGCTCACCTTCGCCGCAATCACCCTCGTCGCGCTGCTCTGTGCCCTCAGAGTCCAGCGTCAGGAGTAGGGGTCAGGATCGGGGGTTTTCCGGAGTCCGCACCGAGCCCCTCTCGATATATCGTTCCGTCTTATGGAGAATCTGCCCGACCGCCCGCACCCGCACGCGCACCTGCGGGCGTCCGACACCGATCGTGACCAGGTCGTCGACGTACTGCGGGATGCCCTGATGTCGGGGCGGTTGTCGCAGGACGAGCATGCCGAACGCCTCGAGCAGACGTTGCAGGCCAGGACCCTCGGCGAGCTCGAGCCGATCACCCGCGACCTCGTCGTACCGGGTCAGGCCCGGTCGGCGCCGCTGCCGGTGGCGCAGCCGTCGGTCTCCAACAGCCCGGTCCCGATCGAGGAGCCGGCCGACCCGAGCCAGAGCTTCGACACGATGGTGGCGATCTTCGGCGGCGGCGAGCGGACCGGCCGCTGGCGGGTGAAGCGGCGTACGAACGCGTTCGCGGTGTTCGGCGGGCACGATCTGGACATGACCAACGCGGTCTTCGAGGGCCGCGAGGTGACGATCTGGGCGTTCGCGGTGTTCGGCGGGATCGACATCACCGTGCCCGAAGGCGTGACGGTCCGCAACGAGGGCGTCGGGATCTTCGGCGGCTTCGGCGCCCGCGGCAGCGACGACCCGGACCCGAACGCGCCGACCGTCGTGGTGAAGGGCCTCGCGCTGTTCGGCGGCGTCGGCGGCCAGTCCTCGGCCAAGCGGCACGGCAAGAAGAACAAGGGGAAGGGCCACCACGAGCTGCACTAATGCGCGTGCGGTCCGGGGCGTGGCCTCATAGCCTGCGGGCATGAGCGACTTCGTCCCAGCTGACTTCGACGTGCCCCGGGAACTGATCACGCCACGCTTCCGGCTGGAACCGCTCGGGCCGGAGCACAACGTCCCGGATCATGCCGCGTGGACGAGCAGCATCGAGCACATCCGTGCGACTCCGGGGTTCGGTGGCAGCTGGCCGCCGGTCGACGGGATGACGCTCGAGTCGAATCTCGCGGATCTGGAGCGGCACGCGGAGGACTTCGTTCAGCGGCGTGGCTTCACCTTCACGGTGATCGACACAGACGTGATCGGGTGCGTCTACATCTATCCGTCGCGCAAGGATCCGGGAGTCACCGACGTACGGTCGTGGGTGACCGCTGGCCGCGCCGAGCTGGACGTTCCGTTGTACGAGGCAGTCTCCGGTTGGCTGGCCGAGGACTGGCCGTTCACGAACGTCGACTACGCGGCTAGATCCAGGACTTGAACCACATCCGGTTGAGCCAGTCCGGATGGGGGAGGACCTTGTCGGTCAGGATCGGCCAGATGTAGGCGAAGTTCAGCACCACGAGTACGACGAACGCGCCGACCACCGCGCTGCCGATCAGCCGGCGCGGTGACGCCGTACTCATCGCACTGGCCGCCGAACCGATCGCCGCGCGTGCCGGGCCGAGGATCTTGCCGAGGACCAGGGCCACTGCCATCACGGTGAACGGGATCATCGTGACGGCGTAGAAGAAGAAGATCGGTCTGTCGTCGAACGCGAACCACGGCACCCAGCAGGTGACGAACCCGACGATCGGTACGCCGTACCGCCAGTCCCGCGAGCCGATCCAGAACACCAGCGCCGCGATCAGGGCGAGTGCGCCGCCCCACCACAGCAGCGGCGTACCGAGGGCAGAGATCACCTGCAGGCAGTTGGTCCCGGCGGGGGCGTTGCAGCCCGGCGTACCGGGTTTGATGTCGTTGACCGCGTCGAAGCCGATCGGGCGGGCGATGATCGGCCAGCCGGCCGGGTTCGACTGGTACGGGTGGGTGGCGTGCTTGATGTAGTCGCCGGTGTGGAACGCGAGCACTTCCTTGTGGTACTCGAGCAGTGACCGGAAGTCGTCGGGCACGACCTTCATCACGCCGTGTGCCGGATTGCTCGCCGCCCAGTTGTGGTCGTAGGCGTTGTCGTGCAGCAGCCAGCCGGTCCAGGTCGCGAGGTAGGTGACGCCGGCGACCAGCACGAGGCTGACGAACGCCGGGATGCCGTCGACGAGCGCCGACTTCACGAACGCGAACCGTACGCCGAGCGCGCGGCGGGCGCCGAAGTCCCAGGCGAAGGCGAGTACGCCGAACGCGGCGAGCGTCCAGACGGCCGACCATTTCGTGCCGAGCGCGAGGCCGAAGCAGATGCCGGCGGCGATGCGCCACGGGCGGATGAGCAGCCAGCGGCCGATCGTACGACGTTCGCCGTCGGAGGTCGGGGTGTCGAGGGAGTCTGCGTGCCGGCGGCGGGTCCAGTCGCGGTCCGCGACCAGGCAGGAGACCGCTGCGACCAGCCAGAACGCGAGGAAGATGTCGAGCAGCGCGACCCGGGACATCACGAAATGCAGGCCGTCGACCGCGAGCAGCAGGCCGGCGATCGAGCCGATCAGGGTCGAGCGGGTCATCCGGCGTACGGTCCGGATCACCAGGAGGACGGTCAGGGTGCCGAACAGGGCCGGCATGAACCGCCAGCCGAACGTGTTCATCCCGAACAGCTGCTCACCGGCCGCGATCATCCACTTGCCGACCTCGGGGTGCACGGTCAGGCTCGGGGTCGGCTTGAAGACGTCCAGGTTGCCGCTCAGGATCGCCTTGTCGGCGGCGCCCTCGGGCTGGTCGATGAACTGGCGCGCGTACCCGAACTTGAGCAGGCTGAACGCGTCCTTGGCGTAGTACGTCTCGTCGAAGACGAACTTCACCGGCGTACTGAGATGCCAGAACCGCAGGATGCCCGCCATCAGCGTGATCGCCAGCGTGGCGATCCAGCCACCGTCGAAGTCCCGCGGCATGGCCGGGTACAGGCGCTCCTTGAGCGGCGGCAACCGTCTCCCGAGCACGTCCCGCCCGAGCGTCTCCAGCCCCTCGCCGACGTCGCTACGCCGCGCAGTCCCATCCTCGATCACAGCAGCCACGCCCGCCATCGTACGGACGCCCCGGTACCACCGCCTCCCGGAGTCTGTCCGGCGGGCTGGGATGATGGCCCGATGACCGGGCGATTGGTGCTGGCGGGGACTCCTATTGGGGATGTTTCTGATGCTTCGGCGCGGTTGGGGCGGGTTTTGGTGGGGGCGGATGTGGTGGCGGCGGAGGATACGCGGCGGTTGCGGCGGTTGACTTCGGAGTTGGGGATTCAGCTGGGTGGGCGGGTCGTCAGTTACTTCGAGGGGAACGAGCGGGAGCGGACGCCGGAGTTGCTCCAGGCGTTGGTCGACGGGCAGACCGTGGTGGTGGTGACCGACGCGGGGATGCCCAGCGTGTCGGATCCGGGGTACCGGCTGGTGGCGGCGGCGATCGAGGCGGACGTGCCGGTGACGGCTGTGCCGGGGCCCTCGGCGGTGTTGACGGCGTTGGCGTTGAGCGGGTTGCCGGTGGATCGGTTCACGTTCGAGGGGTTTCTGCCGCGGAAGCCGGGGGAGCGGGGGCGGCGGCTCGGGGAGCTGGCGGAGGAGCCGCGGACGATGGTGTTCTTCGAGGCGCCGCACCGGTTGACCGCGTCCCTGGAGGCAATGGCCGAGGCGTTCGGCGCGGATCGGCGTACGGCGGTGTGCCGGGAGCTGACCAAGACGTATGAAGAGGTCAAACGCGGCCCGCTCGACGAGCTCGTGACCTGGTCGAAGGACGGCGTCCGCGGGGAGATCACGATCGTGGTCGCCGGCGCCGACCCGCACAAGATCGTCACCGCGGAGGACCTGGCCCGCGAGGTGGCCAAGGACGAGGAAGCGGGTACGCACCGCAAACAAGCGATCGCTGATGTCGCGAAGCGCTTCAACGTCCCGAAACGGACCGTGTACGACGCCGTACTGGCCGCGCGAGACCCTGGTAAATAGCATTCGCGCGCCCCACTACGCTTGAGACATGTCCGAGAAGGCCTATTACGTCACCACCCCGATCTACTACGTCACGGCCCCGCCGCACATCGGCAGCGCCTACACGACGGTGGCCGGGGACGTCCTGACGCGCTGGCACGCGCAGCGCGGCGAGCGCAAGTGGTACCTGACCGGTACCGACGAGCACGGCGAGAAGGTGATGCGCAGCGCCGAGGCGCAGGGCATGACGCCGCAGGCCTGGACGGACAAGCTGGTCGAGGAGGCCTGGAAGCCGGCCTGGGTGGACGTCGACATCGCGTACGACGACTTCATCCGGACCACCGAGCAGCGCCACACCGAGCGGGTCCGCGAGTTCTGGCAGACGCTGTACGACAAGGGCGACGTCTACAAGGGCGAGTACGAGGGCCTGTACTGCGTCGGCTGCGAGGAGTTCAAGCTCCCCGCGGACATCCGGACCGACGAGGACGGCACCCAGCGGTGCATGATCCACGGCACCGAGCTGGAGACGGTCTCGGAGACCAACTACTTCTTCCGGCTCTCGGCGTACGCCGACAAGCTGCTCGAGCTGTACGACGAGCAGCCGGACTTCGTCGCGCCCGCCAGCGCCCGCAATGAGGTGATCGCGTTCGTCAAGCAGGGCCTGCAGGACCTGTCGATCACGCGGTCGACCTTCGACTGGGGCATCCCGGTGCCGTGGGACGAGGACCACGTTCTGTACGTCTGGATCGACGCGCTGCTCAACTACGTGACGGCGGCGGGCTACGGCACCGACCCGAAGCGGTTCGAGGAGCTGTGGCCGGTCGACGTCCACTTGGTCGGCAAGGACATCCTCAGGTTCCACGCGGTGATCTGGCCGGCCATGCTGATGGCTGCCGGTGTCGCCGTACCGCGGCAGGTGTTCGCGCACGGTTGGCTGCTGGTCGGCGGCGAGAAGATGAGCAAGTCGAAGCTGACCGCGATCGCGCCGCACGAGATCACCGACCACTTCGGCTCGGACGCGTTCCGGTACTACTTCCTGCGGACGATCCAGTTCGGCTCGGACGGCTCGTTCTCGTGGGAGCACCTGAGCGCGGTCTACACCTCCGAGCTTGCGAACGGCCTGGGCAACCTGGCCAGCCGGATCGCGGCCATGGTCGGCAAGTACTTCGACGGCGCGCTGCCGGAGCCGACCGACCACGGACCGGCCGAGCAGGCGCTGGCTGACAAGCTCGCGCAGACCGTGGCGACCGCGGACAAGGCGCTGGACACGCTCGCGTTCCAGGACGCGCTCGCTGCGATCAACGAGCTCGTTGGCGCGGTCAACGGATACGTCACCGAGCAGGAGCCGTGGAAGGTCGCGAAGGACGAGTCGAAGCAGGACCGGCTCGCCACGATCCTGTACTCCGCGGCCGAGACGCTGCGCGCGGTCGCCGTACTGCACAACCCGACCATGCCGAAGTCGTCCGCGAAGCTGTGGGAGCTGCTCGGCGCCGAGGAGAAGCTGGGCGCGCTGAAAGACCAGCGCGTGCAGGACGCCGGCACCTGGGGTCAGCTGCCGCCGGGTTCGACGCTGACCAAGGGTGAGCCGCTCTTCCCGCGGCTCGAAGAGAGCTAACTGCAACAAACTCGCGCCGCCGTCCGGGAATGCCGGGCGGCGGCGCAGCCTTTTCTTGTAGCAACAACCAATTCGAGGAGGCTGTGGCATGCGGGCTGTGGTGTTCGAGGAGTACGGCGATCCCGAGGTACTCGAGGTGCAGGATGTGCCGGAGCCGCACGCAGGCCCCGGGCAGGTGCGGATCAAGGTGCACGCGGCCGGCGTGAACCCGTACGACACGAAGATCCGGCGCGGCTTCACGAAGGACTTCGCACCGGCGAAATTCCCCGCGATCCCGGGGTTCGAGGTCGCCGGCGTGGTGGACGAGGCCGGTGACGGCGCGGCCTTCGCGGTCGGCGACGAGGTCGTCGGCTGGTCGGCCGGCGGTTCGTACGCCGAGTACGCGCTCGGCGGCAACATCACCCGCAAGCCGGCCGGTCTCGGCTGGGAGCAGGCCGTCGGCGTACCGGTTGCCGGCGAGACCGCGCAGCGGGTGCTCGACCTGCTCGAGGTGAAGCCCGGCGAGACGATCCTGATCCATGGCGCCGCGGGCGCGGTCGGCTCGGTCGCCGTCCAGCTCGCGAAGGCTGCCGGTCTGACCGTGATCGGTACGGCGTCCGAGGCGAACCACGAGTACTTGACGTCGATCGGCGCGATCCCGGTGCTGTACGGCGAGGGCCTGCTCGAGCGGGTCCGCGAAGCCGCTCCGCAGGGCGTCGACGCGGTGTTCGACACGGCAGGCAAGGGCGGTCTCGAGGAGTCGATCGAGCTCCGCGGCGGCACCGACCGGATCGTCACCATCGCCGACTTCGCCGCGGCCGAGCTCGGCATCCAGACGTCCGGGGGCGGCACCGGCTCCCCCGAGGAGGTCCGGGTCGCCCTCGACGCGCAGCTGCAGGCGGCTGCCGACGGCAAGCTCACGATCCGGATCGCCGAGAGCTTCGCCCTGGCGGACGCGGACAAGGCCCAGGCGCTGAGCGAGTCGGGCCACGCCCGCGGCAAGGTCGTCGTACTGCCTCAGGCGTAGCTGAACCTGGACGTCGGCGTAGGTACGTCGTCCACGCGCGGGTCCCAGCGATCGACGAAGTTCACCCCGGCCGGGACCTCGACGGATTCCGTCGAGGTCCAGCCGCGGGTGAGGGTCGGGAAGTCCGGCACCTCCGGGTGGTAGTGCGGCTTCCCGGTGCCGAGCAGATCCCTCGCCATCGGTGCGCTCAGTGCCTGATACCGGAAGTCGGCCGACAGCCGCAGCCGCTTCGTCCGGTTCGGCATCGCGCCGTGGACGGTCAGGCTCCCGAACAGGAGTACGTCGCCCGGCTGGTACGACGTCGTACGCCACTCCGGGTGGTTCTCGTCGGCCTCGGCCCGCATCATCCCCGGCCCGTCGGACGCCTTCACCGGGAGTACTCCGAGCCGCGGTGACCCGGCGTACACCCGCAGCCCACCGATCTCCGGCGGCGCCGCGCTCAACGGGAGCCACGTCGTGAGCGTGTCGACGCAGCCCTGGATGAACCGGTAGTCCTGATGGATCGGCGTCGGATTCGCCCCCGGCGACGGCGGCGCGATCCGGCAGATATGCGCCGGATGCGCGAACGCCTCCTCACCGAGCAACCGGCCGGCCAACCCGATCAACTCCGGCCGTACGGCGAGCTGGTGGAACGCCTGCGTGCTCTGGATCGCCGTATAGGCACCGAAGAACCCGGCCGACCCCTCCTCGACGGCCCGTCTCGACGCCACCAGCTCCCGCGGATCAGCGTTCCGGTCCAGCCAGTCACTGTCGTACAAGATCCGCGCCAGCTGTTCGTGCACGTCGGTCACCACGTCAACAGGCAACAACCCGCGGAAGAACAAGTAGCCGTCGGAGGCCAGCCGTGTCTGCAGAGCGGCGGCGTCCGACACCAGGTCGTGGGAGTCGGTCAGCTCTTTCACTTGTCATTCCCAATCTTGTCCATGGCTGTGGCGATGTCCTGAACGGGCGTCTTGTCGAGGAAGAGGTCGTTGGCGGCCTTGTTGATCTCGGTGCTCTTCGACGTCCAGCCGTCCGCGATCGGGAGGTTGACCGTGCTGCCGGCCGCCGAGTCGAGGAACGGCTTGACGTCGATGTCCTTCTTCTTCCAGAACGCCTGGTACCCGGCGCCCGCGTCGGTCAACGCCGGGATGATGTACCCCGCGTCGCCCATCAACCGCTGCGCCTTCTCCGAGCCGAGGAACGCGACCAGCTTGCCGGCCTCGTCCGGGTGCTTGGTCTTCGCGAACATCGTCTCGGCGAGGCCGTTGATCACCACCGTCCGCCCGGCCGGTCCGGCCGGCATCGCGGCGACGCCGATCGGGAACTTCACCTCGGGCAGCGCGAACGGGAGCAGCGCGTTGTTCGCCGGGAACATCGCGACCTCGCCCCGGTAGAACATCTCGGTCGCCTGCCCGGTCGGCGGGTTGGTCCGGGTGCCGTCCGGCGACACCTTCCACTTGAAGATCAGGTCACGGGCGAACTGCAGCGCCTCGACCGACTTCTGCCCGGCGAAGTCGAACGTGCCGTACGGCTTGTCCATCGCGTGGCCGCCGTTCGAGGCGATCCAGTTCAGCCACTGGGTCTGGTTGTGGTTCCACGAGCAGAACCCCCACTGCTTGGTGCCGACGGTCAGCTTGCGGGCGACCTCGAGGAAGCTGCCCGAACCGTCCGGCGCCCAGGTCAGCTCGGCCGGCATCGTCACGCCGGCCTTCTTGAACAGGTCCTTGTTGTACAGCAGCCCGACGATGCCCATGTCCTTCGGCATCCCCAGCTGCTTGTCCTCGAACTTGTACGACTGCACGACGTTCTCGTTGTACGCGTCGAGCTTGAGCCCGGCCTTCGAGATCAGGTCGTCGAGCGGCGCCAGTACACCCTTGCCGGCGAAGTCCGGGAAGTAGTCGACGGTCAGCCAGAACACGTCCGGCGCCTTGCCGCTGGCGAGTTCGGTGGTGAGCTTTGTCCAGTACTGGTCCCATGGCAGGACCTCCATCCGGACGGTGATGTCCGGGTTCTCCTTGGTGAACTCCGCGAACACCGCCTTGTAGCCGACCTCCTGCTGTTCGTCCCACAACCGGTACACGAGCTCGACCTTGCCGCCACCACTCGAGCCGGCGTCGTTCGACGAGCCGCACCCGGCCAGCGCGAGCACACTGCCGGCGCCGATCAGAAAAGTCCTCCTGGACAAAGACATGAGAGCCTCCGAACTACTTGAGCCCGGTAACAGCGACCGAGCGGACGATGAAGCGCTGGAACACGATGAACAGCACGAGCAGCGGCGCCAGCGCGATCAGGCTGCCGGCCATCACGGCGTTGTAATCGACGCCGATCTCCCCCTTGAACAAGGCGATCCCGACCGACAGCAACCGCTTGTCCTCGCTGCTGGTGATGATCAGCGGCCAGAGGAAGCTGTTCCAGTTGGCGACCACGGCGAGCGTGGTGACGGTGACCAGGATCGGTTTCGACAACGGCAGCACGATCGACACCAGCGTCCGGACCCGCCCGGCGCCGTCGATCCGGGCGGCGTCCTCGAGATCCGCGGGAATGCTGCGGAAGAACTGGCGGAGCAGGAAGATCGCGTACGGCGTACCGAGCATCGTCGGCAGCATCAGACCGGCCCAGGTGTCGACCAGGCCGAGCTTCTGCATCATCAGGTACAGCGGGATCATCGTGACCACCGGGGGCACCATCAATGTCGACAGATAGACCCAGAACAACGCGTCCCGGCCCGGGAACGACAGCCGCGCGAACGCATATGCCGCGAGCACCGCGAACACGACCTGGCCGAGAGTGATCCCGGCCGTGACGAGCGTCGTGTTGACCAGGTAGCCACCGAAGCCGGAGGCGAACAACCGGTGGAACGCGGCCGTGCTGGGCGGTACGCCGGGCTCCCACGGCATCGTCTCCGACAGTTGCCCCGGGCCCTTGAACGCGGTCAGCACGGTCAGGAAGTACGGGAAGATCGCGAGTACGCAGCCGGCCACCAGGACGGCGTACACGAAGATGCGCAGTTTCATCCGGACACCTCGTAGGTCGTACGGCGTTCGAAGTACACGAACTGGGAGATCGTCGCGATCAGCACCACCGCGAACAGCAGCACCGAGATCGTCGAGGCGTAGCCGAAGTCGAACTTCTTGAACGCCTCGTCGTAGATCAGGTACGTCGTCACCTCGGTGCTGTCGCCGGGTCCGCCCTCGGTCATCACGAAGATCGTGTCGAAGGCCTGGAACGAGCCGATCACGTTGGTGATCAGCACGAACAGCATCGTCGGCCGCAGCAGCGGAAGCGTGATCGAGAAGAAGTGCGCGACCGGCGAGGCACCGTCCAGCGACGATGCCTCGCGCAGCGACGGCGGGATGTTCTGCAGACCGGCCAGGAAGAACAGCATGTTGTACCCGGCGAACTGCCAGATGTGAACGGCGGCGACGCTCGGCATCGCGAGGACCGGCGACGACAGCCAGGCCGGGCCGTGGACGCCGAACAGCCCGAGGAACTGGTTCAGCGCGCCGCGGCCGGGGTCGAAGATCCAGCTCCAGACCAGGCCGAGGGCAACGGGTGTCGCCATCCACGGGATCACCAGCAGCGCGCGGAAGTACTTCATCCCGCGCAGCTTGCGATCGACCAGGAGCGCGAGGAGCAGCGAGAGGATCGTCGTACCGGGCACGCAGATCAGGACGTAGTACAGCGTGACCAGGAGTGAATGCCAGACGTCGGAGTCGGTGAACAGCTTGCGGTAGTTGGCGAGCCCAATGAATTCCGGTGTCGACAGCAACTTCCAGTCGAACAGGCTGAGCACGAGCACGATCACCACGGGCGCGAGTAGGAACCCGAGTACGCCGACCAGACTCGGCGCGAGCAGCGCGTACGCCGCTGCCGTCTGCCGGGCCTGTCCGATGCGGTGCCGACGGCGGGGCGCGGGCCTAAGCATCGGGATCCTTCAGCGGGTGGGGCCGCGGCGAACTCGGGACGAGCAGCTCGCGGGTGCGATCCAGCCCCCAGCGATCGAGCTCGCCGATGGGATCACTCGACATCCGCAGCCCCGGGCCCTCCGCGATGTGGTGCGCCCAGATCTCCCGCTCCTGGACGTCCGGCCGCACGATCAGGCAGTCGGAGTCGTTGGCCCACCACCGGCCGTGCAGGAACTCGCGCGCCACCGACGTGGAACGGGCGCCGCGCTGACCCGGCTGACTGATGTCGCCGGACGGTGGGTCGACCAACGGATCGGTGTCCGGCGAGATCCGCATGCAGTCGACCAGTCCGAGACTCGGCAGGATCGGTGCCCCGCAACCGTGCAGGATCCGGTTCGGTCCGACGGCCTCGCGCAGCAGTCGCATCCCGTGCCGGTACGCCGCGATGCCGTCGAGCTGCTCGTGCCGCGGCCCGTCGATCGCACCGGCGTACACGAAGTCGAGCTTGAAATGGTCGTACCCCTGCCGGCACAGCTCCGTGAAGACGTCCTGGATGTGCCGTGCGGCGCCGGGATGCGTGACGTCGAGGACTAGTTGCTCCTGGCCCCAGTTCGTACCGGCGTTGATCCCGGGGACCAGCCACTCGGGATGCTTGCGCGCTGTCTCGCTGCCGGCGGCAACCAAGAACGGGGCGACCCAGATGCCGGCGCGGCGTCCGCTGGACCGGATGTCGGCGGCGAGCCGGACGGTCGAGCCGAAGTCGTCGCGCGGCGTCAGCCAGTCACCGATCGCGGCCTGGTACCCCTCGTCGAGCAGGACCAGGTCGACGCTGAGCTCGTGCTGGTCGAACTGGCGGACCTCGGTCATCACGTCGCGTTCGGTGACCTTGCCCCAGTACGCGTACCAGCTGCACCACGACGGACCGAAGACCCGGATCGGTGGTGACCCCAAGGATTCGGCCCAGTCCGCGAGCGCCTGGTTGGGGTTGGTGTGCGTGCCTGTGGTGACTTGAACCTCGCCGTCGGCCGAGATCACCAGGCGGTTGCCGTGGACCTCGGCGCGGATCGACGGGACCGCGTCGGGCGTGATCGCGGCAACTGTCGTGACCTCGCCGGCGGTCGCGACCGCGAGCAGGCCCTCGCCCTGGAACTGGCCGGCGTCGACGCCCGGGCGGTACGCCATCACGTGATGGTTCGGCGCGGTCGGCCGTGGCGGTGAGGCGTCGAGCCGGTACCAGCCGCTCGGGCTCCAGGACTGCCAGCCGTGCTCGAAGACCAGCGTGGACGCGTCGTACTCGAGCTCGGCGACGGGGGCGAAGGGCACGGATTCACTCGATTCTCCGGGTGCAGGATCTTGCTAATCTTGGAGCCCTTACGAGGGGATCCACCATGACGGAGCCTGCTGACTTCGAGCACGATCTTGCTACCCAGGTACTGATCGAGCTGTACAGCGAGATCCCGCCGCCGAGCAAACTGGTGACCGGTCATTTCCACAGCGGCGGTGACTATCGCGTCGTCCGGCCGGACGGCGTGGGCAGCTGGTACCTGCTCTACACGGCCTCCGGCACGGGCCGGTACCTGATCGGTGAGAACCGGCTGACGCTGCGCCACGGCGACGTCGTACTGGTCAGCCCGGGGACGCCGCACGACTACGGCACGGTCGGCACGTACTGGGAGTCGTGGTGGGCGCATTTCCAGCCGCGGCGCGAGTGGCACACGTGGTTGTCGTTGCCACAGGCAATGCCGGGATTGTCGTACGTGCGGTTGACGAGGTCGTCGGAGACCGACCGCGTGGTGTCTGCCTTCGACCGGCTGCATCGGGATGCGCAGCGGGCCGGGCTGTCGCCGACCGGCGATACCGAGCTGCACCTGCTCGAGAAGAGTGTCGCGACCGAGCTGACCATGAACGGCATCGAGGAGGTGCTACTGACCGCGGTCGCGAGCCTGCGCCGGGAGACGCAGCACCTGGACGCCCGCGTGCATCTGGTGCTCGAGGCAATCACCGCCGACCCGGCGAGGCCGCACACGCTGACCTCGCTCGCCGGGCTCGCCCAGGTGTCCGTCTCCCGGCTCGCGCATCTCTTCAAGGAGCAGGTCGGCGACTCGATCATGAACGTCGTACTGGCGCTCCGGCTGCAGCGCGCCGCCGAGCTGCTCGGCGCGACCGATATGTCCGTTGCGCAGATCGCCGCGGCGGTCGGCTTCGATTCACCGCACTACCTCAGCCGCCAGTTCGGCCGCCGTTACGGGATGTCGCCGACCGCCCATCGCGCCAAGGTCAGGAACCCGGAGCTAGAGCTATATTGAGCTCGGTCGCGGCCGCGTAGTCCGCCCCGCCGGCCAGACCGATCAGCCTCACGTAGCGGGCGGTCGTACCGGCCGGGAGCCTTGCGATCTTGGCGTCGACGGTGCCGTCCCAGGTGCCCTGCGTGGCCGACGTGAACGTGATCCCGTCGGCGCTGGTCTGGACGTCGTACGACGAGATCCGGCCGTTCGGCACGTCGGCGTCCTGGCGCGGGGTGTAGACGAGCGCTTCGATCGCGCGCGGCGTCTTCAGATCGAGGGTGATGTACTGCGGGAGCGGTGCGTGCGGGCTCCAGTTCGAGTGCCACATCGTCGTGCAGTTGCCGTCGATCGCGCCTGCTGCGCTGTAGGCGGGCGATCCCTGGCTGGTGGCCGTCGCGGTCATCTCGCTCTGCGGCAGCAGGTTCAGTGGGCCGAACGGGCCGTCGACGGGCGGCGGCGTACCGGGGATCGCGGTCACCCGGCCGAGACTCGGTGCCTTGAGCAACGGATGGGTCCGCAAGTAGTTGAGGAACACCTCCTGGCCCATCTTCGGCGCTCGGATGAGCTTGGAGTATTGCTGGAAGCCGGGATAGCCGTACTGCGCTCCGTGCAACGGCATCGCCGCGCTGGTCGTCACGCGGTACGTCTTGTCGAGCTTCAGCGGCTTCCCGTTGATCAGGACCTTCGCAGGGTCGATGCGATCGCCGACCGGTCTGCCGAGGTCGTAGGTGTAGCGGAAGTTCGCGGAGGTTGCGAGCGCGGACAGCCTGCTGCAGCCGTACGCCGGCGGGATCCACTGTTGCTCGAGGACGGCCTCAACCGTGGAGCCCTTCATCGAGAGCGTGGTGATCGGCGAGATCCCGGCGACGGGCCAGGCTTCGCCGTACGTCACCGTGCCTGCCTTCAGCCCGGCGGCGATCACGTCGACGCCGAGATCGGCCGGGACCAGGGCGAAGTCGCCGTCCGCTTCGGCTTTGTAGAGGTCGGCGACCAGGTTGCCGGTCCGGCTCTCCGCGGTGGTGGCGAAGTCGAGATCGCGGTCGAGCTTGGCGATCGGCTGCGCCTGGCGGGCAGTCCACTTGTCCATCCAGTACTTCACGATCTGCTGGATCTTCGGATCGGGTGTGACGTCCTTGGTGACCGCGTGGTTGGTCGCGGTCGTTGCCGATCGGATCACGTCACCGGTCGCGGGGTCGAGCTGGAGGTTGATCTCGCCGAGCACCCGGCCGTGGTTGCTTGCCTCCAGCACCGGACGCGGTACGCCGTTCGGATCCGGGATCATGCAGTTGAACGCGGTGTGCCAGTGCCCGCCGAGGATCACGTCGATATCCGGCGACATCGCCCGCGCGGCGTCGAAGATCGGGCCGGTCGGGTTCTTGCACTCGTTGTACAACCCGCCCTGCTGACCGCCTTCGTGCATGCTGACCACGATCGCGTTCACGCCCTGGGCCTTGAGCTCCGCCGCGGCCCGGTTCGCGGCGTCGACCACGCCCTGGAACTCGAACCCGGAGCCGTCGATCGACAGCGTCTCGGTCGGCGTCCCCGGGAAGCCGAGTCCGATGAAGCCGATCCGCTTCGATCCGGCCTTCGCGATCCAGTACGGCGGAAGCACCGGCCGCTTGGTCCGCGGGTCGACGATGTTCGCCGCGTGGTAGGCGTAATCGGTGCCGTGGAAGTTCCGGCCGGTGGAGTCCTTGAAGCAGCTGTCGAAGGTGGACTTGCCGTAGCAGGCGCCGCTCTGTATCCGCCGCAGGAACGGGAACTCCCGGTCGAACTCGTGGTTGCCCGCGACGTCGAAGTCCATCCCGAACGCGTTCAGCACCTCGATCGTCGGCTCGTTCGCGAACGCCTGGGTGTAGTCGGGCCAGCCGCTGAACTGGTCACCCGAACCGATCAGGAAGCTGTTCGGTTTCCGCAGCCGGTCCATGTGCGCCTTGAGATAAGTGGCACCACCGACCTGCTGGGTGCCGGACGGGCCGGCGATGGTCAGGTTCTCCGTCTCGGAGAGATATCCGTGCAGATCGGTCAGACTGAAGATCTGCACCGGGATCGGTGGCGGCGTCTCCGTGTGTAACGCTCCCACGGCGAGACCAAGTACGGCGAGGACTGCGCTGAGCCTTCTGGGCATCGGCTGCTCCTGTCGGTCGGGCGGAACCGAGACGCAAACTACTGGGCTGCGCGGGCTGCGGACATGGCCGTGGGTGCTGACTTCCTGCACGATCCGGCTGACGCTTTTCTACAAGCGCATGGGAGGCGGGAACCGTACGGTCAGGGGGAGAGAGGAGTTTCACCATGACTGGATATGTGGCAGTGGCCGAGATCGATATCGATGCGCCGGCCGAGCGGGTGTGGGAGGTGCTGACCAGCCCGGAGAAGCTGAAGGAGCTGTGGTTCGGCGCCGAGGTCGAGACCGACTGGCAGGTCGGCAGCCCGATCACGTGGAGTGGCGAATGGGAGGGCAAGCCGTACCAGGACAAGGGCGAGATCCTCGCCGTCGAGCCGGGGCGGTTGCTGACGCTCACGCACTGGAGTCCGCTGACGGGGCAACCCGACGTACCGGAGAACTACCACACGCTGACGTATGAGCTGACCGGCGATACACACCTGAAGCTGAGCCAGGACAACAACGCCAGCGAGGAAGAGGCCAAGCACTCGCAGGGCATGTGGGAGACGCTCGTCGCCAAGGTGAAAGAAGCCGCTGAGTAATCTAGAGGGCATGTCTGATGGTGTGGAGGTCGACCGCCCGACCCGGGAGCGGGCCGCAATCGGTGAGGACGGGCGGTCGCGGGACCGGAGCCGGCCCGCGGTGCCGGATCCGTTGCCGATGAGCGTGGTCGACGCGCACTGTCATCTCGATATCGCCGACGGCGAGGACGGCGCGTGGCTGAGCCCGGCCGAGGCGATCAAGCTGGCGTCGTCGGTCGGCGTCACGCGGATCGTGCAGGTCGGATGCGACCTGCCCGGCGCGGTGTGGGCGGTCGAGGCGGCTGCGCAGTACCCGAACCTGATCGCGGGCGTCGCGCTGCACCCGAACGAGGCACCGAAGCTGAAGGAAGCCGGCGAGCTGGACAGTGCGCTCGCCGAGATCGAGCGGCTGGCGTCGAGCTCGGACAAGGTCCGGGTGATCGGTGAGACAGGGCTGGACTACTTCCGCACCGGCGAGGACGGCCGTACGGCGCAGCACGAATCGTTTGCCGCCCACATCGAGTTGGCGAAGCGACTCGGCAAGACGCTGATGATCCACGACCGCGACGCGCACGAGGACATCCTGCGCATCCTCGACCGCGAGGGCGTCCCCGACCGGCTGGTCATGCACTGCTTCTCCGGCGACACCGAGTTCGCCCGCGAATGCGTCAACCGCGGCGCCTTCCTCAGCTTCGCCGGCGTAGTCACCTTCAAGAACGCCCAGTCCCTCCGCGACGCCCTGGCCGTCACCCCCCTCGACCGCATCCTCGTCGAAACCGACGCCCCCTACCTGACCCCCTCCCCGTACCGCGGCAAACCCAACGCGTCCTACCTCATCCCCCACACCGTCCGCAAAATGGCCGACGTCCTCAACATCTCCGTCCCTGAACTCTGCACCGCCCTCAACACCAACGCCAACCACGCCTTCGGCGGCTCGTGGTAACCGTTCGCCCACTACGCTGAGTCCGTGGACTACGAGGCTTTCGACGCCCAGCTACTAGAGCTTGCCGACTCCCTCCGAGGAGCCGACGAGCCGACGGTCGCTGCTGAGATCGTCCGGTTGAAGGCGCTGGCAGGACAGATCGCCGACGAGCGTTCTCGTCGCCTGGCGCTGATCAGAGCGGAGAAACTGCCTGAGTTCATCAGCGGGCCGAAGCCCGGCACCAGCCCGCAGTACCTGCGCGCCTCCACGTTGCTCGGACAGGCGCTTGCCGACAAGGGGTCGCCGCTCGAGCGGATCGCTCATGCCGAACGCGTGAAGACCGAGATCGCGGCGTTGTCCCGGCAAGCCCCACGGCGCGAGTCCATGACGATCCTGCGGATGAACTCGAGCCTGGTCAGGCTGATCGAGCGGCTTCGGGACGGCTCGGACGGCAGCACGTGACCGACGTGGTCGAGATCTCGCCGCAGTCGTGGGAGTACCGGCTGGTGGCCGCGGTGGTGTACGCCGTCGAGCAGCGAGCCGGCGGTAGAGGTGGCCCTCGGACCCGGTGGAACGGGCGGGTGCTCGAGGAGACCGATCCGGAGAAGCAGGGCGAAGGCTCGCGGCCCCGCGGACAGCAGGCGACGCGGCCGACCGGTGGCCCAAGGCAACCGCACTCTCCGCAGCGCGACTGAGCGGCAGACCGTGGTAACCATCCTCACCGATGCCGATATCCGGGCCCGGCTCCGCCCCGGCGATGCGGTTGCCTGGATGCGGGAGGCGATTCTTGCTGCTCATGCGGGGCGGTTGCACACGCCGCCTCGGGTATCCACCGAGCTCGGTGGTGGGCGGCTGGTGTTCACGACCGGTGCGTTGGAAGGGGAGTGGTACGGCTACCGGTCGTATGACTCGTTTGACACCGATCTTGGGCAGCAGGTCGTCGTGCTGCACGACTGGGGTTCTGGTGAGGTGCGGGGGATTGCTGTAGGCAACGAACTGGGGCCGAGGCGGGTCGGCGCGATCGGAGGTGTAGCCGTCGACGCCCTCGCCGACCCGACTGCTACCACCCTCGCCTTGATAGGTACGGGCACCCAAGCCTTCACTCAGCTCTGGGCTATCGGGGCGGTGCGGCGGTTGTCGAGTGTTCGGGTTTTCGGTCGGGACCGGGAGCGGCGGATCGCCTTTGCTAGAAGGGCTTCTGGGGATCTTGGGTTGCCTGTGACTGCGGTCGAGTCGGCCCGTGATGCTGTTGAGGGGGCGGATGTCGTGGTGTTGGCGACCAACAGCGCGACGCCGGTGATCGAGCCGGCTTGGGTGAAGGACGGGGCTTTCGTGACGACGGTCGGGCCGAAGCAGGTTGGGCGGGCGGAGTTTGGGGCGGAGTTGGTTGATCGGGCCGACCTTGTCGTGACGGACTCGGTTGCGCAGACCGCGGCGTACGACCCGCCCTTCGTCCTGGCCGGCACTCCGCAGCAGGAGCGGCTGATGAGTCTCGGCGCCGCGATTGCAGACAACGTGACGGGGCGGACCGTGCTGTTCTGCTCGGTGGGTCTGGCCGGCACCGAGGCCTACCTGCTGGCGAAGCTGCTTTCGTGACGGGCCGGACGCCGACCGTCAACGTTTCCGCGGGCCGTTGCGCGGGGTGTCGGGCGAGCGCAGTCTGAGGGCGTCGGCCCGCTTCGGGGCCGGCCTGCAAGGGGGAGGGGCAATGAGTGTTCTGATGACCCTGCGGGTGACTGGGGACCCCACGGCGATCGAGAAGCTGGGTGCCGACAACGGCGCGCTCTTCGAAGGTGTGATTGCGGACGCATCCAGTCGCGGCCTGATCTCACATCACTTCTACGGCAGCGAGAACGAGCTTCTCGTCGTCGACGAGTGGCCCGACGAGGCGTCGTTCCAGGCGTTCTTCGCGAACTCCGGGCCGCAGATCGAGCAGATGATGGCGGCGGCCGGCGTGACGGCTCAGCCGGCGATCGAGTTCTGGCGGCACCTGGAGGTCGGCGACGACGTCGGCTGAGGCCGCTGATAGACACACCTCATGGAGTTCAGTGAGGTTGTGCGGCGGCGGCGGATGGTTCGGAACTATGACCCGGACCGGCCGGTCCCAGAGGAGACCCGGGAGCGGATTCTGGAGAATGGGCTTCGGGCGCCGTCGGGCGGGTTCAGTCAGGGGTGGGCGTTCCTGACGCTGGAGGGTGACGAGCGGGAGCGGTACTGGCGGATCGCGGCCGAGGATCCGGACGAGAAGTATGTGGAGTGGATCACAGGCCTGCGCCGGGCGCCGCTGCTCGTTCTCGCGTTCGCGCACAAGGACGCCTACCTCGATCGGTACACCGAGCCGGACAAGGGCTGGACCGATCGCGACGAGGGCCGCTGGACCGCGCCGTACTGGTACGTCGACACCGGGATGGCGGTGCTGCTGATGCTGCAGACGGTCGTCGACGAAGGCCTGGGAGCCTGCTTTTTCGGGCCTCCTGCGGACAAAGTGGGCCGGCTGCTGAAGGAGTTCGGCGTACCCGAGGGGTTCGATCTGGTCGGGGTGCTGTCGGTCGGTTACCGGGCCCAGGACAAGCGCTCGCCGTCACTGAAACGAGGTCGCCGGACGACCGCCGAAGTGGTGCATCGCGGCCAGTGGGGTCATCACCTGGCGTGACGAGGCATGTCGGCCCCGTTACACCCATTTGCGACTCGCCGACCAGGGGATTGGCACTTCCGGCATATCTTCGTTATGGTCCCGTGATGTTGGCCGGGATCGGGGAAGATTCCGGGCAGTACATCCCCTCGGCGGGACACGAAGCTCCGGGCAGCCAGTCCGGCGTCGACGGTCGGTGCCTGTGCTGTCCCACCCCGTGCCCGGGTAGCCCTACCTGGGAGCGTTAGTGCGTAAGTCCATCATCGCGGCCGTCGGTGCGACCGCCGCGATTGCCGTCGCGGGCGGCTCTGCGGCGTATGCCGAGAAGAGCAAGACAGTCAGCCTCTCCGTCGACGGCCAGGTGCGGAAGGTTCACACCTTCGGCTCCACCGTGGCAGACGCCCTGAAGGCCGAGAAAGTTCAGATCGGTGCCCACGACGTGGTCGCGCCGGGTCCGGACTCCAAGCTCAAGGACGGCCAGGAGATCGCGGTTCAGTACGGTCGCGAGCTGACCGTCAACGCCGACGGCACCAAGAAGGCCTACTGGACCACCGCCGACAGCGTGAACGAAGCGCTCGCCGACCTCGGTCTGCGGTACGACGGGGCCCAGCTCTCCACCAGCCGTAGCGCGCCGCTCGGGCGCCAGGGGCTGGAGCTGGTCGTGAAGACCCCGAAGACCGTGCAGATCGTCCACCTGGGCAAGATCGCGACGATCAAGTCGCTGGCCGGTACGGTCGGCGAGGCCCTGACCGAGGCGAAGATCCGCTGGGACGCCGACGACCGGATCACTCCGGCCGCCGCCACCCCGCTGAAGCTCGGCGTCAACAAGGTCGGCTACGTGCAGGTCCTGCAGAAGCAGGTCACCAAGACCCTGGCGGTTGCGCACGGCACCGATCAGACCAAGTCGGCGACGCTGGTCCAGGGCAGCACGAAGACTACGGCCAAGGGCACCGACGGCTCCAAGTCCGTCACGTACCTGTACACCTACCTGGACGGCAAGCTGTCGACCACGAAGGTGGTCGCGACGAAGGTCGTCACCGCGCCGGTCGACGAGAAGGTCCTGGTCGGCACCAAGCCGAAGCCGGCCGAGCCGACGACCACGACCACGGACGAGAAGCCGACGCCGCCCACCAGCAGTGGTGGCGCGTGGGACCGGATCGCCGCGTGTGAGTCGGGCGGCAACTGGGCGGCCAACACCGGTAACGGGTACTACGGCGGTCTCCAGTTCGACCATGGCACCTGGGCGGCCTACGGCGGTACGGCGTACGCCAGCAACGCCAACGGTGCCTCGAAGGCGCAGCAGATCGCGATCGCGGAGAAGGTCAAGGCCGACCGCGGTGGCTACGGCGCTTGGCCGGTGTGCGGCAAGAAGGCCTGAGCCTGACACACTGACAGGCGTGAGCTCGTCTGATTCATCCACTTCCGCCGGACCGAGGCTTCTCGGTCCGGCGGAAGTGCGTTCGTTGGCCGCGTCGCTCGGCGTACGTCCGACCAAGCAGCGCGGCCAGAACTTCGTCATCGACCCGAACACGGTCCGCCGGATCGTGCGCGCGGCCGACCTGTCCGCCGGTGAGACGGTGCTGGAGGTCGGCCCCGGGCTCGGCTCACTGACCCTGGCGCTGCTCGCGGAGGGTCACCCGGTCACTGCCGTCGAGATCGACCCGCTGCTGGCGCAGGCGCTCCCGTCCACGATCGCGACGTACGCGCCGGAGCAGGCGTCCGCGCTGACCGTGGTCGAGGCGGACGCGATGGACGTGACTCCGGCGGAGATCGGTACGCCGACCGCCTGCGTGGCGAACCTGCCGTACAACGTCGCCGTACCCGTCCTGCTGCACCTGCTCCGTGTGTCCGACTCGCTACGCCACGGGCTCGTGATGGTGCAGTCCGAGGTCGCGGACCGCCTGGCTGCCCCGCCCGGCTCGCGCACGTACGGCGTACCGTCCGCCAAGGCCGCCTGGTACGCCGAGGTGCGGCGCGCCGGGCCGATCGGACGGAATGTCTTCTGGCCCGCGCCCAACGTCGACTCCGGCCTGGTTGCGTTCGAACGACGCGATCCGCCGGAGACGCCGGCGACCCGCGAGGAGGTGTTCGCGGTGATCGAGGCGGCGTTCTCGCAACGACGCAAGACGATCCGCTCCGCACTGGCCCGCTGGATGCCCGACCGCGCGCGCCTGGACGAGGTGTTCGCGGCAACGGGGATCGACCCGCAACTACGCGGCGAGATGCTCGGGATCACAGACTTCGCCGCTCTCGCAGGTGCAAGTCGGACTAGGTAATGCCCCTAGGGCATGTCACGGTCTCCTGCGCCTACTGCGCGGCACTCGGCACGGCACCTCGCCGCACGGGACCGAAGGCCACGATGCTCCGCATCGAGACCTTCGCCCCCGCACGCCGATGCACCGCACCGAGCACCTGCTCGTAACGACGCAGAAGACCGCGACATGCCCTAGCCTGTGCGACGTGCCACCTTCTGTTGAGGTCACGGTGCGGGCACCGGCCAAGATCAACCTCGGTCTGTCCGTCGGTCCGCCGCGCCCGGACGGGTTCCACCCCGTCGCCACGGTGTACCAGGCCGTTGCCCTGTACGACGATGTCACCGCGCAGCTGCGTGACGACGACGGCGAGGTCTCGGTCGAGATCGTGGGGGACTTCGCGGACGACGTACCGACCGACGAGACCAACCTCGCGGTGAAGGCGGCCCGGCTGCTGCAGGCGGAGTACGACGTCGACGAGGGTGTCGACCTGACCATCCGCAAGACGATCCCCGTGGCCGGCGGGATGGCCGGCGGATCGACTGACGCGGCAGCGACCTTGGTGGCGTGCAACCGGCTGTGGGGCCTGCAGCTCACGCAGACCGAACTGCAGCATCACGCGGCGGAGCTCGGCAGTGACGTCCCGTTCTGCCTGGTCGGGCACACCGCGCTCGGCCAGGGGCGCGGCGAGCAGGTCACCGAGGTCATGTCCCGCGGCACGTTCCACTGGGTGTTCGCGATCGCCGACGGCGGCCTGTCCACCCCCGAGGTGTACGGCGAACTGGACCGCCTGCGGCCGCTACGCCGCGTCGAGCCGCCGCAGGTCCGTCCCGAACTGCTCTCGGCGCTGCTCTCCGGCCAGCCCGGCGCACTCGCCGTTGCTCTCAGCAACGACCTCCAGGCAGCCGCCCTGTCGCTGCGCCCCGAGCTGGGCGACACACTCCAGTTCGGCCTCGACCAGGGCGCCCTGGCCGCCCAGATCTCCGGCTCCGGCCCCACCTGCCTCTTCCTCGCCGCCGACAGCCGCAGCGCAGTCGACCTCGCCGTAGAACTCGCCGAATCCGGCCTCTGCCGAATGGTCCGCCAAGCCGAAGGCCCGGTCCCCGGCGCCCGAATCCTCCCCGCCATCGTCAGTCACTAGTACACTTAGCCAAGTGGACTAAGGAGGGATGATGGGCGAGCCGGCTCCGCAGTACAACATTCATGAAGCCAAGACGCAGCTCTCTCGGATCATCGAGCGGGTAGAGCACGGCGAGGAAGTCATCATCAGCCGCGCCGGGCACCCTGTTGCAAAGGTGGTTCCGCTGCCTACTGCCCGCCGTCGCAGCGGATGGGGCTCGCTGGCCGGTCAGATCAGCTTGGCCGACGACTGGGACTCGGCTGAGACGAACGCGGAGATCGCGGACGACTTCGGCATTCCCTCGTGACCGAACTGTCGGGGACAGCGCGTCTTCTGCTCGACACGCATGTGCTGATCTGGTGGCTGCAGGCCAGTCCTGAGCTCTCGGACGATCTCAGAAACCGGATCGACACAGAGCTCGATGTCTACGTGAGCGCTGCGTCTGTCTGGGAACTCTCGATCAAGCAGGCTGCCGGCAAGATCAAACTTCCGGACGACCTGCGGGAATGGATCGAGCGTGGTGGTCTCAGCGAGTTACCGATCTCGATGGCTCACGCCGACGTCGCCGGACGGTTGCCGCCGATCCATCGGGATCCCTTCGATCGGATGCTGGTGGCGCAGGCTCTCGTCGAGAGATTGACGTTGGTGACTCGCGACGAGCTCATCCAGCGGTACGACGTACCGATCCTCGAAGCCTGAAAATCGTTCGTCCGCGGCCTTGTTGTGGTGTTACGGTCGAATGCCCATCAGTGAGAGACAGGAGACCGGGATGCGCCGCGTTGTGATCGACCTCATCGGTTCTGATCGCATCGACGCATTCGCGAGGACTCTTGAACTCTTTGACGATGGGCATTGTGGCGCATGTCGACGCCGGTAAGACCAGTCTGACCGAGCGGCTGCTGTACGCCGCCGGGGTTATCGACCGGGTCGGGCGGGTCGACGACGGGAACACCCAGACCGACTCGATGGAACTCGAGCGCAAGCGCGGGATCACGATCCGTTCGGCGGTCGTGTCGTTCGCGCTGGGCGACCTGCCGGTGAACCTGATCGACACGCCCGGACACTCGGACTTCATCGCCGAGGTCGAGCGGGCGCTGTCCGTGCTGGACGGCGCGGTGCTGGTGATCTCCGCGGTCGAGGGCGTGCAGCCGCAGACGCGGCTGCTCATGCGCACCCTCGACCGGTTGCGCATCCCGACCCTGCTGTTCGTGAACAAGATCGACCGCGTCGGCGCGCGGTACGACGACTTGCTGGCGGACATCAAGCGCTTGCTGACGGCGTCCCCCGTACCGATGGTCGGGGTCACGGAGCTCGGGACGCGTGCCGCTGGCCTGGTGCCGTTGGACACCGAGCCGCTCGCGGAGATGCTTGCCGAGCGCAACGACGAGTTCTTCGAGGGGTACTTGTCCGGCGCTCCGCTCGATGTCGCCGGCGAGCTACGGCGGCAGGTGGCGACTGCGCAGGTGCATCCCGTGTACTTCGGGTCGGCCATGACCGGGGTTGGGGTGGCGGAGCTGATCGAGGGCATCCGTTCGTGGTTGCCCAGAGCAACTCCAGCATCAGAAGATCCCTTGCAGGCAAGGGTTTTCAAGGTCGATCGCGGCGCGGCCGGGCAGAAGATCGCGCTGGCCCGGATGTTCGCGGGCACGCTGACGTCGCGCTCGTACGTCGACGTACATCCGTTCGACGGACCGGAGTACCAGGCTCGTCCGAGCGCGATCGAGGTCTCGGGTCATCCGGTCGATCGGGCCGAGGCCGGCCAGATCGTGGCGTTGCGCGGCTTGAAGGGCATCCGGATCGGCGATCAGCTCGGGGTCCGCGCCAAGCAGGTCGGGCGGTTGTTCGCGCCGCCGACGCTGGAGACCGTGGTGAGCGCACGGGATCGGGTCAAGCTGTTCCAGGCGTTGACGCAGCTCGCCGAGCAGGACCCGCTGATCCGGGTGCGCAAGGCCGACGAGATCACCGTCAGCCTGTACGGCGAGGTGCAGAAGGAGGTGATCGCGTCCTTGCTCGCAACGGAGTACGGCGTAGACGTCACCTTCAGCCAGACCACGCCGATCCACGTCGAACGCCTTGACGGGACAGGCGAAGCGGTCCGTGAGATCACCGCGCCGGAGAACCTGTGGGCGGCCGGCGTCGGATTCCGGGTCTCGCCGGTTGCCGAGGGCATCGAGTACAACCTGGTCGTCGAGCTCGGCGGGCTGCCCCGCGCCTTCCACACCGCGATCGAGGAAACGGTCCGCCTGACCCTCCACCAGGGCCTCTACGGCTGGGAGATCCCGAACATCCGGGTCGATCTCACCCATACGGCTTACTCCAGCGTCGCTACCGTCGCCGCCGACTTCCGCCGTCTCGTCCCGCTGGTCCTCATGCAGGCGATCGCCGAGGCCGGTACGACGATCCTCGAGCCGGTCAACCAGTTCGAACTGGACGCCCCGGCCGACACGGTCTCGCGCGTTCTCGCCCACATCGCCGAACACCGCGGCATCGTCTCCCAGACCACCCTCACCGAGACCCAGGCCCATCTGGAAGGCACGATCCCCGCCGCCACGACGCACTCCTTCGAGACCTTCCTCCCCACGCTGACCCACGGCGAAGGTCTTCTGGCCACCACCTTCCACACCTACCAACCCGTTCCCGGCCCGGCGCCCACCCGCTCGCGCACAGACGGCAACCCACTCAACGAGAAGCAGTACCTGCTGAACCTCAATCGAAGCTCTTGAGGATCGTGTGGATCTCGGCGACGGTCTGCGCGCGGTCGGGCCAGTGGGCGGTGATGCAGAGGAGCTCACGCAGATGGAGGAGCGGCATGCGCGCACGCCAGCCCTCAGCCAGCGGATGCTGCTCCTCATAGGCGGAGAAGAAGCGATCGGACAGGTTGCCGTAGATGAGGAGCGTGGCCAGGTCGGCTTCGGGCCAGCCGTAGTTGACGGCGGGATCGATCATGCCCGGCTCGCCGTCGGGGCCGGGGAGGAGATTGCCGTGCCACAGGTCGCCGTGCAACAAAGACGGAGGCTGGGCCGGGACCAGGTCCGGCAGACGAAGAGCGATGCGTTCCAGACGGCGGCGGTCGGCCTCCGGAAGTTGCGAGAAGCAGTTGGGCTCCTCCAGATAGCGGAGCAGCCGCTGCTCGGCGAAGAACGTATGCCCGTCGGTCGTCCACGGGTTCCGCTGCGGAAGCGTGCCCAGGTAGTTGTCCTGGTGGTAGCCGAACTTGTCGGCCGTCTGCGCATGCTGCAGCGCCAACGCCCGCCCCGCGTCCTCCCAGTACGTCGGCGACGCTTCCGCCGTACCCAGATCCGCCAGCACGATGAACGACGACGTGACCCGAAGCACCTCCGGTACGGCGAACCCGCCCGGGACCCGCAGCGCGTCGAGGCCATCGGCTTCGAGCGGATACAGGTCGGACGGCAGATTCTCCTGGGTCTTCACGACCGCGGTCCGGCCCAGCGACGTACGCACGCGGTAGGTCTTGCTGGCGTACCCGCCCTCCAGCGGATCGGCGGCGATCGGGTCGCCCAGGGACAGGCCGTCGAGCCAGGCAGCATTCAGCACCTGGACGATCCTGGCACGTGCGGAGCGGTCGGATACCCTGGGGCCCGTTATGGCGGCACCTAACTTGGTCAATATGGAAGCTGTTTCCAAAGGCTTCGGCACCCGGACGTTGCTCGACTCGGTCACCCTAGGGATCGGGCGCGGTGAACGAGCCGGCGTGGTCGGACGGAACGGCGACGGCAAATCGACGCTTCTACAGGTCCTGGCGAGGCGTGAGGAGCCCGACAGCGGCCGGATCACACACAACCGCGACCTGCGGCTCGGGTACCTCGGGCAGAGCGACGACCTAGACCCCGAGCAGACCGTGCTGCACGCGGTGCTCGGCGATGTCGAGACCTACACCTGGGCTGCCGATCCGCGAACACGCTCGGTGATGGAGCACTTGCTCGGCGAGATAGACCACCAGGCGCTCGTCGGCAGCCTGAGCGGTGGCGAACGCCGCCGGGCGTCGCTCGCCAGGCTGTTGCTGACCGAGGTCGACCTGCTCGTCCTCGACGAGCCCACCAACCACCTCGACATCGAGGCCGTCAGCTGGCTCGCCGAGCACGTCGTCGACCGCGCCGGCGCCCTCATCGTCGTCACCCACGACCGCTGGTTCCTGGACGCGGTCTGCACGGTCACCTGGGAGGTGCAGGGCGGCCACGTCTCGTCGTACGACGGTGGGTACGCCGCCTACGTCCTGGCGAAGGCCGAGCGGTCCCGGAGCGCGCAGGTCACCGAGACCAAGCGGCAGAACCTCCTGAAGAAGGAGCTGGCCTGGCTGCGCCGTGGCGCGCCGGCGCGATCCACCAAGCCGAAGTTCCGGATCGAGGCAGCGAACGCCCTGATCGAGAACGAGCCGCCGCCGCGCGACAAGCTCGCGCTGTCGCAGCTGGCGACGGCGAGGCTCGGCAAGGACGTGTTCGACGTGGAGGACGTCAGCCTGAGCTTCGGCGACCGGGTGATGCTCAACCACGTCACGTTCCGCCTCGGCCCGGCGGACCGGATCGGGCTGCTCGGCCCGAACGGCGCCGGCAAGACGACGTTCCTCAAGGTCCTGACCGGGCAGCTCGCCCCGGACCGCGGCGTCGTCAAGCAGGGCAAGACGGTCCGCGTCGCGAACCTGTCCCAGACCCTCGACGAGGTCGACGGTGCGTCGACAGTGCTCGAGCACATCACCGCGATCCGCCGTACGGCGGCGCTCGCGGGGCGAGGTGGTGAGCTGACGTCGTCGCAGCTGCTGGAGCGGTTCGGATTCACCGGGGACAAGCTGACGACGCGCATCTCGGACCTGTCCGGTGGCGAGCGGCGCCGGCTGCAGCTGCTGCGGATTCTGCTCGACGAGCCGAACGTGCTGATCCTCGACGAGCCGACCAACGACCTGGACGTCGAGACACTCACCGTGCTGGAGGACTTCCTCGACAGCTGGCCCGGCGTCGTCGTCACGGTCACCCACGACCGGTACTTCCTCGAGCGCGTGAGCGACATGGTTTACGCGATCATGGGCGACGGCCAGGTGCGGCATCTGCCGCGTGGTGTCGATCAGTATCTCGACGAACTCGAGGCCGGAATTCCGCGACGGGCGCCGTCAAATGCGTTGACACCGGCGCCGGAGATGTCCAGCAATTTGTCGGTCGACCCGGCGGCGTCGCGAGCGGCGAAGAAAGAGCTGAACCGGATCGAGCGGCAGCTGGCCAAACTCACCGAGACCGAGGCGAAGCTGCACGACCAGCTGGCCGCGAGCGCGAGCGACTACGAGCGGCTGGCCGAGCTGGACACCGAGCTCCGCAAGCTGGCCGACGAGCGGGCCGAGCTCGAGACGGCATGGTTCGAAGCCGCCGAGTTGGCCGAGTAGAAACGCTTGATTGAGCGCGGCGCCCCTCCGATCCCCTGTGATTCGGAGGGGGCGCCGAACTCTGGGTGAGCGGGCCCCGTGCCGGCCGGCGTTGTTCGGGCCCCGAGCCCCGGACACCGCGCGGCCACTTTCGGCGGACCACCTCTTGCCGCCGAAGTCACCGTGATCTGACAGTTTGTGGTCGGTCAACCACCGACGGTGATGACCCTAGTGCGGGGTCTCGCCCAGTGTCGATAGTCGACGGCTACAACAGCCTCTCGATCTCGTTGCAACTAGCAACGATCGGAACCGGGCGGAAGTGACGGGTCGTCTTTTCGGATTATTCCGGCAGAATTCCACTGCGCGTTTGTCCGGATATTGTTAGTGCTTTTCCAGATCGAACGGGCGGACCAGCTCGCGCAGTACGCGGGCGATCTTCTGCTGGTCGCGCTCGCTGAGCGAACCCAGCAGCGCGCGCTCGTGGGTGAGCAGGTCGGCCATCGCGGCATCGACCGCGTCGCGGCCGGCTGTGGTCAGCTGGACGAGCACCCCGCGGCGGTCCGACGGATCCGGCAGCCGCTCGACCAGGCCGCGCGCGGCGAGCCGATCGACCCGGTTCGTCATCGTGCCGGAGGTGACCAGAGTTTCCTTCAGCAGCTTGCCGGGGGAGAGCTGGTACGGCGCACCCGCGCGCCGGAGCGCCGCGAGTACGTCGAACTCCCACGACTCCAGGCCGTGGGTGTCGAACGCTTGACTGCGGGCGCGATCCAGGTGCCGCGCGAGCCGGCTGACCCGGGACAGCACCTCCATCGGCGCCACGTCGAGGTCGGGGCGCTCACGGCGCCAGGCCTCGATCAGCCGATCGACCTCGTCCTCCATGGTTCGAGACTACCCATCAAGACTCTTGACATCAAGACAAGTGGCAGGTCTAGAGTATCTCGATGTCAAGATAAATCGTGGAGAGAGGTGCAGACCGATGCGTGCGTCACCGGTGTGGAGTCCAGTGCAGTACGGCACGTACGCCGACGAGCGGGCCCGCCCGTTCCGGGATCTGGTCGAGCGGGTGCAGGCAACCGACGTACGGACCGTCGTGGATCTCGGCTGCGGTCCGGGCGCGCTGACCGCGACGCTGCGCCAGGTCTGGCCGGAGGCTGTGATCCGTGGGATCGACAGCTCGCCGCAGATGCTCGAGGCGGCGGCGGAGTACGCGGACGATCACCTGAGCTTCGAGTTGGGCGATGTTCGCGAGTGGGCCGCCGAGCCGGGATCGCTCGACGTGATCGTCACGAACGCGACGCTGCAGTGGATCCCCGAGCAGGTCGACCTGCTGCCCGGGTTCGTGCGGGCGTTGCGTCCGGGTGGGTGGCTGGCGATCCAGATTCCGGGCAACGGGAACGCGCCGTCGCACGCGATCCTGCGGGAGCTCGCCGAGACCGAGCCGTACGCCGAGTACGCGAAGGACGCGTCGCTGCGGCCGGACGTGCCCGGTCCGGCGGAGTACGTCGATGTGCTCAGCGCGGAGGGTTGTGTGGTGGATGCGTGGGAGACGACGTACTTCCACGTGCTCGCGGGCGACAACGCCGTACTGGAATGGGTGAAGGGGACCGGAGCGCGGCCGGTGCTGCAGTCGTTGCCGGATGACCTGCGCAAGCAGTTCGAGGCGGAGTACGGCGCTCGGCTGGCGGAGGCGTATCCGCAGAAGTCGTACGGGACGTTGTTGCCGTTCCGCCGGATCTTCGCAGTGGCACGCAAGGAGGGATGAGCATGCGGCTCGATCATGTGCAGGTGTCGTGCCCGGCCGGCGGCGAGGACGTGGCGCGGGCGTTCTACGCCGAGGCGCTCGGGATGACCGAGGTCGAGAAGCCGGAGCTGCTCAAGTCGCGCGGCGGTTGCTGGTTCAAGGCCGGTGACGCGGAGATCCATGTCGGCGTGGAGGCGGGGTTCACTCCGGCGAAGAAGGCACATCCGGCGTTGGCCGTCGACGACCTGGACGGACTGGCCTTGCGATTGGCTGGTCTGGGATACCCGGTCACGTGGGACAACGAAACGATCCCCGGCCGCCGGCGGTTTCACACCGCCGACGGACACGGGAATCGGATAGAGATCGTGTGACGAGCGGCTCGCCCGGCCCCCTCAAGCCGGGCGAGCCGCTGGCTCATTCGGTCGCGAGCGCACCGGCCGGTGCGACCTTGGCCGCCCGGCGAGCGGGCAGGACCGAGGCGAGCAGACCGGCGATCGCGGCGACTGCGGCGATGATGATCAGCAGCTTCCCGGGTACGGCGTACTCGACGCCGCCGTCGACCGTCTGGCCGCCCATCAGCGCGCTCGTCCCCGTCCAGCCGTAGACCAGGCCGAGCACGATCCCGAGACCGGCCGCGACCAGTGCCATCAGCAACGATTCGACCGCGAGCATCCGGCGCAGCTGGCGGCGGGACAGGCCCATCGCGCGGAGCAGTGCGTTCTCGCGGGTCCGTTCGAGGACCGACAGGCTGAGTGTGTTGCCCACGCCGACCAGCGCGATCAGCACCGAGACCCCGAGCAGGCCGACGCCAACGATCAGCAGTACGTCGAAGATCTTCGTGTAGCTGGTCCGCTCGGCCAGCCCGCCGGTGACGGACAGGTCCTTCACGGTCGGGATCGACTGCTCCACGGCGTCGATCACGTCTGAGCCGTCGGCCTTCGGATCCGATGCCAGCCAGAACCCGGTCACCGGCGCGGTCGGCGCCAGCTTTGCTAGATCGGACGAGCTCACCGTGATCGGATCGAGCCCGGTCGCCTGCTGCGCGGTGACGGTCAGCTTGTGTTGCCCGGACACGATCGTCAGCGGCGATCCGCTCTCGAGCTTCAGCATGATCATCGTTGACCGGTCCATCAACGCCGTACCCGGCTTGAGTTGGCCGGCCGCCTCCGGGTTGTGGATGACCGGCCCGGCCTTGGTCGGGTCGATGCCCGTGACCTGGACCTCCTGGCCGCCGGACTTCACCGTCACCTGGATGATCGGGACCACCTGCGTGATGCCCTTGATGTCGCGGAGCTGCTGCTCGGCGTTGGCCGGCATCTTCTCCTTGTACGTCGTCACCATCAGGTCGACCGGGTACTGCCCGTCCATCGACACGTCGAACGTCTTGCGTACCGAGGCGATCCCGACGCAGGTGAGGCTGATCAGCGTCACGCCGATGAGCAGCGCGGACGTGGTGGCCGCCGTACGCTTCGGGTTCCGGACAGCGTTCGCGACGGCGATCCGAGCGGGTACGCCGCCACCCTTCGCGGGCAGTGCGCCGATCACCCGGATCAGCGCCGGCACGAGCAGCGAGCCGACCGCGAGGATGCCGAGGAACGAGATCGCCCCGCCCGCGACACCGACCAGGACCTGGTGCGACGCCGCGCCGGCCGCCAGCAGCAGGCCGCCACCGACGAGGAGCAGGAAGCCCAGGATCAAACGCAGTACGCCGGCCTTGGACGCGGCGGCGGGAGCAGCCTCGGGACGCAGTGCGGCGAGCGGCGCCACCTTGGTCGCGCGCCGGGCAGGTACGACAGCGGCGAGCAGCGTCGCCACGGTGCCGAGCAGCAGCGGCAGGAACACCGACGACAGATCCAGGTGCAGCGGCACCGGCGGGATGCCCCAGTCGAACTCGCGGGAGAGCGCCAGCCCGACCGCGGACAGCGCGACGCCGAAGACGACACCGATCGTAGAAGCGATCACGCCGACCACGCTCGCCTCGGCGATGACCGAGGAGAACACCTGCCGCCGGGAGGCGCCGACGCACCGCAGCAGCGCCATCTCGCGGGTGCGTTGCGCGATCACGATCGTGAACGTGTTGCCGATCACCAGACACGCGACGAACAGCGCGATGACGGCGAACATCCCGAACACACCGCCGAGTACGTCGATGCCGTTGGTGTAGCTCTTCACCTCGTGGGCGATGAACGCCGTACCGGTGAAGGTCGTCAAGCCCTTGGAAACAACGGCTCCCGCGGCGTCGGCCACCTGCTGCTGCGTGACGCCGGGCTTGGCGGCGATCCCGATGCCTTGGACGAAGGCACCCGGTTCGAAGATTTTCACTGCGGCCGGAGTCGCGACCGCGGACCCCGTACCGACGACCTTCGAGTCGTCGAGCAGTCCGACGACGGTGACGGTCCACGACTTGTCGTCGTACGAGCTGATCCGCAGGGTCTGGCCGACCGTGACCTTGTGCTTGGCCGCCGCGCGGGCCGGCAGCGCGATCTCGTTCGTTGTGGTGGGCAACCGTCCGGACGAGGTGCCGGGACCGGCGATGCGGGTGGTGTCGTAGAGAGCGTCGATCGGGAGCGTGGTCGGCCGGACCTGGTCCGGGTACGACACCTGCAGGTACGCCGTGGTCAGCGTGACGACCGATGCGGCCTGGGGCAGCTTCTGCACGTTGGCGATGTCGGCGGGTGAGATCGTCGACTGGTCCGGGTAGACGACGGCGTCGACACCCTTGTACTGCGCGCCGATCGTCTCGTCGACACCGTGCGACGCGGACGAGTGCACGATCATCGCCAGCGACCCGAAACCGACCCCGAGCACGATCGCCAGACAGGCGGCGACCAGGCGGCCCACGTGGGCGCGCAGCGAGGAGAGGATGGAACGGCGCACGTCAGGCTCCCAGCTGGCGCAGGGCGTCGAGGACGCTCTCCGGGGTCGGCTGCCGCAGCTCGCCCGCAAGCTTGCCGTCGGCAAGCATCACGACACGGTCGGCGTACGACGCGGCCAGCGGGTCGTGGGTGACCATCACCACGGTCTGGCCGAACTCGCGCACCGAGCGGCGCAGGAAGCCGAGCACCTCGGCGCCGGACCGCGAGTCCAGGTTCCCGGTCGGCTCGTCGGCGAACACGACCTCCGGCCGCCCGACCAGGGCCCGCGCGACCGCGACCCGCTGCTGCTGACCGCCGGACAGCTCCGACGGCCGGTGCGTGAGCCGGTCAGCGAGGCCGAGTACGTCGATCAGCGTGTCGAGCCACTGCTGGTCGGGCTTGCGGTTGCCGAGCTCGAGCGGCAGCAGGATGTTGTCCTTCGCGGTCAGCATCGGCAGCAGGTTGAACGACTGGAAGACGAACCCGACCCGGTCCCGCCGGATCTTGGTCAGCTCGGAGTCGGGCAGCCGGGTCAGCTCGGTCTCGCCGAGCAGGACCTGACCGCCGGTCGGCGTGTCCAGACCGGCCAGGCAGTGCATCAGCGTCGACTTGCCGGACCCCGACGGTCCCATGATCGCGGTGAACTGGCCGACGCCGAAGTCGACCGAGACGCCGTCGAGCGCGGCGACCGCGGTGTCGCCCTGTCCGTACACCTTGCGCAGCTCGTGCGCCCGGATCGCGGTCCGCGGTTCCCCGTCCTGCGGCAACCGCCCGGCCGCAAGCTCTCCGGTCTGCAAGCTCATGTCACTCCTTGGTCTTGAGGTTTCACCAAGAAGTTAGTGATCGCCGCGCCCGGTTACGTCGGACCGCAGTGGGGACTACGGGTCCTACCTGGGTATTACTTGGTCGGCCTGACCAGGCCCGTTTCGTACCCCAGGACGACCAGGGCGACCCGGTCGCGGAGGCCGGTCTTGGCCAGGATCCGGCCGATATGCGTCTTCACCGTTGCCTCGGACAACGTGAAGAGCTTGGCGATCTCGGTGTTCGACAGGCCCCGCGCCACCTCGACCAGCACCTCCCGTTCGCGGGCGGTGAGCTCGGCCAGGTCAGGCCGCTCGGTCTCGGTGTCGGGCAGCGCGCCGGCGAAGTGCTCGAGCAGGCGTTTCGTCGTACTGGGGGAGACCACGGCGTCGCCGGAGTGCACCTGCCGGATCGCGGACAGCAGGTCGGCCGGTGGGGTGTTCTTGAGCAGGAAGCCGGCCGCGCCCGCCTTGATCGCGGCGAACGCGTACTCGTCCAGGTCGAAGGTGGTCAGCACGATCACCTTCGGTGCCTCCGGCAACGACTGCAGCCGGCGGGTGGCTTCGACGCCGTCCAGCCGCGGCATCCGGACGTCCATCAGTACGACGTCGCAGGCGGTCACCTGGATCTTCTCGACCGCCTCGCCGCCGTCGCCGGCCTGTCCGACCACCCGCATGTCGGCCTGGGAGTCGACCAGCATCGTGAATCCCGCTCTGACCAGCTCCTGATCGTCCACGAGGAACACGCGGATGACGTCGTCCATCACTCTCCAGTCGGCAGGTTGTACGGCAGCTTGGCGATCACCTCGTAACCGCCGCCCGCCTTCGGTCCGGCGCTCACCGTACCGCCCGAGACCGAGGCGCGTTGCCGCATCCCGACCAGACCATGACCCGGATCCGAGCTCGGCGCGACGCCGGCGCCGCGGCCGTCGTCGGTGACCACCACGGTCAGCATCTCGCGCCCGAAGTCCAACTTCACGCAGGTGCGGGCTCCTGGTCCGGCGTGTTTCAGGGTGTTGGTCAGACCTTCCTGCACGATCCGGTACGCCGTGAGCCCGAGCAGCGCGGGCAGATCGCGAGACTGGCCGGTCACGTCGTACGTGACGTTGAGGCCGGCCTCGCGGACGTTGTCGATCAGCTCCGGCAGGCTGGAGACGCCCGGCTGTGGACGCGGCTGGTTCGGGTCGAGCTCGTTCGGCTCGTCCTGTTTGAGCAGGCCGAGCATCTTGCGCATCTCGGTCAGGCTGGCGCGGCCGGTGTCGCCGATGGTGGCGAGTGCCTTCTTCGCGGCCGCAGGCGACTGGTCCGCGGCGTACAGCCCGCCGTCGGCCTGGACGATCATGATCGAGAGGCCGTGCGCGACCACGTCGTGGATCTCGCGGGCGATCCGGGTCCGTTCGTTGCTCACGGCCAGCTTGTTCTCCCGGTCGCGGTCCCGTTCGAGCTGGGCGGCGCGCTCCTCGAGCTGGGCGACGTACAGACCGCGGGTGCGGCGGCGCTCGCCGAACGCCCAGACGCCGAAGACGAGCGCGCCGAGCGCGACCATCATCGTGACCTGCTGTTTCCAGTCCGCGTTCGACCAGTAGCGCGAGACGGCCATCAGCACGCCGAGCCCGCCGATACCGAGGGCGATCCGGCTCAGGCGGGTGTCGCCGTACACGGAGATGGCATAGAGCGCGACGAGCAGGCCGATGTTGCCGGGCTGCAGGTCGACGCCGATCAGCCATTGCAGGGCGGCGACCGAGCAGACGGCGAAGAAGACCAGTTCAGGATGGGTACGGCGCCAGATCAGCGGGACCAGCATGCCGAACGCGAGGATGCCGCCGAGGTGCGCCTGGGCGAGCGACAGGAATCCGGCGGTCACGCACAGTGCACCGGCCAGCAGCAGGTCGAAGGCCTTGCTCCGGGCAGGCAGCGGCCGGGCGGTCAGTATCCCCGTCATGTTCGCCAGGGTACGGGGCCGGTCGTGCGTCGGGGTCAGCCTGCGGGCGGATGTCGGCGTACGACCGCGGTCTTGTTACTTGTGCGGGCGGGTCGAGAGCGTGGGCTTGGGCTCGAGGCCGGACAGGCCGTTCCAGGCGAGGTTGACCAGGTGCGCGGCGACGTCCGGCTTCTTCGGTTTGCGGGCGTCCAGCCACCATTGGCCGGTGAGCGCGACCATGCCGACCAGCATCTGGGCGTACATCGGCGCGTTCTTCGGGTCGAGGCCGCGGCGCTTGAACTCCTCCGCGAGGATGTGCTCGACCCGGGTCGCGACATCGCTGAGGATCGAGATGAAGGAGCCGGTCGACGATCCGACCGGCGAGTCCCGGACCAGGATCCGGAAGCCGTCGGCGTTCTTCTCGATGTAGTCGAGCAGGGCGAGCGCGGCCTGCTCGACGAGCTCGTGCGCCCGGCCGGCCGTCAGCGCGCCGGTGACGCCGTCGAGCAACGCGCGGACCTCGCGGTCGACGACGACGGCGTACAGGCCTTCCTTGCCACCGAAGTGTTCGTAGACGACCGGCTTGGAGACCTCGGCGCGATGCGCGATCTCCTCGACCGAGGTAGCCTCGTACCCCTTCTGGGCGAACAGGCCGCGGGCAATCGTGATGAGTTGTTCGCGACGTTCGGCACTGGTCATCCGGATCCGGCCGGACCGCCGCGGTTTGGGTTCCGTCACGTCGTGATCACGTCAGCATCATGCCGCACTTCGGGTGTTGCCGGTGGGAGGTTTTCAGGCAGCCTTGAGAGTACGGGTCGAAGAGTCCACACGCCGGGCCTCCAGCCGCTCTTTGACCGGCCAGCGGACGTCGGTGACCCAGCCGCGCTTCTCGAAGAACCAGATGCAGCGGGCCGACGTGTCGAGCTGACCCTTGAGTACGCCGTGCCGCGCGCAGGTCGGGTCGGAGTGGTGCAGGTTGTGCCACGACTCGCCCTGGCTCAGGATCGCCAGCCACCACACGTTGCCGGACTTGTCCCGGCTCTTGAACGGCCGGTCGCCGATCGTGTGGCAGATCGAGTTGATCGACCAGGTGACGTGGTGCAGCAGCGCGATCCGGACCAGGCTGGCCCAGAAGAACGCGGTCAGCGCGCCGGTCCACGACCAGGACCACAGGCCGCCGATGATCGCCGGCAGCAGGACGCTGGTCGCGACGAGGAGCGGGAACAGCCGGGAGACCCGGACGATGTCCTTGTCCTTCAGCAGGTCCGGCGCGTACTGGCGCTGCGGGGTCTGCTCGGTGTCGAACAGCCAGCCCACGTGCGCGTAGATGAACCCCTTGGTCAGCGCGCCGAGCGTCTCGCCGTACCGCCAGGGGCTGTGCGGGTCACCCTCGCGGTCGGAGAACTTGTGGTGCTTGCGGTGATCGGCCACCCAGCGGATCACCGGGCCCTCGATCGCCAGCGAGCCGGCGATGGCCAGCGCGTACTTCATCGGCCGGTTCGGCTTGAACGACTTGTGCGTGAACAGCCGGTGGAAACCGATCGAGATCCCGTGCCCCGCGACCGTGTAGAACACGACCGCCAGTACGACGTCGTGCCAGCCGAGGAAACCGCCCCACGCGATCGGCACCGCCGCCAGCACCGCCAGGAACGGGATGCCGATGAACAACGCCAGCGCCACCTGCTCCCAGGCCTTCTTCTGCTCGCCGCCGAGCGTCCCGGTGTTCACGTCCTCGACGACGGGCGCGGTACGGGTGGGCGCGTCCGGCGTGGCAACGGGTGGGGTCATAGCTGCTTCATCCCTCGGGTCGGGGGTCCTTACCTACGCAACCGTAACCTACGGCACCGTAGGTAAGGAACCCCTCAGCGTGTCATCCACCCCACTCATGGCAAACTGTCCCGGCAACCACGATCCCCCGTGGGGTAATCGGCAGCCCGCGAGACTTTGAATCTCGAAGACCAGGATCGAAACCTGGCGGGGGAGCTCTCTTCACGTACTGCGCGTGCCGCGGACGTGGATCTTGTGGGGTGTGCCCCACGCGGTGCTACGCGCGGCTCCTCCGTCGCCGTGCTGCGCGCCGCTCCCACCCACCCGGCGCTTGGCGCGCCATGCTGGCGCTTATCGCGCGTGACTACGGCGTACTGGGTTTCCGCTGGTGATGGGTTGTGGCGGATGTGGTGGGGTGTGCCCCGCGAAACCTGCCCGTTCGACCTCGTCAATCGAGGGTCCACGACGATGTGCGGCCGTACGTGATGTTCATAAACCCCTTCCGTGCCTTCGCGCTGTCGCCGGACCGCATCGCTAGCATCTCCACATGGCAGCGATCGCGTCTGGGGTGTTTCGGCGGACTGCTCTTGAGCGGGCGGATCAGCGGGTCTCGTGGGAGCGGACGGATCAGGCGTTCTTCTCGAGTGGGGCTTGTCATGTGTTGGCCTGGACTTGTCGGGATTTCTATCCCGGCAAGGGGATCGGCTTGGCGGCGATGTACATGGGTGACTTCGAGCATCCGCTGCATGTGTACGCGAGGTGGGGCGCGTGGGCGTTCGATGCGTCGGGTTGGAACCCTGAGTCCGAACTGCAGCAGGTCAACAGCGACTTCGAGGGTCTTCCGGTCCGTGAGGTGGAGACGATCACCAGCGACCTTCGGGAGTTCTGTGAAGCGCACGTGCATCGGCAGCCGCACCAGTACTGGGCCGATCCGACTGAAAGAGCACGCGCCTACGTGAGCCGATACGACCCACCCTGGCTCTCGTAGCGGGAGTATCGAGCCGCGCGTGACCGCCCGGTGGCGATGCCGGCCTCGGCGACTGACGACCGCTGCCAGAGCCACAAGACGCAAAGGGCTGCCTATCTGGCGCAGACGCAACGCCGCTTCCGAGCACCGATAATCGCCTCGTGGTCTTGCGCCCTGCTGCCTATCCGTTCGTGCCCAAGTCGAACGCTCACCTCTTGCCAGGGCACATCTGGGGGATACCGCTGCGAGACGGCCGTTCAGCCTGCGGTGTTGTTGTCGCGGTGCCCACCGCTGAGGAAGCGCCACACCAGGCGATCAACAGTCGAACGTTCGCCGCAGGCTGCGGTCGATGACAGTCAGCTCGTCAACTGGGGCTACGGGCACATCAAGATGATCGGGGACAACGGAGGGGCAATCCTCGGTCAACGCTCGCCGGTGCGCGAGCGAGATGGTGCTCTGCCGCGTGTATCCCACCGCGTGGGCGGAACGGTCGGCATTTATCGTGATGGTCAGATGGTCCGCGTCGCCACAGCCGACGAGGCACGAGATCTTCCCGTCATCGGTACGTGGGGCTCCACCTACATCGTGGCCCTGGCCGAGCTGGTCTTCATCGACGGGAAACCGGTCGGTCGATGAACATCGGGCCAGGTCTGAGGATTTGGTGCGGATCAGGATGGACGCGGCAGGCTGGCCCGGGTCTGCGGCTATCCGAAGGACGCCGCGGCCCGGGTCGCAGTACACCGGCGGCATTGGGAGCGGAGTTCGTTCCAGAGCAGGTGGGCGAGTAGGACATTGCCGGCTGCGGCGAGGGTCCAGAGGGTGATGAGCCAGGGGACCAGGGCGTTGCTGTCGCTCAGGTTGTTGGGGCCCAGGAGCATCAGCGGGATTGAGGCGAGGTAGCTGATGTAGGGCACTGTCAGGCCGAGTGGTGCGGTGCCGAGCCAGAGGAATCTGATGAGATCGAAGTCGGCGATGTAGACGTAGGTGGCGAACGCGAATACGGCCAGTACGTAGAGGGCGCCGCCAACCCGCCATGACTTGCTCATCCCCGTCATGAACCGAGTATCGGGGACGGGGTGACGCGCGTTACGGGCCGCCGTACTGGATGGTGAACTGCCGCGCGTTCGATCCCCCTCTCGGCGTATGCCGTCGGACGCGCGGCAGTTTGATCACGCTAAGCGAGGGGGTGCGTGGCGTCCATGCGGTGGGACGTAGAGGGAGGCAAGTGCCTCCCTACAGATGGCCACGTAACGTGACGATGGTTCTGCCCGATGTACAGGCGGGGGAGGACTCGAGATGACGCCACGGCCACCGGCAGCGCGGGATGACGCCAGCGCCGGATACTTTCTGGATGCGGCCGCCGAGCTGATCGACGGGATGTTCGACGGTGGTGTCCGGGAGCGTCCGCATCGACTGCGTGGGATCCATTTTCCGGCTGCGCTCGAGTGGATGCGGGTCAGCGACGTCGTCGAGCTCGCGCAGGAGCGCCACGGGGACGGGGCGAGTGAGAAGGCCTTCCGGAATCGGTGGCCCGATCGCAACACCTTCGTGAAGGCGGCGATCATCCACACGATGCTGTACCGCGATGCGCCCGAGTCCAACCCGGCGCTGTACGTCGGGAAGCTGCCGGCCAGTGTCACCGCCGCGAGCTTGACCGACGCCGTGATCGAACTCTGCGACGGGCTCCTGAAGGCGTTGCAGGCGCGACCGCGCTCGTACCTGCTGCACCACATCGGACCTCTGCTCGACCAATATCCCGACCTGAGGGCCGCGATCATCAAGGACATCGTCGGCACTCGCGAACCGTGGTTCGAGGGGTACGCCGCGTTGCTCGGCGCGCTCCAGCTCAACCTCAGGCCCGGCTGGACGATCGAGCGGGTCGGCCTGGCGCTGCAGGCGATGCTGGACGGGTTCTTGTTCCGATCCCGCGTCCAGCCCGAGGAGATGAAGGAAGCCGGCTCAACAGACGCAAGCCTCTTCGCCGAGACCGTGATCTGCTTCATCCTCGGCGTACTCGACCTGGACACTTCACACAAAACCACCCACACAATCCTCGACGAGACCGCACACACAGCACAGAGCTGATGCTCAGCCGACTGGGGCCGCCATCAAATGCGGTCGCTTGCAGCGTTGTGGGCTGGCAGGCTGGATGCTGTGAGTGACCTGGGGGATTCCGGTTGGTACGCGGTGCGGTGTGTCTTCGAGGCGCAGCGTGGGGTGTTCGAGGAACGGATCACGTTGTGGCGGGCTGACTCTTTCGATCGCGCGATAGAGCGCGCAGAAGACGAGGCGCGTGAGTATGCCACCACCATCACCGACTCCCCGGACGCCTACCTCGGGTTCGCACAGGCCTACCGGTTGTACGACACGCCAGGCGACGGCGCAGAGGTGTTCTCGCTGATGCGAACGAGTAGACGCACCCCCGAGGCCTACCTCGACCACTTCTTCGACACAGGCAAGGAACGTCAACAAACGCTCTGATGCTCGCCGGGCGGACGCCGTTTCGTCAGTCGGCCGGCGATGCCGCCGAGCGTCAAGGTGACGCCTACTTTGGCGGGTTCGAAAACCCTTATCGCCGGTGGGGCTCTGACGAATAGGGTCGTGGTTATGGGTGACGGCGACTGGCGGGAGGGTGGGTTCAGGGAGCGGCGGCCTTCTGTGGAGACGCTTGACTGGGTGGCGGCGTCGATGGGGCGGGGGAGTCGGGTTGTTGGTTATCGCCGGTTGACCGGTGGTGTCTGCTCCGCCGTGAATCGGTTGACTGTCGAGCGGCGTGGGGTGCGGACGTTCGTCGTACTGCGGCAGTATCCGGGTGGGCTTGGTCTGCAGGAGCCCTTGGAGCAGGAGATCGCCAACCTTGGTGTGGTGGCGGGAAGCGGGCTTCCGGTTCCGAGCGTTCTGGCTGCTGATGTTGCCGGTGCTTCGACAGGCGGCGCGCCGGCGTTGCTGATGACGCGGTTGCAGGGGCATGTTCACCTCAATCCGGCGGAACCTCGATCGTGGCTGACGAGGATCGCGGAGATTGCTGTCTTGCTCCATTCCCTCGATCTGCCCGCGAAGACGTTCAGGCCTTGGTCGGATTCTTGGATCGCTCCTGTAGGCGGGTTTCGGGTGCCGGTCGATGCACAGAAGCCGGCTGTGTGGAAGACGGCGTTCGGTCTCATGGCGGCGCCGCCACCTGAGGACGCTGCCGTCTTTCTGCATTGCGATCTTCTGCCTGTGAACATGTTGTGGTCGCGCGGGAGGATTACCGGGCTGACCGACTGGAACTCCATCCATCGCGGGTCGCGCGCGATTGACGTCGGGCACTGTCGGCGGTACTTGTCAGCGCTGTACTCGCCCGAGTGGGCGGAGCAGCTTCGGTCGCTCTATGAGTCGATCGCCGGGGTGAGTCTTGATCCGTGGTGGGACCTGTATGCCCTGCTGCACTATGACGAGAGCGGGTCGAAGTGGATCCGTGGTCAGGTCGCCGGGCGCCGTCCCGTCGATGTGCCTGGCATGACTGCCCGGGTCGAGGTCGCCGTCGAGGCAGCGCTACAGCGGCTCGGATAACTGGGCGGTCGTCGCGGAGTCCGACGTACCTGATTGTTGCTACGGTCCGGTGGTATGGCGCGGGTGTTGGTGACGGGGATGTCGGGGGTCGGGAAGACGACCGTGCTCGAGGAGTTGCGGCGGCGGGGGCATCTGACGGTCGACACCGACTACGACGGGTGGGTGTTGGCGGATGGTCGGTGGGATGAGGGGCGGATGGATCGGTTGTTGCGGGAGCAGCCGGATGTTGTTGTTTCGGGGACGGTTGAGAATCAGGGGCGGTTCTACGACCGGTTCGAGCAGGTGGTGTTGATCAGTGCGCCGGTCGAGGTGCTGATCGAGCGGGTCAGTACGCGGACCAACAATCCGTACGGCAGGACCGCGGAGCAGCAGGCCGAGATCGCGACGTACGTCGAAACCGTCGAGCCCCTGCTCCGCCAGGGCGCGACGCTGGAGCTGGACGGGCGGAAGCCGGTGGCGGAGCTGGCTGATCTGATCGAGGGGCTTCAGCGGTAGACGTCGGCAGCTTGTTGGATCGTGCGTCGGCGGTCGCGCCAGGACGGGTCGTCGTCGATCAGCTCGCGGATGATGTCGGCGTGGCCGGCGTGCTGGGCGGTCTCGTTGACCATGCGGATCAGTAGGACGCCCAATGTCGTCTCTTGGTGGCCCTCGGCCCAGTGCGCGACGTGGGCCGGGCTGTCCAGGTCGCGCTCGTTGACGGTGCGGTCTGCATGAGCACAGGCCTGCCGGTACACGTTGACGACGTACTCGCTCGATTCATCCGGCGTGGCCCACATGTCGATCTCGGTGGACGGGTCGTCGCGGAACCACGACGGGCGCTCGATCGGTGGACGCCCGAACGCCTCGCCGAGGTACCCGTACTCCATCCCGGCCAGATGCTTCACCAGCCCGAGCAGATTCGTCCCGGTCGGAGTCAACGGACGGCGCCGGTCGTACTCCGACAACCCGGCGAGCTTCCTGAGCATCACGGCCCGACTGCCCTGTAACGCCTTCAACAGCTCAGCTTTCATCCCGCACCTCCGCGAGCAGTTGGCCGAGTTGGGGCGGGAAGATGGTTTCGATTGTGGTGAGTAGTTCCTGGGAGGTCCACCAGCGGAAGCCGAGGATGGTGCGGGTCTCGTACTCGCTCAATGCAGCAGGTGCCGGCGAGAAGTGCTCGACCCGGTGCAGCAACCATTCCTCGTGTACGTCGAAGGCTTGGCCGTTGAACTCGTAGCGGTGGTCGCGGCGCCAGACCGGCGTACCGACCGGGAGATCGACCAGGCCCGTTTCCTCGTGGGCCTCGCGTGCGGCGGCTGATTGGAGGGACTCGTCGGGCTCGACGCCGCCGCCGACCGGGTACCAGCACTTGGACTGGGATTTGGGGTCCTTGGCGTGGATGAGGAGTACGCGGTCGTCGGCGTCGAGCAGGATGAGCTTCACGGCTAGCCTCGCCACGGGATGACTTTAGAGGCTGGTGGGCTCGGCTGGCTGGCTAGCTGAGGGCTGGGAGCCAGGGGTGGTCGGGGTACCGCGGGGCGACGTGGGCGTGGAGCCAGGCGCGGCGGGCTGGGTCTAGGAGGTCTGCGACATCGCGGAAGTCCTCGGCGTCCTTCGGGCGGTCGCTGCGGGATTTGTAGAGGAGCACGATCTCCGGGGCCAGGTACGGCAGGCCGTTGGTGAGGGTGATCTCGTCGAGCGGTTTGCGGGTGGTGCCGCGGCCGCGGTGGTACACCCAGTCGTCGCCGTCGGAGGCCGCGAGCATGATGCGGACCGGGGCCGGGAAGAGCTCGTCCGGGAAGGCGAGTACGTCGGGGCCCGGGGTCAGCGTCTCGCCGGGCTCCCACGGCCGTTGGTCGCCGGTGTTGGGGTCTTCGAGCGTTGGTCGCGGGGTGGTGAACGTGTCGGCGACGTGGTGGAGGTCGCGGGCCAGGACGAGTACGTCGACGTCCGAGTGCGGTCGCCGTACCCGATCGGCGAACAGGTCGAGCGCCCAACCGCCGGCGATCCAATAGCGGGCGGGGTAGTTGTCGAACAGCGCGCGTATGGCGCTCAGAGCTTCAGATTGCATGGGGGACTCCCTCGCATGACATCGGATGCGGTGAGCCCCGAGAGAGTCAGAGCCGCCAGAGTTCGATTCGAGGCGGCACCGCGCATGAGTAGCGCATAGAACCACCTCCTCCGTGCTCTGACACTCGTCGAACGAATCGTAGCGATCCAAAGGTCTGTCGGCACCGGGGTTTCAGGCCAGGAAGCGGCGGATGTGATCTGACCACAGGGTCGGGTTTTCGAAGTGGGCCATGTGGGCTGTGTTGGGGATGACTGCTAGTTGGCTGGTGGGGAGGGCGGTGTGGAGGCGTCGGGCGAGTTGGACGGGGAAGCCCATGTCGTATTCGCCGTGGAGGATGAGCGTGGGTTTGTTGAGGGTGCGGAGGACCTGTTCGGGGTCGCCGGGGCACCACGGGTGCATTAGGCCTTGCATCGCGCGTTCGAGGGACCAGTCGCCTTGGTCGGTGCCTATCGAGTTGAGCAAGGCGAGGTATGCGGGTGCGAGGGACAGGTCCCAGACGAAGACGGTCGAGTTGCGGAGGACGCCGTTTGCCTCGTCCTCGATGCGCTGGCGGCGCTGGTATTCGGGCCAGTCGGCCAGATAGCGGGCGCTGTCTGCAGATGTGTACGCCGACGTGGAGGCGAGCATCAAGCGGCGTACCTGCTCCGGATGTTTGTCCACGAAGCCCATCGCGGCGCGCCCGCCCGTCGAGAACCCGAGCAGATCGACCTGCCCGAGCTCGAGTTGGTCGACGAGGCGATGGGTGTCGCGTACGACGTACTCCGGTTGCAGCTCGTCGTCGGGCAGGCCGCGCGTGCTCCGGCCGCAACCGCGGAAGTCGAACAGCACAACGTGGTGATCGCGAGCGAGCGGCTCGAACCCAGGCAGAAGATACCCGTGGCCGACGTCCGGCCCGCCGTGCATCACCACCAACGATGGCCTATCGCCCCGCTCCCCAAGCTCACGCACGAACAGCGTCACGTCGCCCACGTCTACGAACGAATCACGCATGCCGCGAGGATGTCAGGTCGCACCGACAGCTAGAGGCCTTTACTCGTCAGGTACGCCGACATCGAGGCATTCCCGCACCTCGATGTCGTACTCGCGGGGCAGCAGCGCGGCCACCTCGAGCGCCGTTGCCAGGTCGGGCAGCTCGACCAGATAGAAGCCGCCGAGTTGCTCGACCGTGTCGGCGTACGGCCCCTCAACCACCGCACGCCCATCGCCAGCCGGGCGCAGCGTCCGGGCATCCTTCGGGTGCACCAGCGCCTCGCCCCCGCGGAAGCGCCCGCGCTCACGTACGGCGGCCGTGAACGCGCGGAAGTCCGCAAAGACTCGCTCGTGCTCCGCCTCGGCCGCCGCGTCCCAGCGAGCGAAGTGATCGGGCTCGGCCATGAGGATCAGAAACCGCGTCAAGTCAGCCATGTGGTTCGCCTTTCAGGACCGGCAGTATCACCAGGATGACGACCGACCCGACCTGAAATCGACACGACTCGAGCAGATCGCGATCGGGATGCAGGGGGCTGTCTACCGCCTGCCGGGCGAGAGGATCGCCAAGATCTGGTTTCACGCCGGCGACGGCGAGTTGCGGCGGTTGGGGGAGTTGTACGCCGCGATCGACGGGCAGTTGCCGTTTCGTACGCCGCGGATGATCGAGATTCGCCGGCCTGGTCCGTACCACGTGACGATCGAGGCGGAGCTCCCCGGCGTACCGCTCGACAAGGTGGCGCCCGCGTTCGGAGAGGCCGGGTGGGAGCGGGCGCGGGACTGCGTTGTCGACGTACTCGCCGCGCTTGCGGAGGTCGACGCGCCCGAGGTGCTGCGGCGGATGACGGTGCTCGATGAGGTCGACCCGTTCAGGCCCGAGGGAACGTCGTGGATCGAGGCGCTCACAGGGTTGGTACGGCGGCGGGTGGTGCGGTTCGGCGATCAGCTTGCGGCGGTTATCGACGACTTCGACGGCAAGGTCGAGCGGCTGTTGCATCAGCTGTCCGGGATGAAGGAGCCGGAGCGCCGGCTCGTGCACGGCGACGTGACCGCGGGGAACATCCTTGTCGACGAGGATCTCTGGCCGGTGGCGCTGATCGATCTGGGCATGCTGACGATGGCCGGCGATCCGGTGTTCGACGCGGCGGCGGCCGCGAGTCTGGTCGAGCTGTGGTCGCCGCGGGTTCGCGAGGTCGAGGCGGCGTTCGACCAGGCGTTTGTGGAGCAGCTCGGGTACGACGCCGAGCAGCTGCTCGTCTACCGCCGCATCCACTCGCTGCTGATCGCCAATGCGCATGACGCGGACCCGTACGGCCGGGACAGCGCCGTACCGCTGGCTGCGGCTCTGTTCAACCGATGATGCAGAAGACGGTGCCGTCGGGGGATCTGAGGACCACGAAGTCGGCGTCGTGCGGGTAGGTCCAGTCTTCGACTCGTTCGGCGCCGAGGGCGATGAGGCGGTCCACTTCCTCTTCCAGGGTTGAGTTGTCTACCCAGAGGTCGAGGTGGGTGCGGTCGGTTTCGTCGAGGTGGAGGCGGGTGGGGCGGGCGGATGGGGGAGGGATGAGGAAATCGGGGTTGCTCTCGGCGGTGAAACCGAGAGCCTGACTCCAGAAATCGGCGGCGGGGCCGGTTTTCGGGACGTTGAGGATGATTGCTCCGAGGGTGAGGGCCATGGTTCTCAGGGTTGCAGATTTTGGGGTGTAACGCGGGGGTCGGGTGAAGGCGTCGGGAGGGATGTAGGAGACGCACACTCGGAGGGAACCGTTGTGAGACTGAAGAAAAGCATGCTGGCCGTGATGGCTGGGGTCGTCGCGAGCGCGCTGGCGGCCGGATCCGCTGCAGGAGCCGAAGTACCGTTGCAGTGGGCAACTACTGCGACGCATCGGCAGCCGGCGACGTTCAACGATGTCGCGAGTGGGGCCGGCGGGACATGGGCTGTCGGTGGCGATCAGGTGGAGGACTTCGCCGATCAGCGTCCGTTGGCGATGCGGTGGGACGGGAAGACGTGGAAGGCGACCGCGCAGCCGGTGAAGACCAACGCGACGTTGGAGAGCGTCGCGGTCGGTACGGCGGCCAACGTCTGGGCGGTCGGCGAGGACCGGACGGACCCGAACCAGACCAAGCCGCTTGCCATGCACTGGAACGGCACGAAGTGGCAGGTCGTCAAGCCGCCCGCCGTACCGACCGGGTCGTTCGACGATGTCGTCATCGCTCCGGACAAGTCGGTCTGGGTCGCCGGGTGGGCGAACGTCGGTGGCGCGGAGCGGGCGGTCGTCTATCGGTACACCGGTGGGAAGTGGCAGCCGCTCTACACCGGCCTCGAGAATTCGATCAACGGCAACGTTCTCGCCGTACTGTCCGCGAACAACGCCTGGCTCGGGCTGAACGCCGGCCTCGCGCACTTCGACGGCAAGCGCTGGACGCTGGTGAAGGATGTACCGGTCGACGGCTCCCAGATCCCGACCGGCATCGCGGTCGCCGGCCCGAAGAACATCTGGCTGGTCGGCGTCCAGTACCACTCCGGGATCGCCCCGCTCGCCCTCCACTACAACGGCACCAAGTGGGCCCAGGTCCCGGTCCCCGCCGGCATGGCGCAGTTGTACGACGTCGTACTCCGGAACAACCGTCCCGTCGCCGTCGGCGAACGCTTCGAAGGCGACAACTCAACCGCCAAGCCCTACGTCCTCCAACTCACCGGCTCGAAGTTCGTCACGGCCCCCGCCCCCAATGCCCCAACGGGCACCCTCACCGCCATCACCACCGCTAAGGACCGAACCTGGACCGTAGGCATGACAGCCACCTCCACGGCGTCCCCGTTCTCGGCCCTGGCCGCCTATACCCGGTGATCGGTCACTGAGCGTCGCGAGCACGACGGAGGGTGAGATCGGTCTCGTGGAGGGCGGGGTGGGGTTCGGATCTTGAGCAAGTAGGCTTGCGCGGGCACTGCATCGGGTGCCCATGCTGATACTTGTTGAAAGAAACTCGCAGGGAACTCGAGGAGAAGACCGCGTGACTTCCCATCGCCCCGCGGCGGTCGTGATCATGGCCGCCGGGCTCGGAACCCGGATGAAATCGGCGACGCCGAAGGTGCTGCACGAGATCGGCGGGCGCAGTCTCGTCGGGCACGCCGTCGTCGCCGCCCGGGCACTCACCCCCGAACACCTGGTCGTCGTGGTCGGCAGCGGCCGCGAACTGGTCGAGGCGCACCTGAAGGAGGTCGACCCCGACGTCCGGACCGCCGTCCAGGAGCAGCAGCTCGGCACGGGCGACGCCGTCCGCGCCGGGCTGACCGCCGTACCGCAGGACTTCGACGGCTCGGTGATCGTCACGTCGGGTGACGTCCCGCTGCTGGAGGCGGAGACGCTGCACGACCTGATCGCCGACCACGACAAGCAGGGGAACGCGGTCACCGTCCTGACCGCGCTCGTCCCCGACCCGACCGGCTACGGGCGGATCGTCCAGGGCGCCGACGGCGCGGTGGACGCGATCGTCGAGCACAAGGACGCCACCCCGGAACAGCGCGAGATCCGGGTGATCAACGCCGGCATCTACGTCTTCGATTCGATCACGCTGCGTGACGGACTCAGTCGTCTCACCACCGACAACGCGCAGGGCGAGCTGTACCTGACCGACGTCATCTCGATCGCCCGGAACGACGGCAAGCGCGTCGGCGCGCACGTCACCGACGACGCGATGCAGACCGAGGGCGTGAACAACCGCGTCCAGCTCGCCACGCTCGGCGCGGAGCTGAACCGCCGTACGCTCGCCAAGCACATGCTCGAGGGCGTCACGATCGTCGACCCGAACACCACCTGGGTCGATTCCACGGTCGAGTTGGCCCGCGACGTCACCCTGCTGCCGAACATCCAGCTGCACGGCGCCACCACGGTCGGCAGCGGTACGACGATCGGCCCGGACACCACGCTGACCGACGTCGAGATCGGCCAGAACGCCACGATCATCCGCACTCACGGCACCCTCGCGGTGATCGGCGACGGCGCCTCGGTCGGCCCGTTCGCGTACCTGCGGCCGAACACCAAGCTCGGCGTCAAGGGCAAGATCGGCACGTTCGTCGAGACCAAGAACTCGACCATCGGCGACGGCGCCAAGGTGCCGCACCTCACGTACGCCGGGGACGCGACGATCGGCGACGGCGCGAACATCGGCGCCGGCACGATCTTCGCGAACTACGACGGCGTCGCGAAGCACCCGACCCACGTCGGCAAGCACTCGTTCATCGGCAGCAACTCGGTCATCGTCGCCCCGCGCACGATCGCCGACGGCGCCTACCTGGCGGCCGGTACGGCGCTGACCGAGGACGTCGGCCCGGGCGAGATCGCGGTCGCACGCGGTCGGCAGCGCAACATCAAGGGCTGGGTCGCGCGTAAGCGGGCCGGCACCAAGACCGCTCAGGCGGCCGAAGCGGCGCTGGCCGAACAGGCCGGCGACGAGCAGTCCTGAACAGCAGAACAACGGGAGGCGCGGCGATGAGCGGGATGAAACGAACCACCGAGAAGAACCTGATGGTCTTCTCCGGCCGGGCGCATCCCGCGCTCGCCGCGCAGGTCGCCGAGGAGCTCGGCAGCGGCCTGGTTCCGACGCAGGCGTACGACTTCGCCAACGGCGAGATCTACGTCCGGTTCGAGGAGTCGGTCCGGGGCAGCGACGCCTTCGTGATCCAGAGCCACACCTCGCCGATCAACGAGTGGATCATGGAGCAGCTGATCATGGTCGACGCGCTGAAGCGGGCCTCGGCCAAGCGGATCACGGTCGTGCTCCCGTTCTACGGGTACGCGCGCCAGGACAAGAAACACCGCGGGCGCGAACCGATCTCGGCCCGGCTGATGGCCGACCTGTTCAAGACCGCGGGCGCGAACCGGCTGATCTGCGTCGACCTGCACACCTCGCAGATCCAGGGCTTCTTCGACGGTCCGGTGGACCACCTGATGGCGCTGCCGATCCTGAGTGACTACGTCGCGCAGAAGTACGGCGACCAGCAGCTGGCCGTGGTCTCGCCGGACGCCGGCCGGATCAAGGTGGCCGAGCAGTGGTCCGCCCGGCTCGGCGGCGCGCCGCTGGCGTTCATCCACAAGACCCGCGACATCGACCGCCCGAACGAGACGGTCGCGAACCGGGTCGTCGGTGAGGTCAAGGGCCGGGTCTGCATCCTGGTCGACGACATGATCGACACCGCCGGCACGATCACCAAGGCCGCCGACGCCCTGTACGCCGAGGGCGCCGCCGGGGTGGTGATCGCCGCGACCCATGCGATCCTGTCCGGTCCGGCGGTGGACCGGCTGAAGAACTGCCAGGCCAGCGAGGTCATCGTGACCAACACGCTGCCGATCGCGGAGGACCGCCGCTTCGACAAGCTCACCGAGCTGTCGATCGCTCCGCTGATCAGCCGGGCCATCCGCGAGGTCTTCGAGGACGGCTCGGTGACCAGCCTGTTCGAGGGCCGCGCCTAGGCATGCGAATCGCCGTCTTCCACCCCGGCGCTATGGGTTCGAAGCTCGCCAAGCAACTGGTCACTGCCGGTCACGAGGTGTACTGGGTCCCCGAGGGGCGCAGCGAGGCTTCACGGCAGCGCGCCGAGGACGCCGGTCTGATCGGTACGCCGTTCGCGCAGGCCGTCGAGCAGGCTGAGGTCGTGCTGTGCTCGTGCGCCCCGCAGGGTGCCGTGGACATCGCCAAGCAGGTCGGCAGCGCGGGCTTCAGCGGCCTGTACGTCGAGGCGAACCCGCTCTCGCCGATGTCGCTCCGCGAAGCCGAGTCCGCCGTACCGGAGGCAACCTTCGTCGACGCCGGCGTGGTCGGGCCGCCGCCGACCGGTGGGCCCAGCCCGACCCACCTGATGCTGTCCGGTACTGCGGCCGACCAGGTCGCCGCGCTGTGGGCCGGGACCGCGGTCACGCCGATGGTGGTCGGCACGGAACCCGGTGCGGCCAGCGCGGCGAAGTCGTCGTACGCGCTCTACAACAAGGGCAAGGCGGCGCTGGCTGTGCTGGCGTTCCAGCTGGCCGAGAAGCACGGTGTGACCGAGGCGCTCGTCGCCCAGCAGACCCGTGCCGACGGCGGCTCCCTCAAGGACCCGGCGCTCGCGGAGCAGCTCCGCAGCGTCGCGTGGCGCTGGGGTCCGGAGTTCGACGAAATCGCCAGGACCCTCGACGACGCCGGCCTCGAAGGCGACGCAGCGCGAGCCCTCCGCGAGGTCTGGACCAAACTCACCTGACCGGGCCCGGAAACGGCTCACCGGGAGCGGCTCCAGCGGGGGAGCAAAGTGCCTTGGAAGTACGATTTCCCGTCTGGCCGGAGTGGTGGGTAGACTGTTTTGGTTGCCTCGGCGAGGGACGCCCCCCGAGAAGTGCAGGGCGCGGCTCCGTGATCGACGCGGTGGTTCGTTGCCTGACGCCTTCTCCGGGGTCAGCAGGCGCCCGCTGAGGCCGCAGCCGAGTTCCAACCAGACAACTGATCACCGCAACGCTTTTAGGAGTTCATCTCGTGGCCGAGGTCAAGATCCAAGCCGAATCGCGTACGGAGTTCGGCAAGGGGGCTGCCCGCCGAATCCGCCGGGACAACAAGGTTCCCGCTGTCCTCTACGGCCACGGCAGTGACCCGGTGCACATCACGCTGCCCGGTCACGACACCATGCTGGCCCTCAAGACCGCCAACGCCCTGCTGATGATCGAGGTCGAGGGCGGCGAGTCCCACCTCGCGCTGCCGAAGCAGGTCCAGCGCGACCCGCTGAAGGGCTTCATCGAGCACGTGGACCTGGTCATCGTCCGCCGTGGCGAGAAGGTTCAGGTCGACATCGCGGTGCACCTCGAGGGCGAGGCCGTCAGCGACTCCCTGGTCGTGCTCGAGGCGCAGAGCATCCTGGTCGAGGCCGAGGCGACGCACATCCCCGACGGCGTCACCGTCTCGATCGAGGGCCTGGAGGTCGGCGCCCAGATCCACGCGTCGGACCTGCAGCTGCCGGCCGGCACGACGCTGGCGATCGAGCCCGACACCCTGGTCGTGAACATCACCGCCCAGCAGACCGCTGAGCAGGCCGAGGCCGAGCTGGCCGAGGCCGAGGCCGAGGCCGGTATCGAGCGCGACGAGCCGACCGCTGCCGAGGAGCCGGTGGCCGCCGCGGCCGAGTAGTCTGCACTCGGCATCAGCAGCCGAACTTCAGGAGGGCCGGGATCCGTGGCGGACGACGTGTGGTTGGTCGTCGGACTGGGGAATCCCGGCCCTTCCTATGCCCGCACCCGGCACAACATCGGCTGCCTGGTGGCCGACGAGCTTGCCGCCCGGACCGGCGGCAAGTGGAAGCAGAGTAAGCAGGTCAAGGCCGAGCTGATCGAGACCCGGATCAGTGGCCTGCGGACGGTGCTGGCCAAGCCCCGCGCGTACATGAACGAGTCCGGCGGCCCGGTCTCCGGCCTGCTGAAGTTCTTCAAGCTGGACCCGGCCAACCTGGTCGTCGTCCACGACGAGCTGGACATCGACTTCGGCGTACTGCGCTGCAAGTTCGGCGGCGGGGACAACGGGCACAACGGGCTCAAGTCACTGCGGAAATCGCTTGGCACCGGTGAGTACTATCGAGTGCGGTTCGGTGTGGGTCGTCCGCCGGGCCGGCAGGCGCCCGCAGACTTCGTCCTCAACGAGTTCTCCTCGACCGAACGCAAGGATCTTCCGTTCGCCGTCGACCGGACCGCGGACGCCGTCGAGTGCCTGCTCACCGACGGCCTGGATGCAACCCAAGGGAAGTACAACTCGTGAAATTGAGCGGTCTGGTCGACACCCTGATCACCGATCCGGTGGTGTCCGAGGCCGTTCGTGACGCCAAGAGCGACGGTGTCACGACCCTCGACCTGAGCGCGCCCGGCCCGGTGCGCCCGGTCCTGCTCGCCGCGATCGCCGCCGCCCAGAACGGCGCCGACCGCCCGGTCCTCGCGGTCACGGCCACCTTCCGCGAGGCCGAGGAGCTCGCCGAGGAGCTGCAGTGCCTGGTCGAAGAGCCCGGCACCGTCGCCTACTACCCGGCGTGGGAGACCCTCCCGCACGAGCGTCTCTCGCCGCGTTCCGACACGGTCGGCCGGCGTCTCGCCGTACTGCGACGTCTCGCGCACCCGGATCCGTCCGACGAGACCACCGGGCCGATCAAGATCCTGGTCGCGCCGGTGCGATCCGTGCTGCAGCCGCAGGTCGCCGGCCTGGCTGACCTCAAGCCGGTGCAGCTGCACGTCGGCGACTCGATGGAGCTCGAAGATGTAGTGGAGCGGCTCGCCGGAGCGGCGTACCACCGGGTCGATCTGGTCGAGCGGCGCGGCGAGTTCGCGGTCCGCGGCGGCATCATCGACGTCTTCCCGCCGACCGAGGAGCACCCGCTCCGGGTCGACTTCTTCGGCGACGACGTCGAGGAGATCAGGTACTTCGCGGTCGCCGACCAGCGCTCGTTGGAGATCGCCGAGCACGGTCTGTGGGCGCCGCCGTGCCGCGAGTTGCTGCTGACCGACGAGGTGCGTTCGCGTGCCGCCGTACTCGCGAAGGAACACCCCGAGCTGGCCGAGCTGTTCGAGAAGCTCGCCGAGGGGCATGCCGTCGAGGGCATGGAGTCGTTGGCTCCGGTGCTCGTCGACAACATGGAGCTGCTCGTCGACCTGATGCCGGCCGGTGCGCATGTGATCGTCAGCGACCCCGAGCGGGTCCGGGCCCGGGCGCACGATCTGGTCGCGACCAGCCAGGAGTTCCTGGATGCGTCGTGGGCCGCGGCCGCCGGTGGTGGCGAGGCCCCGATCGACCTCGGCGCAGCGGCGTACATGTCACTGGGAGACGTCCGGTCGCATGCCTTGGGCAAGGGGCTGGCCTGGTGGAGCCTCTCGCCGTTCGCGGCGGCGCCGACCGACGACACTCCGGTACTGCGGGACTCGATGGGCGAGCGCGTCTCGTTCGACATCGACGCCAACGCCGGTGCGGTCACCAGCAGGATCCTCGCGGTCCACGAGGTCGACCCGTACCGCGGTGAGACGGCCGCCGCGGCCGAGGACATCCGCGGCTGGCTCCGGGACGGCTGGCGCGTCGTCTGCGTCACCGAAGGACACGGTCCCGCGCAGCGGCTGGCCGAGGTGTTCTCCGAGGCCGAGCTGCCGGCCCGCGTGGTCGAGGGGATCGAGGAGATCCCGGAGCCGGGCGTCGTCCTGATCTCGCAGGGGCAGCTGGACCACGGGTTCATTGCCGAGGGCATCAAGTTCGCCGTACTCACCGAGAACGACCTGGCCGGGCAGCGGTCCGCGGCCGAACGCCGTTCCCAGCAACGGATGCCGTCGCGCCGGAAGAAGACGATCGACCCGCTCGAGCTGCAGCCGGGCGACTACGTCGTCCACGAGCAGCACGGTGTCGGCCGCTACGTCGAGATGATGCAGCGGACCGTCGGTTCGGGCAGTCAGAAGGCCACCCGCGAGTACGTCGTGATCGAGTTCGCGCCGAGCAAGCGCGGTCAACCGGGCGACCGGCTGTACGTGCCGACCGACCAGCTCGACCAGGTCACGCGGTACGTCGGTGGCGAGCAGCCGACGCTGGACAAGATGGGCGGCGGCGACTGGGCCAAGCGCAAGGGCCGCGCCCGCAAGGCCGTCCGCCAGATCGCCGGCGAGCTGATCAAGCTGTACGCCGCCCGTCAGGCGACCAAGGGACATGCCTTCGCCAAGGACACCCCGTGGCAGCGTGAGCTCGAGGACGCGTTCCCGTTCGTCGAGACGCCGGACCAGCTGGCCACGATCGACGACGTCAAGCACGACATGGAACGCGTCATGCCGATGGACCGGATCGTCTGCGGTGACGTCGGCTACGGCAAGACCGAGATCGCCGTCCGGGCCGCGTTCAAGGCGGTGCAGGACGGCAAGCAGGTCGCCGTACTCGTGCCGACCACGCTGCTTGTGCAGCAGCACTACGCGACCTTCGCCGAGCGGTACGCCGCGTTCCCGGTGAACGTCGCGCCGTTGTCGCGGTTCCAGACCGACAAGGAGGCGAAGGCAACGATCGACGGCCTCGCCGACGGGTCGGTCGACGTGGTGATCGGGACGCACCGGCTGTTCAGCGGCGAGGTCGCGTTCAAGGACCTCGGCCTGGTCGTGGTCGACGAGGAGCAGCGGTTCGGCGTCGAGCACAAGGAGCAGCTGAAGCGGCTCCGGACGGCGGTCGACGTACTCACGATGTCCGCGACGCCGATCCCGCGGACGCTGGAGATGTCGATCACCGGTATCCGCGAGATGTCGACGATCGCGACCCCGCCCGAGGAGCGGCACCCGGTGCTGACCTTCGTCGGTGCGTACGACGAACACCAGGTGACCGCGGCGATCCGGCGCGAACTGCTCCGCGAGGGGCAGGTCTTCGTCGTCCACAACCGGGTCAACACGATCGAGAAGGCCGCCGCGCGGATCCGTCAGCTCGTGCCCGAGGCGCGGGTGTCGGTCGCGCACGGCCAGATGAACGAGCACACGCTCGAGAACGTCATCCAGGGCTTCTGGGAGAAGCAGTCCGACGTGATCGTGTGTACGACGATCGTCGAGTCCGGGATCGACATCTCGAACGCGAACACGATGATCGTCGAACGCGCCGACCTGCTCGGCCTGTCCCAGCTGCACCAGCTCCGCGGTCGCGTCGGTCGTGGCCGGGAGCGTGCGTACGCGTACTTCTTCTTCCCGCCCGAGAAGCCGCTGACCGAGACAGCCCACGACCGGCTGGCCACGATCGCGCAGCACGCCGATCTGGGTGGCGGTATGGCGGTCGCGATGAAGGACCTGGAGATCCGCGGCGCGGGCAACCTGCTCGGCGGCGAGCAGTCCGGGCACATCGCGGATGTCGGATTCGATCTCTATGTCCGGCTGGTCGGCGAGGCGGTCGCGGAGTACCGCGGTGACACACAGACGGAGGAGCCCGAGGTCAAGATCGAGCTCCCGATCGACGCGCATCTGCCGCACGACTACATCCCGTCGCAGCGGCTGCGGCTGGAGATGTACCAGCGGCTGGCCGCCGTCCGGGACGAGGACGGGATCGCGGAGCTGGTCGAGGAGCTGCACGACCGGTACGGCGACATTCCGCAGGCCGTGCTGAACCTGATCGAGGTGGCGAAGTTCCGCAACCACGCCCGCCGGGCGGGGCTGCACGACGTCACGCTGCAGGGGAACATGATCCGGTTCGGGCCGGTCGAGCTGCCCGATTCGAAGGTGCTCCGGCTCAACAGGCTGTACCCGAAGAGTCTGGTGAAGCCGCAACTGCATACCATTCTGGTGCCGAGACCTGCCACCAGGCCGGTCGGCGGTCAGCCGCTCCGCGACCAGGAGTTGCTGCAATGGTGCACCCGGTTGATCGACGACGTGATCGCGGAACCTATCGTGGTGCCGGCGTGAAACCTTTGAAGAACAGATACGAGGAGATTCGGTGAGCACACGGCTACGGGCTCTCGGTGCGGTGGCGGCGATCGTGCTGCTGACCGGTGGTTGCGCGGCGGGCACACACCCGGGTGCGGCAGCCGTTGTCGGCACGACCGAGATCAGCATCGGCGACGTCGACAAGACCTCGCAGGCGGTGAGCACCGCGCTCGGGCAGAACTACAACACTGCCGCCGCGCTGAGCGACCTGGTGAACAACGCGATCCTCGGGCAGGTCAAGCAGGACAAGTCGATCTCGGTCACGCCCGCGGAGACCGCCACGGCGGCCAAGAGCGCGGTCGGTGACGACGAGGCGACGTTCCAGAAGTTCCAGTCCGACACGGTCACCCGCGACTTCCTGAACGAGGTTGCCACCGCGGCGGTCGTCACCGTCAAGCTCGGCGGCGGCACGATCAAGGACCTGCAGGACCAGGCCAAGCTGCAGCAGGGCCTGCTCGCGGTCAAGGACGCGTCGAAGGACATCAAGGTCTCGGTCGCCCCGCGCTTCGGCCAGTGGACCGACGGCAAGCTCGACACGAGCGTCTCGGGCTCCCTCTCGGTCGAGTCCGACCAGACCGCTGCCAAGCGCAAAGCCGCGGCCGACGCCGCCCAGCAAGCCCAGCCCCAGGGCTGACGGCTCATGAGTAGCGGTGGGACGATCACGGTCGTACTCACCAGCCCCCGGGTCGCGCCGGGTCTGCTGACCCGCGCGACCTGGCAGGCGCTCGAGGCTGCCGACGAGATCGGCGCGGCCGGCGGTCCGGGCCGCCCGGATGTACAGGCTGTGATCGGCTCCGGCCTCGTTGTCACCCAGGTCGAGGCCGGCGTCTCCGCCGCGTGGGCCTGGCTGTCGTCTGCCGCCGCCGAGGGACGACAGGTGGTCTGGCTGACCGGTGACGACGGCGAGCCGGGTCTGCTCCGCGTCGTGTCCGACGAGCTGGTCCGCGAGCCGTCGTACCAGGTGGAGATCTTGCACGGCTCCTACGACGTACCTGGCGCTCGGCTGATCGACCTCGTGCGGGTAATGGACCGGCTGCGGCGGAACTGCCCGTGGGACCAGGAGCAGACGCACGAGAGCCTCGCGAAGTACCTGCTCGAGGAGACGTACGAGACGCTCGAGGCGATCGACACCGGGGATCTCTCGCACCTGCAGGAGGAGCTGGGTGATCTGCTGCTGCAGGTCGCGTTCCACTCCCGGATCGCCGAGGACAACCCGGACGAGGCGTTCACGATCGACGATGTCTCCGCCGGCATCGTGGAGAAGCTCATCCGCCGCCACCCGCACGTTTTCGGCACGGTCGACGCAGCGGACGCTGCTGCCGTCGAGGCCAACTGGGAGACCATCAAGGCGGCCGAGAAGCAGCGCTCCTCGGTCCTCGAAGGCATCCCGCTAGCCCTGCCTGCGCTGGCTCTGGCCGACAAGGTCCTGGGCCGCTCGGCGAAGGTTCTCCCGTCGGAGGCGTCCCCGGAGGTGGAGACCTCCGCGGAGGAGATCGGGCCGGAGTTGCTTGCCGTCGTGCGCGAGGCACGCCGCCTGGGGGTCGACGCGGAGCAGGCGCTGCGGCAGGCGGTCGGCGTACTCGCTGAGCAGGTCCGCGCCGCCGAGAGCGCCTGAACTACTTCGGCCCGTCCAGGAGCGCCCGGAGCGCGTCCCGATGGGCGGCGTACGCCTGGGTCCCCGCCTTCGTCATCCGGTACGTCGTGGTCGCGCCGCGGCCGTGACCGGTCTTGGTCGTCGCGACGTATCCGGCCGACTCCAGCGCCGACATGTGCTTCGACAGGTCGGAGTCGCTCACCTCCAGGTAGTCCTTGAGGAACCGGAATGTCACGGTCGTCGCGTTCGCGAGGACAGCCATCGCCGCCAGCCGTTTCGGCGCGTGGATCACCGGGTCGAGGCCATCGATCACCCGAGACGCTCCCGGACCTGCGCGGCGGCGACGGCGTACCGGCGTTCGTAGAACCAGAGGCCGGCGGTCACCAGCACGAACGCAGTCACCGCGGCGGCGAGCACTCCGCCCAGCCACCAGACCAGCGCGACGATCAGCACGAACACGGGCACTGTCATGAAGTACCGCTTCCAGATCCGTCCGATCTCCCGTGGCGGCCGCCCACGCCCCGGGAACGGCATCGCACCGTGCCGCCGCTGCATCCAGGTCAGGAACCCGACCTCCAACGCGATCAACCCAACCAGCGACCCGACGAACAGCAGCCCGTTCTCCCGCCACCACGCGAAGGTGCCGATCAGCCCCGCCACCCAGAGCCCGACGACCGGCGGATACCACCACGGCGTCTCCGGATAACTCACGTACGGCGCCGCCTCGGCCCGCTCGATGATCCGCAACTGCTCCTCCGCATCACTTTCCACACCGGAAAGCTAACCAATAACTTTCCACTTCCGCAAGTAGTTGTACTACCTGTTCTTCCGTCACCGAAACGGCCGTAGAAGTCTTGCTGGGTGTGGATTCCGGGGATCTTGCGGTCTTTCGGGCGGCCAACGGAGTGTTACTGACGCGGGAGGTACCTCCGGATGCGATCGTTAGGACCGACGCGGTCCACTGAGGCTGGTGGTCTGGAGGCTAGGCTCGGGACCGATTCGTCATCGAGAACTTGGGAGTCAATGTGGCCACCATCGAGGCCGTCGGCGCCCGCGAGATCCTCGACTCGCGCGGCAACCCCACTGTCGAGGTCGAGGTTCTGCTCGACGACGACACCGTCGCCCGGGCGGCCGTCCCGTCGGGCGCGTCCACCGGCCAGTTCGAGGCCGTCGAGCTGCGTGACGGCGACAAGGAGCGGTACGGCGGCAAGGGTGTCCAGAAGGCGATCACCGCGATCCTGGAGGACATCGACAAGGAGATCGTCGGGTACGACGTTCACGAGCAGCGGCTGATCGACCAGGCCCTGCTCGACCTGGACGGCACCCCGAACAAGGCCAAGCTCGGCGCGAACGCCATCCTCGGCGTCAGCCTCGCGGTCGCGAAGGCGGCCGCGGACAGCTCCGGCCTGCCGCTGTTCCGCTACGTCGGCGGCCCGAACGCCCACGTCCTGCCGGTGCCGATGATGAACATCCTGAACGGCGGCGCGCACGCGGACAGCAATGTCGACGTCCAGGAGTTCATGATCGCCCCGATCGGCGCCGCGACGTACGGCGAGGCGCTGATGCAGGGCGCGACCGTCTACCACGCGCTGAAGGCGGTGCTGAAGGAGCGCGGCCTGTCCACCGGTCTCGGCGACGAGGGCGGTTTCGCGCCGAACCTGGCCAGCAACCGTGAGGCCCTCGACCTGATCGCGGTCGCGATCGAGAAGGCCGGTCTGCAGCTCGGCAAGGACATCGCGCTGGCGATGGACGTCGCGGCGAGCGAGTTCCACACCGACGGCGTGTACGCGTTCGAGGGCGGCAAGAAGTCGGCCGACGAGATGATCGCCTACTACGCCGACCTGGTCGCGTCGTACCCGATCGTCTCGATCGAGGACCCGCTGAACGAGGAGGACTGGGACGGCTGGAAGAGCCTGACCGGTCAGCTCGGCGACAAGATCCAGATCGTCGGCGACGACCTGTTCGTCACCAACGTCGAGCGGCTGCAGCGCGGTATCACCGAGAAGGCGGCGAACAGCCTGCTGGTCAAGGTGAACCAGATCGGCTCGCTGAGCGAGACCCTGGACGCCGTCGACCTGGCCCACCGCAGCGGCTTCACCTGCATGATGAGCCACCGCTCCGGCGAGACCGAGGACACCACGATCGCCGACCTCGCGGTCGCGACCAACTGCGGCCAGATCAAGTCCGGCGCCCCGGCCCGGTCCGACCGCACCGCGAAGTACAACCAGCTGCTCCGGATCGAGGAGGAGCTCGACGACGCGGCGACGTACGCCGGTCGCTCGGCCTTCCCGCGCTTCCAGGGCTGAGTCTCAGGAGGACCCAGGTATGCCGTCCCGTCGGGAATCCGGTGCACGCCCCGGCTCGCGTCCGTCGAGCCGGACCCAGTCGCGTCCACCGGCCCGGCGGGGCGACCAGCCCAAACGCCGTACGGCGGGAACCCAGGCCGATCCGGCGCGGACCCGGGGCTCCCGCAACCTGACCGGCCGGGCGGCCGTCGTACTGCTCGTGCTCGGGGCGTTGATCGTGTCGTACGCGCAGAGCCTGCGGGTGTGGTTCGACCAGCACCAGCAGGTCAGCGCGCTGCAGCAGGAGATCCGCGACCGGGAGAAGCGGGTCGGCGAGCTGAACGACGAGATCGCCCGCTGGAACGACGACGCGTACGTGAAGGCACAGGCGCGGCAGCGGCTCGGCTGGGTGATGCCGGGTGAGGTCGGGTACCGCGTGATCGGCGCGGACGGGAAGCCGGTCGGCGCCCCGCCGGAGCCGTCGACGCCCTCGGACGGTGCGACGGACACGCAGAAGCCGACCTGGTACACGAAGCTGTGGGGGAGCGTCGAGGGCGCCGGCAAGCCGCCCGTCGCCGCGACGCCGACGCCGGCCAAACCCACCCCGAAGCCGATCATCACGCCGTCACCTAAGGTGACCCGGTGAGTGTCAGCCCTGCCGATCAAGAAGCAGTCAGCAAACAGCTCGGCCGTACGGCGCGAGGGATCCGCTCGATCGCACATCGGTGCAGCTGCGGCCTCCCCGACGTGGTCGAGACCGAGCCGCGCTTGCCGGACGGTACGCCGTTCCCCACGACGTACTACGTGACGTGCCCGCGGCTGGCGTCCGCGATCGGGACGCTCGAGGCCTCCGGGATGATGAAAGAGATGACGGATCGCCTGGCCGAGGATCCCGAGCTGGCTGAGCGCTACCGGGCCGCGCACGAGTCGTACCTCGCGCACCGCGAGTCGATCGAACATGTCGAAGAGATCGCCGGCATCACGGCTGGCGGGATGCCGACCCGCGTGAAGTGCCTGCATGTCCTGGTGGGCCACTCGTTGGCTGCCGGTCCTGGCGTGAATCCGCTTGGCGACGAGGCGCTGGAAGCCCTGGACGACTGGGGCCGTCGAGGCCCGTGTGTCTGAGCGGGTTGCCGCGATCGACTGTGGCACGAACTCGATCCGGTTGCTGATTGCGGATCTGGTCGACGGTCAGTTGGTCGAGGTCGATCGGCGGATGACCATCGTCCGCCTCGGTCAGGGCGTCGACGCGACCGGCGCCTTCGCCCCGGAAGCGCTCATGCGCGTCTTCAAGGCAGCTGACGACTTCGCAGCTGTCATCGAGTCTGTCGACCGGCTTCGTTTCGTCGCCACCTCCGCGGCCCGCGATGTCAGCAACCGCGACGAGTTCCTAGCCGGCATCGAGGCGCGCCTCGGCGTACGCCCCGAGATCATTTCCGGTGAAGAAGAAGCCGAACTCAGCTTCCGCGGCGCGACCATGTCCCTCGACCTCCCCGCGCCGTACCTGGTCGCCGACATCGGCGGCGGCTCGACTGAACTCGTCCTGGGCGACCAGAACGGCGTACGAGCAGCCGAATCGCTCGACATTGGCTCCGTCCGCCTCACCGAACGCCACATCACCACCGACCCGACGTCCCCGGCCGAACTAGCCGCGATCACCAAAGACATCGACGCGCTCCTCGACGGCACCACGGTCCCGCTGGCCGACACCCGCGCGTTGATCGCCGTAGCCGGCACCGCCACCACCGTCGCCGCGGTCGCGCTAGGCCTCCCGGAGTACGACCGCAACGCCGTCCACCACGCTCAGCTGACGGCCGCCGACGTACGCCGAACCACCGCCTGGCTCACCACGTCGACCCGCGCGGAGCGGTCCGCCGTACGGTCCATCCACCCGGGCCGCGTGGACGTCATCGGCGCCGGCGCCCTCATTCTCCAACGCCTGACCGACCGTCTTCCTGTCGACGCCCTGACAGTCTCCGAACACGACATCCTCGACGGAGTCGCGCTCTCGCTTACCTGATGCGGACGCCGTCGAGGGCGATGGTCAGGACCCGGTCGCGTTGGGCCTGGTCGACGAAGCCGGCCGCGGTCAGGCCGCTGACCATGCGGAGGAGGTCGTCGAACGAGACGTCCTTGCGAGCCTCGCCGGCCTCCTGGGCGCGCTCGAACAGCGGCGTCCCGGCCGCGTACATCGCCGCCCGGGCCGCCTTGAAGCTCTCGGTCTCGCGGTTCAGCGACTCCCAGATCGCGCGCTTGGTCGCGGCGTACTCGACGAAGCGGTGCAGCCACGTCGTCAGCGCGTCCCACGGCGGTAGATCGGCCACCTTCTCGGCGGCGATGCACAGCTCCTCGATCTCGCCGAAGTAGACCGCGTTGAGCAGGTCCTGACGGTTCGGGAAGTTGCGGTACAGCGTGCCGATGCCGACCCCGGCCTGGCGGGCGATGTCCTCGAGCGAAGCCTCGACGCCCTTGGTGGCGAACGCGTCCCGGGCGGCGACGAGCAGGGCGTCGAAATTCCGCCGTGCGTCCGCCCGCTGCGGCCGGCGTACGTCGACCTGCAAAGCCGGCCTGCTCTGCTCGCTCACCATTCGATCACCTTAGCCAGTTGTTACCGGAGGCATCCCTCCGGTATAGTGGAGGCACACCTCGACTTTACCAGGCCGGGGATTCCCGCGCCGTCGTACGGCGCGATCACACCCCTTTCGAAGGACTTCTGCATGCCTGTCATCAGGTCTGGAAACCCGCGTCTGACCTTGGCGGTCCTCGCCACGGTCGTCGCATCGTTCTCGATGTTGCAGTCGCTGGTGAGCCCGGCGCTGCCCGTCATCCAGCACGACCTGCACACCACCCCGAGCACGGTCACCTGGGTCTTCACCGCGCTGTTGCTGTCCGTCTCGGTCGCGACCCCGCTGCTCGGCCGGATCGGCGACATGGTCGGCAAGGAGCGCACGCTGTTCATCGCCCTCGGCGCGCTCGCCGTCGGCTGTCTGATCGCCGCCCTCGCACCGAACATCGGCGTACTGATCGCTGCCCGCGTCTTCCAGGGCGTCGGCGGCGCTGTCTTCCCGCTGGCGTTCGGGATCATCCGCGACGAGTTCCCGGCCGAGCGCGTGCCGTCGGTGGTCGGCGTGGTCTCCGCGATCATCGCCGCCGGCGGTGGGCTCGGGATCGTGCTGGCCGGCCCGATTGTCGAATGGCTCGGCTGGCGCTGGCTGTTCTGGATCCCGATGGCGGTCGTCACCGTGTCTTCGGTGCTGGTACGCCGGTATGTCCCGGAGTCGCCGAACCGCGTCGCCGGCCGAATCGACTGGCTCGCTGCTGCCTTCCTGTCCGGTTGGCTGATCGCGCTGCTGCTTCCGCTGAGCAGCGGCCGCATGTGGGGCTGGGGCTCGTTCCGTACCGTCGGCCTGTTCGCGGTGGCCGTCGTACTGCTGGTCGGTTGGATCACCGTTGAGCTGCGGTCGCGGAACCCGCTGATCGACATGCGGATGATGCGCCGCCCGGCGGTGTGGACGACGAACCTGGTGGCGCTGCTGTTCGGCGCGGCGATGTTCGCGGTGTACGCGTTCGTGCCGCAGTTCCTGCAGATCCCGAAGGCGGCCGGGTTCGGCTTCGGGGCGAGCGTGACGCAGGCGGGGCTGCTGATGCTGCCGATGCTGGTCACGATGGCGGTCACTGGTTCTCTGAGCGGTCCGCTTGCGCCGCGGTTCAACGTGAAGGCGCAGGTCGTTTCCGGGTCCGCGTTGAGCTTGGTCGCGGCGCTGATCTTCGCGGAGTTCCACGACCAGCAGTGGCAGGTGGCGGTATCGACGGCGTTGTTCGGCGTCGGGCTGGGGCTCGCCTATGCGTCGATGACCAGCCTGATCGTCCAGAACGTCCCGCGCGAGCAGACGGGCGCGGCGACCGGCATGAACACCAACATCCGCACGATCGGCGGATCCATCGGTACGGCGCTGGCCAGCTCGATCATCACCGGCCATCTGCAGCCGTCAGGTCTCCCGGCCGAGTCGGGCTTCACCGACACGTTCCTGCTGCTGGCCGCGTTCGCCGCGGCAGCCGTCGTACTGGCGCTCGCGATCCCGAGCCCTCGTCGTACGCGACCTATCGAGGCCACCGAGGCGCAGCCCGTCGAGGAGCTAGCCGCTTAGCCCATCAACGGCCGTAAGAATGCGGGCCCAGGGCAACTCCCGCCCGTCCGCCTCCCATTCGATCAGTACGACGCCTGCCGCGCGCAGCGTCTCCAGATGACCGGCCCACGCGGGATGCCTCGCGTGGGCCGCGAAACAGCTCGATCGGAGGATGCGATGACTCCGATGGCGGTCATGTCTTTAGTCTGAGGGGATGAAGCTTCCGCATCCGTTGACGGGGCAGTTGTTCGAGAGTCCGGTGCCGCCGGGGACCGGGTGGCCAGAGGATCCTGCTGTACGGCGTACTCCGGTGGCGCGTGACGCCGCCAAGGTGGTGAAGCTCGCGGCGGTCGATGACCTACACGAACTGGAAGCACGGGTGTCGGTCTGCCGCGCCTGTCCGCGGCTGGTGGAATGGCGGGAAGACGTTGCTGTCGGCAAGCGAAAGTCCTTCGCCGACCAGCCGTACTGGGGGCGCCCGATCCCCGGCTGGGGCGACCCGGCCCCACGCATCCTGATCGCCGGCCTCGCCCCGGCCGCGAACGGCGGCAACCGCACCGGCCGCGTCTTCACCGGCGACCGCTCGGGCGACTGGTTGTTCGCCTCGCTGTACCGCGTAGGCCTCGCCAACCAGCCCACCAGCGAGCACGCCGGCGATGGCCTCCGCCTCACCGGCGCCCGCATGATCGCCGCCGTCCGCTGCGCCCCACCCGCCAACAAACCCACACCCGACGAACGGGACAACTGCGCCCCGTGGTTCCGCCGCGAGCTGGAACTGTCCCTCGCCACCACCCGAGCCATCGTCTGCCTCGGCAAGTTCGGGTACGACGCCCTGCTCAACGGACTCGCCTCGCTGGGCGCAACGATCCCGCGACCCCGCCCCAAGTTCGGCCACGCCGTCGAACACCAGATCCCAACCCCACAAGGCGAAATCGCCGTCCTCGGCTGCTTCCACCCCAGCCAGCAGAACACGTTCACCGGCAAACTCACCGAACCCATGCTCGACGCCGTCCTGGCCCGCGCGAAGACTCTCGCCGGGTTATCCACAGGGCCGGGGGAGTGAGGTTGACCCGGGTGGTGCAGGTGTTGGAAGCTCCCGGCATGCCTCCGAAACGGGTGTTCAGATGACCAGCGGGAATCTGCCCGAGCAATCCCGCGGACGCCCCGCCACGCGCCGGGAGGCGGGCGGTGTCGAACGCTCGACCGCCAAACCCCAGATGCCCGGCGCCCACGAGGCGACGAACCTCAACTTCATCCCGGCCCCGGATCGGTTCCACTTCTGGGAGGAACTCCACGACGACGTCAAGGCGTACGTCGAACGCAAGGTCGGACCGCGGATCGACTGGTGGGCCGACCGCCACAAACGAGAACGCGACCGCCCGTACGCTGTCGTCCTCGGCCCGAACGGCTTGGCGGTGACGACTCCGAAGGTCAACCAGCAGGGTCAACGCACCCAGAGCGTGCGACTCGATCTGTTCGTACCGTCGAGCCTCAAGCACGCCGTCGTACAGCAGCAACCCACCAAACCCCGCGGCGCCCTACGCTCCCTCGTCTCAGGCCGAGCCGGCACCCCCGAGCCGGCCGCGCCGCCACCGGACCTGCAACTCACCGAGGACATGCGCGGCTTTCTCGGCAACCTCCCCGTCGAAGCGCAACACCGCCTGCAAACCCCATTCCTACGAGGCCAAGCCGTCAAGCACTACCTGTCCTATGCCTACGGCAACAACGAAGACTACGACGCTTGGTGCTACCTCGCCGGCGACCGAACCATCACCTTCGCCTCCGGCCACTGCACCCGCCCAACCGGCACACCCCCAACCCAAGCAACCTGGCACCTAACCTGCTACCAAGCCGACATCGCCCGCTGACGACCAAGGTCCGTCAGGCGTTCTGCTCATCCCGCCAGGCGATCCACTGCCGAGCGGTTTCGAGGTCGTAGTCCGGTCCACTGGTAGAAGTCGTGAACAAGCTGACCCCAAGTTCCCGCAACGGCGGCCCCGCCTCGCGCGGATCGCCCCCGACATGCACGGAGTACTCGATCGACGACGGGTCCCGCCCGATCTCAGCGCAGTACTTCTTCAGCAACCCGAGCTTGCGCACCAGATCCTCACCCTCAGCAAAGGTGTTCCAGATATCAGCATGCTCGGCAACGATCCGAAGCATCTTCTGCTCACCCCCACCAGCAATCAGAATCGGCATCCGCCCAACCAGCGGCGGATTCAACACACCCAGCCGCTTCTTGATCCTCGGCAACGCCCCAGCCAACTCGGCAACCCGCCGCCCAGGCGACGGAAACTCATACCCGTACTCAACAAACTCCCGCTCCTTGAACCCAGCCCCGACCCCAAGGATCACCCGCCCACCACTGATGTGATCGACCGTCCGAGCCATGTCAGCCAGCAGCTCCGGATTCCGATAACTGTTACAACTAACCAGCACCCCAAGCTCCACCCGAGCCGTCTGCTCAGCCAACGCCGCAAGCACCGTCCACCCCTCAAAGTGCTTGCCCTCAGCATCCTTCCCCAACGGAAAGAAGTGATCCCAGGTAAAGAGCGCGTCAGCCCCCAGCGCCTCCACCTCACCAGCCGCCCGCCGAATATCCCCATACTCAGCCCGCTGCGGCGCCAACTGAACCCCAATCCGAACAGGTCTCACGAAAGCCGCCCATCTCACGTCAGACAAACACTCGACCATAGGCCACATCAGGTCCACCCCGCACACGAATTGCACGGCACCAGCCGGACCACCCGGCTCTGATCGGTGGAAGCGGTTGTAGCCCCGAAGCCACCACGACCAGCTCCCCCAGAACGAGGCAGGGCCGTACGACGCCGCCCGAGGCGGCGGCTGCAGGAGACGGTCTGTACCCGACCACGGGGCGGTCGATCGCGCGGCAGCGCGCACTCGCCGGCGGCAGCCGGCACCCGTCGGCGGTAGCCGACCAAGCCCGCGATAGCGGGAAAGGATGTTCCGGGCGATGAGCCCGGGGGTGGGGTGGGAGCGGGTGTAGCGGCCGCGGGTGAGGAGCGGAGCGACGAACGGAGCGGCTGCGTAGCGCGCGTGGGCTGGCTGCAGTAGTCCGACAGCATGTTCTGTGCCCGGGACGGGATTCGAACCCGTATGCCTGTTGGGGCCGCGAGGTTTAAGCTCGCTGCGTCTGCCGTTCCGCCACCCGGGCTTCGGACTGAGGGTACAAGCTATTGGTAGTTCTTCCGCGGGTAGACGGCGTGGGCGCCGGCGACGCGGTCGAGGAAGAGTTTGCCGTTGCAGTGGTCGATCTCGTGCTGGAGCGCCCGAGCCTCGAAGGCATCGGTCGTGATGGTGACAGAATCCGTAGTCCCAGGCAGTACGCCGCGAACGGTCAGGCGGGTCGCCCGTTTGACGTCGCCGGTGAAGTCCGGGACGGACATGCACCCCTCACGAGCCTTCTCATTCCGAGAAGCCTCGACCACGACCGCGTTGCAGAGAACGAAGACACCGTGACACGTGCGGGTTTTCGGGTGATCGCTCACATCCAGCGAGAACATCTGCGCCGCCACCCCCACCTGCGGCGCCGCCAGCCCGACGCACCCGGGCGACACCCGCATGGTCGCCACCAGATCCGCCGCCAGCTGAATCATCGAAGGATCGAGCGGGTCCACCGAGGCGCCCTCAGTAGCAAGCACGGGATGCGGAGCGCGGACGACCTCCAGGACCTGGCCTTCGACGTCCAGCAGCTTGGGTGACCAGGGGGAGATCACAGGTCGTCGCTCTCCGCCGGGCGCAGGGTGACGCCGACGCCGAGCTCCTCGGCGGTGATCTCAAGCGCGCGGTCCAGCATCTCCAGCTCCGCCGACGGCGGCAGCTCGACCTCCGCGGTCAGCACGTACAGCCCGCCGCTCAGCCGCGTCGCCAGGTCCGTGATCGTCCCGCCGGCCGCGGCGATCATCCGCGTCACCGCCGCCACGATCCCCGGCCGGTCGGCGCCGTGCACGCTCAGCATGTACGGCGCACCGATCGGCGCGTGCTCGTGCTCCGGACCCATCGTCCGCACCGTGATGACCAGCTCGCCCTGCAGCGGCTCCAGCGCCGACTCGACCTCGTCGATCGGCCCCGCGCAGACGATCATCATCGCGAAATGGCCGCGCAGCAGCGTCATGGTGGTGTCCTCGAGGTTGACCCCGGTACCGACCAGGGCCCCGGTGACGTCCGCGATGATGCCCGGGCGGTCCGGGCCGATGACGGTGACAGCGAGCTGACTCATGCCCGGCAACCTACCGTTGACCTAAGTACCGCAAGAAAGCGACTTCGGTATCCGGACGGCCGTCAAGCCGCCGGAGAACGCTTACGCGCCGCTACATTCGAACCATGAAGGAGCTCTTCCGGCGGAGTACGCGCGACTGGATCGTGGACAGCATCGTCTTCGTCGTCGCGGTCTTCGCAGGGTTCCTGCTGTACGACGAGGGCAGTAAGGACCCGATCAGCCCCGGCCTCCTCGCGATCGACTTCTACGTCGGGATGGCGCTGTGCCTCACGCTCTGGTTCCGCCGGCGCTGGCCGCTCCAACTGGCGATCATCGGCGCCGCCGTCTCGACCTTCTCGGACACCGCCGGGGTGGCCGCCTTGATCCTGATCCTCACCGTGGCGATCCATCGGCCGCTGCGGACGACCGTGCTGGTCTTCGGCGTGAACGCGATCAGTCTGGCCGTCTACGTCCAGATCAGGGACAAGCCGGACGATCCCACGGCGGTCGTGATCGCAGCGATCTCCGTGTACGTCGCCGTGGCCGGCTGGGGTCTCTACATCCGATCCCGCCGCCAGCTCCTGCAGACGTTGCGAGACCGCGCCGATCGCGCCGAGGCGGTCGCGCGACTCGAGGCCGAGCGGGGCCAGCTCCGCGCCCGGGAGGAGATCGCCCGCGAGATGCACGACGTACTCGGGCATCGGCTGTCCCTGCTCAGCGTGCACGCCGGTGCGCTCGCGTATCGCCAGGACGCGTCCGCGGACGAGGTCGCCGGCGCCGCCGAGATCATCCGGGCGAGCGCGCACCAGGCGCTGCAGGATCTCCGCGAGGTGATCGGCGTACTGCGGGCGCCCGTCGGCGAACTCCCGCAGCCGGCGTTCTCCGACCTACCCGCACTCATCGACGGCTCCCGCGAGGCCGGCATCCCCGTCGACCTCACCCTCGACGCACCGGGCGCGATGCCGGAGCACGTCGGGCGTACGGCGTACCGCATCGTGCAGGAAGGCCTCACGAACGCGGTCAAGCACGCGCCCGGCGAACCGGTGACGATCAGCGTGACCGGTGCCCCCGGCAACGGATTGTCGGTGGAGCTGCGCAACCCGGCGCCCAACCGCAGACGAGGAGATGGCCAAGGTTTGAAGGGACTCAGCGAACGCGCCGCCCTGGTCGAAGGCCGGATCGAACACGGCCGCACCCCCGAAGGCGACTTCCGCCTCTACGCCTGGCTACCGTGGCCCGCATGACCATTCGGGTGCTGATCGTCGACGACGATCCGTTGTTGCGGGCCGGGCTGAAGTTGATGCTGGGCGGCGCGCAGGACATTCGCGTGGTCGGCGAGGCCGGCGACGGTTCCGGCGTACAGACACTGATCGATCGGCTCGCGCCGGACGTGATCCTGATGGACATCCGGATGCCCGGCACCGACGGCCTGACCGCGACCGAGACGGTACGGCGCCGTCCGGGCGCGCCCGAGGTCGTCATCCTGACCACGTTCGACGCCGACGAGCACGTACTCCGGGCGCTCCGCGCCGGCGCGGCAGGCTTCGTCCTGAAGGACACCCCGCCGGGCGAGATCGTCGAGTCGGTACGCCGGGTCGCGGCCGGCCAGCCCGTCCTCTCGCCGGCCGTCACCAAGCGCCTCATCACCCGCGTCGCCGACTCCGGCACCGACAGCCGCAAGGCCAAGGCCGTCGCCAGGCTCAAGGACCTGAACGACCGCGAACGCGAGATCGCCGTCGCCGTGGGGGAGGGGAAGTCGAACGCCGAGATCAGCGCGACGCTCTACCTCAGCGTGCCGACCGTGAAGACGCACGTCTCCCGCATCCTCACCAAGCTCGACCTGAACAACCGCGTCCAGATCGCGTTGCTGGTGCACGACGCGGATCTGCTGAACGAATGAAGAAGGCCGGCCCCCGGCGAGTCGAGGGCCGGCCGATCAGGTTTACGACTGGGTGGCCCGGCGGAACTCCTCGTTCGGAGTCTGCAGGCTGCCGAGGCTGGTGACCTCGCGGCGGAAGAACAGCGCCAGCGTCCAGTCGAGGATGACGCGGGCCTTCCGGTTGAAGGTCGGGACGCGGGACACGTGGTACGTCCGGTGCAGGAACCAGGCCAGCCAGCCCTTCACCTTCACGCCGTACAGCTGGGCGACGCCCTTGTGCAGGCCGAGGCTCGCGACCGAGCCGACGTACTTGTGCCGGTAGTCCTGCGGCGGCTGGCCGTCGACCACCCGGAGGATGTTCGCGGCGAGCTGGTGGGCCTGGCGGACGGCGTGCTGCGCGTTCGGGGCGCAGAAGGCGCCGGTCTCGCTGGTCAGGTCCGGTACGGCGGCGTTGTCGCCGGCGGTCCAGGCGTCGTCGAGGCCCTCGATCCGCAGGTTCGCCAGGGTCTTGATCCGGCCCTTCTCGTCCAGCGGGAAGTCGGTCGCGGCGAGCGCCGGGTTCGCCTTCACGCCGGCGGTCCAGACGATCGTGTCGGCGTCGAACTCCTCGCCGTCGCTGAGGATCACATGGCCCTTCTCGCAGGACTCCAGCCGGGTCTCCAGCTTGATGTCCATGTTGCGCTTGCGGAGCTCGTCCACGGTGTACTTGCCGAGGTCCTCACCGACCTCGGGCAGGATCCGCCCGGTGGCCTCGACCAGGACCCAGCGCATGTCCTCGGGCTTGATGTTGTCGTAGTAACGGGTGGCGTAACGGGCCATGTCCTCGAGCTCGGCGAACGCCTCGACACCGGCGTACCCGCCGCCGATGAAGACGAACGTCAGCGCGGACTTGCGCAGCGCCGGGTCGGGCTGCGACGAAGCGACGTCGAGCCGGTCCAGGACCTTGTTGCGCAGCGCGATCGCTTCCTCGACGTTCTTGAACCCGGTGGCCTCGTCGGCCAGGCCGGGGATCGGCAGGGTCCGGGCGATCGAGCCGAGCGCGACGACGATCTGGTCGTAGGCGAGCTCATACTCCGGGCCCTCCTCGGGCATTACCTTGGCGACCTTGTGCGCGTGGTCGATACCGGTCACGCGGCCGGTCACCACCCGGCAGCCCTTGAGGGTCTTGCGCAGCGGTACGACGACGTGCCGCGGTTCCACCGATCCGGCCGCCGCTTCGGGCAAGAACGGCTGGTAGGTCATCACCGACCGCGGGTCGACCACGGTCACGCGGATCCGGCCCTTGCGGGCGGCGCGGCGCAGGCCGTACGCGGTGTACATCCCGACGTAACCGCCTCCGACGACGAGGATGTGCGGCACCTGGGCTGTCATGCGGTTCACTCTCCCTGAGTGGTTCTCCGACTTCATGTTAACTTCAACGCTAAGGGCTCGTGAAAGATTTCACAAACCCCCGGAGGAGTGATCTCACCCACCGAACAGCTACTCGGACTCACCCTCCAGAGCGAGGCGATACCCACTCGGAGTACGGAGCAGGAGGCGGCGATAGGTCCACCCCGGAGCAGGGTCGTTCTGCTCGAGTTCGAAGTCGAGGCCGGCCTCCTTGCAGCGGGCGATCGCCGCGTCCACGTCGGACACCGCGATCTGCCAGGTGAGCACACTCGGCGGATCGTTCTCCGCCTCCGCCTGCTGGATCCCGAAGTGGATCGTGTCCGTGCCGAACGCGATGAAGTCCGGGTACTCCGATCCCTCGTAGATCACAGGTAGCCCGAGCTTCTCGTAGAAGGCGCGCTCGGCCGCAAGATCGGACACGTTGAGAACGGGAGCCAAACGCGTGAACAGCGGGTCGGTAGCCACAGCTACCAGCGTCCTCTACGTCGTGCCGAGGCGGTAGACGGAAACGTGGGACGGGGAGTCGGCGGTGAACGGCGTGCTTGACCAGTCGGCGTGGCGGGATTCCAGGGTGAAGCCGGCGAGTTGGGCCATCAGGTCGAGCTCGGCAGGCCAGATGTAGCGGTGGGGGCTGCGGAAGAGTTCGGCCTGGGTTCCTTCGGTGAAGTGGAAGTGGTGGGAGACGACGTGTTGTTTCAGTACGTCGTACGTGTCGAGAAGGATGTAGCCGGGGTCCGCGATGCCGACGGTGGCCGGGGTGCCGGGTGGGAGGCGGCGGAGTTCGGGGACCCAGAGTTCGATGACGAAGTGGCCGCCGGGGGAGAGGTGGCGGGCGGCGTTGCGGAAGCAGGCGACCTGCTCTTCCTGGGTGAGCAGGTTGGAGATCGTGTTGTAGACCAGGTACACCAGGCTGAACTCGCCCGGCACCCTCACCGCGGACATGTCGCCCACGACCACGGGGATCGCGGTCTCGTCGGCCTTCGTGCGGAGTTCGGCGAGCATCGCCGTGGACAGCTCGATCCCACTTACCGACACGCCCTGCGCCGCCAGCGGTACGGCGACCCGCCCGGTGCCGATCGCGAACTCCAGCGCCCGCCCACCACCCACGAGCTCGGCCAACCGATCCACGGTCGGCTCAAGGACGTCGGCCGCGAACATCCCGGTGCCGGGAGTGTCGTACCGCTTCGCCACCTCCGCGTCCCACAGTTGCGTGCCATGGGTCCACTGCATGACATCCTCGGCGCCGTCTTCCCCGGTCTTGTGGAAGCCGAGGCGGTCATAGAGCCGCCGGGCGCCGGGATTGTCGCGTTCGACGTGGAGTTCCAGCGGTACGCCGCGACCGGCTGCCTCGGACTGCAGTTCGGTGATGATCGCAGTACCGATGCCGCGGTTCTGCACGTCCGGATGGAGCTGGATGCCGTTCAGCTCGACGGCTTCCGGCGTACGGCTGACGCGCAGGCGCCCGACGCGCTGTCCGTCGAGCTCGATCACGGTGAGATCGGTGGCCGGGTCGTCGATCGACTCGCGGCTCCAGTCCGCGAAGCCTTCGCGCCAGGCTGGCTCGTCGAAGTCCGGCGCCAGCCGTCCTTGGGCACGGGTGGCGGTGAGGGTCACGTCAGCGAGGAACTCGACGTCCGCGAGCGAGGCTTCCCGGATTCGGTACATGCCGAGGAACCTACGCAGGCACTCGGACCGCAGCCACCGGTTATTCGCCCACCTCGCCGTCGGTGGCTTCGCGGAGGAGGTCCAGGTGGCCGAGATGGCGAGCGGTCTCCTCGATGATGTGCGCCACGGCGTACCGGAGGTTGAAGCGCATGTCCTCCGAGCGGGCCACGTCGTCGAAGGACGCGGCGGCGGTGATCTCGCGAGAACGCGCGCACTCGGCCCGGTACGCCGTGAGAATCGACTCGACGGTGTCGCCCGGCAGGATCGGGAAGCCGCCGTGCGGATCCTCCTCGCTCCACGGCCATTCGAGATCGAGCCCTCCGAAGTCGATCGAGAACCAGAACCGCTCGACCGCGGTCAGGTGTTTGACGACGCCGGCCGGGGTCAGCGCCGACGGATCGACGGGCCGGGCGAACGCTTGCTCCTCGGTCAGGCCGCTGAGTTTCAGTTCGACGGTGGAGCGGAGGAAGTCGAGCAGGCCGGTGAACGTACTGCGTTCGTCGGCGTCCTCCGGTGGCCGGGTACGGGTGATCTCGGGCATCCGCCAACGGTAGGCGCGACAGAGTTCCGCGAGAAGGGTTGATCGGGACAGGTGAAGTGCGCATGAATAGGGGTGTGGAGAGTTACCGCACGCCCGTCCTGACGGCCTCGCTGCTCGCGCCCCCGGCGGTTTGTGCGCTGCTGACCCCGTTCCGCGAGCATTTCGACAACGCCAACGCGGCCCTGCTGCTGGTCGTCGTGATCGTTGCCGTCGCCGTGTTCGGCATCCGGCTCGCCGGTGTGCTCGCGGCCATCTCCAGCGCGGTCTGGTTCGACTTCTTCCTGACCGTCCCGTACGACAGCTTCACGATCAACAGCAGCAACGACGTCGAGCAGGCCGTCCTGCTGCTGGTGATCGGGATCGCGGTCACCCAGATCGCGATCTGGGGCCGGAGGCAACAAGCCAACGCCTCCCGGCGCCGGGGTTACCTGGACGGCGTGATCACCACCTCGCAAGCGGTTGCCGCCGGTGGCTCCACCGACGACCTGATCGACCAGGTCCGCACCGAGCTGACCGCCCTGCTGGGGATCGACGGCGCCAAGTTCGTTGCCGGCAGCAAGCAGACCACGGCGCCGCGGCTGAACCCGGACGGCTCGGTCACCCGCGGATCCCATGTCCTGAAGGTCGAGCGCGACGGCCTGCCGACGAACGCCGAGATCGAGCTGACCGTCCAGCACGCCGGCGAGACCCGCGGCCGCTTCCTCCTCACCGCGGCCACCCGCATCGCGCGCCCCGACCTCGAGCAACGCCTGGTCGCCGTGGCCCTGGCCGACCAGGTCGGCGCGGCCCTGTCCACGCAGGAAGCCCTCCACCCCCATATCTGACCCCCGATCCGGCCTGCGGGAGCAAGGCGTCCCGGGTGGCCGCCGGTCCCGGCGTCGCGCCTGCCCATACGGGCGCGACGCCGTCAGACCGTGAGGACCAGTTTCCCGGTCGCGCGGCCGGTCTCACTCAACTCGTGGGCCTTCGCCGCATGCTCGAGCGGGAACACCTGCTCGACCGAGACGCGCAACGCGCCGGCGTCCACCAGGTCCGCGATCGCATCCAGGTCCTCGGCCGTCGGCGCCATCCGGAACTCGTCGTACCGGATCCCGCGGGCGGCGGCCATCGGCCGGACCTCGGCGCGGTCCGGACCCGTCCCGCGGACGTCGAGCAGGATTCCGTCCGGGGTCAGTACGTCGAGGGACCGTACGGCGTACTCGGCCCCGATCGGATCCATTACGACGTCCACGTCGTGAACCGCCGTCGTGAAGTCGGTCGTGGTGTAGTCGATCAGCTCGTCCGCGCCGAGGCCGCGAAGGAACTCGTGCTTCGAGGCGCGTGCCGTACCGATCACATGAGCGCCGCGGTACTTGGCGATCTGTACGGCGAGGTGCCCGACGCCTCCTGCCGCGGCGTGGATCAGGACGCGGTCACCCGGCCCGATCTTCGCGACACCGGCCAACGGCTGGTACGCCGTGAGTCCGGCGGTGGGCAGTGCCGCCGCGTGGACCCAATCGACCGTGGACGGCTTGCGGGCAAGGCGATCCAGGCTCGCGACGGTGAACTCGGCGTACGCACCGCGCGGCGGATAGACGACTCCGTACACCTCCTCGCCGGTGTCCTCGCGGGTGCCGGCGAAGTCGAGGCCGAGAACGAACGGGGGCGGGCCGAAGCGGGGGAGCAGGCCGGAGCGGATCTTCCAGTCGCTCGGGTTCACCCCGGCCGCGCGGACCCGGACCAGGGCCTCGCCGTGGCCCGCTTCGGGGCGTTCCAGTTCGGCGAGCTCGAGGACGCCGGGATCGCCGAACGTGTACTGCGTGATGGCGTTCGATGACTGGGTGAAGACCTACGGGCGTGACTGCCCGTCACGGACCGTCATCGACGTACTGGCGAACAAGTGGGCCTTGTACGTCCTCGGCGCGCTGCGTCGCTTCGACCGGCCGCTGCGCTTCAACGAGCTCCGCCGGCTGCTCGACGGCGTCACTCAGAAGATGCTGACCCAGACACTCCGCACGCTGGAGCGGGACGGTCTGGTCACCCGGACGCTCTATCCGGCGGTCCCGGTCCGGGTCGAGTACGCGCTCACTCCGCTGGGGGTCGAGGCCGGTCAACTGACCACCGCGATCGCCGAATGGTCCGTCGCCCACGCCCACCAGATCCACGCCTCCCGCGCCGATTACGACGGTCGCGAGCAGTAACTCGATAGCGAAGCGATTGGATTGCGCAACCGGTTGTTTTGAAGGGATTTCGGTTGCGGAACAGCCGCGCGATTCTCAGATGTTGTTCAGGATGGGACCGTAGTATTTCGATACGGCCCCGGAAGTGGGTCATCAGGAGGAAATGATGCAGAGCAGTAACCCGGTGCTGAACCGGTCGAGTGCGTTTGCGCCTGGCCAGGGCCAGGCCTATCCGGGGGCCGCTCCGTACGGTCAGCCGAGCCCCTACGGCGGGTCGGGTATGCCGCCGCAGCAGTACCAAGGTGCTCCGGCCGCCAGCCGCCCCATGACGATGGACGACGTGATCGTCCGCACCGCCGCCACCCTGGGTGTCGTCGCCGTGGTCGCGGCGATCGCCTGGAAGACGATCCCGGACACCGTGGTCGGCCCGACGTTCCTGGCCGGTGCCCTCGTCGCGTTCGCGATCGCGATGGTGCTGTCCTTCTCCCGCCGGGTGAACCCGGTGCTGTTGATGATCTACGCCGCGGCCGAGGGTGTGTTCCTCGGGATCGGCTCCAAGTTCATCGCGAACTGGGTCGGTGATTCCGGCATCATCGTGCAGGCCGTGCTGGCCACGATGGTGACGGCTGGTCTGACGCTGGCGACGTACAAGTACTTCGCGATCAAGGTGACGCCGAAGTTCACCCGGATGGTCATCATCGGCACGATGGGTTTCGCCGGCGTGCTGGTGATCAACCTGCTGCTGAGCCTGTTCGGTGTGCAGACCGGGATCAGCGGCTTCGGCCCGATGGGCCTGCTGTTCGCGGCGCTCGGCGCCGGTCTCGCGGTGTTCAACCTGATCCTCGACTTCGACATGATCGAGCAGGGCGTCCGCCACGGTGCCCCGCAGAGCGAGGCCTGGCGCGCCGCGTTCGGCCTGACCGTCACCCTGGTCTGGCTGTACTGGAACATCCTGCGCATCCTCGCAATCCTCCGCGGCGGCGACTGAACCGCGGCGGCACGACAGCCGTAATGTCTTCAGGAGGGCCGGTTCAGGTGGACCGGCCCTCCTGGCATTTCCGGACGCGGTTCGTCCGGTTCCAGCTCTACTGTGGTCCCCATGACCACCGAATGGCGGCACCTCAACGGCACCCTGACCACGTGGTACGACGCTCCCTCACACGCCGCCGGCGCCGCGCTGGTCGAGCGCCTCGCCCCCGGCGCCGAGATCGACCTCCGGGCGAATGGTCTGCGCCTGCGGACCGACACCGAGGAGTCCGCCCGAGACATCTCGAAGGCGGCCGGAGAACTGGGCCTGACCGCTGATCCGAGCGCGCTGCAGCAGGTCAACCTCGCCTTCGAGGCAGCCGACCCGGCCGCGGTGACCACCTTCTGGCGTACGGCGATGGGCTACGAGGCCTCGTCCACCGGCCTCCAGGACCCACTCGACCGTGACCCGGCGGTCGAGGTCCACCCGCTCACCGACCCGCGACCACTCCGCAATCGCATCCACGTCGACGTCGTACGTCCGTCCTATGCGGTGGACGCGGCCCGCGCTGCGATCGGCCAGGAGCCGTACGGCGCGTGGGGCGTCGCGCTGGCGGATCCCGAAGGCAACGAGGTCGACCTGGTCCCGGGGGACGAACTGTCGCCGGATGCCGACGACTGGTGGGCCAACTTCGCTGCGATGGTCTTCTACCCGACGACCTCACCCGCCCAGGCGACCCGTCTGACCTCCGCCGTCGCGCAACTCGCCGATGATGCAGGCATTCCGCTGGAGATCGACCTGCGACCGACCGGGGTGACGATCGACGGCAGCAAGGACCAGTGGGAGGACGACATGCCGAACGGCGGCCCGGCCTTCGTCGAGCTGGCGCAGCGCATCCAGGCTGCCGCGCACGACCTAGGACTCACGCCGGACCCGCGCCCGCTGCGCTTCGTCCAGTTCGGCATCGATGCGGTCGACGGCGACGTACTCAGCACGTTCTGGCGGACCGTGCTCGGCTACCAGCCTGATCCGCGCGAGCAGGTGTCCGACATCTACGATCCGCGTCGGCTGAACCCGGTCCTGTTCTTCCAGCAGTTGGACGCGAACGACGAGCGCAGCAAGCAGCGCAATCGCATCCACTTCGAGCTCGTGGTGCCTGACCCTCAGGCGCGTATCGACGCGGCGCTGTCCGCGGGCGGGCGCATCCTCGAGCGGACCCCGCAACGCTGTCTGATCAGCGACCCGGAGGGTAACGAGCTCGACATACGATGAGGGTCATGCGATTCGCGATCAAGACCTCGCCCCAGAACACTCAATGGGCCGACATGCTCGCAGTCTGGCAAGCGGCCGACGAGATCGAACTGTTCGAGTCCGGCTGGACCTTCGATCACTTCTATCCCATCCACTCCGATTCGAGCGGTCCGTGCCTGGAAGGGTGGGTGACGCTGACCGCGCTCGCGCAGGCGACCAAGCGGCTCCGGATGGGCACGCTCGTCAGCGGGATCCACTACCGGCACCCGGCGCTGCTCGCGAACATGGCCGCGACCCTCGACATCGTCTCCGGTGGCCGGCTGGAGATCGGCATCGGCGCCGGCTGGAACGAAGAGGAGTCGGGTGCGTACGGCATGCGACTCGGCTCGCTGAAGGAGCGCAGCGACCGGTTCGAGGAGGCCTGCGAGGTGCTCGTCGGCCTGCTCACGCAGGAGACCACGACGTTCCACGGCGAGCACTACCAGTTCACGGACGCCCGCTGCGAGCCGAAGGGTGTGCAGAAGCCGCATCCGCCGATCTGCATCGGCGGCAGCGGCGAGAAGCGGACCCTGCGGACGACGGCGAAGTACGCCCAGCACTGGAACTTCGGCGGCGGTACGCCGGAGGAGTTCGCCCACAAGCGCGACGTGCTCTACGCACATTGCGCGGACATCGGTCGCGATCCGAGCGAGATCACGCTGTCTTCACACGTCCGGCTCGGGCCTGACGGCGACTACGCCAAGGTCGCCGCGGAAGCCGAGGCGCTCGGCGCGGTCGGGCTTGATCTGGCCATCGTGTACCTGCCGCCGCCGCACACTCCGGCCGTCCTCGAGCCGCTGGCGAAGGCCCTCACACCACTCGCCTGACCGGGAATGTGAAAGACCTGCCCCTCCACCTGAAAGGGCAGGTCTTTTCGTTGTCTCCTTTGCGGCTCAGCCCATTCGCCGGTGCGCTTTGACCAGGTCGAACTCGTGAACGATGGCGGTCGCGTGCCCGTGCGCGAGTTCGTACTCGCTGGAGAGCCACCGCACTCTGTCGTCGAAGCGCAGGAACGACGGTCCGTCGTTCATCAGCTGGAACCACTCGGCCATCTGGCGTCCGGTGCACCTGGGCACGGCCTCCACCAAACGCTGGTGTGTCTCCTCGGAGTGGTTCAAGCCCATCTTCGCCTCCCGTCATCGGGGTACCGCGTAGTTATCGACTGTGCACCACTCGGCCGCCCGGAGGCAAGACTCCCGACATGAAAGGTGTCGCTCAGCGGACGCACAAACCAAACTCAAAACATCTCATCCCACCCCCATCATCAGAGCAGCTCTGATGATGGGGGTGGGATGAGATGGGACTATTGACCGACAGGGACTGTCTCGGGTTGTTCTTTCGAGTTCTCGTCCACCCGGTCGACGTCGGCCTTCGGGTGCCGGCGGCGGTGCCGCAGCTCCGCCCAGCGACCGCGCGGACCGCGCTCCCGGCCGGCAACCTCGGTGGCAGCCACCTCGGTGCCCGCTTTTCGGGCGGCCTGTACGGCGGCTTCCGCGATCGGGAGGATCGCCTCGCCGCGGAACGGCTCCGGATGCACGAACGACTCCGGCCCGACGCCCATCGCCGCCGCCACCGACGGCAGCAGTGCGGCGGACGCGGCGGCGTACCCCGTGGCCGACGGGTGGAAGTTGTCCCGGCCCCACATCGCCGGGTTGGTGCGGAACACCTCGCCGAGCAGCGACCCGAGCGACACGGTACGGCCGCCTGCTTCGACCACTGCGATGGTCTGAGCGGCGGCCAGCCGGTGGCTCCAGGACCGGGCGACCTGCCGCAGCGGCGGCATGATCGTCCGGACCACACCGAGGTCGGGGCAGGTGCCCACCACCACCTCACAGTTCGCGGCGCGCAACCGGCGGACAGCGGTGGAGAGCAGCCGGACCGAGGTCGACGGCGGCATCTTGGCCTTCACGTCGTTGACGCCGATCAGGATGACCGCGATATGCGGGCCGGTCTGCAGAGCGGCGTCGACCTGGGCGGCCAGATCGCTGGACTTCGCGCCGGTCTTCGACACGTCGACCAGCCGCACCGGGCGTTTGGCCAGCTCGGCCAGACCGGAGGCGAGCATCACCCCGGGAGTCTCGTCCGGCGACTCGGTGCCGTAACCGGCCGCGCTCGAGTCGCCGATCATCGCGAACGTGATCGGAAGTCCTGGATACCGGCCGTACAGACCGTCGCCCGGAGTGGGGTAGTACCTCGTCGGTCCGATCACGCGTTTCGCGTACTCGGCCTCAGCGGTCAGTACGCCGTAGAACGTGGCACCGATGAGCCCGAGTCCCCCGCCCCCGAAGGCTGCGGCCTGGGCCAGCTTCTTGGCTGCCCTGGCTCTACTCATGAGTCCAGGATTACACGGTGTTACGACGATGCAAGTGAAAATAGGGCAATGGGGTCGGTATCACTACAGTAAAGATCGTGCGCTACGCAGAATCACTCCTGGACCTGGTCGGCAACACCCCGCTGGTGCGGTTGTCGAAGACAACAGACGGCGCGAAGCCGCTCGTGCTCGCGAAGGTTGAGTACTTCAACCCCGGCGGCTCGGTGAAGGACCGCATCGCGGTCCGGATGATCGAGGCCGCGGAGGCCTCGGGCGAGCTGAAGCCCGGCGGCACGATCGTCGAGCCGACCTCCGGCAACACCGGCGTCGGGCTGGCGATGGTTGCCCAGCAGAAGGGCTACAAGTGCGTCTTCGTCTGCCCGGACAAGGTCAGCGAGGACAAGCGCAACGTGCTGAAGGCGTACGGCGCCGAGGTCGTGGTCTGCCCGACCGCGGTGGCGCCGGAGCACCCGGACTCGTACTACAACGTCTCCGACCGCCTCGTCCGCGAGATCGAGGGCGCCTGGAAGCCGAACCAGTACGCGAACCAGAACAACCCGCGCTCGCACTACGAGACCACCGGCCCGGAGCTCTGGGAGCAGACCGAGGGCAAGATCACCCACTTCGTCGCGGGCGTCGGCACCGGCGGCACGATCACCGGCACCGGCAAGTACCTCAAGGAGGTCTCCGGCGGTCGCGTCCAGATCGTCGGCGCCGACCCGGAGGGCTCGGTGTACTCCGGCGGCACGGGCCGGCCGTACCTGGTCGAGGGTGTCGGTGAGGACTTCTGGCCGGAGACGTACGACCGCAACATCTGCGACCGCGTCATCGAGGTCTCCGACGCGGACTCGTTCGCGCTCACCCGGCGGCTCGCTCGCGAAGAGGCCATGCTCGTCGGCGGCTCCGCCGGCATGGCCGCCGCGGCGGCGATCCGGCTCGCGCATGAGCTCGACGACCCCGAAGCCGTCATCGTCGTACTGCTGCCCGACGGCGGCCGCGGCTACCTGACCAAGGTGTTCAACGACGACTGGCTGGCGCAGTACGGCTTCCTCGCGCACGCCCGCCAGGGCAAGACGCTCGGTGACGTGCTGGCCGGCAAGGACGGCAGCCTGCCGCCGCTGGTGCACACCCACCCGCACGAGACGATCGCCGAGGCGGTCGCGATCCTTCGCGAGTACGGCGTCTCGCAGATGCCGGTCGTCCGGGCCGAGCCGCCGGTGATGGCGGCCGAGGTGGCCGGCGCGGTGTCGGAGCGGACGCTGATGGACGCGCTGTACTCCGGCAAGGCGCGGCTGGCCGACATGGTCGAGGTGCACATGGACCCGGCGCTGCCCTCGCTGGGCGCCGGCGAACCGGTGACCAAGGCGGTCGAGCTGCTCGAGGATCGGGACGCCCTGATGGTGCTGGACGACGGCAAGCCGGTGGGCGTGCTGACCCGGCAGGACCTACTGGTCCATCTGTCCGCCGACTGAGAGTTAGCGGTCTACGACTGACGGGATGATGGCGATCAGTGCCGTGATCACGATGCCGATCACGATCACCGCCGCGCCTGCGATCTGAAGGATTTCCATGTCTCAAGAGTCCTTCAACCGGGCTGCTGAGACATCGGCCTCCGGATCGGTCTTTCCTTCATCCCAAGGTCGTACGTCGTGACCCCGGACTCCTACTTCAGGAGTCCGGGCCATCACCTAAGGGACACTGCCCTTAATGGACGACGGCGAAGTCGCTCGGATCGAGCCGGCGGGTACGACGCCAGTACGACATCGTCCACTCCGGCCAGATGGTCGAGTTCCGCCCGGACGCGTCCAGGTACCAGCTGGTGCAGCCCGACTCCCAGACCGTCCCGCCGAGCTCACCCTGGATCGAGTCGACGAACTGTTCCTGGGCCTCCTCGCGGACCTCGACGTACGACGCGTTGCGCCGGCGCAGCAGGTGCAGGGCCTGCATCACGTACCGGACCTGGGCCTCGATCATGAACACCATCGAGGAGTGGCCGAGGACGGTGTTCGGGCCGACCAGCAGGAACAGGTTCGGGTAGCCGGAGACCGTGATGCCGAGGTGCGCGCCGATCCCGTTGCGCTTCCAGTGGTCGGCCAGGTCGACGCCGTCCTTGCCGAGGATCGGCATCCGGGTCAGGTTCGCCGAGACCGCGAACCCGGTGCCGTGCACGATCGTGTCGCAGGCCCGCTCGGTCCCGTCGGCGGTGACGACGCCGGTCGGGGTGATCCGGGCGATCGGGGTGGTGACGACGTTGACGTTCGGCCGGGTCAGCGCCGGGTAGTAGTCGTTCGAGATCAGCACGCGCTTGCAGCCGATCTGGTAGTCCGGGGTCAGCTTCGCGCGGAGCTCGGGATCGGTGACCTGTTTGTGCAGGTGCCGTTTCGCCTGTAGCTCAAGGCCTTTCATCAACTTCGGGTTGCCCGCGAAGCCGGCGCCGCGGCCTTCGAGTCCCCAGTAGATGACGTTGCGGATCGTCCGCTGGCCAGCCGGGAAGCGCTCGTGCAGCTTGCGTTCCCAGCCGCCGATCGCGCGGTCCGGCTTGCCGGTGACCCACGGCGCTGTGCGCTGGTAGACGTCGAGCTGCGCGACCTGCGGGGCGATCTGCGGCACGAACTGGATCGCCGACGCGCCGGTCCCGATCACGGCGACATTGCGCCCGCGGAGGTCCGCCGAGTGGTCCCATTGCGCCGAGTGGAACGTCGTACCCGCGAAGGAGTCGAGGCCGGGGATGTCCGGCAGCTTCGGCTCGTGCAGGCTGCCGACGCCGGTGACGAGCGCCTGGGTCTCGATGGTCTCGTCGCCGTTCACGGTCACGGCCCAGTGGCCGGTCGCCTCGTCGAAGACGGCTTCGGTGACCTCGGCGCCGTACCGGATCTTGTCGGTGATGCCGTACTTGTCCGCGCAGTACCGCAGGTAGGCGAGGATCTCGTCCCACGGCGCGAACATCCGCGTCCAGCGCGGATTCTGCTCGAACGAGAACGAGTAGAGGTACGACGGGATGTCGCAGGCGCAGCCGGGATACGTGTTGTCCCGCCAGGTGCCGCCGAGATCGTCCGCCTTCTCGAGGATGACGAAGTCCTCACACCCGGCCTGCTTCAGCTTGATTCCCATGCACAACCCGGCGAACCCGGACCCGATGATGACGACCTCAGCCATACCGCCTGAGGTTACCGGCGGGTCACTGAAGCCGGTAGAGGGTCTCCCCGGCATTCGGTACGACGAACGTGTCCGGATCGGCCTCGTACGCCGCCAGGTCGAACTCCGCGGGGTCCAGATAGCCGAGGTTGGCTGCGAGTACGACGTCCTCCGGGATGCCCGTCGCGAGCGTGACCTGCACGCGAAGGTGCTCGCCGCTGGCGGGATCCCAGGTGCCGGCGCCGCGGAGGTGGGTGGAGTGCGCGAGGACGCCCCAGTGCAGGTCGCGGAAGTGGTCCCACTGGCCGACGAAGTAGTCGCGGCAGTGGTACCCGATCTTCTCGATCTCCGGGTGCATCGCCGCCAGCTTCGTGACGTGCGGCGCGTAGAGGATGACCTCGCCGCCGTCCGCGACGATCGGCTCGACCTTGTAGAAGCCCTTGGCCGCGGTCCAGATATCGGCGTACTTCGGTGGCATCACCGACACGACCCGCTGGACCGGATGGTCGAGGTAGCGGACGTGGGTCCGCGCGGAGATCTCGGTCGCCGCCTGCCAGGACGATTCCGTGTCGCCGAACGCGACCGCGTGCAGCGCGTCGGTCCCTGACTGCGCGACGACGGACAGGGCGAGCTTCTCGGCCGGGATGAGCGAGGCGGCCTCGTTGATCAGGGCGCGGACGGGGGTGATGCCCGGCGTACCGATGATGTTCGCGCTGGTGATGAGGGCGCCGAGCCAGTGGGAGAAGTCGATGACCTCCTGGCCGGCGACGCCCGGGAAGAAGTACTTGTTGCCGCCGGAGAAGCCGACCACCTCGTGCGGGAAGACCGGGCCGACGACCAGCGCGACGTCGTGCTCGACGACGGCGCGGTTCAGCCGGACCGGGACCTCGTCGCGGAGCATCTCGTCGGAGATCTCGCCGACCCGCTCGGAGCTGATCGTGCCGAGGTCGACGAACGTGTCCGGCTTCCACCACTCGTGGTTGATCACGTTCGGGTAGTCACCGCCGAGGTGCTTGCGCAGCTGCTCCGGGGTCATCTCCGCATGGGTGCCCAGGGCAACCAAGATTGTGACCTGACTGCCCTGCAGGGCGTCGGTGACCGCCTTGAGCAGCAACGGCAGCGGGCAGCTCCGGGTCGCGTCCGGGACGATCACACAGACGCTGCGGCCCTCCAGCCCTGCGCCCGCGAGCGCCTCGCCGACGAACGTCGTCACCTCGTCCTCGGTCAGGACCTGGCCCGCACCACCGATCACCGCCGCATTCGTCACCCTCCGACCCTACCTATCTCCGATGTTGACCGGGGCAAAGGTCTCGGCGCATTCTCAGCGAGGGGAGTGGGGGAACTGCGAGATGAGACCAACGGGGTTTGGTGGCGTTCTGTTGCAGGCCGGGGACACGGAGTACGACGCGGCCCGCACGGTGTTCAACGCGATGGTCGACCGCAAGCCGGCGATGATCGCCCGGTGCGAGTCGGCCGCGGACGTCCAGGCGGCCGTGCGGTACGGCGTGGAGAACGAGCTCGAGCTGGCCGTCCGCGCCGGCGGGCATGCGGTGACCGGGGCGGGCGTGTCGGACAGCGGAATGGTCCTGGATCTGCGGCGGATGAACAGCGTGCAGATCGATCCGTTCTCGCGGCTCGCGCGGGTGGGCGGCGGTGCGATCTGGCGGGACCTGGATCGCGCGGGACAGCGGTACTGCTTGCTGACGACCGGTGCGCGGGTGCCGTCGGCCGGGGTCGCCGGGGTGACGCTCGGCGGCGGCTCGGGGTGGCTGGAGCGGAAGCTCGGGCTGTCCTCCGACGCGCTGATCTCGGTCGAGCTCGTGACCGCGGACGGGCGGTTGCTGATCGCGGACGAAACGAAGAACACCGAGCTGTTCTGGGCGCTGCACGGTGGCGGCGGGAACTTCGGGGTCGCGACCTCGCTGACGTTCCGGCTCACGCAGGTGGTGACGACGACGCTGGCGTTGCTGGTGTGGCCGATGGCGGCCGGGCCTTCGGTACTGCGTGCGTATCGCGATCTGCTGGAGGGTGCGCCGGAGGAGCTTGGCGGCGGCGTCATGTTTCTGACTGCGCCCCGGGCCGGATACGTGCCAGAAGGCTTGCAGGGGCAGCCGGCTGTGCTCGCGGTCGCGGCGTACGCCGGTGGGGTGGACGAGGCGCGGGAGGTGTTCGCGCCGATGTACGCGCTGGCGCCGGAGGGACAGTTCATTGCAGAGCTGCCGTACGCCGACCTGCAGGCCGCGCTCGACAATCCGGCCGGGTTCCGGAACTACTGCTCCGCGGAGCATCTGCGAGAGTTCCCGGATCCCGCCGTACTCGCGTTCTGCGATCGCGCCCGGGAGATGATCACGCCGTCACCGTCACAGCAGGTCGTCCTGCCGTGGGGTGGCGCCGTACGACGGTCTGCCGGGGACTGGCCGCAGGCGTACCGGGACGCTGAGTGGGTGGCGCATCCGTTCGGGGCGTGGGCGGATCCGTGTACGGACACACAGGCGATCCGGTGGGTGCGGGACGTGTGCGCGGACCTCGAGCCGTGGTCGACTGGGCAGGTGTACCTGAACTTCATCGGGTACGAGGGGCAGGATCGCGTGGTCGCCGGATTCGGTGCGGCGAACTACGACCGGCTGGCCCGGGTGAAGTGTGAGTACGACCCCGAGAACGTGTTCCACCTCAACCAGAATATTGAACCTGGTTGGCGTTAGCCGTCGCGCGACGCCATTGCACGGCGGCGATCACGGCGTACGCGATGCCGGCGAGCGGAACGGACCAGAGCCGGAAGAACGGGAGCCCGCCGGAGACAGCGGTGCCGACGAAGGCGACGGCGTACGTCGTGACGCCGGCGATCGTGCCGCGACGGCGGCTGTCGAGGGCGCTGCTGGGAAGCGGACCCAGGTGGCGGTCGAGGGCGGTGCAGATCGCGCTCAGGGCGACGAGCGAGGTGACAATGAAGAGGAAGCCGCCGGGGATCCCGCCGAAGACGATCGCGACCGCGTTGAGGAAGGTCAGCGGCGCGAAGACGATCGCGATGTCGGCCGCTCCGAAGGTCAGGTGCTTGATCCGACGTTTGCCCAGGTCGAGGTCGCCGGCCGGACGGATCGGGCCGGGCTCGCCGCTCAGTCGCCGTACGGTCAGGATCAGGCCCGTCGCGATGACGATCAGGAGCAGGACGGCGAGGATCGAGAGGATGACGGTCCGGGACGTCGACATGTACTGGCGGGATTCATCGCCGTACAGGCAGGTCGCCGTGGGCGGGAACCAGTTGGTGTGGACGGCGGTCGCGTCGGGGCCGAACTTGCGTGAGCAGTCCCGGGTCGGGTCGTACCAGCCCGGCTGAGACAAGGTGACCGCTGCCGTCCACACCAGGCCGCCGATCAGCCCCAGCCCCAGCACCCAACCAGCACGCCGCCTCACCCAGTCCACGCGCCCTACCCTCTCATTGGTGGACTCCTACCTCGCCCAGCTCCGTCGTGACGTCGGCTCCCGCCTGCTCCTGCTTCCCGGCGCCCAGGTCCTCGCGGTGGATGCAGCCGACCGCATCCTCTTCCAGAAAAGCCGAGACACCGGCCTCTGGGAACTCCCAGCCGGCGGCGCCGAACCAGGCGACAGCTTCCGCACCGCGGCAGCCCGAGAGTTCACCGAGGAGACAGGCCTGGTGGTCGCCCCCGACGATCTCGTCCCCTTCGCCAGCCTCTCCGAGGCCGACCTTCACACCCTCACCTACCCCAACGGCGACATCGTCCAGTGCTTCGCGCTCTGCTTCGAAACCCGTCACTGGACCGGCACCCTCCGCCCGGGAGAGGACGAGGTCGTCGAGGCCGGCTTCTTCGCGACGCCGCCCGGTCCTTTGCATCCGCCGACCGAGGTGGTGCTCGGGTTGCACGCGGAATATCGGGAGACCGGTCGGTTCCAGGCGAGATAGCTTGTCGGGATGGTTGTGACCAAGGCAGATCTCGTCGACGGGTTGCGGCAGCTCGGGCTCGCGTCCGAGGTGATCGTGCATTCGTCGCTCAGTTCGTTCGGGTACGTCGACGGTGGGGCCGAGGCGGTTTGTGCGGCGTTGACCGAGGTCTGCGGGACTGTGCTGATGCCGGGTGGGACGTGGGATCTCACCGGGATCCCGGCGCCGCCGGGGCTGGTCCGGCCGGACAACGCCTACTGGAACGCGACCGACTGGCCCGAGTTCGACGAGAAGTTGTCGGCGGCAACCAGTTTCAGCGACGACCTTCCGATTGATCGTTGGCTGGGGCGGATTCCGGAGGTGTTCCGCCAGACCTACTCGACCCTGCGGACCTCGCACCCGCTCTTCGCCTACCAGGCTCTCGGTCCCGCGGCCGAGCGGCTCCTCGCAGCACAGCGCCCCGACTGGCCGCTCGGACCGATCGAGGCGCTCGACGGCGACGTACTCCTGCTCGGCGTCAGCCACACCTCCAACACCACGATCCACCTCGCCGAGCAGCACCTCGGCCGCTCGCTCTTCTACCGCTACGCGAAGAACGCCGACGGCCTCTGGATCGAGCTCCCGAACATCCCCGGCGAGAGCCACCACTTCGACGACATCGAGCCGGTACTGCGTTCCGCGACGACGGAGATCCGCATCGGGCAGGCGCGCGTACGCCGGATCCCGAAGGACGCCGTACTCGCGGCAACACAGCAACTGATCCAGGCCGACCCGGCCGCCCTGCTCTGCACGGACAACCCGGAATGCCGCTGCGCAGCCGCTCTGCAGCAGTTGGTCAGCGTACGTCGATGAGAACCTTGCCGACGATGCTCCGCTCGACCGCGGCGTGTGCCTCGGCGGCCTGCTCGAGGGCGTAGTGATGCAACGGGAGCCCAGCCTCGGCTCCCACACGTACGGCGCCGGCCCGGACCGCGGCGTCGATGTCACCGAGCGCACGCGGACGCCAGGACTCAGGAGCGTTGTACAGCAGGACGAACTGCCAGCGAGCATTCGGCACCATCGACGGGCGCACCGGAAGCTCGAACGTGTTGCCGCCGTCGGTCGCGTAGATCGCGACCGAGCCGTGCATCGCGATGATCGCGGCGTCGATCGTCGCGTTCGCCGCGGGAGACACCTCGACGATCGTGTTCACGCCGTGCGGGACGATCTCGCGGACTTCCTCGATCACGTCCTGCTGCTTGTAGTTGATGACGTGATCGGCGCCCGCGAGCGCGGCCAGGTTGCCCTTCTCCGGGCTGCTCACGGTGGTGATCACGGTCGCGTCCGACCACCGCGCGAGCTGGATCGCCGCGTTGCCGACCGCGCCGGCGCCACCGGCAACCAGCACGGTACGACCGGCGAGCCTGCCCGGGCCGAGGTGATCGGGGCCGTCCTCGGTCACCGTCAGGCAGCGATGTGCGGTCAGGAACGGTACGCCGAGAGACGCGCCGAGGTCGTACGACGCTTCGTCGGGCAACTCCACCACGTGACGGATCGGCACCACGGCGTACTCCTGGGCGGTGCCGCCGGACGGTCGCTGGTACGCGGCCTCCCAGATCCAGACGCGGCGACCGACGAGCCCCGCGTCGACGCCCTGGCCGACGGCGTCGACCTCGCCGGAGCCGTCCTGGTTCGGCACCTGGGGCGGGTCGACCGGCGTACCGGCCTCGCTGCCCCGGCGCGACTTCCAGTCGGTCGGGTTGATGCCCGACCGATGGATCCGCACCCGCACTTCGCCGGGCCCCGGATCGGTCATCGACCGGTCCACGAGGGTCAGGACGTCAGGTTCACCGGTTCGCGAGTACTCGATCGCACGCACGTCACCGACGCTACCTCAGTTGTTTGGTGAACATGAGGCAGGCGCTGTCGTCATTGCGGACCATCTCCATCGGCGGCACCTGCTTGCCGTCGTAGATCAGGCCGCGTCCGTCGGGGAGATACCCACGCCGTACGTACATCCGCTGCGCGCTGCCGTAGTCGGCGTACAGGCCGACGCCGATCCCCACCGCCGGGGAGCGCTCGGCCACCTTCGCCTCGGCCGCGTCCATCAACGCCGACCCGATCCCACGCCGCCGGTACGACGGCAGCACGTTGAAGTCCGAGATCTCCGGAATGGTCTTGAAGTACGGCGGGACCCAGTAGATCGTCACGTAGCCGACGTACGCGCCGTCGACGGTCGCCACCAGCACGTCCCGTGTCCCGGCGGCCTGCTCCGCCACGTACCGCTCGTACTGGCTCTGCGGCTTGTCCCAGCCGAGCGCGGCCATCGCCGCCGCGATCACCGGCGGATCGTCGGGCTGCAGCGGCCGAATCTCCAGACCGTCCATGACCGGGCAGCCTAGCTGCGGCCGGCCGCGCAGGTCGCCCGAATAACCGGGCGACCTGCGGCAGGCCGGATCAGCGGGACGCGCGGGCCGCGGTCTCGATGACCTTGGTGATCGGGCCGGGATCGGAGATGAGTCCGAGGTGGCCGGTCGGGATGCGGGTGATGGTGGAGTGGGCCCGGGTCGCCATCATTTGCTGCGACGCCGGGGTGATGATCAGGTCCTTGGTGCCGAGGACGTACCAGGACCGGATCGTCGCCCAGGCCGGCGGACCGGAGGGGACGTTGCCGGCGCTGAACGTCAGCGGCCGCTGGGACGGGTAAAGCCTCTCGGCGGCGCTGTGCGACAACCCGGAGGCGAACGACTTCACGAACGTGTCGTGCTTGAGGTACAGGTCGACGTCACCGGCCGGTGCCCCGGGGTACGGGACCAGGTCGAAGACGGTCGTCGGGTCGAGTACGGCGAGCGCGGAGTCGGCGCCGACCAGCGGCAGGACGGTCTCGTTCTGGGCCGGGGCGAACGCGTCGACGTACACGAGTGCCTTCACGTTGGAGTTGCCGGTCGCCGCGTTGGTGATGACGGCACCGCCGTACGAGTGACCGACGAGCACGATCGGGCCGGACAGCGTCGACAGGAAGTCCCGGATCGTCGCTGCGTCGGTGGTGAGGTTGCGGAGCGGGTTGGGTGGGACGCGGACCGTGTAGCCGTCGTCGAGGAGTTTGTTGGTGACCTTCTGCCAACTCGATCCGTCGGCCCACGCTCCGTGGACCAGCACGATGGTGGGTTTCGGGCCGCTCGGGTGTGATGCCGCCGCGGGTGACACGGCGGCGAGCACGAGCGCGAGTACTGCGACCAGTACGGCGAGCACTCGCGTGCGGTGCTGATGCATGGATGAGCCTTTCGTCATGCGACTGTCGCCGGGAGGGCGCGCGGGAGCGTGACGAAGCCTGTGGTGCTCGGAAGTATCGGGACTAGGACTGGAAGAACTCGAGCAGATCGGCGTTGACCACGTCGGCGTGCGTCGTGGGCAGACCGTGCGGGAGGTCCTTGTACGTCTTCAGGACCCCGTTCTTGAGCAGCGCCGCCGACTTCGGGCCGGAATCGGCGTACGGGACGATCTGGTCGTCCTCGCTGTGGACGACGAGCACCGGGATCGTGATCTGCTGCAGATCCGAGGTGAAGTCGGTCTGGGAGAACGCGACGATGCCGTCGTAGTGGGCCTTCGCGCCGCCCATCATGCCCTGGCGCCACCAGTTCGCGATGATCGCCTCGGACGGCTCGGCGCCCGGCCGGTTGTAGCCGTAGAACGGTCCTTCGGGCAGGTCGCGGTAGAACTTCGACCGGTTCGCAGCGAGCGAGGTCTGGAACCCGTCGAAGACCTCCTTGGGCAGGCCCTCCGGGTTCGCGTCGGTCTTGACCATCAGCGGTGGGACCGCGCACAGCAGCGCGGCCTTGGCGGCCCGGTCCTCGCCGTGCCGGGCCAGGTAGTGCGCGACCTCGCCGCCGCCGGTCGAGTGCCCGACGTGGATGCAGTCCTGCAGGTCGAGATGGTCGACGACCGCCTTCAGGTCGTCGGCGTAGTGGTCCATGTCGTGCCCGTCGCCGGTCTGCGTCGACCGTCCGTGGCCGCGGCGGTCGTGCGCGACGACGCGGTACCCCTTGGAGAGGAAGAACAGCAACTGGTTGTCCCAGTCGTCGGCCGACAGCGGCCAACCGTGACTGAAGACGATCGGCTGTCCCTCACCCCAGTCCTTGAAGAAGATCTCGGTGCCGTCGCTGGTAGTGATCGTTCCCATCGTTCGGACCCCCTCAGCTCGAAAACCCCTTGTGTACAAAGGTTGTCCCCCAGCCAGCCTCGGGTCACGATACCCGCGACGCCCCGCCGGTGCCACCGTCGGGAGTTACTCTGACCGGCATGCAGCTGAGGGTGCTCGGCGCACTCGAGGTGTGGGTCGACGGCGAGCGAACGGGTCTCGACGCGGCACGCCAACGCGGCGTACTCGCGCTGCTCGCCGTGCGTCCCGGTGCGCCGGCATCTCGAGACTGGCTGATCGACCAGCTCTGGTGCGGTACGCCGCCGCCGAGCGCCCGCACGACACTGCAGTCGTGCGTGTACCGGCTCCGGCGTCGCTTCGAGGGCTCGGCGTTGCGGATCGAGAGCCGGCCGGACGGGTATGTGCTGGAGGTACCGGCCGGGGAGTCCGACCTGTCCGAGTACGAACGGCTGGTTGCGGCCGGCCGGACCGCGCTGGACTCGGAGCGGTTGGAGGAGGCAGTCGGGCGGTTCCGGGAGGCGTTGGCTCTGTGGTCGGGGGACTTCCTCGCGGACGTCGATCTGCCTGCGGTCCGGGAGCGCGCGGGTGAGCTCGAGGAGGGCCGCCTCGAAGTACTCGAGACGTGTCTGCAAGCTGACCTCGAGCTGGGGCGGCACAGCGCTGTCGTACCCGAGCTCCAGGCTCTCGTCGCGCGGCATCCACTCCGTGAGCTGCCGTGGCAACTGCTGATGACGGCTTTGTCTCGCGCCGGCCGCCGGGCCGAGGCACTCGACACCTACCAGCGGTTGTGGCGCGTGCTGGACGAGCAACTCGGCGTACAGCCGTCGGCCGCCGCCCAGGAGCTGCAGGCGCGCATCCTCGCTGCGGGCGAGCCTGAGCCGGCGCCGACCCGGCAGGCGCCGGTACCGCACCAGCTTCCGGCGGGTCTGCCGGGATTCGTCGGGCGTGGCGGTGCCCTCAAACGGCTGGACGAATACCTGGACCGGTTCCGGACCCGACCGGCCGCCGGCCTCTGCGTGGTCACCGGACCGGCGGGAATCGGCAAGACGACGCTGGCCGTCCACTGGGCCCGGCAGATCGCCGACCGGTTCCCCGACGGCCAGCTGTACGCCGACCTGCAGGGCTTCGATCCGTCCGGCCGAACGGCAAACCCCGGTACGACGCTGGCCCGGTTCCTGACCGCCCTCGGGACTCCGCCGGACCGGGTGCCCGCGGACCTCGAAGCCGGCACGGCCGCGCTCCGCAGCTTGCTCGAGGACCGCCGCGTACTCCTGGTTCTCGACAACGTCCGGTCCGCCGAGCACGTCCGGCCGTTGCTGGCCGGCGGCCCCGGCTGCCTGACCGTGGTCACCAGCCGGGACCGCCTGGCCGGCCTGATGGTCACCGAGCAGGCGGCCGCGGTGACGCTGGAGCCGTTCGGCGCGGACGCGGCCCGACTGTTGCTTGAGGCAAGGATCGGTCCGGAACGATTCGCCCGCGAGCGGACCGCTTCCGACGAGCTGGTGGCCGGCTGTGCGGGGCTACCCCTCGCGCTCGCCGTTGTCGCGGCGCTCGCCGACCTGCACCCGAGCTGGCCCTTGGCGAGCCTCGCGACCGAGCTCCGCCGCAACGTCCTGGACGCGTTGTCGGCGGGCGATCCGGCGACCGATGCCAGAGCGGTGTTCTCCTGGTCGTACCGGTCGTTGAGTCCGGCCGGCGCGCGGCTGTTCCGGTTGCTCGGCGTACATCCCGGTCCGGATCTGGATGTCGCCGAAGCCGCAGCGCTGGCCGGCGTGACTGCTGCCGAGGTCCAGCCGCTGCTGGACGAGCTGTGCCGCTCGCACCAGCTCACCGAGACCGCTCCTGGGTGGTACGCGATGCACGACCTGCTGCGTAGCTACTCGATCGAGCTTGCCGAGCCCGGTGAGGCCCAGGCCGCGCTCGGACGGTTGCTCGACCTGCTCGTACGCACCGGCTACGCCGCCGCGCGGATAGTGAGCCCGACCCGCGACGCGGTGAGCCTGCAGGATCCTGACCCGACTGTCGTCGTCGACCCTCCGGCGACACGCGCCGCGGCCATGGACTGGTTCGCCGCCAGACAACGCACGCTGGTCGGACTGACCTACCTCGCCGGTTTCGACGAGCAGGTCTGGCGGCTGGCGTGGCTCCTGTACGACTTCCTGGACTATCGCGGCGACTGGAACGAGTTGATCGCCCTGCACGAGCGTGCACTGGCCGCGGTGACCCGACTCGGCATCGTGACCGAGGAGGCCCGGGCGCACCGGAACCTGGCCCGCATCAACCTCAAGCTGCGTCGGCTGGACGCGGCACTCGCCGAAGAACAGCAGGCGCTCGACCTGTCGCGGTCACTCGGCGACCTGACCGGCGAGGCGCACGCGTACATCGGTATCGGCCGGGTGCTGTCAGCCCAGGGTCACAAGGCCGACGCGGTCGTCGCGTCGAGGGAAGCGCAGGGGCGGTACCTCCAGGTCGGTCACCGGTCCGGGCATGCGATGGCGCTGAACAACGAGGGCTGGGACCATGCCGCGCTGGGGGACTACGAGCGCGCCATCGTCTGTTGCGAGGAGGCGCTCGCCGAGTTGCGCGAGATCGGTGAGCTCGACGGCGAGTCCGACACCCTGGACAGCCTCGGCTTCGCCTATGCGCGGCTCGGTAGGCACGACGACGCACTCCGCTGCTACCGACGCGTGATCGAACTGGAGGAACTTCTCGGCCGGCGCCACCAGCTCGCCGAGAGCTACGCGTCGACCGGCGACATCCACGAAACGATCGGCGAACACGCGACCGCCCGCGACTACTGGATTCGCGCCGCCGGACTGTTCGAGGAGCTCGATCACCCGAACGCGGCCGTGATCCGAGCCAAGCTCGGCTGAGTCGCGCCATCGGCGCGCCATCGTGACGCCAGGGCTGGTTGCGACGGTGGATCCCGAAATCGACACACGAACTCGGGAGGAAGTATGAACACCCTTCGCAGCGCAGTTCTCGGACTGGCCGTCGGTGCCGCTCTGATCGGGGCCTCGGCCGGTTCGGCCGCTGCCAAGCCGGTCGACCGTGAGCTGCTCACCGGCAACCGGATGGCGGTCGCGGCCGACCCGGTGCAGACGCTGAAGAACAAGGCGACCAACCGGTGTCTCGACGACAGCGGCAACGGTCTGCGGACGCTCGGGTGCAACGGCAAGATCACCCAGAAGTGGCAGATCCACGTCTGGGCCGACACGACGCGTCAGCTCCGCAGCATCGGGACCGGTGAGTGCCTCGACGACAGCTCGAAGGGTCTGCGGACCATCTCGTGCTGGGCCGGCTCGAACCCGAACTCGAAGTTCCAGAGCTGGTACAAGCTGACGTACTCCGACGGCACGATCCGGCTGCAGAACCAGGCCACCAAGCGGTGCCTCGACGACAGCGGCAAGGGGCTGCGGACGCTCGGGTGCTACCCGAACTCCAGCCCGAACCGGAAGTTCCAGAGCTGGTCCTGACCCCTGTGCAGGTACTGACCTCTTCGTCGGATAGAGGTCAGTACCTGTCCGCTTCTGCCTCTAGGCTCGGAGTATGACGACGAACCAGAGCGGTGAGCGGCAAGACATCCTCGACTTCCTGGCCAAGCACCGGTACTTCCTGCGCCACACCGCGCAGGGACTCACCGACGAGCAGGCGAGCACCCGCAGTACGGTCAGCGAGCTGACGATCGGCGGGCTGATCAAGCACGTGGCGTCGGTCGAGCAGCACTGGGCCGAGTTCGCCCAGGGCAAGGGGGAGGCGACGCCGACGGAGTACACGCCTGAGGTGATCGCGGCGTGGGAGAACCAGTTCCGGCTGGTCGAGGGCGAGACGCTGGCCGACGTACTCGCGGAGTACGAGAAGATCGCCGCCGCCACCGACGACCTGGTCCGCACGCTCGACCTCGACACGTCGTACGAACTGCCGGCCGCGCCGTGGCAGCCGCCGGGCGTCTTCTGGTCCGTCCGCCGCGTCTTCCTCCACATCACCGCCGAAACCGCCCAGCACGCCGGCCACGCCGACATCATCCGCGAAACGATCGACGGCCAGAAGTCGATGGGCTGAATCCCGGCTCAGCTCGCGGGGTCGCCTGAGTACCTGCCCGGGACCTGGAAGCGCCGCACCTCCTGCGGCCAGTCACAGGCGACCGCGATCTTGCCCGCCCACAGCCGCGCCGCCTGCTCGTCGGCGACGTCCACGACCGCGAATCCGCCGAGGTGTTCCTTCGACTCGACGTACGGGCCGTCGGTGAACAGCGGCGTACCGCTGGATGCGTCGACGCTGAACACGGGGGCGTCGTCGTCCAGGCCGCCGGTGAAGATCAGCACCCCGGCGGCCTTCATCTCGTCCACCAGCGCGCGGACGTTCCTCGACTTCACCTGCATCTGCTCGAACGTGGCGTCCGGTGTCCATTCCGCGTTGAACGCGATGAGGTACTCGGCCATTTCTCCTCCTTTGTGAGCGACCCCCACGGCCACTCTCCACCTTCCCAACGAACGGCGACCTGCCGATCCGACCGCGAGTTCGAAACATTCCGGACCGCGGTCGCATCAAGGCAGGTAAGGGGAGAGGTGCAACATCATGCGATTCAAGGGGCTGGCCGCAATGGCCGTGGGGATCGCCGTTCTGGCGTTGGCTGCCGGAACGGCAACAGGGGAGACACGTACGCCGGGGATCCAGATCGTTCCCGGACCGGACGGTCCGCTCGAGGCGCAATTCGTGCCTGGGGCAAGTAACGTCGTACCGGCGACTGCCGCGCCGGCCACCGACATCGGGCAGAACAAGATCCAGTCGCTCGCCGCGCCGTTCTACGCGTGCCCGGGGTTCAGCGGGATCGAGCGGACGAATCCGGTGGCGAACCTGTACGCCGACAAGTTCCAGTGGGGACCGTACGCGGCGTACAAGGTCGGTAACGGCGGCGGCAACATCAACTGGGCGTCGAACCCGTACAAGAACGCCAGCTGGTACATGTGGTTCCACTCGCTGCGCTGGCTCGGGCAGGGCATCGTCGCGGCCGGCCAGGGTGACCTGACCGCGCTGACGCGGGTCAACACGATCGCGTACGACTGGTACCGCGACAACCCGTACTCCTGGAAGGGGAACGTCGGTGCGTGGGAGTCCACCATGCACCGGACGAACGTGCTCCTCTGTCTGCGGCAGGCGATCCTGTCCGGGCTGCAGGTGACCACGCTGCCGACCCGGTACGCCTGGCTGGACACGGCGTTGCTGAGTCACGCGCGGTTCCTGACGAACTACTGGAGCGGCGCGTGGAACCACGGGACCGACGAGAGCATCGCGCTGTTCGGCGTGGGCTGCACCCTCGGGCGCGCCGATTACAGAAACCTTGCCCAGCAACGGTTTGCGGCCGGGATCACGACCTCGATCGATTCCCAGGGTGCGACCAACGAACAGTCGACCGGGTACGCGTCGTTCAACTACTCGCTCTGGGGTCGCGCGATCGCCGTGATGCAGAACTGCGGCGTCGATCCCGGTACGACGATCTCCACCCGGCGCGCGTTGCTGGCGAAGTTCTTGACCTTGGCAACGAATTCGCTCGGCAAGCTGCATCAACTCGGCGACACCGAGGTGCAGTCGACGTACCCGTGGGTGGGTACGCCGTTGGAGTACGCCGGCTCGTTCGGCGCCGACGGGGTGGCGCCGCCGTGGCGGGTCGGGATCTACTCGGCCGGGTACGTGTTCGGGCGGACCGGGTGGGGGACCGACGCAGCACGTGGGTTCACGGGCGAGTCGTCGTACAGCATCAGGTTCGGACCGCCGCGGGCGTTCCACGGGCACTTCGACCACACGAGCATCACGTACACGGCGCGCGGGCGGGACATCATCGTCGACGGCGGATATGCGGCGTACAACGCCGGCGCTTATCGCACGTGGGTCGTGAGTCCTGGTGCGCACAGTGACATGACGACGCCGCTCTCGACGTACCTCAATCCGACGACCCGGCTGACCGCGTCATCGGTGAAGACGAACGCCGAGTCCTATGTGTTGAGCGATGCGCCGGGGAGCGGGATCAGTCGCGTCCGCTCGGTCCTGGTGCTGAAGGACCCGGATCTGCTCGTGACGTGGGACCGCGCGTCGGCGAGGACTGCGCAGGCGTTCCAGACGCTATGGCATCTGCCGTCGGACCAGCGGGCGAGCGTGTACTCGCGGACCACCGCGATCGCTGCCGCGCCCGGCGACACGACGAAGACGATCCTGTTCCAGATCCCGTACAAGCAGGCACTTCCGGCCGGCGCGATCCTGCTCAAGCAGGCGCAGACCAACCCGATCCAGGGCTGGGTGTACCCGACCAGCTACGCCCGCAAGTCCGCTCCAACCCTCATGCTGGCCCGCTCCGGCACGACCGCGTCGATCCTGTCCTTCGTCGTCCCGGTCCGCTCCACCGGCACGGTCACCTACAGCGTCCGCCAGTCCGGCACGACCTTCATCGTCAACCTCAACGTCGGCGGGAAGGCCACCAGCATCGCCATCTCCGGCGGCGGGTCCCTCTACCGCGTCCGTTAGCGCCTTGCGAGAAAGGTGGATCGGGCGCGCCCGGGCAGCCAGGATGGTGCGGTGATCGGTGGTTTCGTTGCCGAGGGCGCCTTGATCGGCGCCGCCGGCTGCGCGGTGTGGGAGGTCGCGGTCCTGGTACGCCGCTGGGTCCGCGACCGGCGACGGCTGCGCAAGCTCGCGGCGTACCTGGACAAGACCCGCGAGAAACTGCGCGACGTCGCACTGAACGTTTGGAAGGCCAACGATCCTTCGCTCCGCAGTCTCGCCCACACGATGCTCGACGTCGCCACCGAACTGGAAACAGCCACCACCCGCTGCCAGTCCCACCGTTGGCGCCCCCGTCGAGAACACACCCAACAACTGAGCAACCTCCTGGCCGCGTCCCAGGTACTACGCCGTGCCTCCCATGACCCTCATCTGACCGGCACTGCGGACGCAGCCACCCTCAGCATCCTCGCCGACAGCTTCCGCCGAACCGTAGCCCTGGAAACCGTCGTAGAACCCCGCTTCACCGCCCCCATCGTCCCCAGCCCGTCACTCCCCACCAGCACGCCGGCCCCGCCCGCAAATCTCGACATAGCCCGCGCGATCACCACCGGCCTCGCCACCCCCAACCGAGCCATCCACAAATCCCCACCCGCAAAGCCCTACGTAGGCAAACACCGCGAGAAGAACACCCGACAGCTGTAGAGGGCACCACCCGCCGAGCCCGCTACTTTTGACCGTGTGACGGACATGACCATGACTAGGACTGGTAAGTGAGGGTAGCCTCACCTGTGTGATCGTCTGCCACTGTGAGGTCGTTACCGACCGCGACGTCCGTCGGAGTATCGACAACGGCGCGCGGACGGTCGCGCAGGTGTGCGGTGCGACCGGAGCGGGACGAAACTGTGGCGGTTGTGTCTTCTCGGTGAAGCGGTTGTTGTGCCAGCATGGGAGGCCGGTCTCAGCAGCCTCAATCACGGAGGTGGCAGGTGCAGCCGGTTAGCCCACGCGTCGTCGTACTGCTCAACGAAGCGCTCACGCTCGAGTTGACGGTCATCAACGGGTACTTCCTGGAAGCCAGGATGCTCGACAACTGGGGATTCGGCCGGCTGGGCAAGGCGTTCTACGACCTGTCCATCGACGAGATGAAGGACGCCGACGCGCTGATCAGCCGGATCCTGCTGTTCGACGGCCACCCGAACCTGCAGAAGCTGGGCGCCATCTCCGTCGGCGAGGACGCCCAGGAGATGCTCCGCCTCGGCCTGGACGGCGAGCTCGCCGCCGTCGCCCAGTTCAACGCCGCCGCCAAGGAATGCCACGACGTCGGCGACCACGGCTCCGCCGCCGTCTTCGAGGAAATGGTCCGCGACGAGGAAAAACACGTCGACTGGTTCGAAAGCCAGTTGGACGCCATCGAACGCATCGGCCTCCAGCAATACCTGGCCCAGCAACTCGACCCGGGCAAGTAACGGGCTACCCACCGTAGGTGGTGAGGAAGCGGTCTCGGAAGGTGTCCATCGGCCAGACCGGGGCGGTGGCGGTCGGCCGGAGACCGGTTTGCCAGCCCCAGGTTGCTGCTCGGTTTGTGACGGTTGGGTCGGCGGCGATGATGCTGATGGGTACCTCGTGGCTTGCGCCGTTGCCTGAGACGATGCTGGCCGGTTGGTGGTCGCCGAGGACGACGAGGACCAGGTTGGGGTCGTGGACCTGCTGGACGAACGAGGTCAGGGCGTCTAGCGAGTAGGCGATCGACTGGTCGTATGCGGCCTTGACCTGGTCCGGCTGCCGCCATACGTCTTCTGGCGAGTCGCCCTCGGCCGGCATCGGGTTGAAGACCGAGCCGTCGCCCACCTGGCTCCAGTCGACCATCCGGGGCAGCGGCGCCCAGGGCGTGTGGCTGGAGACCAGGTCGAGCTCGGCCATGACGGGAGCGCGGTTCGGCTTGTCCAGCTCCAGCCGCTGGAACGCGGCCAGCGTGTACTGGTCGGGCATCGAGGCATAGCTGAACGACGGCCCGGCGTACCCGACGTTCCGGCGGTCGTAAACCGTGTCGTAGTGGTAGTACGTCTTCGCCACCGACCAGTCCTTGTCGTTGGACGGTACGTCGGCGACCGTCCGCCAGCCGGCGCGACCGAACGCGTCGGCAAGGGTGACCCGATCCAGCGTGACGAGGTGGTCGTACCGCTGCTGGTTGTTCACCCACAGCCCGGACTGCAGCGTGGCGTGCGCCAGCCAGCTGATGCCGCCGAACGTCGGCGAGGTGAGGAAGCCGCTGCGCGAGGAGAAACCGGCCTGCTGCAGCCGCCGGTCCCCAGCCTCGAGCGCCGACCCGACGACAGGCGAGTCGAGCGCCGTACGTCCGTAGCTCTCGACGAAGACCAGGAGCACGTCCTTCCCTTTCAGGCCGGTCAGCAACTGGGTGCCCGGGGTGGCGCGGAACGGATCCTCCTTGAGCGCCCGTTCGAACTCCCGCTGGTCCCGGACGTCCTCACCGACCTGCGTGGCGAGCCGAGCCGCGGAGGCCGAGGGGACCCGTCGTACCGGCTGCGGCCCGGCGCCGGTCAGCGCGGGCACGAGCGAGATCACCGCGAGTACGGCGACGATCCGCAACGTCGGCCGCCGGTGTCTCGTCACGAGCCGGGTCACCCGCACGCCCGACAGCGGCAGCAGGGCGAGCAGAGCCAGGCACAGGAGTCCGACTCCGATGAAGACTGCGACGGCGCCGACGCGGCCGATCGAGTCGCCGAGCAGGCCGAACGCGGAGCCGACGTACGCCGCGTCGTACACAGGGTGGAACCCGCGGTCGAAGGCGAAGTAGAAGCCCCTGTCGAGCAGCCGCAGAACCAGCAGCACCCCGACGAGAACACCGCCGATCACCGCGAAGATCCGCCCGAGCCTCGACGGCAGTACGCAGACGAGTACGACGAACACCAGGCCCTCGAGCGGGATCCGGAGGAACGCGGCCGGCGACAGGCTGGCGGTGTGGTCAGGCAGGAGAAGCGCAGCCCAGAGCAGCAGCACCGCCAGCGTCGACGCCACGGCCGCGCGAGTACCGGGCGGACTTCCGGCCTTGCGCCACAGCTTCCAGATCTGGCGGCCGAACGACTCGCACAGCAGCGCCAGCGCGATCAGCAACACCACGATGGCCACGGCCTTGGGCAGTACGTCGGTCGCCACGAGCGTCAGGGTGATGCCCTGGATCGCGGCGACCACCTTGGCCCAGTAGCGAGGCGGGAGCGACGCTTGCAGCCACGGCAACGCCCAACTGGCCGCCACGAACAGATAGCGGGCCGCACCGATCGCAAGCACCCACCAGCCCGCCGTACGGCCGACGTACACGCTCAGGACCATGATCAGGAACGCGTCGACCTCCATGTCGAAGCGCGCACCGAACGCCGACACGGTGCCCGTACGCCGAGCGACCTTCCCGTCTACGCCGTCGAGGAACAGCCCGACTGTCGCGAGCGTCACGAGGACCGCCACCGGCGCCTCGCCGCCGAACGAGTCCGCCGTGAGTGCCGCGACCCCGCACGCGAGGACCGCGCGAGTCAGTGTCACCCTGTCCGCGGGGCCGAGCCTGTCACGACGCTGATGCGCCATGGCGCGGGTGAGCAGCGTGGCAAGGCCGGCTCCGCAGACGACACCGGCCACCCAGCCGGCGACATCGAGACCGGTGACCGCTGCGAGTACGCCGAGGAGCACGAGCACACCGGCGAAGCCGACGAGCGGGCCGGTCCGGATGTGGCGGCGCACTCGACCCTGAACCAGACGCACAGTGCCTCCGTAGCTACGGGTACGACAGTCATACGAGAACAGCGTCGCACCGGTTCAGCCGACCAGGAGAAGGAGACTGAGGTGCACTTTCTGGTCCCGGAGGGTATCGATGACCCGCGGCGGCCGAGCGGTGGCAACGTCTACGACCGACGCGTCTCTGACGGGCTCAGGGCACTCGGCTGGTCGGTCCAGGAGCACGCCGTCGCCGGCCAATGGACGCAGCCGGACGCGGCGGCCCGCTCGGCCGTGGGCGCGGCGCTGGCCCGAGTCCCTGAGGGCGGACTGGTGTTGGTCGATGGCCTGATCGCGTCCGTGGTCCCCGAGGTACTGGAGCCGGAGGCCGACCGGGTGCGGCTCGTCGTACTCCTGCACATGCCGCGGGACGAGGCGCGCGAGTTCGCCGCGCTGTCGGCGGCATCCGCGATCGTGGCCACGAGCGACTGGACCCGGCAGTGGGTGCTTGACCACTATGCGCTGCCGAAGGATCGCCTGTACGTCGTTCGACCGGGCGCTGACGTGGCCGACCTGGCAGCCGGTTCGCCGTCCGGCGGGCGGTTGCTCTGCGTCGGGGCGATCACCCGGACCAAGAGGCCCGACGTCCTGCTCGATGCGCTCGCCATGGTGGATGGTCCGGCTTGGCGGTGTGACTTCGTCGGCGCACTGGACCTCGAGGTGGAGTTCGCCGACGGGCTGCGGCGGCAGGCCAAGGAACTAGGGCTGGCCGACCGGGTGTGCTTCAACGGCCCGCTCACGGGCGTTGAACTCGAGCGGGCCTACGCAGCGGCGGATGTATTGGTGCTGGCGTCCCAGGCCGAGACCTACGGCATGGTCGTCACCGAGGCGCTCGCGCGCGGGCTGCCGGTTGTGGCGACGGAGGTCGGCGGCGTGCCGGAGGCCCTTGGCTATACGGGTGACGGCTGTCGACCGGGCCTGCTGGTCGCGCCTGACGACCCACAGGCTCTCGCGCAGGCGCTGCGTCGGTGGCTGGGGGATCCGCTTGAGCGCGACCGGCTGCGGGTGGCGGCCAGGGCCCGGCGCCTGACGCTGTCCGACTGGTCACAGACCTCACGCGAGCTGTCGGACGTGCTGTCGGAAGTCGACGGATGAACCAGCAGTAGGTGCGAGCCGTGCTACAGGTACGAGGCCGTACTGCGAGATCGGAGCCTGCCATCAGCCGAAGCGTGTGGACCTGGGCTCGCCTGGCGGGCGGTGCTGCGATCCTCGCCGTTCTCGTCTGGCGGGTAGGCACGGGCCCGTTGCTGGACGGGCTCCGGCTGACGACCGGTTGGCCGCTCGCGGCCGCGCTCGCAATCACCGCAGTGACCACGTTGTGCTGCGCCTGGCGGTGGCGGCTCATCGCCCGCGGGCTCGACGTCGAGTTGCCGCTGCGGACAGCGGTGGCGGCGTACTACCGATCCCAGTTCCTCAACGCCACGCTGCCCGGCGGGGTGGTCGGCGACGTACACCGCGCCGTACGCCACGGTCGCGAGGTCGGCGACGTAGGCCGCAGCCTGCGAGCCGTCGCATGGGAGCGTACGTCGGGATTTGCCGTGCAGCTCATGCTGACAGCTGCCGTGCTGTCTCTACTTTCGCCCGCCTTTGTTCCTGCGGTCGCCGTTGGGGTCGTGGTCGTCGCCGTACTCCTTTGTTTGAAGGGACGTCGGCTCTCCTCGCGGATCGGACGCGCCTTCACCAGCGACCTCCGCAACGCAGTCCTCGCGCCACGTGCCTGGCCACGCATCCTGCTCGCCTCCACCATCGCCGTACTCGGCCACGCCGCTGTCTTCCTGATCGCAGTACGAGCGACCGGCGCTCACGTGTCGCCGACACGGCTGCTCCCCCTGGCCCTGGTCGTCCTGACCGCCTCGGCCCTCCCGACAAACATCGCCGGCTGGGGCCCCCGCGAAGGCGCCGCCGCCTGGGCCTTCAGCTCCATCGGCCTGACCGCGGCAGCAGGCGTCACCGTCGCCGTCGTCTACGGCATGCTCGCCCTGGTCGCCACCCTCCCCGGAGCCGTCGTCCTGGTGGTCGCGCGCCAGAACGCCAAAATGCCCCTGAACTCAGAGAGTCCAGGGGCATCGCGCTAGCTCAGGCGCCAGCCGGGAACTTCGCACCGGTGTTGCTGTGGCACCGGTAGCCGTTGGGGTTCTTGTGCAGGTACTGCTGGTGGTAGGCCTCGGCGTAGTAGAACGTGGTGGCGGGGGCGATTTCGGTGGTGATGTCGCCGTAGCCGAGGGGCTTGATGACCGGGGCGTACAGGTCGCGGGTGCGCTCGGCCTCCGCGCGCTGGGCGTCGGTGGTGTAGTAGATCGCCGAGCGGTACTGCGAACCGAGGTCGTTGCCCTGGCGCATGCCCTGTGTCGGGTCGTGGGTCTCCCAGAAGACCTTCAGCAGGTCGGTGAAGGTGGTCTTGGTCGGGTCGTAGACGACCCGGACGGCCTCGGTCTGGCCGGTGCGGCCGGTGCAGACCTCTTCGTACGTCGGGTTCGGGGTGTAACCGCCCGCGTAGCCGACGGCCGTGGTGAACACGCCGGGCTGCTGCCAGAAGATCTCCTCGGTACCCCAGAAGCATCCGGTGCCGAACCAGACCTCCTCGAACCCCTCGGGCGCGGCGGCGGTCTGCGGCGTGTGCAGGACGATGTTCTCGTCCGGTACGGCGAAACCAGGGGTGGGACGGCCCGGCAGAGCGGCCTGGGGCTCGACCATGGCGGTGTTGCGGGTGAAGAACGACATTCTCACGCCTCTCGCAGAGTGACTCTCATAGTCTCTCAACGCCGAATGTAAGGCGGACCTTCCCCGCACCCCTTACGGCGCGATGACGTCACGCGATCATCGCGGCGGACCGCCGGGCCCGGGGCATACCGCTGGTGAGCGACGCGTACGACGCCGCAAGCCGACGTACTCCGTCACGGAGCGCATCCGCGGGCAGCGTGTACGGCAACCGGATGAACGACTCCAGCCCGCCGTCCGGCGAGAACCGCGCGCCGGCGACCAGCAGTACGCCGTTCCGCTCGGCCAGCCCGACCAGGCTCGAGCCGACCGGCTCCGGCAGGTCACACCACAACGACAACCCGCCGCCCGGCAGCCGGAACCGCCACGACGGCAGCTCCTCGGACACGGCCTCGGCCAGGGCGTCCCGCTGCCGGGCGATCGTCAGCCGGCGATCCGGCAGCAGCGAGCCGCGCTGCCGCAGCAACTGCGCGACCACCAGCTGCTCCACTACCGGCGCCCCGAGATCGAGCGACGCGCGGGCGTCGAGCACCTGCGCGACCAGCGCCTCCGGCACCCGCATCCAGCCGATCCGCAGACCGCCCCAGAACAGCTTGCTCGCCGACCCGACCGTGATCACACCTTCCGGGTGGTACGACGCGAACGGCGGCGGCATCTCCTGCCCGTCGAGGGACAACCCGTACAGCGTCTCGTCGACGATCACCGTCGTACGGCTCCGCGCGAACGCCGTCGCCAGCTGCTTGCGATCCGCCGCCGGCATCAACCATCCGGTCGGGTTCTGGAAATCCACCACCAGCCACGCGGCCCGCGGCGCGGTCTGCCTGATGGTTGCCTCCAGCAACGGTAGGTCCCAGCCGTCCGGGCTCATCGGGGTGGCGACGATCCGGCAGCCGCTGTGCCGGATCGCGTCGACCGAGTTCGGGTGGGTCGGGCTCTCGGTCAGCACCCGGTCGCCGATCTGGGTCATCGCCCGGATCGCGATCGACGTCGCGGCCAGCGCGCCGGCGGTGATGATGATCTGGTCGGGCGAGGTCGGCAGGCCGCGTTCGGCGTACACGGCTGCGACCTCGGCGCGCAGCTCCGGCAGGCCCTGCGGGTGATAGCCAGGGGTGGCGAGCTGCGCGGGGAGCTCGTCCATGGCCGACGCGACGGCCGCGCTGATGCCTGGGATGGCGGCCGGGGCGGCCGCGGTGAAGTCGTAGTGCCCGTCGGTCTCGAACGTCGGCGCGTGATGCCGGCTGAGCGAGGGCTGGACCCGCCCCGGGAGGGCGGTGACGCTGCCCGAACCGCGGCGGCTGATCACGTACCCACGGTCGCGCAACTCCCGGTACGCCGAAGCGACCGTCGTACGGCTGACGCCGAGGCTGTCGGTCAGCTCGCGCTCGCTCGGCAGCCGCGAACCGGGCGTGATCCGGCCGTCCGCGATCAGCAGCCGGAGCCGCTCGGCCAGCAGCCAGTACGCCGGTCCGGTGCCGTCGGCCCACGCACCGAGCAGGCCGACGAGCGTGCTGGCCGGGAGATATTGCCCCTTCATGCAGTCCACTATGGCGTAATTGGCTATCGAATACCAGGCCACTTACAGCTGACACTGGAGAACGTGACCGCCACCTCGGACGCGCCGCCGCGCCAGCTAGCGCCCATCAACCCGATCCAGCAGCTGAAAGCAGGCCACCTGCCGCGACGCCTCGTCCAGCTGTACGTCGGGCTGACCCTGTACGGCGCGTCGATGGGCCTGATGATCCAGGGCAACCTCGGCCTGGACCCGTGGGACGTGTTCCACTCCGGCATCACGAAGCATTTCCCGTTCAGCTTCGGCACCGTGGTGATCGCGGTCAGCTTCGTCGTACTGCTGGCCTGGATCCCGCTGCGGCAGTGGCCCGGCCTCGGCACGATCAGCAACGCCATCGTGATCGGCCTGGTCACCGACCTGACCCTCGCGACAGTCGACCGCCCGGACGCGCTCTGGCTCCGGATCGTCTTCATGCTGGCCGGCGTCGTCGTCAACGCGCTCGCCGGCGCGCTCTACATCGGCGCGCAGTTCGGCCCCGGCCCGCGCGACGGGCTGATGACGGGCCTGGTACGTCGTACCGGCCTGAGCGTCCGCCTCGTCCGTACGTCGATCGAGCTCACCGTCCTCGCCACCGGCATCCTCCTCGGCGGCTCGATCGGCGTCGGCACCGTCGTCTACGCCCTCGCGATCGGCCCCCTCGTCCACTTCCTCCTACCAATCTTCACCGTCCGCCTGAAATCCTGAGGTGTGAGCACTTACCGGTTCTCGGCACCGCTGTGGCAACACCCGGGCGAAGGCAGCTGGTACTTCGTCGCAGTCCCGGAGCAGATCAGCGATGACATCGCGGATCTGACGGAAGGACGGCGCAAGGGCTTCGGGTCGGTGCGGGTCAGCGTGACGGTTGGTGGGAGCACGTGGCAGACATCGCTGTTCCCGAGCAAGTCCGGTAGCTACGTGCTGCCGGTGAAGAAGCTGGTGCGGGTCGCCGAGAGGCTGGCCGAAGGTGCGCCGGTCGAGGCGCAGTTGGATCTCGTCGACTTCTAGGGCGGAGTACGACGAACGCCGCCGGGGTGAGCGGCGGCGTTCGTGGTGTCGTGCTGGTGGTCAGTTGCCTCGGCCGGTGTCCTTTGAGGACTTGGTTGCGAGCTGACCGGTGCGTTGTGTCTGGTCCTGCCTTCCGGACTGGGCGGTCTCGGCGGCTTGCTGGGGAGACGACGGCCGCGGAGGGGCGACGTCGCCCGCGGCCTGCGCGGCTCTGGAGGCTTCTGCCTTCGCAGCCAGATTTCCGCCGCTCGCCTCCGTCTGCCCCTGAGCTGCACCCTCGACGGGCTGCTCGGCGTGGTTCTCCGGTTCCTCGGCGACCCTGGTCCAGCCCTCGGCCCTGGGCACCTGCTCACCGGTAGCCTCGACCTGCTGGCCGTCCTGGCCGCTCTGGACCACGACCTGCTGACTACCGCCTTCCACCGCGTTCTCAACGACAACCGGCTGGCCCTCAGCGGTCTGCTGGCCGTCGCCACCTTGCTGGCCCTCGGCAACTTCTTCGCCTTCGGTCTGCGGGGTGTCGCCGGGCTGTTGCTGGGCGGTTTCCTCGGTCCGGACGATGGGGTGCTGGCCGACGTTGTGAACGTTCGGGTCGAGCTGCGGCTGCTGGCCCACCTGCTGGCCCACCTGCTGGCCCTGCTGGCTCACCTGGTTCAGCAGTGCGCTCAGGTTGGCGTTCTCCTGCTGGATCTGCGCCATCCGGGTCTCGATCAGCTGCTTGATCTCGCCCTGCAGCCGCTGGAACTCGGCCAAGGCCTGGACCAGCGCCTGCTCGGTCTCTCCGGCCGCCTGCCCGCCGGCCGCAGCCGTCAGCTGCTGCATCACCCGCTGACCCCCCGGCACCTGCTGCGGCACCTGCTGCGGCACCTGCTGGCCCTGGACCGGTTGCTGCCCCTCAACTTGTTGCCCCTGGCCCTGAACCTGCTGCTGACCGGCACCCTGCTGCGGTTCCTGCCGTGGCGCATACAACTCAGGTTTGAAAGCCGACTCCATCTGGCCCTGGACCATGTTGGAGATCTGCGACTTGGTCATGGCCGGGTCGTTCCCCATCGCCAGCCTGACGTTGGGGTCGGCGTTCTTCGCCTCCTTGGCCGCCAGCACCATCGCGGCCTTGACCATCTTGGTGCCGTGCCGCACGTCCTGCCAGCGGGAGATCCGCCGCGCCGCCTGACGGAACGGATTCCTGGTCGGGCTCTGCTGGCGCTGGCTCCACTGCATCCGGTTGGTCGCGCGCTGGCTCATCGACTGCGACGTCGCGGCGTGCTGCTCCGGGCGGATCTGCGCGTTGACGCCCACCTGCGCCAGCCGGGCCAGGTGCGCCGGCGTCATCCGTGAGCTGCCGATGCGCGCCAGCACGTCCTTGTCCCAGTTCTTCACGTCGCGCGCGGCCAGTGCGTACCCGGCCTTCATCGTCTTCGTGCCGCGTGACCGGGCACGCCAGCGGGAGATCCGCCCCTGGCGGGGTTCCGAGGAGGGCTCGCTCATTCCGGGTCTCCTAGTCGATGTAAACGGCGTAGTTGACCCCGACAGACGTCGTCAGCGGGTCCTTGCTGGGCTTGTTGCTGTACAGGTGGATCTGGGCGCCCGGGCGCAGCCAGACGGCGAGATGCCGTCGGCCGGTGCCGGCGCCCGGCTCCCACTCGTCGACGAACGTGACGCTGGTCTCATCACCGATGTAGTCGGGCTGTCCCCAGTGCTTGGTCGCGAGGGTGAGGTGGTCCGGCCAGTGCGCGTCCAGACCGGCCTCGGCCGCGGCGATGTCATCAGGACCGATGTCGTACGCCGACCAGCCGCTGTCCGGGCAGTCCGGGAACGCGAGCCCGTCGAACACGATCATCGTCGTCCCGCGCCGGGTGGTGAATCCCCAGGAGACCATCTCGTCGCCGATGACCTCGCCGGCCTCCAGCGGCCACGGCTGCCAGGTCGTCCGGCCCATCACCCGGTTCACCAGGGCGCGCACCACCTCCGGACCGGCATCGTCGCCGTCCGGACCGGCGATCACGGCCCAGTCCAGGATCTCGGCGAGGTCCGCCATCGCCAGGTCGTCCTGGTCGAGCGGCCTGTCCTGCGTCTTCATCCGGCCCCGTCGTCCTTCCTCTCGGTCCCCGGCGGCAACCACTGACCGCAACCGTAGGCGGCGCAGTGGGTCATTCGCCACCTGGTACGACGCGCCTGTGGACAACCTGGATCCCGGCAATCGGCCCGGCTGTGGACGGCGTGCACGGGTCGATCAGACCAGGCCGTACGCTGGTCCGGTGAACACGGAACACCACTACGGCTTCGAGACGCTCGCCATCCACGCCGGGAACGAGCCTGATCCGACCACCGGCTCGGTGGTCCCGCCGATCTATGCCACCAGCACCTACAAGCAGGACGGCGTCGGCGGGCTGCGCAACGGCTACGAGTACTCCCGCTCCGCGAACCCGACCCGGACGGCGCTCGAGGAGTGCCTGGCCGCGATCGAGGCGGGCAGCCGCGGGTTCGCGTTCGCCAGCGGGCTGGCGGCCGAGGACACGCTGATCCGCTCGCTGTGCGTGCCGGGTGACCACGTGGTCTTCCCCGACGACGCGTACGGCGGCACGTTCCGGCTGTTCTCCAAGGTGCTCGGCAACTGGGGCGTCGAGATGACGCCGGCCGCGGTCACCCACCCGGAGGCGATCCGGGCCGCGATCCAGCCCGGGAAGACCAAGGTCGTCTGGCTCGAGACCCCAACGAACCCGTTGCTGAACGTCGCGGACATCGCGATCGTCGCCCAGATCGCGCACGACGCCGGCGCCCTCCTCGTGGTCGACAACACGTTCGCCTCGCCGTACCTGCAGCAGCCGCTGGAGCTCGGCGCCGACGTGGTCGTCCACTCGACCACGAAGTACATGGGCGGGCACTCGGACGTGGTCGGCGGCGCGCTCGTAGTCCGCGACGCGGAGCTGGCCGAGAAGATCGCCTTCCACCAGAACGCGATCGGCGCGGTCGCCGGCCCGTTCGACTCGTGGCTGGTGCTTCGTGGCATCAAGACACTCGGCGTCCGGATGGACCGGCACAGCGACAACGCCGAGAAGGTCGTCGAGTTCCTGCAGCGGCACAAGTCCGTCAGCCAGGTGCTGTACCCGGGCATCGACGGCCACCCGGGCCACGAGACCGCCGCCAAGCAGATGAAGCGGTACGGCGGGATCGTGAGCTTCCGCGTCACCGGTGGCGAGAAGCATGCGCTGGACATCTGCAACAAGGCCGAGGTCTTCACGCTCGGCGAGTCCCTGGGCGGCGTCGAGTCGCTGATCGAGCACCCGGGCAAGATGACCCACGCCTCGGTCGCCGGTACGCCGCTCGAGGTCCCGGCCGACCTGATCCGGCTGAGCGTCGGCATCGAGACGGTCGACGACCTGCTCCTCGACCTCGACCGCTCGATGGCATGAGCCTGGTAGTGGCCGTCGACTTCGGGTCGACGTTCACGAAAGCGGTTGCCGTGGACATCGGCTCGGGCGAGTTGGTGGCCCGGGCCGAGCACCGTACGACGATCGACACCGACGTGATGGACGGCTGGAATGCCTGCCGGGTCGCGCTCGAGGATGTCGATCGTGGGGTGAAGAAGGCCGAGGTGCTGGCCTGTTCGAGTGCGGGCGGCGGCCTGCGGATCGGTGTCGTGGGCAACGAAGAGCTCGTCACCGCGGAGGCGGGGAAGCGGGTCGCGTTGTCCAGCGGCGGCCGGGTGGTTGCCGTCGTCAACGGTGGGCTGACCGCAACCGGTCAGAAGGAGCTGCGCAAGGATAGGCCGGATGTAGTACTGCTGCTCGGCGGGACGGACGGTGGCAACTCGGCGGTGCTGCTGAAGGCGGCCGAGACGCTGGCGAAGTACAAATGGCGGAAACCGGTCGTTGTCGCGGGCAACATCGAGGCGCAGGCCGAGATCGCCGCCACGCTGACGGCCGCCGCCGTACCGCACGTGCTCGCGGACAACGTCGTGCCGGAGATCGGCGTGTTCGCTCCGGACAGCGCGCGGGCCGCGATCCGGGAGATGTTCCTCGCCCATGTGATCGGCGGGAAGAACCTGTCCCGCGATCCGTCGTTCGCGAGCATGATCCGGGCCGCGACGCCGGACGTCGTACTGCGTGGTGTCGAGGTGCTCGCCCGCCTCCATGGCGACGTGGCGGTCGTGGACATCGGCGGCGCGACCACCGACGTGCATTCGGTGATCGAGCTCGACCCCGAGGACGCGAACCTCGGACGCGAGGTGGTCGCCACCCATCCGGTCACCCGTACGGTCGAGGGTGATCTCGGCATGCGCTGGAGCGCCGTACCGGTGGTCGCGGCGGCCATCGAGGCCGGCCTGATCGCGGATGCGGACGCAGTACGAGCTGCTGCCGAACGCCGGCATGACGATCCTTCATTTCTGCCGCAAGACCAGCAGGAAGCGTCGTACGACGAGACGCTGGCGAGCGTCGCCGCGACGGTCGCGCTCAGGCGGCATGCGGGGCGGCAGCGGATCGTGTTCGGGCCTGGCGGACGGGTGATCGAGCGCTCCGGAAAGGACCTGCGCGAGGTGGATCTGCTGGTCGGCTCCGGGGGAGTGCTGCGACACAATCCGCCGGAGGTCGCGGCGCGGATCCTGGGCTCGATCGGGACGAACGCGCAGGAGGAGGGCTGGCTCGTCCCGCAGCGGGCGGAGGTGTGCGTGGACGCGGATTACGTGCTCGCGGCCGTCGGCCTGCTCGCGCACGACGAGCCGAAGGCGGCGGAGGGGCTGGCCGCCCACATTCATGGAACCGGTGCGCGCGGGCACTAAGGGCATGTGTCCCGACCCCGCGCCTACTGCGGGGCACTCGGCACGGCACCTCGCCGCACGGGTGCAAAGGCCACGATGCTCCGCATCGAGACCTTCGCCCCCGCGCGCCGATGCACCGCACCGAGCACCTCCTCGCTACGGCGCGGGATCGGGACACATGCCCTAGTCTCAGCAACAACCGAGCTGCGGAGGTGTGATGAGCGAGGCGGGGCGGGACGACGCGGAGGTCTCCGAGGATCAGAGTCCGGTGGCGGACAACGAGGTCGTTGAGGAGTCCAGCGAGTCGGAAGGGCAGAAGCTTGCCGATGACGTAGCGCCGGTCGACGACGCCGGGGTGACGCGCGGGATGTACATCGCCAGCACCTGGGCCTGGCGGTTCCTCGCGGTCGTGGCGGCGGTCCTCGTGATCGGGTACGGCATCCGGTACCTGTCCGAGGTCTTCGTACCGATCACTGTCGGCGTACTGCTGACCGCGCTGCTCGTGCCCATCACGAACGGCCTGCAGAAGCTCCGCCTCCCGCGCGGCGCCGCGGCCGGGATCACCGTGATCGCCACGGTCGTGCTGGTAGCCGGCCTCCTGACGCTGGTCGGCACGCAGATCGCCGGTCAGTTCGACAGCTTGTCGACCCAGGTCGGCGAAGGTGTGCAGAAGCTGCGCGAGCTGGGCCGGATCAACTTCGGCCTCACCGACCAGGACGTCACCAACGCGATCAAGACCCTGCGCGAACAGATCACCTCCGGCGGCGCGATCGGCCAGCAGGCAGCAGCAGTCGGTACGACGGCCACGCATGTCGTCGCGGGGCTGTTCATCTCGCTGTTCTGCTTGTTCTTCTTCCTGTACCAGGGCGAACAGATCTGGGCCTGGCTCGTCCGGCTGTTCCCGCGCCGGGCCCGCGACAAGGCGGACTCCTCGGGTCGGCGGGCCTGGGTCTCGCTGACCGCATTCGTCCGCGCGACGATCGTCGTTGCGGCCGTGGACGCGATCGGCATCTCACTCGGCGCCGCGATCCTCGGGCTGCCGCTGGTGAGCGCGATCGGGATCCTGGTGTTCGTCGGCGCGTTCGTCCCGGTCGTCGGCGCACTGGTCAGCGGCGTGGTCGCCGTACTCGTAGCATTGGTTGCCAAGGGCCCCATCGTCGCGATCGTCATGCTCGCGGTCGTGATCGGCGTACAGCAGCTGGAGGCCCATGTCCTCCAGCCGTTCCTCCTCGGCCGCGCGGTCAGCGTCCACCCGCTGGCCGTCATTCTCTCGATCGCCACCGGCGTCGTGGTCGCCGGCATCGTCGGCGCGCTGATAGCGGTCCCCACCGCCGCCGTCCTCAACGCCATCGTCAACCACCTGGCCGGCAACGACCCACCCCCGGACCCCCCACGCCGCCCGCTCCCCAGACGGCGCCATCCCCTTCCGACCGAGGACTAGCTGCCCCGCTCGCCCTTGCTGCGTTCCTGGCTCAGGGACGGCCGGTGCCCCGCCGAGCTGCTCGAGCCGGCGGCCTGACTCTGCCCGGGCATCGCCTGGCCGCTGTTCAGCAGACCGACCGACTTGTCGATGTCCGGGTTGGCCTCTCGGGTCCGGATCTGGTTCGCCCAGGCGCCCATCCGCTCCTTCAGCCCGGCCGTTTGCTCAGCATCCAGACCGTACTTGGCGTACTCCGCGTCAGGGATCCGCTGGGCGTCGTCGAGAAGCTGCGCGAACATCGGCCGGTCCATCGGGGACGCCTCGCGGGCGTCGGCCAGCTGGAGCAGGTGGTCGGTCGAGTAGCCGGCCTCCATCGCGGCGTTGACGTCCACGAAGTCCTTGGCCTCGCCGCGGGTGTAGATCGAGGCGGCCTTGGACCCGACGGCGTCTTCCACCGAGATCACCGGGCCGACGTCGGTCTCGACGGCGGGCTTGCTGCGGTAGTCCTGACCGAGGTCGATATGGGTCTTCTCGTCACCTCTCGCGACCTCGATGCGCGCGTGCGCCGGGTACTGGCGGGTGACCTCCGCGGTGTATCCCTGTTCCTCGAACGCCGTCTTCAGGCCCTCGACCGACTCACCGACGTTCTGGTTCAGGTCGTTCGTGAACAGGTCGATGTCGTCGGACTCGCGGCTGCCGATGCCGTGCTTGGACAGGGCGTTGCCCCCGGCTAACGCGAACCCCTTGTCCCGGAGTGAGGACAACGCGATCCGCGTTGCGCGTTCATGTTCCGGCTTCATCCCCGGGTTCCGTTGGCCGGGCCGGCCGAGGTGAGCTGCGGGAAGGCCTGGTTCCACAACTCGGCGCACCGGCGTGGGAGCCGGAGCCGCTGCCAGACGGCGAACAGCACGTCGCGGTTGAGGAACTCGCTCAGGTCGTCCTGGGTCGAGGCTTCGCTGATCACCTTGCTGTACAGCGCGATCGCGTCGTCGACACTGGCCAGGTCGTACGTCCGGTGCGGGCCCCAGTCGAGGCGGCTCGGCAGGTCCACGACACCGCTCGTCGGCCCCTGGAGACGGTCCAGCGACTCGGGAACGATGTAGGGGATCATCGAGGCGTACGTATCGCCGGGCTGGGCCTCGTTCTTGTCGCTCATCTGACCATCGTCTCAGAGAGCAGGCCCACCGGACGGCGGGTCGAGTTCCAGGGCCCACCCGGTCGCCGTACGCCGGATGCGCGCGATCTGCTCGGGAGTAGCGCCGTACCGGGTGAATCCGCTGTCCGGGAGCCGTGCGCCGGCCCGGAGTTGGGCGGCGAACATCTGACGGTCGAGCGGGAGGGCTTCCCGTTGATCGGCGAGCGCTAGCAAAGTGGCCGGGTCGTGGCGTCCGCTGTCCAGCACGGACTGGACGTCGATGAAGTCGCGCGGTTCGAGCCGGGAGTACACCGCGCCGACCTTGCTGCCGATCGAGTCCTCCTCCGACAGGACCGCACCAACCTCGGTCAGCACCGGTGGGCGCTGCCGGTGATCCACCCCGAGGTCGACCTTCGCGGCCGAATCGACGACAAGCCGGGCGAACACGGGTGCGCGCCTCGCGATTTCGGCGGTGAGGCCGTTCGCCTCGTACGCGCTGACGAGCTGCTCGACGGCGCGGGTGAAGTTGTCCGGATCGAGGATGTTGGTGAAGAGATCGATGTCGTCGGATTCGCGCGTGCCGTAGCCGTGGGCCTGGAGGGCGTAGCCGCCGGCGAGGACGAAGCCGTAGGGGGCCAGGGCTTCCAGACCGATGGTGGCCAGCTTGGTTTGCAGCGGGTTCACGACGGCCAGTCTGCCTGGTCCGGAGTACGAAAGACGCCGCCGAGCCAGGCTCGGCGGCGTCTTCGGATGACCGGGGTCAGCGGTTGAGGCCGCCCTTGTCGTTGTTCTTGGTGAGGTTGGCCGGTTGGCCGGTCTGCTCGCCCTGCTGGGCGGTCTGCTGCTGGGGCTGGCCGACGGCCTGGCTGGCCGGGGCTACGCCGCCTGCGAGGCGGGCCGCGTTCTGGGCGTCGATCTGGGCCTGCGACGCCTGGGCGAGGTTTTGGATCGCGTCGTTGGTCTCGACCGAGATCTGACCGGGAAGGCTCTCGCTCCACTGCTGGATCATCGCCAGCTGCGTCTTGTTGTCCATCGCCTGGGTCATGTCCGCGCCCATCGGCGGGTTGTGCCGGCCGGCGTTGTACGTCGCCAGCGAGCTCTCGGCCTTGAGCATGGTGTTGTTGAACTTGGCCTCGAACCAACGGCCCACCTTGCCGGGGGTCGCGGCAACCGCGTCCCGGGCAGTCCGGGCGCCGCCGACGACCGCGTCCCGGGTGTCCCGAGCGGTGCCGACCGCAGCTGTCCGGAGGTCCCGGGCGCCCTGGGCGATCTGCTGGCCGGTCTCGTTCAGCCGGTCGGCGCCGGCCTGCCACGCCTGGTCGAGGCGGACCTGACCGCGCTGAGCAGCGTCGACGATGCCGTCCCGGGCACCCCGGTAGGTGTCCGCGACCTGCCGGCCCGCGGCGTTCACTTGGTCCACCCCGCGGTTGTACGCACCGGCGACCTGCTGGCCGAGCTCCTCGGCACCGGCCCGTACGTCGCGGCCTGCCTGCACGACCGTGTCACGGGCGTCGCGGCCGGCCTGCGCCACGGTGTCCCGGGTGCTCTCGTACGCACGCGTCGCGCCGCCGACCGCGGCGTCGCGGTACTCCCGGGCCTGGGTGGCCAGGGTCTGGGCGGCGTCACTCAGCCGGTGCTGGGTGTTGTCGTACGCCAGGTGAACCCGGGCGACGGCGCCGCGCACAGCAGCGTTGACCCGGTCCCGCAGCGGGTCGGTGTTCGCCGCGCGCATCAGGTTCGCCTGCTGACGCGCGTCCAGGCCGGCGAACTCGACCGAGGCGGTGCGCTGCTCCGGCGTCATACCGACGAAGGCGCGGAGGTTCGCCTGCTCGTTCTCGTTCAGGTTCGCGAGCCACTCGCCTGATTGCATCCAGCTGCCCTGCTGCCACGCGGGGCTTTCCTGAGTAGGGGTCGTCATTACGTCTCCTAGTTGATGTAGACCGCGTAGCTGACGCCGACCGCGGGGGTCAGCGGGGAACTGGTCGGCTTGGTGCTGAACAGCCGCAGGTGCGCGCCCGGCAGCAGCCAGGTGGCCAGGTGGCGCTTGTCGGATCCGGCGCCCGGACCCCAGTCGTCGAGGAAGCCCGGCTGGCTGTCGTCACCGACGTACGTCGGCTCGCCGAAGTACTTGCGGGCCAGCTCGAGGTGCTCCGGCCAGTGCGCGTCGAGACCGGCCTCGGCCTCGGCGATGTCGGCCGGCTCGATGTCGTACGCGCACCAGCCGCTGTTCTTGGCATCCGCGAACGCCATCCCCGGGAACACGATGATCGTGCTGTTGCGCTTGGTGGTGAAACCCCATGACGCGACCGCGCGGTCGATCTGCTCACCCTGGGCGAGCGGCCAGGGCTGCCAGTCGGTGGCCGAGGTGACCCGCTGAACGATCGCCCGGACGACCTTCGGCCCGCTGTCGTTGTTGTTCGGTCCGGCGATCGCCGACCAGTCGGTGATCTCGGCGAAGTCGGCGAAGGCCCGGTCGTCCTCGTCGAGTGGCCTGTCCTGCGTTTTCATTCCGGGCTTGTTCCTTCCGGGGTGTCGGGGAATTGCGTTGAAAACAAGGCGGATCCGGTGTTAGCGGGCCGGACCGTTCCGGTCGTTGCCGCGGGCTGCCGGGCCGCCGGTCTGGGGGCGGGCGCCGGTGCTGCCCGCTGCGCGGGTAGGTCCGGGTGGTAGCAGGCCGGCGCGGAGGTTCGCGTCGAGCGAGCCGGCGGCCGGGCCTGCGGTGGCGGCGTTGCGAGCGTGGGCGAGGGCAGTGAGCGAGGTCTCGGACACGCTGCTGTGGTCTCCGGTGGTCGCCGGGGTGCCGACGTTGGAGAACTCGCGGTCGCGTTGAGCTTCTCGGGCGATGGCTGTTGGTGTCCTCATGTCCCCTCCTCGTTGAGGTAGACCGTGTAGTTGATTCCGACCGATACCGACAACGGGCGCGGTGTCGGCTTGTTGCTGTACAGGTGGATCTCGGCGCCCGGCGGCGTCCAGACCGCGAGGTGGCGGCGATCGGCGCCGGCCCCGGGGGACCAGTCGTCGACGAATCCGGTCTTGCTGTCTATTCCGACGTACGCCGGCTGTCCCCAGTGCCGGCAGGCGAGGTCGAATTTCGCCGGCCAGTGTTCGTCGAGTCCGGCGACCGCCGCGTCGATGTCGTTGCGCTCGATCGCGAACGCGACCCAGCCGCTGAACGGGCTGTGCGGCAGCACCTGGTCGTCGTACACCGCGAGCTCGGTCTTGCGCCGGGTCAGGAATCCCCAGCCGTCCAGCTGGTCGTCGATCACGGTCCTGCGGTTGATCGGCCACGGCTTCCAGTTGGTCGCCGACTTGACCCGGCGGATCAGGCGGCGCACCGGATCGGGGCCGGTGGCACCTGACTGCGGTCCGCCGAGGCGTCGCCAGTCGCGGACCTCGGCAAGGTCCGCCATCGCGCGGTCGTCGTCGTCCAACGGCCGGTCAAGTGTCTTCATCCGTGCGGCTGTTCCTATCGTCGCGGTACATCACACTCTGCTGTCGAAGCTACGACCCCGGCGGGGTCAGACGGCCCGTTCATCTCACGGAGCGCAAAAGAACAGCCGCCCTGGGAAGCTTCCCAGGGCGGCTGTCGGGTAGGTCAACCGGAGTTTGGTCTCAGTGCGGTAAACCTCGGTGCCGGGTCAGTGCATCGCGGCGGCGGCAGAAGCCTCCAGCGACTCCTCGCCCTCGCCCTCACCTTCGGCCTTGGGGCCGTCGTTGCGGCCGGCCAGCCGCTGCTCCGGGGTGATGATCGCCAGGATCAGCGCGATCGCCAGGAACGGCAGCGAGACCAGGAAGACGTCGTCCATCGCGTCGACCAGACCGTGCAGTGCGAAGCCCTTGAACGGCTCCTTCAGCGAGTGCAGCGCCTGGACGCTGTTGGCCGCCTTGGCCAGTCCGTCGACCATCGACTGCGTGGCGTTCGGGATGATGTCGCCCAGGTGGTCCTTCAGCCGGCTGGTCAGTACGGCGCCGTAGACCGCCGTACCGATCGCGCCGCCCATCGAGCGGAAGAACGTCATCGTCGAGGTCGCGCTACCCATGTGCTGCCGGGGAACGCTGTTCTGCGCGGCGGTGACGGTGATCTGCATCGACAGACCCAGGCCGGCGCCCATGATGAACATGTAGATCGCCAGCTGCCAGTACGGCGTGGTCAGGGCCAGCGTGGACAGCAGCACCATCGCGCCGCCGACCAGCACCGCGGAGATGATCGGGAAGTGCTTGTACCGCCCGCTCTTGCTCATCATCTGACCGCTCGGGATCGACGCGGAGAAGATACCGACGATCATCGGCAGCAACGCCAGGCCGGAGCGGGTCGGCGACAGGTCCTTGACGGCCTGCAGGTACAGCGGAAGGAAGATCAGCGCACCGAACATCGCGAAGCCCAGCAGGAACGCGTATCCGGCGTACCCGGAGAAGATCCGGCCCTTGAACAGGTCCATCGGGATGATCGGCTCGGCCACCCGCAGCTCGATCAGGACGAAGGCGACAGCCAGTACGACGGCGCCGATCAGCAGCGCGAGCGTGGTCGCGTTGCCCCAGCCGTTGCTCGGACCGCTCCAGGAGACGGCCAGCAGCAGCGAGGTGACGGCGGCGGCGACCGTGGAGGCGCCGAGGTAGTCGATCTTGTGCGAGCGCTTCACGTGCGGCAGCCGGAGTACGGCGGCAACGATGCCCAGGGCAACGAGACCGATCGGGACGTTGATCCAGAAGATCCAGCGCCAGCCGGGACCGTCGGTGAGCAGACCGCCGAGCAGCGGGCCGGCCACCGAGGACAGGCCGAAGACGGCACCGAAGTACCCCATATACTTGCCGCGCTCGCGCGGCGGGATCACGTCGCCGATGGTGGCGAACGCGAGGGACATCAGACCGCCGGCGCCCAGACCCTGGACGGCGCGGAAGCCGATCAGCTGCTCGATGTTCTGCGACAGCGCGGAAAGCACCGAGCCGCCGAGGAAGGTGACGATCGCCGCGATGAACAGCGGGCGGCGGCCGTAGAGGTCGGAGATCTTTCCCCACAGCGGGGTCGAGGCGGTCGAGGTCAGCAGGTATGCCGTGACCACCCAGGACAACTTGTCGAGGCTGTTGAACTCGCTGACGATACGCGGCAGCGCCGTACCCACGATGCTCTGGTCGAGCGCGGCCAGGAACATCCCGGCCATCAGGCCGCCGAGAATCACCAGGATCTGCTTGTGGGACAGGTAGCTAGGACCGCTATCAGGCGCAGCGCCGCCGGCGGTGGCAGGCTCTGTGGTGCTCATTTGGTGCTCTCCAGGTTCTTGTCGGTGTTCTCACGGGCTGCGGGGTCGCCGCTGGCCGCGGAGTTCTGGTCTGTACTGCGCTCTGCCCGGGCGGAGGGTCTCGGGGCCACGGCGGCCCACCCCTTCTCGGCCCAGGCGGCGCTGGAAGGTGCTTCGGTCCGGGCGGCGACGCCGTCGGCGAAGCGGGTCATCAGCCGCTCGAAGGTCTGTACGTCCTCTTCGGACCAGCCCTCCATCGCGGCACTCAGCAGCTCCATCCGGTGACGGGCGCTGGCTTCCCACTGCTCGATGCCGGCCTCGGTCAGCTCGACCCGGAAGGCGCGGCCGTCGTCGGGGTCGGGGGAGCGGCGGACCAGGCCCAGCTGCTCCAGGGACCGGACGTGCCGGCTGGTGGTCGAGGCGTCGAGCTCGAGTCGCCCGGCGAGGTCGGACAGGCGCAGTGCGCCGTTGCACCGCAACGCGAACATCACGACGTGCGCGCTGTGGTCGATCGTGTCGCCGGGCTGCTTGGCCTTCAGCCGGCGTCCGATCCGGGTGAACGCGTGCATGACGCCCTCGATGGGGGTCTGCGGAGAGTACGCGTCGTTTACTTGCATGCTGCAAGCATATACATGCTTGCGTGATACACGCAAATGAGTTTCCAAGATCTTCAACTGAGCCGCCACTCATTTGCTCTCGGTCGTCGGATGGTCACTGTCCGCAGCCGAATCGCGCTGCGTACATCTTTTCGACGGTGTAAGGGGGTGTTTTGTGACGCGAGGTAGTGCTGGATCCCCTTCAGAGGTCGGTCCAGCACCCTGGTCGGGCGCTGCGGCCGTCGGAAGGCTGGGGCGGTGATCAAGCGATCGTTGGTGGTATTCGGGGTTGTCTGTCTGGTTCTGACCTGGGTGCCGTGGGCGATCCTCGGGCTGACCGGCACGGATGTGAACGAGGGCGTGGGGTCGCTTGTGTTCGCACTGGCTGCGTCCGGGCCGTCGTTGGCTGCGCTGGTGATGTGGCTGTGGCGGCGGGAGCGGCGGAGGGTGGTCCGCTGGTCCTGGAGGTGGCCGGTGGCGGCGGTCGGGTTCGGTGCGCTGGCTCCGTTCGCTGCTTGCGTGTTGTCCGGCCGGTTGCCTGAGCTGGCTGGTCGTGCGTCGTCCGTCGTCGCGGGGGCCGGAGGGGTGCTCGGCGCGGCGGCGTACACGTTCTTGGCGGGGCCGGTGTCGGAGGAGTTCGGGTGGCGGGGGTACGTGCAGCCGCGGCTACGGGAGTACTTCGGTCCGCTCGGGACGACTGCGGTGCTCGGGGCGGTGTGGGGGTTGTGGCATGTGCCGCTGTACTTCCTGCCTGGCACGGGGCAGCACGATGACGGGTTGTTCACGTCGGCGGGGGTGACGTTCTTCCTGGAGCTGTTCCCGCTGACGTTCTTGATGTTGTTCGTCAGCGAGAAGCTGCTGGGTGGGGTGCCGGGGGCGATCCTCGTGCACGCAGCGTGGAACCTGACCGAGGAACTGGTGCCACCGCTCGGGCACGCGGTCTGGCTGGAGTTGCTGGTCATGATCGTGATGGCTGCTGCGTTGCTGCCATCCTGGACGGCAGTCAGACCAGGGAGAAGGGTGGCGCGATGACGCAGGTTGCGGTGGTGACCGGTGGTGGGTCCGGGCTGGGGCGGGAGATGGCGCTGGCACTTGCGGCAGCCGGATTCGACGTGTGGGTGACAGGTCGGACTGAGGAGAAGCTTCAGGAGACCGCCGCCCCCCCCCCCAAGGGCGCCGCGGGCGGGGGGACGGGGGGTGGTGGGGTGGGGGGGGGTGGGGGGCCGGTGTGTGGGGTATGTGGTTGGGTGGGGGGTGTGGTTTAGGGGGGTTGTG